>NZ_JALGRD010000012.1:0-163984 GCF_022810315.1 Stutzerimonas marianensis | reverse complement strand
CGAATTCATTCGCCCGGGGTGGTGGGGCAGGGCGAATAAAATTCACCCGAGGCGATGGGCATGGGCGAATAAATTCGCCCCTACGAGTGCATTCGCCCTGGCGGCCGCGCCGAGCGGTTCTTGCTTAGCGCTTTACGGCACCCAACCGCATGAAGCGCGTTTCGCCGCTGGCGTCTTCCACGCCGTCGTTGTCGGTGACGACGAACAGGCGGCCTTGCGTGTCCACCGCGGCGCCTTCGACCTTGTCCAGCACCCAGCCATTGGTGGCCTTCAACTCCGGCAGCAGGTCGCGTTCGAGCGTTTTGCTCAGCAGCGGGAAACGTTGCCCTTCGCTGGACGGCTGCAAGCCTCTCAGGTCGATGCGGTAGAGGCGCTTGACCTTGGCGGCCGGGCCCTGCTGGTTGTCGCGTTCGATCACCAGGAACTGGCCATTGCCGAGCGACGTCAGCTCCGACAGACCGACCCAGGCCCCTTCGGGGGCGGCATCGAGCGGGTAATGGTAGAAGCCCCATTCGCGGCTGGCCGGGTTGAACACGCCGATACGCGCCCGGCCGTCCGGGTCATTCTTCCATTCACGCTGGACGGCCACGTAGACGCGCATGTCGGCACCCTCACCGACCACGGCGACACCTTCGAAGCCGTTGCTGGTCTGTTGCGCGGCAACCTCATCGGGCAGGGCGAATTCTTCCAGTACCTCACCCCTGGCATTGGCGCGGACCAGCAGGTTGGGCCTGGCCTTGCCGTTACCTTCCGACGCCAGCCAGAAGTCGCCATTGCTGGCCTGGGCGATGCCTTCGAGGTCGTAATCGACCGTCGCGCCCGCCTTGCGCAGCTCGACCTGCCCGTCGATGACCGCTGGCGTCTTGCTCGCGTCGACACGGAAGATGCGCGAGGCCTTGTAGTAGCTGTCCGGCACGGCGTACAGGCGGCTCGCGAGTGTGCGGTCGGCCGTCAGCCCGCTCAGCGCGCCCCAGGGAATCAGGCTGTTAGCGGTGGAGCGGATTTCGGGGTAGGGCGCGGCCTTCGCACCGTACTGGTAGATCGAGATCGTCGACCGATAGCCGTCCTCGGCCGAATCCTCCTCGCTGCTGACCACCAGCAGATTGCGCGACGGGATCGGCAGGATGCCTTCCGGCCCCATGCCGGTCGGCAGCAGTTGATGCATTGCCGGTGCCCAGGGGCGAGCCACGTCATAGACCGCGACGGCATTGCCGCGCTCGCTCCCGACGAACAGGAAGTCCTGCTTGCGGAAGCTCGCCGCGGCGATGCCTTCCGGCTCGATGCCCTTGTTCTCGGAACGATTGTCCGGGTAATGCCCGGCGCGGATGAAGGCGTGTTCCAGCGAGGCGCCA
This sequence comes from Stutzerimonas marianensis, assembly GCF_022810315.1. Taxonomy (NCBI): domain Bacteria; kingdom Pseudomonadati; phylum Pseudomonadota; class Gammaproteobacteria; order Pseudomonadales; family Pseudomonadaceae; genus Stutzerimonas; species Stutzerimonas marianensis. The sequence continues at coordinate 162,632 of NZ_JALGRD010000012.1, read as the reverse complement.
GCCTCGTGCCAGACGCGGCCGTTGTAGTCGAACAGGGTGAAGCTGCGGCTACCGCCTTCCTCGCCTTCGGCGTCCTCGTAGTCGCCCTCGTTGGCGGTGGCCAGCAATGGCCCGACCCAGGCGATCGAATCCGGCTCGCGGCGCTTGCCCTTGAGTACCCCGATTGGCTCGATACGGTCGTTTTCCTCCACATCGACGCCTTGCAGGTCGACCTGGCCGGCGCTGAAGTGGCGCATCACCCGGCCGCGACGCAGGTCGACGAGCACGATGTGGTTGTTCTCCTGCAGGGTGACGGCGGCGATGTCCTGGTCGTTGATGCTGACGTACTCGGGCTCGGGATCGCCCGGCGCCGTATCGGCCAGGCCGGTCAGGTCAACGTCGCGGGTGCTCCAGCGCTTCGGCTGACCTTTGAGGTCGACGACGCGCAGGAAACCGGCGGGCAACTGCGGGATCAGCCCGCCATTGAGGTCCTCGTCGCGCTCGTTCTCGATGGCGACAGCGGCGTAGCGGCCTTTGGGGCTGATGGCGATGGAGTCCGGCTGGCCGCCCATTGGGATGGTCGCGACGCGCTTGGGCTGCGCCGGGTTACGGATGTCGAACACGGCCAGCACGCCGTCCGGCTGGGCGTAGCTGAGCGAGGTATTCACCGCGACCAGCGCATAGTGCTGATGCACCGCGACTGAGGTCGGCTCGCCTTCGAGCTGGACGAAACCAGCCGGTTTCGGTGATTTCGGGTCGCGGATGTCGACCAGGCCGATGCGCTCGCCGGGGCTGTCGGTGTAGATCAGCGTTCGCCCGTCGCGGCTGACGGTCGTGATTTCAGCGACGGTCTGCATCGCGGCATCTTCATTGGCGCCGAGGTTGCGATACACCGGGAAGGTCGCGACCCGCTCGAAGTACTCCGCCGCTCGGGAAGAGGCCTGCGAGGCCAGCGGCAGCAGAGCCAGGGTCAGCGCAGTGGGCAGGGCGGTGCGGGTCAGGCGAGTCGGGGTTTTCATGCGGGCCTCGGCTTTTTGTGATTGGGGTTAGCCAAAACACGCTAGGCCGGGTGTGTTACGAGGATGTGACGCCGCGTCGCCTGAGCGGGCTGCGACGCTGCCAGCCCGCCCATCCGCGCCTCTTACTTCGGTCGCAGCTCCAGCAATCGTCCGCTATCGCCATCCTCGAGGACCCAGAGGCTGCCGTCCGGACCTTGCTCGACCTCACGGATGCGTGCGCCCATGTCGTAGCGCGCCGCTTCGCTGGCCTCTTCGCCATTCAGCGTGATGCGCACCAGGCCCTCGGCGGATAGCCCGCCTACGAAGGCATTACCCTTCCAGTCGGGGAATCGGTCGCCGCCGTAGATGATCAGGCCGGCCGGGGAAATCACCGGCGTCCAGGTGACCTTGGGTGCGATGAATTCGGGACGGGTGTCGTGGTCGGGAATGGGCTTGCCGCCGTAATGGTCGCCGTTGGAGACCTCCGGGTAGCCGTAGTTGCCACCTTTCTGGATCAGGTTGAGTTCGTCACCCCCTTGCGGCCCCATCTCCTGTTCCCACAGCCGGCCTTCGGCGTCGAAGGCAATCCCCAGCGGATTGCGATGGCCCAGCGACCAGACCTGCGCCGCCACGCCACCCCTGTCGGCAAAGGGGTTGTCGTCCGGCACGCTGCCATCGTCGTTCAGGCGAATGATCTTGCCGAGGTTCGCCTCCATGTCCTGGGCCGGGGTGAACTTCTGCCGCTCGCCGGAGGAAATCCACAGCTTGCCATCCGGGCCGAACGCCAGCCGGTGCCCGTAGTGGCCGCCGCCTGAGACCTTGGGCGTCTGCCGCCAGATCACCTCGACATCCGACAGCGAACCGCCGTCGACGTCCAGCGTCGCTCGGGCGACGGCGGCGCCTCGGTCACCCCCGTCGCCCTTCTCGGCATAGCTGAGATAGATGCGCCTGTTCTGTGCAAAGTCCGGATGAAGGATCACGTCACCCAACCCACCCTGGCCGCCGTAGGCCACCTCGGGCACGCCGTCGATATCACGCGATTTGCCGTCCTGCAGGACGAGATGCTTCAAGGCGCCGCGCTTCTCCGTGACCAGCGCAGAGCCGTCCGGCAGAAAGGTCATGGCCCAGGGTTCGGAGAAGGTGGCGCGGGGCGTGGCGGTGAAGGGCCACTGGTCTTTGCCGATCGCCTCGGTCGCCGCGCTGGCAACGAGGGTGGCGCAACCGAGGGCGAGAGTGCTCGCAATCTGCAGGGGCAAGTGCTTCATAACTGTCCTTTCCTCGATAAGTGGGGGTTCAACGTTACTGCGCACCGCGCGACGTATTCAGCCCGGATTTTGTTACCTGACGCGTCAGGGGTGCGCGCTCGGCGCCCGTTCGTAGAGTTCCAGCGGCAAGCCGTCAGGGTCGGCGAAAAAGGTGAAACGCCGCCCTGTGTACTCATCGACGCGGATGGGCTCGACCTGTACCCCCTTCGCTTCGAGCATGGCCTGGCATGCCGACACGTCCTCGACCGCGAACGCCAGGTGCCGTAACCCCTGCGCCTCCGGGCGCGACGGGCGCGGTGGGGCCGCCGGGAAGGAGAACAGCTCGATCTGCCCACCGTCCGGCAAGGCGAGGTCGAGCTTGTAGGAGCGGCGCGCCGCTCGGTAGTGCTCGGCAATCACCGTCAGGCCGAGCACCTCGGTGTAGAAACGCTTCGAGACGGCGTAGTCCGAGCAGATGATTGCGGCGTGGTGAATGGATCGCAGCATACGGGCCTCGCGGGAAGCAGTCCGGTAGAGACCGATAAGCGCAGTCGGCGTTCCAGAGAGCCGGGCCTCGCCACGCTGCGGCCGGTTGCGCCAGGCTCAGCCGACCGCGCGTGAGCGCGTCGACAGCCAGGCATGAATCAATCCGGCCTGGAAGAAGGGGGTAACCCGTTCGAAACCGCCTGCTTCGATGAGCGATGCCACCTGCGCCGGAGGCAACATGCCAACGTCCTTGGCGTACGCCGTGCGCATACGCGCCAGCGCCTCCTCCGTGAGGTCCGCTGCCGACATCATGTTCATCCAGGCACGCAGCAGCACCTCATAGTGCGGCGCGGCAACATCCGAGGCCAGGTCCGAACTCGCCAACAGACCACCCGGCTTGAGATGTTGCGCAATCTCGCGGAAGAAGCCCGAGCGCTCCTCTTGATCCAACATGAAGTGCGACACCAGAAAGCAGGTGGCCGCGTCGTGCAGTTCGCCGGGCGCAAGCGAGCCGAGATAGCCTTCGTGGAAGTCGCAGCGAGCGGTAACGCCTTCTTCCTCGGCTCGGCGCCGACAGACTTCGAGCATCGCCCCGGATGGCTCCAGCGCGGTGAAATGCCAACCGGGATGCCGCGACGCCAGGTAGAACAGCTCGTCACCCGTCCCCACCCCCACGCACAGAATCCGCGCCTCCTCAGGCAGCTCGGCGAACATCGAGCCCAGCAGCAGATGAAGGCAATGCCGTATCGGCGCCGTTTTCGCCCACTGGGTGTCGTAGCTCGCAGCCTGTTGATCGAACAGCGCTTTCAGCTCGTCTTGCTGCATGGTGGTCTCCGTCTGGTGTGCGAGGGCGAGGCGTGATGCTCGCGATGGCGGCTGTCGGGAGTAAAGCACGGCCACGTTCCGTTTTCTGCCTTGGCGGTTTGCTGACGGGCAGGGGAGCGGCAACTATTTTTGCAGGGCTGTGCCCGAGACAGGCCGGATAAACGATTGCAATCGCGCCGGCGAAGCCCGTTCGGCTTGATGAACTGTTAGCCGGCACTCTGTTAGGTGCTTACCTGATAGCGCAGCTCCGCGAAACCTGTACCGACCTGCCTGACTGAGGCCAGTGCTAGCGACGCACTGCTAAGTCTGCGGGGAAACAATGGCTTGCCCTTGCCCAGAGTTACAGAGCCCACTTGGACGATGATCTCGTTCAGAAGCCCGGCATCGTAAAACTGTCCTGCCAAATCACCGCCACCGACGATCCAGATGTTCTTGCCTGCGGCGGCCTCGCACATTTCCGAATGGACTGGTCGAACGTCGCCCTGCACGAAAGATAGGTTTGCTCCTGGGACTGCTGGCAGAGCGCGGGTTGAGAATACCCATGTGGGTTGCGAATAAGGCCAAGCAGATCCGGTTTCGGCTGCGACTGCTTGCGCATTGCGTAGCATCCACTCATACGTGGTAGATCCCATCGCCAGCGCCCCGACCCCGGAAATGAAGTCCGGGTAGCTCGTGTCGTTGATGTCCCCAAGCGGGAACAGCCAGTCGAGTGAATCATCCTCCGTTGCAATGAAGCCATCCAAGCTCGTTGCCGTGAAGTATTGGGTTTTCATAGATCTCCCCGTGGATACGCGGAATAGGCTGTGCCGCGTAATGGCGACGTTAACCGGCATGGGCTGCGCAACAGACCACGTCCGTGTTGAACTGTTGGTTAGGCCATCTCCGAACTGACCAGCAGCTTATTTTGAACATAGGCATGCTTGAGTTTTGGCAGCTTCTTTATTACAGCATCGGCACCCGAAATTTTCCCGCAGGCGGAAACCACCAAGTGCTCTATGTTGGGAGCAATATCGACCAGTGCGTCCACTGTTTCAAGGTTGCGGCAATGGTGAATTTCTAGCCGTTGTAGCGAAGGCAAAGCAGGCAGACCATCAAGCGACCTAGGGTTAGCCCAGTTGATTTGTAGCTGCTTTACTGACGTGGATACGGAAAGCCCGGCGAAGCTTTCACTCTTCGGTTTAAAGTGCCATATGTGAAGCATCTTCAATTCGGAAAGCGCCTCAAGCCCGCTGTCCTTCTCGTTGAACTCCCAGACGAGCTCTTCGATAGCCCGAAGGCGACCAAAGTCGATTCCTGGCCGCTTGGGATGAATGCCGAAATGTTTGAGCGCAGATAATTCGTACACTCCCGTCACATCCCTTAGACGAACATCCCAAAACCAGATCTTCGTGAGCTTGGGCAATTCAGAAAGAAAATCCAGATTATCCTGCATAAAGCCGAATGAAGGCGAACCGAACACGCCGTCCGCCTTTTTGTTTTTCGCTTCTTGCACACATGCCAGTAGCTGGTCTGTTTCAATGCCAACCGAAACTCTGCCTGCTAAATCCACGTCCACTAAAAAATGCCCGGCTCTTTCTATAGTCACAGGTGCACCTTACGTCTAGTGTTTGGTTAAGGGGCGGGCTATAGCCCGTCCCGAGCGAGCGATTTGAACCTGTTGTTAGGTGGCTCTTGCACGGTCAACTCTTTCAATAAGATCCGCGACAATAATATTCTTTGAAAAGGGATTAAGCCTCATTGGCGGGGTGAACGCCAACTCTGTACCAATGGCGCCCGTATTACGGACCTTTAATACCACTCTTTCAGGCGAGCTCATTTGAGTGTGGTTGATATTTATGACTTCGCTGAGCTTCACTCTTTGTTCTTTTCCGTTTTTATGAAATAACAAAGAGTCTCCCTCGTCGTATACTTCGTCGGCCAAGTCCCAAAGCATTTTCTTGAAAGATAAATAGCCAAGTGCCGCCATAGAAATTGGTGCCACAAGAAACACAAACGATTCTTCTAGGGCTCCAGAAGACAAAGTGGTGACTAGAAAGAATGCTAGAAACCCAAACCAAAGCGTAGGAAACAGTGTCTTAAAATAGAAGGTAGGTCCTGAAATTTTCTTCATGTTATCCGTAACACCTAACGATTAAGCTAAGGGGCGGCGGAACGCCGTCCCAGCGAACGAAGTGAGCGCTTTAAGCGCATTGTTAGGTTTCACGACAAGCTCCTAAAAGATGCAATTCGAGAGAGAGTTTTCTCGAACCTCTCAAAGCCAGACTTGCCGAGCAATACGGATGGTAAGAGCAGCGCGGCGCCAAACAATAAGCCAATAGACACACCGATTGCGGAATCTGCCAGCGCCATAACTATACCGAACACTAAGAAGATAGCCCCGACTAATGCGAAGCCTTTGCGGGAGCGGGCTTGGTTTGGGTAGCGGGTCAGCATGTGATACCTAACGATTAAGCTAACGGGCGGACAAAAGCGCAGCTTTTGGACGTCCAGCGAACGGAATGAGCGATAGTTGAGCGCATTGTTAGGTGTCAACACTCGTATTATGTAAGCCTCAAGGTGTAGTTTCTTAAGTGCTACTAGTTAGCAAGCTCGATACGATGATGCCTTGTTTGGCTATTTTTTCGATTGCGTACTCGTAGAATTCTTGGTTTCTTTTTGACCCGCATATATTTGCAAGCTCTATCCCGGCTTGGGTTAGCAAGACCTTACCGGTTTGAAGCTCATTGTTTTGTTCTTTTGAGAACTCAAGCAGAGTTGGGTGTCCGTAATAGTAGATTAAGATTTTCATTGGTAGACGAAGCCGCTTGTAGCCGGATACGGATTCAAATGAAATTAAGCCGATAGTATCGAGATGCTTAAGTGAGGAGAAATTTATTCCGTGCTTTGTGTAGATATCATTGTCTACATCAAATATAAGTGGTGCGACATCCCCAATCATCCATGCGAACTGACAGAAATTTGTAAAAAGCTCTGCATCCTTTTTGTCCATAGATGCAACAAAGTCTATCGTTCTCTTTGAATAGGTTCCAGGCTTTGTGGCTTCACCTGCAAGAAGGCTCGACCATAAAGATTGCATTTGTTTGTCTGATACGGTGTCACACTTTTCAAAAAAGTGAGCAATCCAATCCTCCTCTAATTCTTCGGTCTTCGCGTCGAGGGGGATGGCTGTTGCGGCTTGAGCCGTAATTGCTTCTATATTTTCCTGCTTTCTAGCTTCCTGATGTACTAGCCGCTCAATGCCTCTTTGCTGAATTTCGCTTAGCTCTATTCCTGCTAGAGCTTTTATCTTTTCCGCAGCGGCTTCTGCTTCTGCTTTTTTTCTGATTCTTCTTGGTTCGTATAGTACGCCAACAGCATTCGATATTTTTTCAATCAGAATGGTGGCCGGCTTGGCTAAGTCGCCGAGGTTTATGATTGAATTTCCGTCTGACACGACTCCTCCTTTGATACCTAACGTTTGGTTAAGGGGCGGGCTTCAGCCCGTCCCGAGTGAGCGAAGCGAACGACTTGGACCATTTATTATGTGTCATTGTAGGGATTCTAGTAGTTCGCTCTTGATGCCCTCATTCGGGCTGGGCAGTTGATTAAGCAGGGCAAAGCCGTCATCGCCACAGTTGTAGTAAAAAATAAAGTCTCCAGATTCGAATAGCACTTTGAAGCCGGACAGAATTTGGTAGTTATAATTTATGTGGTAGTCAACGAAAGCCTGCACGCTAACTATTTTTTTGCCAACTAGGTAATTTGCTGCTAGCGACGAAAGAAGGTCTACGGTTTGCCACGAGCAACGCTCTCCCTCTTCAAGCTCGAATGCTTGAGGGATATCAGCAGGTAAAGTATCGGCTCCGACACTTTCTCCATTTGTTAGCAAGAACATTGCGACAGTTGAGCCGTCGGTGCATTGCCACTCAATATCACCGATATCATCAGTCACTTTTTCAGATTCGAAGTAATACTGCACATTACTTAGGGCCGCTAATTTTTTTCCGACCAGATTTTGGGCTTGGGCCAAGTCGTGGGCTTTTCGCTCTTCTGAGAATATTCTTCGATGATTCATGGCGACACATAACGTTTGGTTAAGGGGCGGGCTTCAGCCCGTCCCAGTGAGCGAAGCGACCGGTTTGAACCACTAGTTAGATGTATGGCACGAGCCTTAATCGCTTAAGCACTTTATCTCCGCTTTGAGTATGTATGCTTTGCTGAAGAAAGGCATGATTCTGTCAATGGTTCTTGTTACATAACTTAGCTCCGTGCCAAGAACCTCCTCGCGCAACGCAATAAGCTCATGAACAATAATGTTCGATTTTTCTGGCGGAATCCTGGGAGAGTTATAAAGTTCTGCTAAAAGCCAGTCGAGGCATGGGTAATTCGGATTTTCGTTAACAGGAACGAATAGCGACTCTTCATGCGTTTCTATGCATGCTTTCTCGCTACAGTGATACATGTCGAATGCCATGATGGTTCCGTGATTTTTGAAACTGCGTCTAACGTTTGGTTAAGGGGCGGGCTTTAGCCCGTCCCAGCGAGCGAAGCGAGCGATTTGAACCGCTTGTTAGGCGTTTGTTTAATCACTTTATTCATCGTTATTTTGCATTGGTACTTCGTTTAGATAGTTAGCTAACTCTTCAGCGCTGATTCCGGGAGCCCCCAGCTCTAACCACTGCTCAAATTCCGCAGGACGTGATGAGTGAACATATGTACCTGCGATGACTCTCTGCTGCGCAAGGCCGAACTGGGCGGCATATCTGACATGATAGATTGCCATGATCCAAGCACGACTCTCCTCTCTGCTGGCCTTGGAGATACCAATGCTGTGCGGTAGCGTGTAACGAGATTCGCCCTCCATTAATTCTCGCAAGTCTTCAGGACGATTTTCTACCAACCAGCGTAGTGCCTGCCTATTTTCCTTAGTAACAACTGACTTCATGCGAGGCCTAACGTTTGGTTAAGGGGCGGGCTTTAGCCCGTCCCAGCGAGCGGAGCGAGCGACTTGAACCAGTAGTTAGACGCGGTGACAAGTCGAGCGCTGAATTTGCAGACAACGCCAAATGTACATCAGGCCGAACCGAAAGGGTGGGCAACGAACGTGCTGGCGCTGACAGATAAAGAAAGGCGTGGCGATCAATGGCGTTTGCCCCAGCGATGGGCCGGCAAGGCCACAGCAAAAGGCTACGAACATTCAAATGTTTTGCGCGCCGACGCTCATAGCTTGCAACTGTGCTGATGTTTGGCCGAGGAGCTGAATTAATGCTTCCGTGCATATAAACCACCAAAATTAAGAGCCGCTTCTAACGCCAGGCTTTGGGGCGGGCTTGGAGCCGCGCAGCGGCGGAAAGGCCGTCCCAGCCCCGGAGGGGCGACAACAGCCGATTGTTAGGCCCGAACTGTAATGCAAAAGTGCAGTACATCAGTAGTGCCTTGATTATCTTTTTCCCATTGAGTCGCTTCGCTTACAATAGTTGTGCGACACAGTTTTATGGCTTCTTGTACCGAGAGATCTTCAAGGCTAACGGTTCCTTGTGGGGCGCTGCCATGACCGACACGACCTTGAACGTCCTTTATCCACCCCTCCCAGCCAAGAATCTGAATTTCTCTAGACTCAAAAAAATCGATGGCTTCTAGTACAGCCAGCAGTGGCAATACGATCTCCCTCTTAGATATAGACTGCTCTCTTAGAGAGGATGGCAACAACTCGACATTGCTCATATTCATGGCCTAACGTTTGGTTAAGGGGCGGGCTTTAACCCGTCCCTGTGAGCGGAGCGAGCGATATGAACCAGTAGTTAGAAGGCATGCACTGTTAACCCGGGTTTGCCATCAAAGATTTTTTCAAGGGCAGCCGAGATATTTTTGAACTCAAGATCGTCGACCTGAAATCCAATAATGTATTTTTCATGCCCATCCAATTTCTTAGCCGGCTCTGGAGGAATCTTTGCCTGTATTTGATTTCTATAAAGATCGACCGCAAGAGTTTCGACTCTTTCGTTTACTTGATCGACGACCATGATTTCTATTTCTTTTGAATCCGGTCTTCGAGTTAGCGAGAAGCAATAATTCTTGGACTCATCAAAGCAGTAGATCAAGGCCATCTCATAGAGAGGATCATGCGATGATCCGCTGATTATTGCATTTAGGATCATTCTGAGTCCTTCTAACGTTTGGTTAAGGGGCGGGCTTTAGCCCGTCCCAGTGAGCGAAGCGAGCGATTTGAACCAGTTGTTAAATGACAAGCTCACGAATTGCTCCGGTGTCATCAACGTATTGTAAGCCGTTGTATGTTCTTGATGCGCCGCTCCATGCGGCTTTTGCCAAAACGGGCAAGGCTAGCTGGTTGATATTTAGAAATTCTTTGAATTCGCTGACTGTGTTTTTATTTGGTTTTGAGGTGCCATACCAGAATGAATGCCAATTACCATTGTGGAAAACTGAAAACGATTCTGACCCGTCAAATAAACCTTTGAAGACTTCGCCGTCAGAGAAGATAAAGTTCGCCAGCTCAATTTCGATAGCATGCTCTGTGACGTCCGGATGAGTGTCGGGTATGACGAACTCAAAACTGTCATAGCCTTCCTCGTCGTTGTGATATACACACCAACGGTTACCCTCCAAGTCAGCAACCGTCAGTTCCTCTATGCGTTTTGGCATGGCACAAGTCATTGTCATTTAACGATTAAGCTAAGGGGCAGGCTTTAGCCTGTCCCAGTGAGCGAAGCGAACGATTTGAGCGCCTTGTTAGCCGCTCACCACAGAATACTTTCAACTTCATCGTATCTGTCTGCAATTTTAGGTATGCGTCAGCCCAGCCACTGCTCATGCTGACCTCTTGCAACGGGCCAGTTGGAGCAAACAGCACTGATATTTTTAGTTTTTCAGGTGAAACGCCGGCTTTTACTGAACCTATCAGTGCAAGCATCTCTTGCTTCGCTTCTTGTTCACTCTCCCAGGATGACCAACAGAAATCGTTGTCCGGGAGCGACACTAGCTCAATAGCTGATTCGAGAACATGAATGAGGCTACCCATTGGATTGGCTCGATCAATCCCGTCATTTATTAACTGCCTAGCACGGTGTAGTTTCATATGTAGGCTAACGTTTGGTTAAGGGGCGAGCTTTAGCCCGTCCCAGTGAGCGAAGCGAACGGTTTGAACCAGTAGTTAGGAAAGGTGGACTATTTTCCTCGGTACATCTCCACCTAGCTCTCCATAAACTAGGGTTACTTGAGCCGATTTCATAAAGCTTGCTGATTTTAAAATCGGCTCCACTACCGCGTAAACTGCATTCGCATCTGGGCCGTACATATACAAATAGCCATCACTAAGATCCACTGCAATCTCATCGCCGTCAAAGCCACCAACGCCCGCAGATTCAATGGCGCTTTCTAGTAAATCCTCTAAGTCGAAAATCTCTTTAATAGAGTCAAGTCCGTAGGAGAATTTAACGATGACTGCCTGTTCCAAAGTGATCCCCTAACTATAATTAGACACCAAATGGTGCATAAGACGCTGAGCGGGCTTGGGGTATAACATTCCTTGTCATCATGACTCTCCTTGTCTAAGCTGGGCGTTTCCGAGGGGATGTGACTAAGGGAGTTACGCACCATGGATGGGAAACCGAGATTGCTCGATCAGGTGCGTGAGCAGATTCGGCTCAAACATTACTCGATCAGAACTGAGCATGTCTATTGCGAGTGGATCAAGCGTTACATCCGTTTTCACGATTATCGACATCCTGTCGAAATGGGCGGGCCGGAGGTCGAGGCGTTCCTTTCGGACTTGGCTGTTCGCCGTGACGTGTCAGCCTATACCCAGAACCAGGCGTTGGCAGCTTTGCTGTTTCTTTATAAGCAGGTATTCAAGCATGACTTGCCCTGGCTGGGTGAGGTTATCCGTGCCAAAAAGCCGGCCCGATTACCGGTTGTGCTGTCTCAACAGGAAGTCCAACAGGTCCTTGCCCACCTTTCTGGGGAGGTCGGGTTGGTTGCGCGTCTGCTCTACGGTGCCGGCATGCGTTTGATGGAAGGCCTCCGGCTTAGAGTCAAGGATGTGGATCGGCCGGCAAGCGATCGTCTTTCGCGATGGAGCAAGGCGAAAGGATCGCATTGCGGTTTTGCCTATCGCCCCGGTACGAAGGCGCAGATTACCGCGTCATGAAAAAGTGACTACTTCACACTCGCTGAGGTCGACCACTGGAACTCCGTTTATCGACAGGGCGCCCAGACTTTCTGTGGCCAGTGGCGTTGCTCTGATTGGTTGCAGGCTCTTGTGAAATAAACACGAGAGCTTCCGCTTGTGTAGCGGCAAGCCATGTTGCCCGGCTTGGGGGGCGGTTTATTGGGCGAATAAATTCGTCCCTACATGGCGGCAAGAATACTTGCCCCGCAACAGCCAACAGTGTTCTGCCGCTGGCTGTTGCGGGCGATGGCTGTCGCTTACTGGTTGCGCGTCACCCGCCACACCACGTTGGCCAGGTCGTCCGCCACGATCACCGCGCCGCGTGGATCGACGGTTACACCGACGGGGCGGCCGCGGGTTTTGTCGTCCTTGCGGAAGTCGGTCATGAATTCGATCGGCTCGCCGGTGGGCCGGCCGTCGCGGAAGGGGACGAAGATGACTTTGTAGCCGACCGGAGTCTCGCGGTTCCAGCTGCCGTGTTCGCCGATGAAGGCACCGTCGGCGAATTCGCCGCCGATGGCCCCATCGGAGAAGTCCAGGCCCAGGGCCGCTACGTGCGAGCCCAGCGCGTAGTCCGGCACGATAGTGGCGGCGACTTTGTCCGGGTCCTGAGGGCGGACACGGTCATCGACGTTCTGGCCCCAGTAGGCGTAAGGCCAGCCGTAGAAGCCGCCTTCCTGAACGGAGGTCAGGTAATCCGGAACCAGGTCCTCGCCCAGCTCGTCGCGCTCGTTGACCACTGACCAGAGCTGGTCCGTGCCGGGCAGTATGGCGAGGGCCGTGGGGTTGCGCAGGCCGGTGGCGTAGGGCTTGTAGGCACCGGTTTCGGTGTTGATCTGCCAGACCATGGCGCGGTCGACTTCCGCTTCCATGCCGCGCTCGGTGATGTTGCTGTTCGAGCCGATGCCGACGTAGAGGTACTGGCCGTCCGGGCTGATGGTCATCGCCTTGGTCCAGTGGTGATTGATCTCCGACGGCAGGTCGACGACCTTGGTCGGCGGGCCGCTGGCTTCGGTCTGGCCTTCTTCGTAGTCGAAGCGCACCAGCTCGTCCTGGTTGGCGACGTACAGCCTGTTGTCATGAAAGGCCAGGCCGTAGGGCGCGTTGAGATCCTCTGCGAAGACATTCTGGGTTTCGTAGGTGCCGTCGCCGTCGGCGTCGCGCAGCAGGGTCAGGCGGTCGCCGCTCTCGACCGAGGTGACGCCCTTGGCCTTGATGTAGCCGGCGATCACGTCCTTGGGCTTGAGTTTTGGCGCGTTGCCGCCTCGGCCTTCGGCCACGATGATGTCGCCGTTGGGCAGCACCAGGGTCTGTCGCGGGATCTTCAAATCGGTGGCGATCGCCGTCACGGTGAAGCCTTCGGGCACCGTCGGCGTTTCATCACCCCATTCGCCAGGGTCGGCGATGGTCATGCTGGGCAGCAGGCCCCGGTCCGGCTCAGGGAGCTTGGGCTCGGCGCCGTAGGTTTGGGCCTCGTCGCCGCCACCGCCGCACGCGGCGAGCAGTACCGAAACGCTCAGGAGGGAAACGGCATTGATGACTTTCATGCTTCACCTCCATTACGCAGGTTGGACAGGCCGATCCAGGCCGCCGCACAGCTCAGCAGGGTTACGATGATCGACAACACCAGGCTCTGCGGCATGGTGGCCCAGGCGTCCTTGGCGTGTTCGAGCGCATTGATGAAGCCGAAAACCCAGGCCGCGACCAGCAGCACGAGGTAGATCAGCGGGCGCCCCTTCTTCAGTCGGGCGCGGGCCAGGTTGACCAGCGCGAAGAGGATCGCGAACCCGCAGAACACCAGTCCCGCGGCGATCAGCCAGGATGAAAAGTTGCTCCACTGAATCTCGTAACTTCGGAAATAGGCGATGTCGCTCAGCAGGGCGCCGAGAAACAGCGGCACGGTCCCGGCCAGCAGGATGGCGTGTAGCGGGCCGGGTAGATGGCGGGAAACGCTGTGCGTGGTTTCGGTGGTGCGGTGGGTGATAACGGTCACGAGGAACTCCTCATCGCTTGGGTTCGGACCTGCGCAGCACGGAGGCACTGTCGGCCCCTGTTGCTCTGACGGTGCTTTAAAGGGGATCGCGCCGCCAGGCGGTTAGTTCACTCGTTTCGCTGAGCGGCACTCCCTCCTAGGCGGTATGTGGCGCGCCGCCTTTTCGTGCCTGACGCACAAACCAAGTGCTCCGAAGCGGACCATTTGATCCGGTTTTCCCCTGCCGCGACGTGGGCTCCTTGGTCGAGGCGAACTGCCTGATCAACGATCCCGGTCGGATGGGTTACGTGCCCGTGTCGGGTCGTCCGCGGGGGCGGGCGCCGCGGCCTCGGCATCCGGTTCGCTGGACGGTACCGCGGTCGGCGTACCCACCGCCTGGCCGGCCGCGCGGCAGGTCAGCTCGGCGAAGGGTTCATCTGGGGAATACTCGCCCGGCACCCGTTCCACGCGCTGGGTGTTGGGGCTGATGGTGAAGACGGGCGGGGCGGAGGTGTCGGCCCGGGCATCGTTGGGGACGTGGAATTCGCAGGTCACGGTGTCTCCGGTGTTGTTCCTGACTCGCACTGCCCGGATGCCGACCAGTTCGCCGCCGGCCTCGGTGGTCGAGGTCGGTACGCCCATGGCGCTGATGTCGATGTCCAGGCCGTTCAGGTGCGAAATGACTTCAGGCTTGGGCGTCTGGGCAAGCGCTACGGGCGCGCACAGCGCGAGGCCGAGGGTGGTGAGCAATGCCTTGGTCATGGAAACCTCCTTGAGTCGATGTCTGCTTAGAAGGGTTGTGAGGGTGTGGGTTCGGTCCGTCCTGTACGGGATTGTTTGCAAGATGCTGGCGGGCGAGGGACGGCCAGCCGAACCTGCTGCGGCCGGCGGGATACAGGCTTCGCCCGGGCGGCGCGCTATTTCACCGGTTTCAGGTTCCTGACGTAGACGGCCTTGCCGCCGGTCGAGGTGGTGCCGCGGGCTTCGAGTTCGAAGCGCTTGGGCTGGGATTTGATCAGGTCGCTGAGTTTCTTGAAGCCGTACAGCCGTGGGTCGAAGGCAGGGCGCAGCTTGCTGATGTTGGAGCCGAGCGCGCCGAGCTGGACCCAGTCGTCGTCTTCGTCGGCGATATCGCTGAGCACCTTGGCGATGAAATCGGCCGGCACCTTCTGTGATTTGACCCCCGTGTTTTTCTCGGCGGTTCTGGCCTCGCTCTCGTCCTCGGGCTTGTCGACGGGCGTCGGCGTGCTGGACCGCTCGCCGTTGACCGGCGGTTCCTGCGAGGTCTTGGGTGTGTCCGCGCGCAGGATTTCGGTGTAGACGAACTTGTCGCAGGCCGAGACGAAGGGCGAGGGCGTTTTCTGTTCGCCAAAGCCGTAGACGGTCAGGCCTTCCTCGCGCAGGCGAGCAGCCAGGCGAGTGAAGTCGCTGTCGCTGGAGACCAGACAGAAGCCGTCGAAGCGGCGGGTGTAGAGCAGGTCCATGGCATCGATGATCAGGGAGCTGTCGGTCGCGTTCTTGCCCGAGGTGTAGGCGAACTGCTGGATCGGCTGGATCGAGTAGTCGAGCAGCACCTTCTTCCAGCTGCCCAGGTTGGGTTTGGTCCAGTCGCCGTAGATGCGCTTGACGCTGGCGACCCCATACTTGGCGATCTCTTCGAACAGCCCCTCGACGATGGCCGCAGGGGCGTTGTCGGCGTCGATGAGCACGGCCAGGTGAGTCTGTTGACGAGTGTTGCTGGGTTTGGCGGCCATGGTGCGTCCCGAAGGTTGAGGTGGTCCGACCTTAACGCCTGTGGTCGTGCTGGGCCAAGCGCCGTGGCACGAGGATGGCCTTTTGATGGAACCCTCGGCGCCGCTGCGGTTCGGACCATGGGTTCGGGTCGCTGCGCGCTGGCTGGTTAGGGCGTGGTGTAGCGACTAGCGTTAACCCAAGTCCAACGGTTCACGAGACGAGGCCTGCATGACCGCGATCATCGATTTTCTCAACACGATCTTCTGGGGCTACGTGCTCATCTACGGACTGCTGGCGGTGGGTGTGTTCTTCACCATCCGCCTGGGCTTCCTGCAATTTCTGCATTTTGGCGAGATGGTTCGCGCCATTCGCGGGGCGCGGCAAAGCGATTCCTCCGGCATTTCGCCCTTCCAGGCGCTTTGCACCAGCCTGGCGTCGCGGGTTGGCACCGGTAACCTGGCGGGTGTCGCGGTGGCGCTGTATCTCGGCGGCGCCGGGGCGATCTTCTGGATGTGGCTGGTGGCGCTGGTCGGCATGGCGACGGCCTATGCCGAGAGTTCGCTGGCGCAGCTTTACAAGGTGCGCGACGGCGAAGGCCAGTACCGGGGCGGGCCGGCGTTCTACATTTCCAAGGGCCTGAAGGCGCCTTGGGCCGGCGGTGTGTTCTCGGTGGCGCTGATCATTTCCTTCGGTCTGGTCTTCAACGCGGTGCAGGCCAACTCCATCGCCGATGCGATGGAAGGGGCGTTCGGCTTTTCCAAGCTCTGGGTGGGCATCGCCATCGCCGTGCTCGCCGGGCTGGTGATCTTCGGCGGGCTACGCTCCATCGCCCGCTTCGCCGAGCTGGTGGTGCCGCTGATGGCCGGGCTCTACGTGCTGATGGCGCTGATCGTGGTCGTGCTCAACATCACCGAGGTCCCCGGTGTGCTGATGACCATCGTGCGTAGCGCCTTTGGTCTGGAGGAGGCCGCCGGTGGCGTGGCGGGGTCGGTGACGGCAGCCATGCTCAATGGCATCAAGCGCGGGCTGTTCTCCAACGAAGCGGGCATGGGCTCGGCGCCCAACGTGGCGGCGACGGCGACGCCGGCCCCGCATCATCCTTCGTCGCAGGGGCTGGTCCAGGCGATGGGCGTGTTCATCGACACCCTTGTGGTCTGCACCGCGACGGCGATCATGATCCTGCTCTCGGGTGTGCTCGAACCCGGTTCCGGCGTCACCGGCACGCAGCTCACCCAGCAGGCGATGGAGACGCACATCGGCGCAGGCGGGACCTATTTCATCGCCATCGCCATCCTGTTCTTCGCCTTCACCTCCATCGTCGCCAACTACTCCTATGCCGAGAATGCGCTGATCTACCTTGGCGCCGGCAACAAGCTCGGCCTCACGCTGCTGCGGGTCGCGGCGCTGGGCATGGTGGTCTGGGGCGCATACGAGGCGGTGACCACGGTGTTCAACGCTGCCGATGCCTCGATGGGGCTGATGGCGACCATCAACCTGATTGCCATCGTCCTGCTGTCGGGCACGGTGGTGAAGCTGACCAAGGACTACATGGCGCAGATCAAGCAGGGCGTGGTGCCCACCTTCAAGGCCGCGGACTACCCGGAGCTCAAGGCCAAGATCAACAACAACATCTGGCGCTAGGCTCCAGGCGTCCGGGATGCCCAGCTGTGCAGGTTCCGCCGCGCATGCGCCGGGGCTTGCCTGGCGACGGCCCTAACGCGGGAGGACGCCGTAGCCGCGCGCCATCATCACGGCAAGGAGAGGAAGCACCAGCAGCGCGGCCAGTTCGATGCGGATGACCAGTTTGACTCCGCGCGCGCTGGCTGCGCTGATGGCCGGCACCTCGCCGGCCTTGAGCGCCGGCCGCCAGCGCAGAAAGGTCACCGTGGGGTAGATCGACAGCAGCGCGACGAGCACGAAGACCCCGATCTTGGCGTGGAAGAAGCTGTTGTTCAGGTAATAGTCCAGGCCTTTGCCGTAGCGCATGGCGCGAGCGGCGCCGGTGACCAGAACCAGGCCGGCGGCGATGCCGAAGGCCAGGTCGACGCGGAACAGGCTGCGCGCGCGTTTGAAGTTCAGTGGCAGGCGAAACAGCTGATGTTCGAGCACCAGCAGGGCGAACAGCAGGAAAATCGCCACGAAGTGCAGGTAGGCGGCGACGGCATAGACCATGTTTCAGGGTCCCTTGGTGACGACAATGGTGGTTTCGGCGGGCTGCGCATGGATCGGGTCGAACCATTGGCCCTGCTGCTGCAGGCGCCTGGCGATGCTGCCCAGGCAGACACCGCGTAGGAGCATGAAGCCGAGGAAGGCGAGCCACAAGCCGTGGTTGCCCAGCCCGCGCAGCAGCCAGCCCAATGGTAGCGAAATCGCGACGGCCAGCAGCATGGCGTTGCGCATTTCCCGCGCGCGGGTGGCACCGATGAACAGGCCGTCAAGCAGGTAGCTCCAGACGGCCACCAGCGGCAGCGCGGCGAGGTAGGGCAGGTAGGTGAGGGCGGTGTCGCGCACCGCCGGGATATCTGTCTGAAGGCCAATGAACAGGTCGCCGCCGAGCAGGAAGAACAGGCCGAAGGTCAGGCTCGCGAGGAGCGACCAGCCACCCGATACCGTCAGCACCCGACGCAGTTCGGTATGGCTGCGCGCGCCAATGGCATGGCCGCTGAGCGCCTCGACTGCATGGGCCAGGCCGTCCAGTGCATGCGCCGTCAGCATCAGGCCGTTGAGCAGCAAGGCATTGGCGGCGACCGTCGCATCGCCCAGACGCGTGCCCTGTACGGTGATGAGGAAGAACACCAGCTGCAGCGCCAGTGAGCGCAGGAAGATGTCGCGGTTGACCGCCAGCAGCGGGCGCCAGTTGAGCCAACGGGAGAAGGCCGCGCGATCCAGCCGCCCCGGGTAGCGACGCAACGCGCCGCGCGTCAGGGCCAGGCCGACCAGTACGCCGCTCCACTCGGCGATCACCGAGGCGCGCGCGGCGCCAGCCACGCCCCATTCCAGGCCGATGACGAAGTAGAGGTCCAGCGCCACGTTCGTCAGGTTGGTGGTCAGCAGGATCGCCAGCGGCGCGCGGGCGTCCTGGGCGCCCAGGAACCAGCCGATCAACGCCATGCTGGCCAGCGCGGCGGGCAGGCCGAACAGGCGGGTGTGGAAATAGTGCTGGGTCAGGTCGTCCAGTTCGGCCGATGGCTGCATCAGCTGTAGCGCAACGCCCTTGAGCGGCAGGGCGACGACGCTCAGCAGCAGGGCGAACCCCAGCGCGAGCAGCAGGCCTTGCAGCAGGATGCGGCGCAGCGAGCCGCCGTCATCGCGACCGGCCGCCTGGGCGGCGAAGCCGGTGGTGCCCATGCGCAGAAAGCCCATGACCCAGACCAGGAGCGTGTACAGGCTGCCGCCGACCGCGACCGACGCCAACTGATGTGCGTGCGGCAGATGGCCGATCACGGCGCTGTCGACCAGCGCCACCAGCGGCACGGACAGATTGGACAGGATCATCGGCGCAGCCAATGCCCAGACGCGTCGATGGGTCGGGGCGTGCTGCCAGGCGGTCATCAACCGTGACATGAAGGGCTCCAGAACGACCCGGCATCATACAACAGGCTTCAGCGCGCGCACTGTTGCGCGAGCGAGCTGCCGCTGTCAGTGAATCAACCAGCTCAACAGCCAGAGGCCCAGAAACAGGTAGATCACCCCCGCCACGAAGGAGCGACGAAAGAAGGCGCGGAAGGCTCCGACCAGCAGCATCAGGCCGATGGCCAACGCAATCAGGCTGACCAGCGAGCGGTCCATGCCGAGGGTGCGCGACAGCCCTTCGAGGAAGTTGGCGCCTGCCGAGGCGAACAAGGCGAAGAATCCGCTGAGCGCGTCGACGATGTAGCGAATCACCGTGCCGAGCGCCTGGCCCAACCATTCGAAAAAGCCTTCCACCCGCATGCTGCTCTCCTGTCGTCCTCTCGTAAGGCTGCCCGTGCAGCGCTTCCCTGGCGCATTGGGCTGCCAAACCGCTTGGCAGTTCCCGACGGCGGCGTTGAACCCGGCGGTGGCAGGTCGGTCTCTACCAGGCTGTTCGGCGTGCGCCGCCCGGCGTCACGCAATTGCAATCACCAACGAGCAGTCTGTCTCGCCAGCGCTCCGAGCATGAGAAGTAGACGATGACGACTGTTACCCAAGCCCGTCCCTGGTGGCTGCCTGAGGTTCGTCCACGCCTGTGGGCGCTGGGCATGCTCGGTGCCGCGCTGCTGTACACCGCCGCGGTCTTTCATCTGGAGGAGCGAATATTTTATTCGCTGCAATCGGCATGGAAGGAAGAGTCACACGAGGCGCGCAGCCTCTGGCTGCCGGAATACCGCGTGCGGGTCGAGGCGAAGCCGGTTGCATCGGTTGCCGACAACCTCTCGGGGCTGACCTTCGACGAGCACCGCAACCATCTCTGGGCGGTGGTGAACAATCCCGAGGAACTGGTTGCCCTGGACAGCGACGGCCGCTTCATCGGGCGATATCCCCTGACCGGCTTTACCGATGTGGAGGCCGTGACCTACCTCGGCGACGATCTGCTGGCGGTCACCGAGGAGCGCAGCCAGACGCTGGTCATCCTGCCCGTTCCCGAACGGCCGGGCGTGCTGCAGCGCGAGGACTTCGCCTCGCTCTCGCTGGTGCTTGGTGAGGAAGACAACGCCGGGTTCGAGGGGCTGGGCTACGACCGAGCCGGTGATCGGCTGTTCGTGGTCAAGGAGCACTCGCCGCGCAAGCTCTACGAAATCCAGGGGCTCAAGGCGGCGCTCGAAGGGCGTCTCAACCTGCGGATCATCGACCGCCAGGCCTGGATAGACGACAAGGACATGGCCAGCGACCTAGCCTCGGTGCATTTCGACGAGCGCACCGGTCATCTGGTGTTGCTCAGCGATGAAGCGAAGATGGTCCTGGAGCTTGACCGCGCGGGCGAGCTGGTCAGCTTCCGCTCGCTGTGGAGCGGCTTTGCCGGGCTGCAGGAGAGCGTACCGCAGGCCGAGGGCATGACGTTCGATGCCTTCGGCAACCTCTATCTGGTCAGCGAGCCCAATCTGTTCTACGCCTTCGAGCGGCGCTAGCCGGCCCCGCACCATCCGGCGGCTCGGCCGATGGCCGATTCAGGCCTTCAGCCGCGTCGGATCATCCAGACCCCACCGACGATCAGCAACAGTCCGGCAACCTTGCCCAGGCTGATCGGTGATTGCCGGAAACCGGCCCAGCCGAAATGGTCCAGCAGCAACGCCATGCTCAACTGGCCGGCCAGGACCAGCGCCATGAACAGCAACGCGCCGATGCGTGGACCGGCGAAGGCGGCGGTAGCGATGAAGAACATGCCCAGCAGACCGGCGCACCAGTGATACCCGCTCAGGCCGCGCAAGGCCTGCAGGCCGGGCAGCTCGCGCTGGAACAGCACGATGCAGAACAGCGCTACCGTGCCTACCGCGAACGACAGCATCGCCGCGCTCATGACGCTGCCGAAGTGCTTGGCCACCTGCCCGTTGATCCCGGCCTGCAGCGGCAGAAAGGACCCGGCAATGAAGGGCAGAACGAGAAGCCACCAGGCAACGACAGGCATGCGAACAACTCCGATTGGGTTAGGAAGGAATAGCGAATCAGGCGGGGGCGTTCGAGCGCCTCGCCTCGGGCAGGGCCCGCAGGTTTAACCAGAGGCCCCGCGCCGACGGTGAATGCCCACGCGCCGGCGCGGCGCGATCACTGCGGCGGGTACTGCGAGAGCACCTTGGCGACGGTTTCGCGGAACATCCCGGCCCGCTCGCTCGGGCTGCCAGGATCCTCTCGCAGGACCTGCTCGGCACTGCCGCGCCAGACCAGCTTGCCGTCGTCGGCGTCGTAGAAATCCACCTGCAGCGTACCGACCTGGTAGTGGATGGTGCGGGTGTCGGTGTACATCGGCCCGCCCCAGAAGCCATGCCACGGGCTGCCCCAGGCGCCCATGGAGGAGGTGGTGTACTGCTGGGTGCGGTCATCGACGATGAACCAGGCCTGTACCCGCAGATCCGGCGCGTTACCGGCGGTGGCCGGTCGCAGGCCGCGCTGGTCGAGCTGCTCGCTGACGGCGCTGCGAATGCGCTGCTCGGTCAGGTCGCTCTTGATGCGCGGGTCGTCGGGGCGGTACTGCAGCGCGGGCTCTTTCCACGCCCAGCTGCGATAGGCCGAAAAGTCGCGCTGCGGGTCGAAATCGCGTTGCACCTGGGTGCTCTGGCAAGCGGCCAACAGCAACAACAGGGGAAGCATCAACAGTTGCCGAAACATCTTGGTTCTCCAGAAAGGTTGCTGCGTTTCAGCGCGGCGGGTAATCGGCCAGTACACGGTTCACTGCGTCACGGGTGGCGTCTTTGCGTTCGGCCTGATTGCCACCGCTGCGCGATTCGGCACGGTTGCTCCACACCGGTTGGCCGGAAGCCGCGTCGAACAACTGGATGCGCACCGAGACCACCTCTTCTTCGTAATTGCGCACGATAGGAGCGCTGGCACCAATGCCGATTCCGGTACCGTATCCGTGACCGTAACTGCCGTAGCGGCCCGCACCGACACGGGTGCCATAGTCATCGTAGACCTGCCGCACACGCGTCTCCATCTGTGCGGAGGCGCTGACCTGCACGTCGCCGCGATCCCCTTGCGGCGCCGGTCGCAGGCCCCGTTGATCGAGGGCGCCGGCGACCATTTCCTGCAGTTCTTCACCGCTGATCGAGGCCGTGCCCGCTGGCGGGCTGCGCCAGCTCCAGTGCTGGTAGCTGGAGAAGTCCCGGGGCGCGGCCGGGTAGGTGGGCGCCTGGATCTGTTCCACCGGAGGGGCGGGCGGGATCGGCGCCGATTCATCGGTATAGGGGTTCTGGCTCTGGCAGGCCGCGAGGGTAAGGCAGAGCAAGGGCAAGAACGCGCGGTTCGACATGGAAACCTCCCGGCCGGCTCAGCGTGGCCGGCACAACCAGTGCAGATAGCGCCCGAGGCCGGCGAAGGTGGGATGGCGGCGGTAGGCCAGCTCCATCTCGATGAGGTCGGCCGGCTCGGTGCGGGCCTGGAAATCGGCGGGCATGTAGTCATGGAAAACGCGCACGCCACTGCTGAATTCGACCTGCCAGTGCGGCGCGAGTTGCGCAGCCAGTTCGCGTGGGTCCAGCGGTTGCTGCGGGGTCAGGCTCTGCCGTTCGCCGGCATAGGTCTGGCTGCGCAGCTTCTTGAAGTGGCCCTTGAGTAGGTTGCGGTAGATCAGCGCATCGCGGTTGTAGAAGGCCAGCGACAGCCAGCCATCGGCCGCGGTCAGGCGGTGCAGCACCGGCAGGATCGCCTTGGGCTCGGCGAGCCACTCCAGCACGGCGTGGCAGATGACCAGGTCGAAGCAGCCGTCGACATGCGCTTCCACCTCCTGCCAGGGCGCCTGGATGAAGGTGGCCTGTTGGCCGGCTGCGGCGAACTGCTGGCGGGCGCCTTGCAGCATCGGTTCGGCGGGTTCGGCGAGGGTGACCGCATGGCCCTGCTGCGCCAGCCAGAGGCTCATATGGCCGAGCCCGGCGCCGATGTCCAGCACCCGCAGCGGGCGCGGCGGCAGGATCTCGGCCAGGTCGGCCTGCAGCACGGCCAGGCGGATCGCGCCCTTGGCGCCGCCGTAGATCTTCTCGGCGAAACGCGTCGCCAGCTCGTCGAAATGGCGGTCGCTCATCGGACGAAGCGCCGCTCGTTGTCGGCCAGCTTGTCCAGCAGCGCCTGTTCCATGTCGATCCCCAGCTCGCTGCACATCAGCAGCAGGTACATGAGGATGTCGCCGACCTCCTGGCCAGCGTGCTCGAGCTTGTCGGCCGATAGCTGGCGCGACTCGTCCTCGGTCTGCCACTGGAAGATTTCCACCAGCTCGGCCATTTCCACACTGGCGGCCATGGCGAGGTTCTTCGGGCTGTGAAAGCGCTGCCAGTCGTTGCGATCGCGGATCGCATGCAGGCGCTGGGTGATCTGTTCGATGTTCATCAGGGGAGGCGGGCTGTTCGAAAGACGACAAGCTTCCGCCAGTGCGTCGGCGCCCGCAAGAGGGCGTCAGCCGCGGCGGACCTTCAGCTCGCGCTCGATGGCGATCACGCCGGGGCGGTAGTCGCCCTGTTCGATGGCGCGAATGGCCTGCTCCAGCACCTGCTCGGCGATCTGCGCGTGCTGCTGGGAAATCGCGTTGACCCGGATCGGCAGGAAATCCAGCAACTGCGCATCACCGAAGGTGCCCAGCCGCAGCTGTTCGGGCCAGAGCAGGTCGCGCTCGCGCAGCGCGTCGAACACGCCTTCTAGCAACACATAGGCGGTGGTGATCAGCGCATCGGGCAGCGGGCCGCGGTCGAGCAGGGCGAGCATCTGCGCGCGGCCGCAGGCGCGGCTGAACTGCTCGGCACGCAGGATGCTGACCGGCCCGCGGTGCTGCGCCAGTGCCTGCCGGAAACCTTCCTCGCGCTGCTGGCTGATGCGCAGCGCCGGGCGCGCGCTGATCAGGGCGACATGCGCCTCGGGCGGCACGTCCAGCGAGCGGGTCAGCTGCGCGCCGGCTTCGCGGTCGTCGCTGACCACCGAACAGAAGTGCTCGGCATCCAGCGCACGGTCCAGCGCGATCACCGGCGTGCCGGTCGCCTGGACCTTGCGGTACCCGGCATCGTCCGCCGGCAGGCAGCTGGCGACGATCAGCGCATCGCAGCGTCGCGAGCGCAGCACCTGGATGACCTGGCGCTCGGTGTCCGGCTCGTCGTCGGTCCCGGCGATCAGCAACTGGTAACAGCGCTGTCGCGCACGCTGCTCGAGCAGCTTGGCCAGGCGTGCATAGCTGGGGTTTTCCAGGTCCGGCACGATGAAACCGAGGGTCCGGGACTGCCCGCGGCGCAGCCCGGCGGCCTGCTGGTCGAGCTGAAAACCCTGCTGCTCGGCGACCGCCAGCACGCGCTCGACCGTGGCCGGGCTGATCCGTCGCTGCGCGGCCTTGCCGTTGAGCACGTAGCTGGCGGTGGTTACCGAAACGTTGGCGAGGCGGGCGATGTCGGTCAGTTTCAACAGGGGGCCTAAAGACGGGTGGTATGAACTCGGGCTTCTAGAATTACCCAATATTGCGTAATGTGCCAGCCTTGGCTGAAACGTTTCAGCAGCTTTCAGGTCTGAAGCGCCAGCCCAGGATTCGGGCAATGCCGGCGCACCGTCGGCCACAACAATCGCGAGCCCCCGCAGGAGTTCTCCATGCTTGAGTTGAATGCGCAGCACATCCACATGCATCAGGTCGCGGCGGACAAACCGGCCGCCCTGGCCCTGCTCGGCGAGGTGCTGGTTGCCGACGGGCTGGTGGCGCCCGGCTACCTGGAAGGCTTGCGCGCACGCGAAGCCCAGGGCTCGACCTTTCTCGGCCAGGGCATCGCGATTCCCCATGGCACCCCGGAAACCCGCGATCAGGTGTTCACCACGGGCGTGCGGCTGCTGCATTTTCCGGAGGGCGTCGACTGGGGTAACGGCCAGCAGGTCCACCTCGCCATCGGCATCGCCGCGCGTTCCGACGAGCATCTGCGTCTGCTGCAGCTGCTGACCCGCGCCCTCGGCGAGGGCGACCTCAGTGAGGCGCTGCAGAGCGCCGAAAGCCCCGAGGCGATCATCGCGCTGCTGCAGGGGGCGCCGCAGGAACTGGCGCTCGACGGCGAACTGGTGGGGCTGGGCGTTGCCGCCGACGACTTCGATGAGCTGGCCTGGCAGGGCGTCAAGCTGCTCAAGCGCGCCGAGTGCGTGGTCTCTGGCTTCAATGCCGGGCTCGCGCTCGACCAGGCCTTGCCGCTGGGTGAGGGCCTCTGGTGGCTGAGCAGCGAGCAGTCGGTGCAGCGACCGGGGCTGGCGTTCGTCACACCCGCCGCGTCGCTGGATCACCATGGCCAGCCGCTCAACGGCCTGTTCGTGCTGGCCAGCCTCGGCGAAGCGCACCGGGCGATGCTCGAGCGCCTGTGCAACCTGCTGATCGAAGGGCGCGGCGCGGAGCTGAGCCAGGCGACCTCCAGTCGCACAGTGCTCGAAGCCCTGGGCGGCGACGTGCCGGCGGACTGGCCGAGTGCCCGGGTGCCGCTGGCCAATGCCCACGGCCTGCACGCACGGCCCGCCAAGGTGCTGACCGAGGTCGCACAGGCCTTCGCCGGCGAGGTCCGCGTGCGCCTGGCCGGCAGTCAGAGCGCGGGGGTGTCCGCCAAGAGCCTGAGCAAGCTGCTGGCGATGGGCTCGCATCGTGGGCAGGTGCTGGAGTTCATCGCCGAGCCCTCGATCGCCGATGATGCCTTGCCGGCGCTGGTGCGCGCGGTGGAAGAAGGGCTCGGCGAGGAAATCGAGCCGCTGCCAGCCGGCGGGGAACCGGCGGAGCAGCCAGCTGCCACCGTGCAACTGAATGAAGCCGCCCAGGACGTGCCCGCCCTGCGGGCCGGCGAGCAGGTCATCGGCATCGCCGCCTCGCCCGGCATCGCCATCGGCCCGGTGCTGGTGCGCAAGCCGCAGGCGATCGACTATCCGCGGCGCGGCGAATCGCCCGCCATCGAGCTGCAGCGGCTCGACGCGGCGCTGGACAAGGTGTTCGCGGAAATCGGCACGCTGATCGCGCAGAGCCAGGTCGCCAGCATCCGCGACATCTTCACCACCCACCAGGCCATGCTCAGGGATCCCGCCCTGCGCGAAGAGGTGCAGGTGCGCCTGCAGAAAGGCCTCAGCGCCGAGGCGGCCTGGATGGAGGAAATCGAAAGCGCGGCGCAGCAGCAGGAGGCGCTGCATGACCAGCTGCTCGCCGAGCGTGCGGCCGACCTGCGCGACGTGGGCCGCCGCGTGCTGGCCTGCCTGGCCGGTGTCGAAGCCGAGCAGGCCCCTGATGAGCCCTACATTCTGGTGATGGACGAGGTGGCACCGTCGGACGTCGCCACCCTCAATGCCCAGCGCGTCGCCGGCATTCTCACCGCCGGCGGCGGCGCCACCTCGCACAGCGCCATCATTGCCCGGGCGCTGGGTATTCCGGCGATCGTCGGCGCCGGGCCCGGTGTGCTCGGCCTGGCGCCCAATACCCTGCTACTGCTCGATGGCGAGCGTGGCGAGCTGCTGGTGGCGCCGAGCGATACGCAGCTCGAACAGGCCCGGGGCGAGCGCGCCGCGCGGGAGGAACGCAAGCGCCTGGCCCATGAGCGACGTCTGGAGCCGGCGATCACCCGTGACGGCCATCCGGTGGAGATCGCTGCCAACATCGGCGCCGCCGGCGAGACGCCCGAGGCGGTGGCGCTCGGTGCCGAGGGCATCGGCCTGCTGCGTACCGAGCTGGTGTTCATGAACCACGCTCAGGCGCCGGATCAGGCGACCCAGGAAGCCGAATACCGCCGTGTACTGGAAGCCCTCGAAGGCAGGCCATTGGTGGTGCGCACGCTCGATGTCGGCGGCGACAAGCCGCTGCCGTACTGGCCGATGCCGGCCGAGGAGAACCCCTTCCTCGGCGTGCGCGGCATTCGCCTGAGCCTGCAACGCCCGGACATCCTCGAAACCCAGTTGCGTGCCTTGCTGGCATCCGCCGATGGTCGGCCGCTGCGGATCATGTTTCCCATGGTCGGCAATATCGAGGAATGGCGCACCGCCAAGGCGCTGGTCGACCGCCTGCGCGTCGAACTGCCGGTGGCCGACCTGCAGGTGGGCATCATGATCGAGATCCCGTCCGCCGCGCTGATCGCGCCGGTGCTGGCGCAGGAAGTCGATTTCTTCAGCATCGGCACCAACGATCTGACGCAGTACACGCTGGCCATCGACCGTGGCCACCCGACGCTGTCCGGCCAGGCCGATGGGCTGCACCCGGCCGTGTTGCGCCTGATCGGCATGACGGTGGAAGCCGCCCATGCGCAGGGCAAATGGGTGGGCGTCTGCGGCGAGCTGGCCGCCGATGCGCTGGCGATACCCATGCTGGTGGGGCTGGGCGTTGATGAATTGAGCGTGTCGGCGCGCAGCATCGCGCTGGTCAAGGCGCGGGTGCGCGAGCTGGACTTCGCCGCCTGCCAGAGGCTGGCTCAGCAGGCCCTGATGTTGCCCGGCGCCCATGAAGTGCGCGCCTTCGTCGGGGAGCACTGCTGATGGCGCGCGTGCTGACCGTTACCCTCAATCCCGCGCTGGATCTCACCGTGCAGCTGCCCGCGCTGCGCCTGGGCGAAGTCAATCGCAGCGACAACCTGCAGGTCCATGCCGCGGGCAAGGGGGTCAACGTTGCCCAGGTCCTGGCCGATCTCGGCCATCAGCTGACCGTGACCGGCTTTCTCGGCGAAGCCAATGCGCAGCCTTTCGAGCAGCTGTTCGCCGCGCGGGGCTTTGCCGACGAATTCGTCCGCGTGGCGGGCGAGACCCGCAGCAACATCAAGCTGGCCGAGGCGGATGGGCGGATTACCGATATCAATGGCCCGGGGCTGGAGGTCGGTGCCGCCCAGCGCGACGAGCTGCTCGCCCGCCTCGAACGCCTGGTGCCGGGCCATGAGCTGGTCGTGGTCGCCGGCAGCCTGCCGCGCGGCGTCGAGCTGCCGTGGTTCGTCGAGCTGCTGCAGCGGCTCGCGCGGCTCGGTGCGCGTGTCGCGCTGGACACCAGTGGCGCGGCGCTGCGCGAAGGGCTGGCACTGTCACCCTGGCTGATCAAGCCCAACGAAGAGGAACTGGCCCAGGCCCGCGGCCTCGATCCGGCCGACGCGCAGGCCCTGGCCGACGAGGCGCGCCGCCTGAATGCCCGCATCGAACATGTCGTGATGTCCCAGGGCGCCGCGGGGGTCAGCTGGTTTTCGCCGGCTGCCGCCTGGCATGCCCAGCCGCCGAAGGTGCGGGTGGTCAGCACCGTGGGCGCGGGGGATTCGCTGCTGGCCGGCATGCTCCACGGCTTGCTGGCAGGTTGGCCGGCCGAGCGAACGCTGGCGCATGCCACGGCGATTGCCGCTCAGGCCGTCGGCCAAATCGGCTTCGGCATCACTGATCGGGCGCAACTGGCCGAGCTTGAAGCGGCCGTGCGGCTGCAGCCGCTCAGCCAATAATTACAAGAGGTGAAGGAATGAATCTGCTCATCATCACGGCCTGCCCCAACGGAATGGTCACCAGCGTGCTGACCTCGCGCCTGCTCGAAGCCGCGGCTCATCGCCTGGGCTGGTCGACCGCCGTGGAAGTCCACGATCCCAAGGCCATCGGTTCGCCGCTCACGGCCGAACAGATCGCCGAGGCCGACCTGGTTGTGGTGGTCAAGACCGGGCCGCTGTCGCTTGCACGTTTCGTCGGCAAGCGTGTCGTGCAGTCGACCCCGTCCGAGGCGCTGCTCGATCCGGAAGGCTTCCTGCGCAGCGCCGCCGATACCGCGACCGAATTGCGGCAGGTCGACGAAGCCGCCGCCGCGCCTTCCGCCGGCAAACCCAAGCTGGTGGCCATCACCGCCTGCCCGACCGGCGTGGCGCACACCTTCATGGCCGCCGAGGCGCTGCAGCAGGCGGCCGCGCGCAAGGGCTACGACCTGCAGGTGGAGACGCGCGGCTCGGTGGGCGCGCGCAACGTGCTCGACCCCCAGGCCATCGAGGAAGCCGACGCGGTGCTGCTGGCGACCGATATCGAGGTGGATGTCGCCCGTTTCGCCGGCAAGCGCGTGTTCCGCTGCGGCACCGGTGTCGCACTGAAGCAACCGGAGGCGACGCTGGATCGCGCGCTGCAGGAAGCGGCCGTGCTCGGCGGTGGCGTCACGGCAAGTGCCGCTACGGGAGAGCAGAAAGCGGAGAAGACCGGTGTCTACAAGCACCTGCTGACCGGGGTGTCCTACATGCTGCCGATGGTGGTGGCGGGCGGACTGCTGATCGCCCTGTCGTTCGTCTTCGGCATCGAGGCGTTCAAGGAGGAGGGCACGCTAGCCGCTGCCTTGATGAAGATCGGCGGCGAAACCGCCTTCCAGCTGATGGTGCCGCTGCTGGCCGGCTACATCGCCTATTCCATCGCCGACCGCCCGGGCCTGGCGCCCGGCATGATCGGCGGCTTGCTGGCCGGCACGCTCGGCGCGGGCTTCATTGGCGGAATCATCGCCGGTTTCGTCGCCGGCTATGCGGCCAAGGCGGTGAGTCGCTGGATTCCACTGCCGGCCAGCATCGAATCGCTCAAGCCGATCCTGATCATTCCGCTGCTGGCCAGCCTGGTGACGGGCCTGGTGATGATCTACATCGTCGGCACGCCGGTGGCGAAGCTGCTCGCCGGGCTCACCGAATTCCTCGACACCATGGGCACTTCCAACGCCATCCTGCTCGGGCTGCTGCTGGGCACCATGATGTGCGTCGACCTCGGTGGGCCGGTGAACAAGGCGGCCTATGCGTTCTCCGTCGGGCTGCTTGCCTCGCAAAGCTACGCGCCGATGGCCGCGACCATGGCCGCCGGCATGGTGCCGCCGATCGGCATGGGCATCGCCACGCTGATCGCCCGCCGCAAGTTCGCCCAGACCGAGCGCGAAGCCGGCAAGGCCGCGCTGGTGCTGGGTTGCTGCTTCATCTCCGAGGGCGCGATTCCCTTCGCTGCCAAGGACCCGCTGCGGGTGATTCCCGCCAGCATCGCCGGTGGTGCACTGACCGGCGCGCTGTCCATGGCGTTCGGTGCCAAGCTGCTGGCACCCCATGGCGGCCTCTTCGTGCTGCTGATCCCCAACGCGATCAACCATGCGTTGCTCTACCTGGTCGCGATCCTTGCGGGGAGCCTGCTGACCGGGGTGGTCTATGCGCTGATCAAGCGGCCCGAGACTCAGCCGCTTGCGGTCGGTGCGGCCGCCTGACCGGCAGGCCAAAAGGGCTGAACTAAAGGGCTCCGCGCCGCATCCACTACAAGCTGGCGAAGACTTTGTGTCAGAAGGTTTCGCCAGCTTTTTGCTTTGCATCGATCTGGCTGGAGACTGCGATGAGTATCGACTACGGGCCGCGGCCCCTGCGTATTACCCTGACCGCCCTGGTGGTACTGGTGCTGGGTGCGCTCATGACCATCGGCGGCGGCTACCTCGCGACGCTGGGCGGTTCCTGGTACTACCTGGTCGCCGGTATCGGTCTGCTGGTGGTGGCCGGCCTGCTGTTCGCCCGGCGGCGCGCGGCGATCTGGCTGTACGCGGCGTTGCTGCTGGGAACGCTGGCCTGGACGTTCTACGAGGTGCGCTTTGACTGGTGGCAGCTGGCGCCGCGGATCGACCTCTGGTGCATCCTCGGGCTCTGGCTGATCCTGCCCTTCGTCAATCGTCATGTCAGCGATCGGCTGATCTGGCGCGACGGTGCGAGCGGCCTGCTCGGGATCGGCCTGCTGGCCGGTGCGCTGATGGCAGGCTATTCGTTGACGCAGGACTACCACTCGATCACCGGTGAGTTTAGCGACGCGCAGATGCAGGGTCTGGCCCCGGAAGGTCAGGCCGGACGCCAGGCCAGCGAGTGGACGGCCTATGGCGGCTCCGACCGGGGCGACCGCTACGCACCGGCGGACCTGATCACGCCGGCCAATGTCGGCAAGCTGAAGAAGGCCTGGGAGTTCCACACCGGCGATCTGCCGGGCGAGGGCGACCCCGGCGAGATCACCTACCAGGTCACACCGCTGAAGGTTGGCGACAACCTGTTCATCTGCACCCCGCACAGCATCGCCATCGCGGTGGATGCCGACACCGGAGAGGAGCGCTGGCGCTTCGATCCGAGCATCAATCGCGATGCCGAGTACTACCAGCACATGACCTGCCGCGGTCTGGCCTACCACGACGCCACGGCCTACGGCCAGGCGCCGGCCTCTACGGCCGAGCCGGCCGCGCGTTGCGAGCGGCGGTTGTTCCTGCCGACCAACGACGGCACGCTGATCGCCCTGGACGTTGCCGATGGCAAGCCCTGCGAGGACTTCGGCGATGCCGGCACGGTGGACCTCAAGGCCGGGCTGGGCGAGGGCGCGCTGGGCGTCTACCTGCCGACCTCGCCGCCCGTGGTGACGGAGAAGCTGGTCATCGTCGGTGGCTCGATCACCGACAACGGCGCGGTGGATTCCCCCGGCGGGGTGATCCGCGCCTATGACGTGCGCAGCGGCGAGCTGGTATGGAATTTCGACCCGGGCAATCCGGACGCCACCGAGCCCCTGGCCCCCGGCGAAACCTACGTGCGCAGCACGCCGAACTCCTGGACCATCGCCACCGCCGACGAGTCGCTGGGGCTGGTCTACATCCCCACCGGCAACCAGACGCCGGACCAGTGGGCGCAACCGCGCACGCCGGAATCCGAGCGCTTCACGGATACCCTGGTGGCGCTGGACCTGGCGAGCGGCCAGGTGCGCTGGGAATTCCAGACGGTGCACCACGATCTGTGGGACCGCGACCTGCCCTCGCAGCCCACGCTGGTGGATATCGACGGGCCGCAGGGCAAGGTCCCGGCCATCATCCAGCCGACCAAGCGCGGCGACCTGTACATCCTCGACCGGCGCACCGGCGAGCCCATCGTGCCGGTCGACGAGATGCCCGTGCCGCAAGGCACCGACTATGGCGAGTTCACCGCGCCCACGCAGCCCTATTCGGCCGTGAGCTACGCGCCGGACGAGCCACTGCGCGAGCGCGACATGTGGGGTGGCACGCCGCTGGACCAGATGATGTGCCGCATCCAGTTCCGCCAGCTGCGCTACGAGGGCGATTTCACGCCGCCGTCGGAGCAGGGCTCGCTGATCTATCCGGGTAACGTGGGGACCTTCAACTGGCCGTCCGTGGCCGTCGATCCGAGCCGCCAGCTGCTATTCGGCGCACCGAACTACCTGGCCTTCGTCTCGACCATGGTCAAGCGCAGCGACGTTGACCCGAACGAGCGCTCCGGTGGCGGCGAGACCGGCCTGCAACCCAACCTGGGTGCGCCCTGGATGGTGCGACTGGAGCCGTTCATGTCGGTCATCGGCCTGCCGTGCCAGACGCCACCTTGGGGCTTCGTCACCGCGCTGGACCTGCGCAGCATGAAGAAGGTCTGGATGCACAAGAACGGCACCAGCCGCGACAGCGCGCCCTTGGGCATCCCGCTGCCGGTGGGTACGCCAGCGCTGGGCGGGCCGATCGTCACCGCGGGTGGCGTGGCCTTCATGAGCGGCACCCTGGATTACTACCTGCGCGCCTACGACCTGCAAAACGGCAAGGAACTGTGGAAAGGCCGCCTGCCCGCCGGTGGCCAGGCGACGCCGATGACCTACGTGTCCGAGAAGACCGGCAAGCAGTACGTGGTGCAGATGGCCGGCGGGCATGGCTCGTTCGGCACCAAGCTGGGTGATTCGTTGGTGGCCTTCAGCCTGGAGGAGGGGCAGTAGGGTATCGCTCGGATGTCGCTTTTTTGACGACCGTTCGTCCGAGCGTCACGGTTCTGTCAAGCGCCTCGCTTAAACCCTTCGTCATCACCACGACGAAGGGGAGGCGACATGACCGATTTCGACGCCACGCGGCGCCGCCTGGTACAGGGCATTGGCGCCGGTCTCGCACTGCCGGCGATGGGCGTTGCGCCCGCGATCATTGCGGCACCCACGGCCCGGCCGTGGATCACCGATGGCGTTCAGTCCGGCGACGTGCTCGCCGACCGCGCGCTGGTCTGGAGCCGCTGCGACCGGCCGGCACGCCTGGTGGTGGAATGGGACACCACCAGTGGCTTTGGCAATCCGCGCAAACGGATCTCGCCCGTAACCGACGAGCGCCTCGACTTCACCGCGCGGGTCGACTTGCGCGGCCTGCCGTCGGATCAGTCGATCTTCTACCGCGCCTACTTCGAGGATGCCCGCGACCACGCCCGCAGCCAGCCCTGGCTGGGTCACCTGCGCACCGCCCCGCGGCACGCGCGGGATATCCGTTTCGTCTGGGGTGGCGACACCTGCGGCCAGGGCTGGGGCATCAACGCTGACTTCGGCGGCATGCGTATCTATGAAGCGATGCGTCAGCGCCACCCGGATTTCTTCATCCAGAGCGGCGATGCCATCTATGCCGACGGCCCGATCCAGGCCGAGGTGACTGCGGAAGACGGGCGCCTCTGGCGCAACGTCATCACCGAAGCCAAGACCAAGGTGGCCGAAACCCTGGAAGAGTTTCGCGGCAACTATCGCTACAACCTGCTGGACCACAACCTGCGCCAGTTCAATGCCGAGGTGCCGCAGATCTGGCAATGGGACGATCACGAAGTGACCAACAACTGGTCGCCGGGCAAGGAGCTGGATGATCGTTACCAGGTCCGCGATATCGAGCTGCTTGCCCGTCGCGGTCGCCAGGCCTTTCTCGAGTACGCACCGATGCGCCTGGTCGGGCGCGACGCCGCCGGCCGTGTCTACCGCAAGATCGCCTATGGCCCTCAGCTCGATGTGTTCGTGCTGGACATGCGCAGCTACCGCGGCCCCAACACCCACAACCTGCAGCCGGAGCAGGGCCCGGAAACCGCCTTTCTCGGCACCGAACAGCTGGCCTGGCTCAAACGCGAATTGCGCCGCTCGCGGGCGACCTGGAAGGTCATCGCCGCGGACATGCCCATCGGCTTGCACGTGCCGGATGGCACCGATGCAAGCGGCCGGGCGCGCTGGGAGGCGATCGCCAACGGGCAGGACGGCCCGGCGTTGGGGCGCGAGCTGGAGATTGCCGATCTGCTCGGCTTCATCAAGCGCTACAAGGTGAGCAACACCCTCTGGCTGACCGCCGATGTGCACTACTGCGCGGCGCACCATTACCATCCCAACCGCGCCGCCTTCCAGGATTTCGATCCCTTCTGGGAATTCGTCGCCGGGCCGCTCAACGCCGGCAGCTTCGGTCCCAATCCGCTGGATGCCACCTTCGGCCCGGAGGTGGTTTTCCAGAAGGCGCCGCCCATGGCCAATGCTTCGCCTTATGCCGGCTTCCAGTTCTTCGGCGAGGTCGAGATCGATTCGCGCAGCGGCAGCCTGACCGCCACCCTGCGAGACATCGACGGCACCTCGGTCTTTTCCCAAACCCTCGAGCCACAATACGGCTGAACCTCGGAGCTCCAGTCCATGCGCCGCATCACCCATTTCCGGCCGCACCCTCTCGCGGCCGCGCTCCTGACCGTTGCCACCCTTGGCCTGCCTGCGGTCGCCTCGGCCGACCTGCTGATCTCCGAATACGTGGAGGGCAGCGGCAACAACAAGGCGCTGGAGTTCTACAACGCTGATGAGGTGCCGGTTTCGCTGGACGGCTACCGGGTCGACTTCTACTTCAACGGCTCGACCAGCAGTGGCCGGAGCATTGCGCTCGCTGGGGAAGTCGCGCCGCACGGCGTACACGTTCTGGCGCACGAGAGCGGCGACGCCAGCCTGCTGGCCCTGGCGAGCCAGCGCGGCAGCGGCGGCTGGTACAACGGTGACGACGCCATCGTGCTGCGCGGGCCGGGCGGCGACGTGCTCGACAGCATCGGCCAGGTCGGTGTCGATCCGGGCAGTGCCTGGGGGACCGGCCAGACGCAGACGGCCGACCGCACGCTGACGCGCCGGACGTCGGTCGTTCGCGGCGATCGCGACCCGAGCGATGCGTTCGACCCGGGGGCCGAGTGGCAGGGCTATGCCGTCAACACTTTTGTCCATCTCGGCCAGTACGGCGAAGGCGAGCCGGGTGGCGACGATGCAGGCCGCCGCGCGATTGCCGAGGTGCAGGGCAGCGGCGACAGCAGCCCGTTGGTCAACCAGTTGGTGACCGTCGAAGGCATAGTGGTGGCCGACTATCAGGGCGAAGGCGAACTGGGCGGGTTCTTTATCCAGGCGCCGGACAGCGAAGCCGACAGCGACCCGCTGACATCCGAGGGCCTGTACATCTATGGGGCCGGCAACGGCGTCGAGGTGCAGGTAGGCGATCGCGTTCAAGTACGCGGGCTGGTCACCGAATTCAACGGCCTCACCGAACTCACCTCGCCGCAGATCAGGGTGTTGGCCAGATCGCAGCCGTTGCCGAGCGTGGCGCAGATCACCCTGCCGCTGGCCTCGGCAGATGCGCTGGAGCGCTATGAAGGCATGCAGGTGCGCTTGGCGCAGACCCTGACGGTCAGCGAGGTCTACAACCTCGGGCGCTATGGCGAGTTGGTGCTGTCCTCGGGTGGACGGCTGTGGATCCCGACGAACAAGGTCACGCCTGGCGAGCCGGCGCGTCAGCTGCAGGCGCAGAACGACCTGAACCGGATCGTGCTGGACGACGGGCGCAGTGATCAGAACCCGGACCCCATCCGTTACCCGTCGCCGGCGCTCGACGCCTATCGCACGCTGCGCGTCGGTGACGAAGTAGGCGAGGTCCGGGGCGTGCTGCACTACTTGGCCGGCAGCTACCGCGTGCAACCTACCCAGGCGCCGCGATTCGTCGCGAAAAACCCCAGGCCGGCCGCGCCGGAGCCGATCGAAGGGCGCCTGCGGGTCGCCAGTTTCAACGTGCTCAACTACTTCAACGGCGACGGCCACGGCGCAGGCTTCCCGACTTCACGCGGCGCGGATACCGTCGAAGAATTTCAGCGCCAGCGCGACAAGATCATCGCGGCGATCCTTGGTGCCGACGCACACATCATCGGGCTGATGGAAATCGAGAACGATGGCTACGGCGAGGACAGTGCGATCGCCGACCTGGTAGCTGGCCTCAACGCCGCGTCGCCGAGCCGAGACCGCTACGCCTTCATCGATCCGAGACGCGCTCGCCTGGGTACCGACGAGATCGCCGTTGGCCTGATCTACCGCAAGGACATAGTCAGCCCGCACAAGGCGGCGGCCGTGCTGGACAGCTCGGTCGATCCGCGCTTCATCGATACACGCAACCGTCCGGCGCTCGCCCAGACGTTCCGCGAACGCCGCACCGGCGAGCGGCTGACAGTGGCGGTCAATCACTTCAAGTCCAAGGGCTCGAGCTGCGATGATATCGGCGACCGCGACCTGGGCGACGGCCAGGGCAACTGCAACCTCACCCGGGTACGCGCGGCGCAGGCACTGGCCGACTGGCTGGGCCGCGACCCGACCGAATCCTACGACCCTGACCGCCTGATCATTGGCGACCTCAATGCCTACGCCAAGGAAGATCCGATCAATGTGATCCGGGCGTCCGGCTATACCGATCTGCTGACGACATTTGGAGGCGGGGACGCCTATTCCTACGTGTTCTCCGGCCAGTCCGGCTACCTCGACCACAGCCTCGCCAGCGCCAGCCTGACCCCTCAGGTGAGGGGTGCCACCGAATGGCACATCAACGCCGACGAACCTCGGGTGCTGGATTACAACCTGGAGTTCAAGACGCCGCGTCAGCAGTCACTGCTCTACAGCACCGAGCCTTATCGCGCGTCCGATCATGATCCGTTGGTGATTGGGATTGATTTGGGGCGGTAGGGGTAGGCCGCCTTCCAGCCGCGCATCTTGGCGTCTCGCTTGCACGAGACGCCGGGATCGCCAGCAAGTTGGCTCCTACAGGTGAAAACCTTCGTTAGCGTTTCGTAGGAGCCAGGGGGACGCCCAGTCCTTGCTGGCGATCATGGGCCACACCCGGGGCCGAGCTGTAGTCGTGCCGGCCGGTTAGAGAACTGCGAAAAAGAGGCGAAACGCCGGCTTTGGTAGGAGCCAGCTTGCTGGCGATCAGCGGCCAAGTTTCATAACCAAACTGCATCCCACCACGGATAATCGCCAATCCGGTCCACCAGCCCCGCCCGCAAGGGATTAGCGACGACATACCGGGCGGTGGCGATCACATCCTCCTCCTGGCGCAGCGCGCGATCATGAAAACCCCGCTGCCAAATCCTTGTACCTGTAATTCGATTGATGGCTATCGCGCTACGGGACTTAAGGCGTTGGATGACCGCCGGCAGTGGCATCGAGTTCAGCTCGATCAGCCAGTGTACGTGGTCTGGCATGACGACCCAGGCCAGCGATTCGACGTAGCGTTCGTCATCGAGGCGGCGCATTTCGCTCACAAGCAGCCGGGCCAGCATAGGATCGGTAAAGAGGCGTGCGCGTCGCTCTGTAACAGCGGTGATCAGGTAAACATGACCCGTTTCGGAATGCCGGCCGCGACGCAATGCGTGGCCACGGTGAGTGAAATGGCTCGGCATATCCACCTCCGTGTGGATTAACGAACTTTTGTTCTAGCGGGNTGGCCACGGTGAGTGAAATGGCTCGGCATATCCACCTCCGTGTGGATTAACGAACTTTTGTTCTAGCGGGGCCGGATCGCCAGCAAGCTGGCTCCTACAGGGTAAACACAGTTGCCTTGTCTTTTCGTACGAGCCAGTTAGGACTTTTCGTAGGAGCCAGCTTGCTGGCGATCATGAGCCTGCCGAACATACCGGCTACTAGACGAGCCCGCCCCGAAAGGTCCTTCTTCCTCAGTGATGCTCCCGCGTCGCCCTGAACTTCACATCAGGCCAACGCTCTTCCATCAGGCTCAGGTTCACCCGCGTCGGCGCCAGGTAGGTGAGGTGGCCGCCGCCGTCGACCGCCAGGTTCTCGTAGGCCTTGTCGGTGAATTCTTTGAGCTTCTTCTCGTTGTCGCACTCGATCCAGCGTGCCGACCAGACATTGATCGCCTCGTAAGCGCACTCGACCTTGTATTCCTCCTTCAGGCGGCTGGCGACCACGTCGAACTGCAGCACGCCCACCGCGCCGAGGATGATGTCGTTGTTGCGCTCGGGGAAGAACACCTGGGTGGCGCCTTCCTCGGCCAGCTCCTGCAGGCCCTGGCGCAGCTGCTTGGATTTGAGCGGATCCTTCAGGCGCACGCGGCGGAACAGTTCCGGGGCGAAGTGCGGGATGCCGGTGAAGCCCAGCACTTCGCCTTCGGTGAAGGTATCGCCGATCTGGATGGTGCCGTGGTTGTGCAGGCCGATGATGTCGCCGGCCCAGGCTTCCTCCAGCATTTCACGCTCACTGGAGAAGAAGGTCAGTGCGTCGGCGATCTTCAGGTCCTTCTTGATGCGCACGTGGCGCATCTTCATGCCTTTCTCGTACTTGCCCGAGCAGATGCGCATGAAGGCGATGCGGTCGCGGTGCTTGGGGTCCATGTTCGCCTGGATCTTGAACACGAAGCCTGTGAATTTCTCCTCGACCGGCTCCACGCTGCGCTCGTTGGCGACACGCGCCAGCGGCTTCGGTGCCCAGTCGACGACGGCGTCCAGCACATGGTCGACGCCAAAGTTGCCGAGTGCGGTGCCGAAGAAGACCGGGGTCATCTCGCCGCGCAGGAAGGCGTTCTTGTCGAATTCGTGGCAGGCGCCCTGGACCAGCTCCAGCTGCTCGACGAAATCGTCGTACATGTCGCCCAGGTGCGCGCGGGCTTCGTCGGAATCGAGCTTCTCGATGACCCGCGTCTCGATGCGTTCGTGGCCATGGCCGGGCACGAAGACGATGATGCGGTCCTCGGCCAGGTGGTAGACGCCCTTGAAGTCGCGATAGCAGCCGATCGGCCAGGTGATGGGCGCAGCCTTGATCTTCAGGACCGCTTCGATCTCGTCGAGCAGTTCGATGGGGTCGCGGATGTCGCGGTCGAGCTTGTTGATGAAGCTGACGATGGGCGTATCGCGCAGGCGGCAGACGTCCATCAGGGCGATGGTGCGCGGCTCGACGCCCTTACCGCCGTCGAGCACCATCAGCGCCGAGTCCACCGCGGTCAGGGTGCGGTAGGTGTCTTCCGAAAAGTCTTCGTGGCCGGGGGTGTCGAGCAGGTTGATCATGTGCTCGCGGTAGGGGAACTGCATCACCGAGGTGGTGATGGAGATGCCGCGCTGCTTTTCCATTTCCATCCAGTCCGAGGTGGCGTGGCGGTCGGACTTGCGCGACTTCACCGTACCGGCGACGGCGATCGCCTTGCCCATCAGCAGCAGCTTTTCGGTGATGGTGGTCTTGCCCGCATCGGGGTGCGAGATGATGGCGAAGGTGCGGCGCTTCGCGACTTCGGCGGCCTGAGAGGTCATGGCGGTCCCGGTCTGAAAACGTGTCGGAAAAAGCCGGCGATTATAAAGCAAAGCCAGGTGGCTGGCTTGGCGTATCCACCGCCTGGCCGAATCCGATCCGGTGACGATCACATGCGGTTGAACCTCTGGCGAACTGATGGCGTCGGAGAACCGTGGGGAACGGCAACGGGACGGTGCGCTGGCTGGCCAGGCTCCGTCTCGTGATGGCTTGGCTCGACCGGAATCGCGCATGGAAAAAACCTGGGGAAAGCCGCTCGCGGCGTTGATTGCGCTCACGGTGGTGCTGGCGCTGCTTGTACGCGGGATCGGCATCGACACGCTGAAATCGTCGCGCGGCGACCTGATCTTCTATCTGCAATCGCACCTGTGGCTGGTTGGCGCATCGATGCTGCTCGCGCTGGCGATCGGCATTCCGGCGGGCGTGCTGCTCAGTCGGCCGAGCATGGCGCGCAGTGCCGAGCGTTTCATGCAGATCTTCAACATCGGCAATACCATCCCGCCCCTGGCGGTGCTGGCGATTGCTCTGGGCGTTGCCGGGATTGGCGACGGGCCGGCGATCTTCGCGTTGTTCGTGGCCTCGCTGCTGCCCATCGTGCGCAACACCTTCGAGGGCCTGAAGAACGTGCCGGGCGCGCTGAAGGAAGCGGCCACCGGGATCGGCATGACACCGGCTCAGGTGCTCTGGCGGGTCGAGTTGCCCAACGCGGTGCCGATCATCGTCGGCGGCGTGCGGGTGGCGTTGGCGATCAATGTCGGCACGGCGCCACTGGCCTTCCTGATCGGCGCCAACAGCCTGGGCAGTCTGATTTTCCCCGCCATTGCCCTGAACAACCAGGAACTGTTGCTGCTCGGGGCCGGCACTACCGCCTTGTTGGCGCTACTGCTCGACGGGGTGGTGACGCTGGCCAGCCGGACCTGGCTCGAACGTGGCCTGGCCCACTGAGGATCACCCATGACCCGATGGCACTCGATCGTAATTGCCCTGCTGTATGTCTGTATCTCCGGGCTTTCCCACGCTCAGGAGAAGCCCCTCATCAGGATCGGCGCCAAGGTGTTCTCCGAGCAGCGCATCCTCGCGCAGATGACTGCCCAGTACCTGCAGAGCAAGGGCTACCGGACCCGCGTGGTGGCCGGGCTCGGCAGCACCGTCGCCCGCAGCGCGCAGGAAAACGGCGAGCTGGATCTCAACTGGGAATACACCGGCACCTCGCTGTTCGCCTACAACAACCAGACCGAGGTGCTGCCGCCGGACGAGTCGCTGGCGCGGGTGCGCGAACTGGATGCCGCCAAGGGACTGATCTGGCTGGAGCCGTCGCGGTTCAGCAACACCTACGCGCTGGCGGTGCCACGGGAGGTTGCCGAGCGTGACGGCATCACGACCATCAGTGACCTGGCGCGGGTGGTCAACGACACCGACGAGCCACACCTGATCGCGTTCGACATCGAGTTCGCCAACCGCCCGGACGGGCTGGCTCCGCTGGTGAAACGCTACAACCTGCAGCTGACGCGCAATGAGGTCCGCCAGATGGACCCGGGGCTGGTCTACACCGCGCTGCGCAATGCGCAGGTCTACGCCGGCCTCGTCTACACCACGGACGGCCGCCTGGACGAGTTCGACCTGGTGCTGCTGGAGGACGACCGCCAGTACTTTCCCGATTACACCGCCGCACCGGTGATCCGTCGCGATGTACTGCAGGCTAATCCCGAGCTCGCCGACCTGCTCGCGCCGTTGGCGCGATTGCTGGACGACGACACCATGCGTTCGCTCAACGCTCGCGTGGACATCGGCCACGAGACGCCTTCGGCGGTGGCCGCCGACTTCCTGCGTCAGCACGACCTGATCTGAGGCCCGAATGGACTGGTTATCGACATTTGCCTACATGGACTGGACGCGGGTCGGCGAACTGACCCTGCAGCACATGGCGCTGGTCGGCGTCGCGGTGGGACTGGCCGTGCTCGTCGGCGTTCCTCTGGGCGTGGCAATGACACGCTTTCCCTGGCTCTCGGGGCCGTTGCAAGGCGCGGCCACCGTGGTGCTGACCATCCCGTCCATTGCCTTGTTCGGCCTGATGATGCCGCTGTACTCGAAGATCGGGCAGGGCCTGGGGCCGTTGCCGGCGGTGACCGCGGCCTTTCTCTATTCACTGCTGCCGATCATGCGTAACACCTACCTCGCGCTGACCAACGTCGAGCCGGGCATACGCGAGGCGGGCAAGGGCATCGGCATGACCTTCTGGCAGCGCCTGCGCATGGTCGACATCCCGCTCGCCGTGCCGGTGATCCTCGCCGGCGTGCGCACCGCCGTGGTGATGAACATCGGCGTCATGACCATCGCGGCAGTGATCGGTGCCGGTGGGCTGGGCGAACTCATCCTCACGGCCATCAGCCGCAGCGACATGGCCCAACTGATCGTCGGCGCCATCATCGTCAGCATCCTCGCGATCATCGCCGACCTGTTGCTGCAGTGGCTGCAACGTACATTGACGCCCAAGGGGCTGCGCACTTGAGTGCCGGAGAGCATCCATGATCGAACTCGACCAGCTGACCAAGACCTTCAAGCAGAAGAACGGCAAGGACGTCACGGCCGTGGACGCCGTGAGCCTGACGGTGAATGAAGGTGAAATCTGCGTCTTCCTCGGCCCCTCGGGCTGCGGCAAGACCACGACGCTGAAGATGATCAACCGGCTGATCCAGCCCACCTCGGGGCGGGTGCTGATCAACGGCGAGGACACTGCCGGCCTCGACGAGGTCGCGCTGCGGCGCAACATCGGCTACGTGATCCAGCAGATCGGCCTGTTCCCCAACATGACCATTGAGGAAAACATCACCGTGGTGCCTCGGCTGCTGGGCTGGGACCGCAAGCGTTGCCAGGCGCGCGCCATGGAATTGATGAGCATGGTGCAGCTCGATCCGAAGCAATACCTCAGGCGCTACCCGCGCGAACTCTCCGGTGGCCAGCAGCAGCGCATCGGTGTGATCCGCGCGCTGGCCGCCGATGCGCCGCTGTTGTTGATGGACGAGCCCTTCGGCGCGGTCGACCCGATCAACCGCGACGCCATCCAGAACGAGTTTTTCCAGATGCAGCGAGCGCTGAACAAGACCGTGATCATGGTCAGCCACGACATCGACGAAGCAATCAAACTCGGCGACCGGATTGCGGTCTTCCGCGCCGGGAAACTCGTGCAGTTCGACCATCCCGATACCTTGCTGGCGCAGCCGAAGGACGAGTTCATCGCCAGCTTCGTCGGGCAGGACGCGACCCTCAAGCGCCTGCTGCTGATCCGCGCCGAGGAGGCGGCGGACAATGCGCCCTCGATCCGCCCGGAGACGTCGATCGGTGACGCGCTCGAACTGATGGAGGAGCACGACCGCCGCCATCTCGTCGTGACGGATGCAGCCAACAAGGCGCTCGGTTATGTACGCCGGCGCGAGCTGCGCGGGCAGGCCGGTGCGGTGCAGGTCTTCGTCCATCCCTTTGCCGCCACCGCGGCCTTCGACGAGCACCTGCGCATCCTGCTGTCGCGCATGTACCAGTTCAACCGCGCCTGGCTGCCGGTGCTCAGCGCGGACAATGACTTTCTCGGCGAGGTGACCCAGGAATCGATCGCCGATTACCTGAGCTCCGGGCGCTCTCGCGGCAAGACCCGCATCGTATCGCCAGCCGAGTCGCTCGGCTGACGGCGGTCGTCGTCGCCGGGAGGAACATCCCCGCGTCATATCGGTCCGTTTGAATACGGAAGGTTTGCCCGCACAGTTCGAAAAAGGGAGCGAACGCGGATTTTTCGTTGATCTCGACCAGCTGTGGTTCTAAAGTTCGCGCCCGAACGTCCATGCTGGAAACGATCCATCCGGCTCAAGTACTGACGACGAGAGGTTGCCGGTTTTCGAACCTGACGAGCATGGCTCGCCGGGTTTACCGGGACCGGTGATGCTCGGCGACATGCCTTGGGAAGTAGGCGAACCAAAATGGGGAAACTGTCAGACGTTCACGGCCATGCGCCACCCCACTGCTCACTCTTCCGTTCCGCCAACTGGAGCCTTGCATGTCGATCAAGATCGAAGACTACTATCCGCGCGAAACCTTCCAGAAGATGAAGGCCTTCGCCGATGAGCGCGAAACCCCGTTCGTCGTCATCGACACCCAGATCATCAGCGATTCGTACGACCAACTGGTCAGCAACTTTCCGTTCGCCAAGATCTACTACGCCGTGAAGGCCAACCCGGCCACCGAGATCACCGAGCTGCTGCGCGACAAGGGCTCGAACTTCGAC
This sequence comes from Stutzerimonas marianensis, assembly GCF_022810315.1. Taxonomy (NCBI): domain Bacteria; kingdom Pseudomonadati; phylum Pseudomonadota; class Gammaproteobacteria; order Pseudomonadales; family Pseudomonadaceae; genus Stutzerimonas; species Stutzerimonas marianensis. The sequence goes on along the minus strand of NZ_JALGRD010000012.1, from coordinate 119,032 downwards.
ATCGCCTCGATCTACGAACTGGACAAGGTCATGGCCACCGGTGTCGGCCCTGAGCGCATCAGCTACGGCAACACCATCAAGAAATCCAAGGACATTCGCTACTTCTACGAGAAGGGCGTGCGCATGTTCGCCACCGACTCCGAAGCCGACCTGCGCAACATCGCCAAGGCCGCGCCGGGCTCGAAGGTCTACGTGCGGATACTCACCGAAGGCTCCAACACCGCCGACTGGCCGCTGTCGCGCAAGTTCGGCTGCCAGACCGACATGGCGCTGGACCTGCTGATCCTCGCCAAGCAGCTGGGCCTGGACCCTTACGGGATCTCCTTCCACGTGGGCTCGCAGCAGCGCGACATCGACGTCTGGGACGCCGCTATCGCCAAGGTCAAAGTGATCTTCGAACGCCTGAAGGAAGAGGACGGCATCGTCCTGAAGATGATCAATATGGGTGGTGGCTTCCCGGCCAACTACATCGCCAAGACCAACGACCTGACCACCTACGCCGACGAGATCATCCGCTTCCTCAAGGACGACTTCGGCGACGAGCTGCCGGAAATCATCCTCGAGCCGGGCCGGTCGTTGATCGCCAATGCTGGTGTGCTGGTCTCGGAAGTGGTGCTGGTGTCGCGCAAGTCGCGCACCGCTGTCGAGCGCTGGGTGTTCACCGACGTGGGCAAGTTCAGCGGTCTGATCGAAACCATGGACGAGTCCATCAAGTTCCCGATCTGGACCGAGAAGAAGGGCGAGATGGAAGAGGTGGTGATCGCCGGCCCGACCTGCGACAGCGCCGACATCATGTACGAGCACTACAAGTACGGCCTGCCGCTGAACCTCTCGAGCGGCGACCGCCTGTACTGGTTCTCCACGGGTGCCTACACCACCAGCTACAGCGCGGTGGAATTCAATGGCTTCCCGCCGCTGAAGGCTTACTACCTGTAAGCGCGGACCACCCGCACGCAGAACGCCGCGACCTTCGCGGCGTTTTCGTTTGTTGACTGCGGGTACTGCCTGCGGTCCGGGGCAAGCCCCTTGCGGGCGGTCCGCCTGAGCCGCGAGTGTTTACAGACGACATGCGTCCGCCGCCTCGGCGTGCCTGGCGCCAGGGGAGAGGACCGTGTCGCCTGGCTGGCGACACGGTGGGCGCATCGGTCAGGGCATCTGGACTTCGATGACACCGTCGGCGCTGATGCTGATCTGCCGGGTGCCGGCTTCGATATCCGGCGTCGGCATGGCGTCCATGTGCTTCATGGCGACGCTGCGCATTTCCGGCTGGTAGCCGCCGCCACTGTTCAGGTTGAGGCTGACGATCTTGTAGTCACGCCCGCCCAGGGCTTCGGTGGCCAGTTGCGCGCGGGCGCGAAAGGCGGTCACGGCGTCCTTGAGCAGGGCATCCTCGTTCTGCTGGCGGATCGGGTCGGAGACGCTGAAGGACATGCCGCCCATTTTCAGATCCTGCATCAGCGCGGCGGTGAGCTTCGACAGGCTGGTGAAATCGCTGCTTTCCAGGCGCAGCTCGGCGCGCTCACGCCAGGCGGTGATCTGCTGGCCCTTCTCCTCGTACACCGGATAGCTGCTGCGGCTACCCTGGTTGACGCGGACGTTCTTGGCCTGGCGCGCCTGCTGCAGCGCCTTATTCATCGCTTCGGTGGTGCGGGCCGCCAACTGCGCCGGATCCTCGTGCTGGGACTCGGTGTAGAGGGTGACATGCATCAGGTCCTGGGCGACCTCGCTGCTGGCTTCGGCGCGCAGCGAAATCTGGTTGTAGCGTGGCTCATCGGCGACTGCCGGCAGGCAGGCGATGCAGGCCAGCAGCGCGAGGCTGCGTGGAACGGAGACGAACATGAAAGCTCCTGTATTCATGGGGCACCGGAGGTGCGGCGCGAAAGACTTTAGCCTTTTGACGGCCGGTGCGCATTTTTCCGTGCGTCGCGTTGCCGCACAGAGGCAGCCCCGGCGGGTGCTTGGTTATACTCGCGGCACCTTTGGAGAGCCCATGTACCCTACCGTCCAGCTACTGTCGGCGAGTCGCCAGAACCTACGCCTGCTCACCCTGATCCGTGTGCTCGTGCTTGCCGCTCAGGCCGGTGCGGTGGGTATCGCCTACGCCAGTCAGATGGTCGCGTTGCCCTGGCTGAACCTCGGCATCACGCTAGTGATCTCGGCCACCATCTGCCTGACGACCGCGTTGCGCCTGCGCGGCCCCTGGCCGGTGACGCACCTCGAATATGCCGTGCAGCTGGGCGCGGACCTGCTGATCCACAGTGCGCTGCTGTATTACTCCGGCGGTTCGACCAACCCCTTCGTGTCCTACTACCTGGTGCCGTTGACCATCGCGGCGGCCACCTTGCCGTGGCTGTATTCGGTCGTCTTGTCCGGGCTCGCGCTGGCGGGCTACACGCTGATGCTGGTCTGGTATGACCCGGTGATCGCGCCGCCCGTGGAGCGCACCACCATGCTGGTCTACGGCATGTGGCTGAGCTTCGCGCTGGCGGCCGCCCTGATCACCTTCTTCGTATCGCGGATGGCCGAGCAGCTGCGGCGCCAGGAGGAGTTCCAGTCCCAGCGCCGCGAAGAGAGCATGCGCGATCAGCAATTGCTGGCCGTCGCCACCCAGGCGGCTGGCGCCGCGCACGAGTTGGGCACGCCCTTGGCGACCATGAGCGTGCTGCTCAAGGAGCTGCGACAGGACTACAAGGAGCCTGCGCAACTGAGCGAGGATCTGGCTCTGCTTCAGTCGCAGGTCCAGTTGTGCAAGGACAGCCTGCGCCAGCTGGTCCGCGCGGCCGAGGCCGACCGCCGCCAGGCGATCGTCGAGCAGACGGCCCGCGAATGGGTCGAGTCGGTCCTGCAACGCTGGCACCTGATGCACCCCGAAGCGACCTATCGCTTCCAGTGCCTGGGCAAGGGCACGCCACCACGCCTGATGCCATCGGCCGACCTTGGCCAGTCGCTGTTGAATCTCTTGAACAACGCCACCGACGCCAGCCCCGACAACCTGGACATCCGCCTGGACTGGGATGCGCAGTGGATCAAGCTGACGATCCGCGACCACGGCGCCGGCGTACCCCTGGCCATCGCCGAGCAGATCGGCCGGCCGTTCATCACCACCAAGGGCAAGGGATTCGGGCTCGGGCTGTTTCTCAGCCAGGCCAGCGTGACCCGTGCCGGCGGTACGGTGAAGCTCTACAATCACGAGGATGGCGGTACCTTGACCGAGCTGCGCCTGCCGCACGGCTCGGTGCGGGCCTGAACCCTGAGGTGACAACTATGCGAGGAAAGCGGACATGACCGAAGAGTTGCAGCACGAAGGCGAAGATCAGCCCCATCTGCTGCTGGTCGATGACGACCCGACGTTTACCCGTGTCATGGCGCGGGCGATGAGTCGTCGTGGCCTGCATGTCAGCATCGCCGGCTCGGCCGAGGAAGGCCTGGAGATGGCGAAGCAGGACCTGCCGGACTACGCCGTACTGGACCTGAAGATGGAAGGTGACTCCGGGCTGGTACTGCTGCCCAAGTTGCTTGAGCTGGACCCGGAGATGAAGGTGTTGATCCTTACCGGCTATTCCAGCATCGCGACCGCCGTCGAGGCCATCAAGCGAGGTGCCTGCAACTACCTGTGCAAACCGGCCGATGCGGATGACGTGCTCGCGGCGTTGCTGTCCAAGCACGCCGACCTCGATACCCTGGTGCCGGAGAACCCGATGTCGGTGGACCGGTTGCAATGGGAGCACATCCAGCGCGTGCTGGCCGAGCACGACGGCAACATCTCCGCGACCGCCCGCGCGCTCGGCATGCACCGGCGTACCCTGCAACGCAAACTGCAGAAGCGTCCGGTCAGGCGGTAGTCGCGCAGCCGAGGCGGGAAGCGAGAAGGTTCGGCTCTTGGCCACGGATCAGCGTGCGCGACCGTGCCTGCCGGTTGACGCGAAGACCGCGGGCTAGAAGACTTCCAGCTTCCAGCTCCAACATCGGTCGTTTTTCATGCTCCCCTTGGTTTTGCAGACGCTGAGCGTCACCGCTCCGGTCTTCGTCATGCTGTTCATCGGCGTGCTGTTGGTGCGCTTGCGCTGGATCGACGGCGCCTTCATCCATACGGCATCGACCCTGGTGTTCAAGGCGACGATGCCAACGCTGCTGTTCCTGTCGGTCATCAAGGCCGACCTCGATGCGGCCTTGCAGCCGAGGCTCCTGATCTATTACATCCTGGCGACCGTGGCGGGGTTTCTGTTGGCGTGGGCCTGGGCGATCTGGCGGTGCCCATGGGCAGATCGGGGCGTTTATGTGCAGGGTGCGTTTCGCGGCAACAACGGGGTGGTTGGGTTGGCGCTGGCGACCAGCCTCTATGGCGATTACGGGCTCTCGCTGGGCGGTGTCCTCGCCGGTCTGGTGATTCTGCTCTACAACAGCCTGTCGGCCGTGGTGCTGGCCATCTACAGCCCGGACGGCCGTGCCGATGCGGGTGACATCATTCGCAGCATCCTGCGCAACCCGCTGGTCATCGGGGTGACGTCGGCCATCCCCTTCGCCTATTGGCAGGTTCCGTTGCCGGAATGGTTGATGACTTCCGGGGAGTATTTCGCCCAGTTGACCTTGCCGTTGGCGCTGATCTGCATCGGCGGCACGCTGACGGTTTCGGTCCTGCGCGAGAGCAGCAGCCTGGCAATGAGCTCGAGCCTGATGAAGATGGTCTGGTTTCCGCTGCTGGCGACGCTAGGGGCCTGGTTGTGCGGGTTCCGGGGCGCCGAACTGGGCATCCTGTTCCTGTACTTCGGCTGCCCCACTGCTGCATCCAGCTTCGTCATGGCGCGTGCGGTCAATTCCAATCACCAGCTGGCGGCGACCATCATCGTCATCACCACGCTGGGCGCGGCGCTGACCATCAACGTCGGGCTCTTCCTGCTGCACTGGCTGGGCTGGATCTGACCGCCGCTCAGTGGCGCTGTGCCTTCCAGGCACGACCGGCGATGATCGCCAGTGTCACGGCGGTCAGCGGCAGCGCGTAGCCGATCATCGCATCACCGAAGGCATCGGCTGAGGGGCGGCCGGTGCTCACCATCACCAGGTAGACGGTATAGGCGACGTAGTACGCCAGGAACAGCAGGCCTTCCCAGCGGTTGATGGCGTAACCGGTAAAGAAGATCGGCAGGCAGGCGAGCGCAACCGCAATCATCACCGGGAAGTCGAAGGCCAGCGCATTGGCGGCTACGGCGATGGCCTGCGGCGAGACCAGCGAGGCGAGGCCCAGCACGCAGAACAGGTTGAAGATGTTGCTGCCGACGATGTTGCCCACGGCAATGTCCCGCTCACCCCGAATGGCCGCCAGGATCGAGGTGGCCAGCTCCGGCAGGGAGGTGCCGACCGCGATGACCGTCAGGCCGATGACCAGTTCGGACAGGCCCAGCGCACGGGCGAGGGATACCGCGCCTTCGACGAGAAAATGCGAACCGCCCACCAGCAGCGCCAGCCCGACGATGACCAGCGCGGCATTGATCAAGGTGGCATAGGGCTTGGGCTGGCCTTCCAGGCCGTACTCCTTGGCGAACTCGTCCTCGGTGTCACCGCCGCCGGCTGCGGCGGCGCGTCGGCTGCTGACGATCAGAAACGCGGTGTAGCCGAGCACACCGGCAAACAGGAGCGCCCCGTCGAGGCGGCTCAGCGAGCCGTCCCAGGCGAGGGCGTAGGTGACCAGGCTGGCACCGATCATCAACGGCACGTCCAGACGGATCAGCTGGCGCGAAACCACCAGCGGAGCGATCAGCGCGGTCAAACCCAGGATCAGCAAGACGTTGGCGATGTTGCTGCCCAGCACGTTGCCGATGGCGATGTCGCCACTGCCGTTCAACGAGGCCTGAACGCTGACGGCTGTCTCCGGTGCACTGGTACCGAACGCCACGACCGTGAGCCCGATGATCAAGGGCGGAATGCCAAACTGTGCGGCCAACTTGGCGGCACCGCGCACCAGCACCTCGGCGCCGGCCACCAGCAGTACCAGGCCGGCGATCAAATAGACAGACGTCATCAGGGTCACGAAGGGCTTCTCCGGAGAAGGGACGGAATGGCTTAGCGCTGGAGCTTCCAGGCGCGCAGAAAGATCACGAAAAGCGTGATGGCGGTCAAGGGCAATACGTACCAAGTCATTGCATGGCGCAGCAGGCTGATCGCGGGCAGTCCGGTCGAGAACATCACCAGGTAGAGGGTATAGGCGCCGTAATAGCCGAAGAACAGCAGGCCCTCCCAGCGATTGATGCGATAGCCGGAAAAGAAGATCGGCAGGCTGGCGATGAACACCGCCAGCATCACCGGCAGGTCGAAGGCCAGGGCGTTGGGTGAAATGGACAACCCGTCGGCGGAAACCACCGCGCCGGCCCCGAGCACGAGGAGCAGGTTGAAGATGCAACTGCCAACCACGTTGCCCACGGCGATGTCACGTTCGCCTCGGTAGACCGCCAGGAGCGAGGTCGCGAGTTCAGGCATCGAAGTACCGACCGCGATGACGGTCAGGCCGATGACCAGTTCCGACAGCCCGAGTGCACGGGCCAGGGCCACCGCACCTTCGATCAGCAGGTTCGAGCCCAGCACCAGCAGGCCCAGCCCCAGCACGATCAGCAGCAGTTGCACCAGCCAGCCGAACGGGTGGCTGTCGCCCTCGACGGGTGGGGCCTCCACCGCCTCCAGCGTGGCGGCGAGCTTTCTGTCCCGCTTGCTCAGGATGATCAGAAACAGGGTATAGAGCAGGAGAAACGCCAGCAGCACCATGCCGTCCAGGCGGCTGACGCTGCCGTTCCAGGCAAGCAGGAAGGTCAGGACGCCGGCGCCGATCATCACCGGCACGTCCAGCCGCACCAGCTGGCGTGACACCAGCAGCGGCGCCACCAGCGCGGAGAGACCGAGGATCAGCAGGATGTTGGCGATGTTGCTGCCAATGACGTTGCCGACCGCGATGTCGCCGCTGCCTTCGAGAGACGCCTGGATGCTGACCGCGGTCTCCGGCGCGCTGGTACCGAAGGCGACGACGGTCAAGCCGATGATGAGTGGCGATACCCCGAATCGGGCTGCAAGGTTCGACGCGCCGCGCACCAGGGCTTCGGCTCCTGCCACCAGCAGTATCAGGCCGGCAATCAGGTAGGCGAACGTCAGCAGGGTCATCGGGGCTCCTTGTGATGAGGTTGGTGTGGCGGGTCAGTCGAGCGTTTCGATCTTGACCGGGGCCACGCCGTCTTCCAGCAGGTCAATCCGGTTCGCGGCGACCCGGGACAAGTCGATGATCCGCCCCGGCTTGTAGGGCCCGCGATCATTGATGCGCACGGTCACCTGCTTGCCGTTGTCCAGGTTGGTCACCTGCACGCGGGTGTCGAATGGCAGCGTCTTGTGCGCCGCGACCAGTTCGTTCTGGTTGAAGGTTTCACCGCTGGCCGTTTCCTCGCCGTGGAAGCTGCGCGCGTAATACGAGGCCTTGCCCTGTTGGGTCAGGCTGCTCTCGGTGGCGTCCGCCTCCGGCGAGTCCATGCAGCCAGAGACCAGCGCCAGCAGCATCGGAGCGATCAGCAATCGGTTTCGCATGGCTCAGATCCTTCCTGACAGGTCAGGCAGGGTGGTTGGCTTAAGGTTCGCAGTATTCGAACCTTTCACCTCGCAGCCGTTCCCGGGTGCCCGATCACTGGCACCCGGGGCGGCGTCGTGGCTCAGCCTTCGAGCTTGCGCTTGAGCAGTTGGTTGACCTGCGCCGGGTTGGCCTTGCCCTTGGACGCCTTCATCGCCTGGCCGACGAAGAAGCCGAACATCTTGCCGCGCTTGGCTTCGTCGCTGGCGCGGTACTGCTCGACCTGCTCGGCATTGGCGGCCAGCACTTCGTCGAGCATCTTCTCGATCGCACCAGCGTCGGTGACCTGCTTGAGGCCCTTCTTCTCGATGATTGCGTCGGCCGAACCTTCACCGGCGGCCATGGCCTCGAAGACCATCTTGGCGATCTTGCCGCTGATGGTGTTGTCCTTGATGCGCAGGATCATGCCGCCCAGCTGCTCGGCGGAAACTGGTGACTGCTCGATGTCCAGGCCTTCCTTGTTGAGCAGGCTGGACAGCTCGCCCATCACCCAGTTGGCCGCCAGTTTGGCATCGCCGCAGGTGGCGTTGACCTGTTCGAAGTAGTCGGCCATCTCGCGACTGGCGGCCAGCACTGTGGCGTCATAGGCCGACAGACCGAACTCGCGCTCGAAGCGTTCGCGCTTCTGCACCGGCAGTTCCGGCAGGCTGGCGCGCACTTCGTCGAGGAAGCTTTGCTCGATTACCACCGGCAGCAGGTCAGGGCAGGGGAAGTAGCGGTAGTCGTTGGCTTCTTCCTTGCTGCGCATGGAGCGCGTCTCGTCCTTGTTCGGGTCGTACAGGCGGGTTTCCTGCACCACCTTGCCGCCGTCCTCGATCAGCTCGATCTGACGCTGCACCTCGTGGTTGATCGCCTTCTCGATGAAGCGGAAGGAGTTGACGTTCTTGATCTCGGCGCGGGTGCCGAAGGCTTCCTGGCCTTTCGGGCGTACCGACACGTTGCAGTCGCAGCGCAACGAGCCTTCGGCCATGTTGCCGTCGCAGATGCCGAGGTAGCGCACCAGGGCGTGGATCGCCTTCACATAGGCGACGGCCTCCTTGGCGCTGCGGATGTCCGGCTCGGAGACGATCTCCAGGAGCGGCGTGCCGGCACGGTTCAGGTCGATACCGCTCATGCCGTGGAAGTCTTCGTGCAGGCTCTTGCCGGCGTCCTCTTCCAGGTGCGCGCGGGTGATGCCGATGCGGCGCGTGGTGCCGTCTTCCAGGGTGATGTCCAGGTGGCCCTTGCCCACGATGGGGTGATCCATCTGGCTGGTCTGGTAGCCCTTGGGCAGGTCGGGGTAGAAGTAGTTCTTGCGGGCGAAGACGTTCTTCTCGGCGATCTCGGCGTCAATGGCCAGGCCGAACTTGCAGGCCATGCGCACGGCCTCGGCGTTGAGCACCGGCAGGGTGCCGGGCATGCCGAGGTCGACCAGGCTGGCCTGGGTGTTGGGCTCGGCGCCGAAGGTGGTGGCGCTGCCGGAAAAGATCTTCGACTGGGTGCTGAGCTGTGCGTGGATTTCCAGCCCGATCACGGTTTCCCATTGCATCTGTTCGATCTCCTCAGAATCCGGCCGGGGCGCGCAGGTGCCAGTCGGTGACCTGCTGGTACTGGTGCGCAACGTTGAGCAGGCGGCCTTCCTGGAAGTAGGGCGCCAGCAATTGCACGCCCACCGGCAGGCCGTCGATAAAGCCGGCCGGCATCGACAGGCCAGGGATGCCCGCCAGGTTGGCGGTGATGGTGTAGATATCCTCGAGGTAGGCCGACACCGGATCGGCGTTCTTCTCGCCCAGCTTCCAGGCCAGGTTCGGCGTGGTCGGGCCGAGGATGAGGTCGACCTCCTCGAAGGCACTGACGAAGTCGTTCTTGATCAGCCGGCGAATGCGCTGTGCTTTCAGGTAATAGGCATCATAGTAGCCGGCCGAGAGCGCGTAGGTACCGACCATGATGCGCCGCTTGACCTCGTCACCGAAGCCTTCGGCGCGCGAGCGCTTGTAGAGGTCGGTGAGGTCGACGGGGTCCGCGCAGCGATAGCCGAAGCGTACGCCGTCGAAACGTGACAGGTTGGAGCTGGCTTCCGCGGGCGCAATGACGTAGTAGGACGGAATCGCATGCTGAGTGTTCGGCAGGCTGATCTCCTTGACCGTGGCACCAAGCGCCTTCAGCTCCTCGACGACAGTCATCATCGCGTCGGCGATCTTCGGGTCGAGGCCGGCGCCGAAGTATTCCTTCGGCAAGCCGATGCGCAGGCCGGTCAATGGCTGGCCGAGCGCGGCGAGGTAGTCGTCGACGGGCTGATCGACACTGGTCGAGTCCTTCGGGTCGAAACCGGCCATGGCCGAGAGCATCAGCGCACAGTCCTCGGCGGTGCGCGCCAGCGGGCCGCCCTGGTCGAGGCTCGAGGCGTAGGCGATCATGCCCCAACGCGAAACGCGGCCGTAGGTCGGCTTGAGGCCGGTGAGGTTGGTCAGTGCAGCTGGCTGGCGGATCGAGCCGCCGGTGTCGGTGCCGGTGGCCGCGGGCAGCAGACGCGCCGCGATGGCCGCCGCGGAGCCGCCAGAGGAGCCGCCGGGGACGCGGGACAGGTCCCAGGGATTCTTCACCGGGCCGTAGTAGCTCGACTCGTTGGCCGAGCCCATGGCGAACTCGTCCATGTTCAGCTTGCCCAGCGACACGGCACCGGCCTGGGCGAGGCGCTCGACGACCGTGGCGTCGTAGGGTGATTTGAAGGCATCGAGAATTCGAGACCCGCAGCTGGTCCGAATACCCTGGGTGCAGAACAGGTCCTTGTGACCGATTGGCGCACCAAGCAGCGCACCGCTCTCGCCCTTCGCGCGGCGTGCATCGGCCGCTTTCGCCTGGTCCAGTGCCTGCTGCTCGGTAACGGTGATGAAGCTGTTCAGCTGCGGATCGAGCTGCTGGATACGCGCCAGCAGCGCACGGGTGAGTTCCTCGGCCGAGAATTGCTTGTCGGCCAGCGCCCGGGCGATCTCGGCAAGAGTCAATTGATGCATGTCGGCGTCCTTCATTACTCGATCACCCGTGGAACCAGATACAGGCCCTCTTCGACCGCTGGCGCGATGGCCTGGTAGGCGTCGCGCTGATTGCTTTCGGTGACCACGTCGGCGCGCAGGCGCTGATGGGTCTCCAGCGGATGGGCGAGTGGTTCGATGCCGGTGGTGTCGACTGCCTGCATGCGGTCGATCAGGCCGAGGATGTTGTTCAGGGTCTCGGTGGTGCGGGGCAGGTCGGCTTCATCCAGACCCAGGCGGGCCAGGTGAGCGATCTTTTCCACTTCGGAGCGTTCAAGCGCCATCGGGAGTCTCCAGCGGGAAGCGAATCGGTGCGCCTTCCGTCGGCCAGGGCCAACGCGAGGGCGGCAGGGGCGATCTGCAGCAGTGGGCCAACGGGCCCGGAAAAGCCGTCAATGTTACATGGCTGTCGGCCCAGCCGGTAGCACGGCTGCGGCTTGCACGTCGACTCATGCATTTTCCTCGTGCGCGCATTTTTCGCGCAACAGCTCACGTCTGGCCCTTCAGGCCTGGACTCGCGCCTTGCCCTTGCTTCCCGCCATTGTTAGAGTTTGCGGCACTTTTTTCCCCACGCGTTTGCCCCAGGGCCCTTTTCCCATGTTCAAGAAACTGCGTGGCATGTTTTCCAGCGATTTGTCGATCGACCTGGGCACTGCCAATACCCTTATTTATGTGCGCGACCGCGGTATCGTCCTGAACGAACCGTCCGTGGTGGCCATTCGTTCCCATGGCAACCAGAAGAGCGTCGTTGCCGTGGGAACTGACGCCAAGCGCATGCTCGGGCGTACACCAGGCAACATCAACGCGATCCGCCCGATGAAAGACGGTGTGATCGCCGACTTCAGCGTCTGCGAGAAGATGCTGCAGTACTTCATCAACAAGGTTCACGAGAACAGCTTCCTGCAGCCGAGCCCGCGCGTGCTGATCTGCGTACCTTGCAAGTCCACCCAGGTCGAGCGTCGCGCCATTCGTGAATCGGCGCTGGGCGCGGGCGCCCGCGAAGTCTTCCTGATCGAGGAGCCCATGGCCGCCGCAATCGGCGCTGGCCTGCCAGTCGACGAGGCGCGTGGTTCGATGGTCGTCGATATCGGGGGTGGCACCACCGAAATCGCCCTGATTTCTCTCAATGGCGTGGTCTACGCCGAGTCCGTACGGGTCGGCGGCGATCGTTTCGACGAGTCGATCGTCACCTACGTTCGCCGCAACTACGGCAGTCTGATTGGTGAGTCCACCGCCGAGCGCATCAAGCAGGAGATCGGCACTGCCTTTCCTGGCAACGACGTGCGCGAAGTGGACGTTCGCGGACGTAACCTGGCCGAAGGGGTGCCGCGCAGCTTTACCCTCAATTCCAACGAAGTGCTGGAGGCCCTGCAGGAATCGCTGGCGACCATCGTTCAGGCGGTCAAAAGCGCGCTGGAGCAGTCGCCGCCGGAGCTGGCGTCCGATATTGCCGAGCGTGGGCTGGTGCTGACCGGTGGCGGTGCGCTTCTGCGCGATCTGGACAAGCTGTTGGCGCAGGAAACCGGTCTGCCGGTGATCGTCGCCGAAGAGCCGCTGACCTGCGTGGCGCGGGGCGGTGGTCGGGCGCTGGAAATGATGGATCGTCACGCCATGGATCTGCTCTCCACGGAGTGATCCACGGTCGGCCGGGCCGTCGAAGCCGCGGTGCATTGGGGCGAGGCGGCTGCAACCCGTCCGCTCACAGCCTCCTGGACCATGCGCTTACGACCGTCTCGCCGGTCACCTCCGGCCGGCCTGTAGAGGGTCTGGCCAGTTTCAAGTGACAAGCCGAACCCTGGCTCGCCCTGTGTTCGGCTTGTCTCGTTCAGTTTGAAGCCTGCAGTGCGAGGATTCGCTCATCAAACCGCTATTTGCCAAAGGACCTCTGCTCGGTGTGCGCCTGCTGGTGCTCGCCGTGTTGTGTGTCGCGCTGATGGTGTTGGATGCTCGCTTCGATACGCTGAAACCACTGCGCAGCCAGATGGGCCTCGTGCTGACGCCGTTCTACTGGCTGGCCGACCTGCCGGTGCGGACCTGGCAGCGTGCGACCGAGCAGTTGAGCACCAGCACCAGCCTGGCCGCGGAAAACGAGAAGCTCAAGGCTGAAGCCTTGCTCATGCAGCGGCGCCTGCAGAAACTGGCCGCCTTGACCGAGCAGAACGTGCGACTGCGCGAGCTGCTGAATTCGGCAGCGCTGGTCGATGACAAGGTGCTGGTGGCCGAGCTGATCGGGCTCGACCCCAATCCCTTCACGCACCGTATCCTCATCGACAAGGGGGAGCGCGACGGCGTTTTCGTCGGCCAGCCGGTGCTCGACGCCAGCGGCTTGATGGGCCAGGTCGTCGAGGTGATGCCCTATGCGGCGCGCGTACTGCTCATTACCGATGTTACGCATAGCATTCCCGTGCAGGTCAACCGCAACGGCTTGCGGGCGATCGCCATCGGCACCGGCAGCCCGGACTACCTGGAGCTGCGCCATGTGGCGGAAACGGCGGACATCAAGGAAGGGGATCTGCTGGTCAGTTCGGGCCTTGGGCAGCGCTTTCCCAGTGGCTATCCGGTCGCCCAGGTCACTGAGGTGATTCGGGGTTCCGGCCAACCATTCTCCATCGTCCGCGCCACGCCGACGGCGATGCTCAATCGCAGCCGCTACCTGCTGCTGGTCTTCAGCGATTCACGAACACCCGAAGAGCGCGCCAATGCGGCGGCCGAAGCGCAGGAGTCGGCCGATCGCGAGGCCGCCGAGCAGGCCGCGCCCGGGGCAGATACCGCTCCGGCTGGTGATGCCGACAGGACCCCAGAAGATTCTGTGCCCGCTGCGGCCCCGGGTACCGATGGCGAGGCACGACAGTGATCAGCGGTCGCGCGAACAACGGCTGGGTCATCTGGGTGTCGTTATCGGTTGCGCTGCTGCTGAGCATCGCGCCGATGCCGGCCAACACGGAGCTCGCGCGGCCCCTCTGGCTGGGCATGTTCATCGCCTATTGGGCGATTACCCTGCCTCATCGCGGCGGCATGGCGGCGGCATTCTTCTTCGGGCTGATGCTGGATGTGCTGGCCGGGACCTTGCTCGGGCAGAACGGGCTGCCGTTGTTGCTCGTGACCTTCCTTGTGCTGAGCCTGAACCAGCGCCTGCGCATGTTCCCGCTGCTGCAGCAAAGTCTGGTCCTGCTGGTGATTCTCGGGCTCGGGCAGCTGGTTCACCTCTGGCTCAACACGCTCACCGGCAACCGTCCGCCGACGCTGCTTTTTCTCGTCCCCGTCCCGGTCAGTGCCTTGCTCTGGCCTTGGGTCTTCGTGGCGCTGCAGTGGGCGCGCCGGCGCTTCAACGTCTATTGATTGGCTATGGTCCGGCCGTGCTGATGCGCTTCCGGCTGTTCGAGGGATATGCGAACCTGCGCCGACGGTAATTTCAAGGATCAGGCATGGCTGCATTGTTTCTCGCCTCTGCGTCGCCCAGGCGCCGTGAACTGCTGACCCAGATCGGCGCCCCCTTTTCGCTTCTATCCGTTTCCATTGATGAGACGCCCCTCCCTGGCGAAGCCCCTGAAGCCTACGTGCAGCGTCTCGCACGCGAGAAGGCTGCTGCCGGCCTTGCCGCGCTTGATGAGCCGGGTGCCTTCGTTCTCGGCGCCGATACGACCGTGGTGCTCGACGAGCGCATCCTCGGCAAGCCGGCGGACCGGGCCGATGCGCTGGCCATGCTCGGCGCCCTGTCGGGGCGCGAGCATCAGGTGCTGACCGCTGTCGCCCTGGCTGGAGAGGCAGGATGCGAGGTGCGGCTGGTCGGCAGCCACGTCGGCTTTCGCTCGATCACGCCAGCCGAAGCCGAGGCCTACTGGGCCAGCGGCGAGCCGCAGGACAAGGCGGGCGCCTATGCCATCCAGGGGCTGGGCGCAATATTCGTCAGCAGCCTGCGCGGCAGCTACTCCGCCGTGGTGGGACTGCCATTGTGCGAAACGGCACAACTGCTCGAGGCGCGCGGCCTGCCGTACTGGGCTAAAAGCTCGGCCTAGCGCCTGTGGCTCGTACGCGTATGCCGTTAGAATCGGGCCAATCTCGTCAGCTTCGGCTGCTCCAGACCATCGCCACCGGCCGAGAAGAACAATGAGTGAAGAAATTCTAATGAACATCACCCCCATGGAATCGCGGGTGGCGGTGGTCGAAAACGGTGTCCTGCAGGAAGTCCACGTCGAGCGCACACAGCGCCGGGGCATCGTCGGCAATATCTACAAGGGCAAGGTCGTCAGAGTGCTGCCCGGCATGCAGGCGGCGTTCGTCGACATCGGCCTGGAGCGGGCCGCGTTCATCCATGCCTCGGAGATCTCCGCGCGTGAAGGCAACGCCGTCGAGCCGATCAGCGCGCTGGTCCATGAGGGGCAGGCACTGGTGGTGCAGGTCACCAAGGATCCTATCGGTACCAAGGGCGCTCGGCTGACCACGCAGCTGTCCATTCCCTCGCGCTATCTGGTGTACATGCCGCGCACCAGTCATGTGGGTATTTCCCTGCGCATCGAAGACGAGGCCGAGCGCGAGCGGCTCAAGCAGGTCGTGATGGAGTGCATTGCCGCCGAGGGTATCAAGGAAACCGGTGGCTTCATTCTGCGCACGGCGGCCGAGGGGGCCGGCAGCGACGAAATTCTCATGGATATCCGCTATCTGCGCCGGCTCTGGGAACAGATCGACGGCCAGATGAAGACCGCCGCCTCGCCATCGGTCATCTACGAGGACCTGTCCCTGGCGATGCGCACCCTGCGCGACCTGGTCAATCCCCGGATCGAGAAGATTCGCATCGACTCGAGGGAGAACTTCCAGAAGGTCCGGCAGTTCGTCGCCGAGCTGATGCCCGAACTCAGCGAGCATCTGGAACACTATCCCGGCGAGCGCCCCATCTTCGACCTGTACAGCGTCGAGGACGAAATCCAGAAGGCGCTCGAGCGCAAGGTCATGCTCAAGTCCGGTGGCTACCTGATCATTGATCCGGCGGAGGCCATGACCACCATCGACGTGAATACCGGTGCCTTCGTCGGTCATCGCACCCTCGAAGAGACGATCTTCAAGACCAACCTCGAGTCGGCGACCGCGATCGCCCGACAGCTGCGCCTGCGCAACCTGGGCGGCATCATCATCATCGACTTCATCGACATGGAGGACGAGGAGCACCGCCGGCAGGTCCTGCGGACGCTGGAAAAGCAGCTCGAGCGCGACCACGCCAAGACCAACATCATCGGCATCACCGAACTCGGGCTGGTGCAGATGACCCGCAAGCGCACCCGTGAAAGCCTCGAGCAGGTCCTGTGCGAGCCATGCATGTGCTGCCAGGGGCGCGGCAAACTGAAGACGCCGGAAACCGTCTGCTACGAGATCTTCCGCGAAATCCTGCGCGAAGCGCGCGCGTACCAGGCCGAGGGCTACCGCGTGCTGGCGAACCAGAAGGTGATCGATCGCCTGCTCGATGAAGAATCAGGCAATGTCGCTGACCTGGAGAGCTTTATCGGCCGTTCGATCAAATTCCAGGTCGAGACCATGTATTCCCAGGAACAGTACGATGTGGTGCTGCTCTGAATAGATGCAAGCCTGGCCACGTAGGCCCGGATGACTGGAGCGCATCCGTATGAGTCGGCTCCCAGCTCTGATGATCGCACTGCCGCGTCGATGCCTCTGGCTGGCCGCGGTCGGCCTGATACTGGCTGCGCTGTACGTCAGCCTAGGCAGGCAGCTGGTGCCCTGGGTGGCCGAGTATCGTGCGGAAGCCGAGAGCAAAGCGCAGGAATTGCTGCGAATGCCGGTGACCCTGGGGCGCCTCGAAGGCCGCTGGGAGGGGTTCCGTCCGCGGTTGGTTGCCCGCGATGTGCAGCTAGGCGAGGGAGACGAGGCGGTTCGCCTGGATTCGCTGGCGGTCGTGCCCGACCTCGCCGAGAGCCTCTGGTCGCGCACGTTGCAGCTGGCGTCGGTCACCTTCAGCGGCGTACACCTGAGCGTCGTCGAAGGGGCAGAGGGCGGCTGGCGCTTGAGCGGCATGCCGGAGCGCGCCGGCGCGCCGCCGCTATCTCCTGAACAGCTCCTTGCGCGGCTTCGGAGTGTCGAGCAGCTCAGGCTGCACGACAGCCAGGTCACGTTCCAGCCACAGGCAGGCGCTCCGCTAACGCTCAGTTACGTCGACGTCGAACTGCGCAGCTTAGGCGATGGGTTCGAACTGGACGGCCGCATGCTGCTTCCGGACGGCAAGCCGCTTGCGCTGCGGGCCGATGCACAGTGGGCGCCGGCGCGCTGGGAGGATGTCACGGCGCGCCTGTACCTCAGCCTGCCGCAGAGTGATTGGGCCGACTGGTTGCCCGCCAGCCTGGTTGACGGCCTGCGCGTCGGACAGCTGCAGGGCGGCGGGGAAATCTGGCTCGACTGGCGTGAGCGGGGCGTTGCACGCGCCGTGGCACGGCTGAACCTGCCGAAGGTCGAGGTCGGACCGGCAGAGCGCGAAATGCTGGGGATCGAGGACCTAGCGCTCAACGCCTACCTCGACCGTCAGCCACAAGGCTATCGGCTGCAACTCGACGGCCTGTCCTTCGGCCTGGGTGACAGCCGGTGGCCGGAGATGCGTGTGTTGCTTAGCCAGGATGCCGAGGCGGACCGCTGGCAGCTCCAGGCCGACCGCATCCCCCTGGCAACTCTGGCCAGGCTTGTCGAGGGGCTGGCGCCGTTGCCCGACATGGCGCAGGCCTACCTTGAGGCCCTTGCGCCGGAAGGGACGCTGCGCAACCTGCAGCTCGGCTACCGCCCACGCGAAACCGGCGCGGAACGCCTGACCTTCGCGGGCAACCTGGACGCGGTAGGGATCGACGCTTATCACTGGATACCGGCGGTCCACAACGTCAACGGATTGGTCCGCGGTGACCTCGGCGCCGGAGAGCTGCGCTTCGACAACCAGAACTTCAGCCTGCATCTCGCCGAGCTTTTCGCCGAGCCCTGGCGCTATCGCAGCAGCCGGGGCAGCCTTCGTTGGACCTTCGATGAGGAAGCGTTCACCTTGGTCGCGCCCTACCTGCAGGTTGAGGGCGAAGAGGGGCAGATCGCCGGCGACTTCCTGATCCGGCTGATGCGTGACCCGGCCCTCGAGGACTACATGGATCTCCGCGTGGGGATACGCAACGGCGACGCCGCCTACACCGCCAGATACCTGCCAACGCGTTCACCGGCGCTCAGCGCCCCGCTGGCCGAGTGGCTGCAGACGGCTATTCGCGGCGGCACCGTCGAGCAGGGGTACTTCGAGTACCAGGGCTCGATCGCCAGGGATGCCGCCGAGGAGGCGCGCAGCCTGGGGCTGTATTTCAAAGTCAGGGACGCCGAGCTGGCCTTCCAGCCGGGTTGGCCCGTGCTGCGGGAGGCGCATGGCGAAGTGCTCATCGAAGACAGCGGCGTGCGGGTGCGGCTGGCCGATGGGCGCATGCTCGACAGCCAGGTACATGATGCCCGCGCGCAGATCCCCCGGAGCCTGGGGGGCGGTGTGCCGCGGCTGTCCGTGCAGGGCACCGTCGAGGGCAACGTCCGCGATGCGTTGACGCTGCTGCAGGTCGCGCCGATCGGCACGGCGGATCTGATCGCCGGCTGGACGGGCGAAGGCCCGCTGACTGGCGAGCTGGACCTGGACATACCGCTCGCCAAGGGCGAGACGCCGAAAGCCAAGGTTGATTTCACCAGCCGTGACGCCTCGCTTTATATCGCGCAGGCAGACCTGGCGTTCGACGCGGTGGCAGGGACCTTCCGCTACGACACCGAGCGTGGCCTCAGTGCGCAGGGTATCCAGGCGCGAAGCCTGGGCGCGCAGTGGCGCGGGTCGGCCAGCGCAACCGGGCAACCCGGGGCGCCGGCAACCCGCATCCAGGCCACCGGGAGCGTTGCGATACAGGCGCTGCTGGATTGGCAGAAGATTGAACGAGCCCTGCCCATCACCGGCGACGTGCCGCTGCAGCTGGCCCTGTCGCTCGGCGGAGACGGCAACCAGCTCCAGTTGGATTCGTCGCTGATCGGTGCCCGTCTCGACCTGCCTGCGCCTTTCGCCAAGTCTGCCGATGAGCGTCGGGATACCACGTTGCGGCTGTCACTCGGTGGCGAGCAGCAACGGTTGAGCCTCAAGCACGGCGAGCTGGCGACGCTGGCGTTCGGCGGGCCCACCGGCAGACTGCTGGAAGGCGGCGGTGAGCTGGTGCTGGGCGGCGGGGCGGCGAATCGACGCAGCGACCCTGGGCTCTATGTGCGCGGTAACCTGGCGACGCTCGACGCGGGTCAGTGGGGGGCGTTGCGCGAGTCGTTCGGCCAGCCCGCCGAAGACGCTGGTGCCGTCTCGCTATTGCGGCGCGCGCAGCTGAACATTGGCCGCTTCGAGGGCTTCGGCACCCGCGTCGAGGCGTTGGGTGTCGATCTCAGGCGCCAGGCGGCCGGCTGGTCACTTGCGCTGGACAGCGAGACCATTGCAGGCGAGGTCCAGCTGCCGGACTCGACCGAGCCGATCACGTTGAACCTCTCCCATCTGCGCCTGCCTGCGCCCGCACCGGCCGATGCTGGTGCCGAGCCTCGTGATCCGCTCGCCGGTGTCGATCCGGGCGGCGTGCCGGCCATGGATGTCTCGATCGGGCAGGTGTATCAGGGCTCCGCCGCTCTGGGTCCCTGGTCGTTGAAGCTCCGGCCTGCCGCAGGCGGCGTCGCATTCAGCGACCTTAACCTCGGCCTGCGCGGTATCAACTTGACTGGCGAGGGCGGGTGGGCCGGCGATCGTACCTGGTACAAGGGCGGGTTGGCCGGGGCCAACCTTGCCGACGTCTTGCTGGCGTGGGGCTTTGCGCCCTCGACCACCAGCGAGTCCTTTTCACTGACGGTCGATGGGCGCTGGCCCGGCTCACCGGCGTTCTTTGGTTTCCAGCGACTATCGGGTGCGTTGAAGGGCAGCCTGCGAAAAGGGCAGCTGCGGGAGGTCGATGGCAGTGCGCAGGCACTGCGTGTATTCGGTCTGCTCAATTTCGATTCGATCGGTCGGCGGTTGAGGCTGGATTTTTCCGATCTGTTCAGCAAGGGGCTTAGTTATGACCGGATCACGGCCGACCTGCAGGCGACCGATGGGCTTTATGTCACACGCGAGCCGCTCAAGGTCACCGGGCCGTCGAGCAACCTGGAATTGCAGGGGCAGCTCGACATGGCCAATGACCGGATCGATGCGAAACTGTTGGTTACGCTGCCGGTCAGCAACAACCTGCCGCTGGCGGCACTGATCGTGGGAGCGCCCGCCATCGGCGGGGCGCTGTTCGTCGCGGATAAACTGCTGGGCGACAGGGTCGCGCGCTTCGCCACCGTGCAATATCGGGTCGAGGGCCCCTGGCAGGCGCCGCAGATCACCTTCGATCGACCCTTCGAGAACCCCAACTGATCGGCCTTGGTTGCCGAGCTGGTGCCCCGATGACCCTAGCCGTGATCCAGATGGCCAGCCAGGCCGATATCGCGACCAACCTCGCCACAGCCACGCGCCTGCTGGAGCAGGCCGCTGTCGCCGGTGCGAAACTCGCCGTGTTGCCGGAGAATTTCGCAGCGATGGGGCGATCCGACCTCGCCCGTGTGGGGCGCGACGAGGCCGAGGGGGTTGGGCCAATCCTGCCATGGCTGGCGCGCACAGCCTCCGAGCTCGGTTTGTGGTTGGTCGGTGGCACCTTGCCGCTTCCGCCTGATGGCCAGCCGCAGGGCAAGGTCTGTGCCTGTTCGCTGTTGATCGACGACAAGGGGCAGCGCGTCGCCCGCTATGACAAGCTGCATCTGTTCGACGCCGAGGTCAGCGATGCCCAGGGGCGTTATCGCGAGTCGGACAGCTACGCGGCGGGCGATCGGATCGTGGTCGCCGATACGCCCGTCGGGCGATTGGGGATGACGGTCTGCTATGACCTGCGCTTTCCCGATCTCTACACCGCGCTGCGTCTGGCCGGTGCCGAGCTGATCAGCGCGCCGTCAGCCTTCACCCGCGTCACCGGTCGGGCACATTGGGAGATCCTCATTCGCGCGCGAGCCATCGAGACGCAATGCTATATGCTGGCCGCAGCACAGGGTGGCGAACACCCCGGCGGTCGTCTGACCCATGGTCATTCGGCTATCGTGGACTTCTGGGGGCAGGTCGTCGCCGAACGCGACGAGGGCGAGGTCGCCCTGAGTGCCGAGCGCGACGTCGCGGCTCAGCAGGCCGCACGCGAGCGCATGCCGCTGTCGCGTCACCGCCGATTCTCCGCCCCCCGTATGGCCTCTGGCACATTGGAGTAGTTATGAGTGAATTGCTGTTGCCTGTTACCGAACGCCTGCTTACCCCTGGCGGCTTGGGTCTCGAGGACCTGCCGGGCCTGCTGGGGGAGCTGGCCGGTCCTGGTATCGACGCGGCGGATCTGTATTTCCAGGACCAGGTGACCGAGTCCTGGGTGCTCGAAGATGGCATCGTCAAGGAAGGCGGTTTTCATATCGAGCAAGGTGTGGGCGTTCGGGCGTTGTCAGGGGAGAAGACTGGCTTCGCTTATAGCAATGCCATCAACGCCGACGCGTTGCGGCAAGCTGCCGAGGCGGCGCGTTCGATCGCCAGGAGCGGGCAGCAGGGACGCGTGGGTGTGTTGTCCCGCGCCACGTTCAAGCCGCTGTATCGGCAGGAGAATCCGCTCGACGGAATGGGGCGCGCCGAGAAGGTCGAGCTACTCAAGCGCATCGACGTTGCGACCCGTGCACTCGATCCGCGAATCAAGCAGGTAACCGTCAGCCTGGCGGGTGTCTGGGACCACGTACTGGTGGCCGGTCTGGACGGGGCGCTGGCCGCCGACATTCGTCCGCTGGTGCGTTTCAATGTCAGCGTGATCGTCGAACAGAACGGTCGACGCGAGCGCGGTGGCCAGGGCGGTGGCGGTCGCACCGGGTACGACTATTTCCTGCAGGAGGATCGGGCCATGGGCTATGCCCGTGAGGCCCTGCGCCAGGCGCTGGTCAACCTCGAGGCGGTGGCTGCGCCGGCGGGTACCCTGCCGGTGGTGTTGGGGTCGGGATGGTCCGGTGTGCTGCTTCACGAGGCGGTCGGCCATGGACTCGAAGGCGATTTCAACCGCAAGGGCAGTTCGGCCTACAGCGGTCGCCTCGGGCAGCCGGTCGCCTCCAAACTTTGCACCATCGTCGATGACGGTACGCTGGCCGATCGCCGCGGCTCGCTAAGTGTCGACGATGAAGGCACACCCACCCAGTGCACCACGCTGATCGAGAACGGCGTGCTCAAGGGGTACATGCAGGACAAGCTCAATGCGCGCCTGATGGGCGTTTCGCCGACTGGCAACGGGCGGCGCGAGTCCTACGCGCATCTGCCGATGCCGCGCATGACCAACACCTACATGCTGGCGGGCGAGAGCGATCCGGAGGAAATCATCCGTTCGGTGAAGAAGGGAATCTATTGCGCCAATCTTGGCGGCGGGCAGGTGGATATCACCAGCGGCAAGTTCGTGTTTTCAACGAGCGAGGCCTATCTCATCGAGGATGGACGGATCACTGCACCGGTCAAGGGCGCCACGCTGATCGGTAACGGTCCTGACGTGATGAACAAGGTCTCGATGGTCGGCAATGACCTGGCGCTCGACAGCGGTGTGGGTACCTGCGGCAAGGACGGTCAGTCCGTGCCGGTTGGCGTCGGGCAGCCGACGCTGAAGATCGACGGGATCACCGTCGGGGGCACAGGCGCTTGATGCCGGAAGTCAGCTCGACGTGCGGACGCCGTCTGGCGCCGAGCGTCGAGCCGAATGGGTTTAGCGCAGCCCTCGCTGCGTCTCGTCCAGTTCGCGGATGTACTTGAATATCTTGCGGCTGGCGGCCGGGGGCTTGTTTCGGGCGGCTTCATGCTGGGCATGACGGATCAGGCTGCGCAGGTGCTGCCGGTCGGTTTCCGGGTAGTCGGCGACAAAGGCCTCGAGGGTTTCGTCATTGCCGGCGATGAGGCGATCGCGCCACCGCTCGAGGGCATGGAAGCGCTCGTTGTACTGGCGCGTCGAGGCGTCGAGCTGGTCGACCAGCGCCAGGATGGCGTCGACGTCCTGGTCGCGCATGAGCTTGCCGATGTATTGCGAATGGCGTTTACGCGCGATGTGGGCCTTGTGTTTCGGAGCGTCGTCCAGCGCTTTGCGCAAGGCGTCAGTCAAGGGCAGGCGGTCGAGCAGCTCGGGCTTGAGTGTGGTCAGGCGCTCACCCAGTTCCTGCAACGCATGCATTTCACGCTTGACCTGGCTTTTGCTTTTTTCCTCGAAATCGTCGAGGTCGGACATATCAGACATGGGGCGGATCCAGATGGAAATGCCGCCATGATAACAGCAGCCCCGCCGGCCGGTGGCAGGCAGGTCGCGACGGTTGCGAATCAGTGAATCAGGGTTCGGAGTGTTTTATGACTGAAGTTGATGCGATAGGCCCGGACGCACTGCCGGCACTGCGCGAGCGTGTCCAGCGCATCCTCGACGAGGCGCACAAGCAAGGCGCCACGGGCTGCGAAGTGTCGGTGTCGATGGAACAGGGGCTGTCCACGACCGTGCGTCAGCGCGAGGTCGAAACCGTCGAGTTCAACCGGGATCAGGGCTTCGGCATCACCCTCTATCTCGGCCAGCGGAAGGGTTCGGCGAGTACCACGGGCAGTGGTGATGACGCTATTCGTGAAACCGTGGCCGCCGCGCTGGCCATCGCCCGGCATGCTTCGGAAGACAGCTTCGCCGGGCTCGCCGATCCCCAGTTGATGGCCCGCGAGGTGCCGGACCTGGACCTCTATCATCCCTGGCCGATTGCGCCGGACGAGGCGATCGAGCTGGCCCTGACCTGCGAGGCGGCGGCGTTCGACACGGATGCCCGCATACGCAATGCGGACGGCACCAGCCTGAGCACGCACCGTAGCATCCGTGGCTACGGGAACAGCAGCGGCTTCATCGGTGGCTATTGCAGTAGCCGGCACAGTCTGAGCTGCGTGATGATTGCCGAGGCCGACGGGCAGATGCAGCGCGACTATCACTATGACGTCAATCGCGTCGCCAGCGAGCTGAGCGGCGCCGAGTCGATCGGCCAGCGTGCCGCTGAACGTGCGGTGCGGCGCCTCGGTGCGCGACCAGTGCCGACCTGTGACGTGCCGGTGCTGTTTTCGGCCGAGCTTGCCACCGGCTTGTTCGGCCATTTCCTGTCTGCCATATCCGGTGGCAACCTCTACCGCAAGGCTTCCTATCTTGAGGATGCGCTTGGCCAGACGCTGTTTCCCGAGTGGCTGAGCCTGGACGAGCGCCCGCACCTGCTGCGGGGCCTGGCGAGTGCCGGCTACGACGGCGATGGTCTGGCGACCTACGCCAAGCCGTTCGTGGACAAGGGGCAGCTCGTCTCTTATGTGCTCAGCACCTATTCGGGCCGGAAACTGGGGATGCCCAGCACGGCGAACGCGGGCGGAGTGCACAACCTCTTCGTCACCCATGGTAAGGACGATCAGGCGGCGCTAATTCGCCGCATGGGGCGCGGCCTGCTGGTGACCGAGCTCATGGGGCAGGGGCTGAATCTGGTGACAGGCGATTACTCGCGAGGCGCAGGCGGCTACTGGGTCGAGAACGGTGAGATCCAGTTCCCGGTGCAAGAGGTGACCATCGCCGGCAACCTGCGCGATATGTTCCAGCAGATCGTCGCCGTGGGCTGTGACATCGAAACCCGCAGCAGCATCCACACCGGCTCGGTGCTGATCGAGCGTATGAAGGTCGCCGGAAGCTGACAGGCTAAGGGAGGGGCCGGTCGGTCAACCCGATCTGCCCCGGCAAGAACGGAAGCAGCAGCCCTCGGACGATCCAGGTATCACACCGCTATTGGCACCTGGCCTGAAATCAGCCTCTCGGCGACCAGCCTATTCCCCTTCCTCGAAATAGTCCTCGATAAGGGCGATCAGTGCATTCATGGCGTCTTGTTCCTGCTCGCCTTCGGTGCGCATGTGCAGGGTGGTCCCTTTGCTCGCCGCCAGCATCATCACGGCCATGATGCTCTTGCCGTCGACCACGGTGTCGGGGCAGCGGCCGATACGGATGTCGCAGGGGAACTGGTTGGCGACCCCGACGAACTTGGCGGCGGCCCGGGCGTGTAGCCCGAGTTTGTTGACGATGGTGATATCGCAGGCAGGCATGGTTCTTCCTAGACCAGGTCGCGATGGCGGACCTGGACGTTCTTCAGAGGCTCGCGCAGCGCCTGACACAGTCGCTCAGCCAGATACACCGAGCGGTGGTGCCCGCCAGTGCAGCCGATCGCGACCGTGACATAGGCGCGATTGCTGGCGGCGAAGCGTGGCAGCCACTTGCTGAGGTAGGCATGGATGTCCTGAAACATCTCCTCCACGTCGGCCTGCTGCGCAAGGTAATCGATCACCGGCTGGTCGAGACCAGAATAGTCGCGCAGCTCGGCTTTCCAATAGGGATTCGGCAGGCAGCGCACATCGAACACCACGTCAGCATCGACGGGCATGCCGCGCTTGAAACCGAAGGATTCGAAGAGAAACGCCGTGCCGGGCTCGGGTTTGTTCAGCAGACGCAGTTTCAGCGTGTCACGCAGCTGATAGAGATTCAGGTGCGTCGTGTCGATCTTGAGATCGGCGTGGTCGATGATCGGAGCGAGCAGCTTCTCTTCGTCGCGAATGGCCTCGGCGAGCGAGCGGCGCTCCGTTGTCAGCGGGTGGCGTCGGCGGGTTTCGGAAAAGCGCTTGAGCAGGGTTTCGTCCGCGGCGTCCAGGTAGAGCACGTCGCATTGGATATGGCGTGCGCGTGCCTCGATCAGAAGCTCAGGGAAGCGTTTGAGCTGGCTCGGCAGGTTGCGTGCATCAATGGACACGGCTACCTGCGGCTGCAGCAGTTCGGTGTGCAGGAGCGCCCGCTCGGCAAGCTCGGGCAGAAGTCCCGCCGGCAGGTTGTCGATGCAATAGAAACCATTGTCCTCGAGCACGTCGAGGGCGGTGCTTTTACCCGAACCGGAACGACCACTGACGATAATCAGACGCATCTCGTCGCCGCCCCTTGGAGCAAGTGTTCGACACCTGGCGTCGCCAGGTGTCGGTGTCTCGAGCGCTGACAGGTCTTGGGCACGTCTCGTTCCTCACTTCATGCTGGCGTGCGGTGTCCAGCCCTGCTATTGGCCGCTCTGGATATCGACCACCGTCTGGTAGAGCGCCTCCGACGTCGAAGCCTGGCGCAAACGTTCACGCACATCCTCGCGGTCGAGCATGCTGGCGATCTGGCGAAGCAGTTCCAGGTGCTCATCGGTGGCCGCTTCGGGCACCAGCAGGACGAACAGCAGGTCCACCGGGGCGCCGTCGATCGCGTCGAAATCCACTGGAGCATCGAGGTGCAGCACGGCACTCAGCGGCGAGGCGCATCCGCTCATACGGCAATGGGGGATGGCGATTCCGTTGCCGAAGCCTGTGGAGCCGAGTTTCTCGCGTGCGACGAAGCTTTCGAAGATGGCTTGTGGGTCGAGGTCTGGGAGATCCCTGGCGATCACCTTGGCGATCTGTTCCAGGACGCGCTTCTTACTGCCGCCCGGCACGTTCACGAGGGAACGTGCGGGGGTCAGGATATGTTCAAGTCGGATCATGATGGGGTTAGCGGGCTAGGGCACCCTGGTTGTGGTCGAGCTGTTTTTCTTTGTGCTTGATGAGCTGACGATCGAGCTTGTCAGCAAGCAGGTCGATGGCGGCATACATGTCTTCGTGCTCGGCATTGGCGACGACTTCGCGCCCGGCGACGTGGAGCGTGGCTTCGGCCTTCTGCCTGAGCTTTTCGACCTGGAGAATCACCTGAACACCGATGATGCGATCGAAATGCCGCGACAGTCTTTCGAATTTTTCCTCGACGTAGTCACGCAGGGGCTCGGTAACTTCAAGGTGAAGGCCAGTGATAGTGACTTGCATACTGCATCTCCTTTTGCCACGTGCGGATTGGCGGGACCGGGCCCGCCAGCGGAAGAGATCGTCGGTCAACCGGTAACCTACAGCAACCGCTTGCGCTCGCTGGACGGCGCGATACCGAGCGATTCACGGTATTTGGCGACGGTGCGGCGTGCTACCTGGATGCCCTGCTCCTCCAGTAAACCAGCGATCTTACTGTCGCTCAACGGCTTTTTCGGGTTTTCCGCCGCCACCAGCTTTTTGATGATCGCGCGGATCGCGGTGGAGGAGCACTCGCCGCCTTCGGCGGTGCTGACGTGGCTTGAGAAGAAGTACTTGAGTTCGTATATCCCGCGCGGGGTATGCATGTATTTCTGGGTGGTCACCCGGGAGATGGTCGATTCGTGCATGCCCACGGCCTCGGCGATATCGTGCAACACCAGCGGCTTCATGGCTTCGTCGCCATGATCGAGGAAGCCCCGTTGATGCTCGACGATCTGGGTGGCCACCTTCATCAGGGTTTCGTTGCGGCTCAGCAGGCTCTTGATGAACCAGCGCGCCTCCTGCAGCTGGTTACGCATGAAGGTATTGTCCGCGCTGGAATCGGCGCGCTTGACGAAGCCAGCGTACTGCGCGTTCACCCGCAGCCGGGGCATCGCCTCCTGATTGAGTTCGACCAGCCAGCGATCGTTGTGCTTGCGCACGATGACGTCCGGCACGACATATTCAGGCTCGCTCGTCTCGATCTGCGAGCCGGGCCGCGGGTTCAGGGTCTGGATCAGATCGACGACCTGGCGCAGTTCGTCTTCCTTGAGCTTCATGCGGCGCATGAGCAAGCTGTAGTCGCGGTTGCCGAGGATGTCCAGATGGTCGCTGACCAGGCGCATGGCCTCGGGCAGCCAGGGTGTCCGCTCGGGCAGTTGGCGCAGCTGCAGGAGCAGGCATTCGCGCAGGTCGCGGGCGCCGATGCCGGCGGGCTCGAATTGCTGGATGCGGCGCAGCACCACTTCGATCTCGTCGAGTTCGATCTCGAGTTCCGGGTCGAAGGACTCCAGCACTTCCTCGAGGCTTTCCTCCAGATACCCCTGTGGATTGATACAGTCGATCAGGGTGGCAGCGATGAGGCGGTCGGTGTCGCTCATCGGCGCGAGATTCAATTGCCAGAGCAGGTGGCTCTGCAGGCTTTCGCCGGCAGAGGTGCGGGTGGTGAAGTCCCACTCGTCGTCATCGCTGCTCGGCAGGCTGCTTGCGCTGGTCTGATAGATGTCTTCCCAAGCGGTGTCGACGGGCAGTTCGTTGGGGATGCGATCGCTCCAGTCCGCGTCATCGGGGTTGTCCGCCGCCGTGCCGATGCTGTCCTCGTAGCGGCTGTCGGCGCCATCAGGCTCGGATGTCGTCGCGCTGTCCGGCTTGGCCTCGATGGCTTCGGCCATTACGTCCGAGCCGTCGAAATCGTCCCCATCTTCTTCGCGTTCCAGCATGGGGTTGGAATCCAGCGCTTCCTGAATCTCCTGCTGGAGATCGAGCGTGGATAACTGGAGCAACCGTATGGCCTGTTGCAGCTGCGGTGTCATCGTCAGCTGCTGGCCCATCTTCAGGACTAGCGATGGTTTCATGGCAGAGGACTTCGAACCTTGTTTGCCGGCGCAACCGCGCCTGTTCCGACTGTTGGCGGCTTGGGCGCCAGAGGAAGCAAATTATATGCCTGCTGGCGAAGCCTTTGCCTAGCCCCGTGGCGCGACCTCTCCTGAAAAAAACCGGTCAGAGCCGGAATTCGTGGCCCAGGTACACTTCCTTGACCAGTTGATTGGCCAGGATGGTCTGAGCATCGCCTTCGGCAATGAGCTGGCCGTCATTGACGATATAGGCCGTCTCGCAGATGTCCAAGGTTTCGCGCACATTGTGATCGGTGATCAGTACGCCGATGCCTTTGGCCTTGAGGTGGTGAATGATCTGCTTGATATCGCCTACCGAGATCGGATCCACGCCGGCAAAGGGCTCGTCGAGCAGGATGAACTTCGGTGCGGTCGCGAGGGCGCGGGCAATCTCGACACGGCGCCGCTCACCGCCTGACAGGCTCATGCCGAGGCTGTCGCGAATGTGGCTGATGTGAAACTCCTGCAGCAGGCCTTCGAGTGCCTGCTGGCGTGCGCTGCGATCGAGGTCCTTGCGGGTTTCAAGGATCGCCATGATGTTGTCCGCCACTGACAGCTTGCGGAAGATCGAAGCTTCCTGTGGCAGGTAGCCGATGCCGGCGCGTGCGCGGCCGTGCATTGGCAAATGCGTGACGTCGTGCTCGTCGATCAGAACCCGGCCCTGGTCGGCTCTGACCAGTCCGACGATCATGTAGAAACAGGTGGTCTTGCCGGCACCGTTCGGGCCGAGCAAACCGACGATCTGGCCGCTTTCGATGGACAGGCTGACGTCGCGTACGACCTGGCGGCTTTTATAGCTCTTGGCGAGGTGCTGGGCCTTGAGGATTGCCATTACTCGGTCTGCTCCGCTGCCGGCTGGTCCCGCTTGCGTGGCTGGATGACCATGTCGACCCGCGGCCGAGGCGTTGTCACGTCGGCGTTGGTGGCGCGCCCGGCATTCACGATCTGACGCTGGGTGTCATAGACGATCTTCTCGCCTTCGAAGGTGTTGCCTTCCTGAACCACCTTGGCCTGGTCGATGAGCACGATGCGCTCGTTCGCCGCGAAATACTGGATGGTCAGGCCATAGGCCTTGACGATTTCCTTGTCGGCCGCGGGCTTCTGCTCGTAATAGGCCGGCTTGCCGATCGAGGTGAAGACTTCCACATCGCCGTTGGCATTCTGGGTGATGGTGACGGTGTCGCCGGTGATCTTCATGGTGCCCTGCGTGATGACCACGTCGCCGCGGTACACCGCGACGCCCTGGCGATCGTCGAGTTCGGCCGTATCGGCCTGGACGCGGATCGGCTGGTTGCGATCTTCGGGCAGCGCATGGGCGTTGCCGCCGAGCAGAAAGATGCTCAGACCGAGCAAAAAAGGGAGAGTCTTAACGCAGCTCATGCTGGCCTCTTACATTGGATAGCAGGAGCATCCTGCCTTCGTTCAGATACGCTTTCATGCCCGTGGCGGTGGTCACTCCGTTCGCGGCGACGATTCTAACGGGTTGCCGGGTTTCGGCATAATCCTTCTCGGGCAGTACGGTCATGCGAGTGGTCGTCACGATGGTCGGGCGCCCCTTGGCATCGGTTCGCTCGATGCGCACGTTGTCGATCAGTTCGACTTCTTCGCCTTGAGGGCCTACCTCGCCGCGCTCGCTGGTGACGTGCCAGGGCAGCTCGGTCCCGCGAAAAGATTTGAGGTCCGGGCGCGTCAGCAGGCTGGTGTCGCTCGCCTTGAGGTGTTCGACCTTCTCGGCGACCAGTTCGTAGTTGCGCTTGCCGTCAGGCTGGTACTGCACGGTGCGCGAATTGATCACGTAGAAATCGATGGGCGATTCCGGTTCGCTGACAGCGGCCGGCTCGTCCATGAAGCTCTCGGGGCGGATGTTCCAGTAGCCGACCGCGACCAACAGCAGGGCAATCAACAGCAGGATGGCGGGCAGGCGGATCTTGCTCAGCATGGGCACCTCTACAGATACGCGGCCTGGGCGGACTCAAGGGTGCCTTGGGCGCGCATGATTAGCTCGCAGAACTCACGCGCGGCACCCTCACCACCCCGCGCGCTCGTCACGCCGTGGGCATGTTCGCGAACGAAGCCGTCGGCACTGGCGACCGCCATGCCCAGTCCGACCCGGCGAATCACGGTCAGGTCCGGCAGGTCGTCGCCCAGATAGGCCACCTCGCTGTAATCGAGCTGAAGTTCGGCGAGCAGCTCGTCGAGTACCACCAGCTTGTCTTCGCGCCCCTGGTAGAGGTGCTGGATGCCGAGATTCTGCGCGCGGCGCTCGACGACTGGCGTCTTGCGCCCGCTGATGATGGCGGTGCGCACACCGGAATTGATAAGCATCTTGATGCCGTGCCCGTCGAGCGTGTTGAAGGTCTTGAACTCACTGCCATCGACGAGGAAATAGAGTTTGCCGTCGGTCAGTACGCCGTCGACATCGAATATCGCCAGGCGCACGTTCCTGGCGCGTTGCAGCAGGTCATTCATGTCACATCACTCCCGCGCGCAACAGGTCGTGCATGTTCAAGGCCCCGACGGGGCGGTCCTGCTCATCGACCACTACCAGAGCGTTGATCTTGTTGTCCTCCATGATCTTGAGGGCTTCGGCCGCGAGCATCTCGGCCTGTGCGGTCTTGCCGTGAATGGTCATGACCTGGTCGATCATCGCCTGGCGCACGTCCAGGCCCTTGTCCAGGGTGCGGCGCAGGTCACCATCAGTGAAAATGCCGGCGAGTCGCCCGTCGTCTTCGAGCACGACCGTCATGCCAAGGCCCTTGCGGGTCATTTCGAGCAGGGCTTCGCGCACCGAGGTGCCACGGTTGACCCACGGCAGGCGATTGCCCGTGTGCATGACATGCTCGACCTTGAGCAACAGGCGACGGCCGAGCGCGCCGCCGGGATGGGAGAAGGCGAAATCCTCGGCGGTGAAGCCGCGTGCCTCGAGCAGCGCGATGGCGAGGGCATCGCCCAGCACCAGGCTGGCGGTGGTCGAGGAGGTGGGGGCGAGGTTGAGCGGGCATGCCTCGATGGCCACGCTGGCGTCCAGGTTGACCTGCGCCGCCTTGGCCAGGACCGAGTCGGGGTTGCCCGTCATGCTGATAAGCGTAATGCCGAGACGCTTGATCAGCGGGAGCAGCGTGACGATCTCGCTGGTACTCCCGGAGTTGGACAGGGCCAGCACTACGTCGTCTCGGGTGATCATTCCCATGTCGCCGTGGCTGGCCTCGGCCGGGTGGACGAAGAACGCGGTTGTGCCGGTGCTGGCCAGGGTGGCAGCGATCTTGTTGCCGATGTGCCCGGACTTGCCCATGCCGACCACGACGACGCGCCCCTTGCACTGCAGGATGAGTTCGCAGGCCTTGACGAATTCGGCGCCGATGCGGCCTTTAAGCTGCTCGACCGCCTCGATTTCCATGCGGATAGTGCGCTGGGCAGTCTCGATCAAATGGCTGCTCTGGCTCATTTGTGCATCATCACCTGGGCTAAAACGCGGGATTATAGCGGCAAACCCATCGTCGCTCATCGAAAAGCTGCCAGGATCCGTCGCGCCGCGCCTCGCTGAACACAGACTGAACGACCGATGCAATTCATGCGCAGACACAGTCGCGCGCTTTGGAGGGGGTTGGCGCAGTGCTATAGTTTGCCGCCGAAAACAGTCGCGCGAAGTATCCCCGGAACATCTGGGAGCGTCTGACTCGCAGGCTGTATCCAAGGAGAACCGATGAGCGTCGCCAACGCTAACGCCGTCGAGCTGAAGGGTGTCACCTTCAAGCGCGGCGAGCGCAGCATTTTCCATGACATTGATATCGTCATACCGCGAGGCAAGGTGACGGCCATCATGGGCCCGTCCGGCTGCGGCAAGACGACGCTGCTGCGCCTGATCGCCGCACAGCTCAAGCCCGAGCGCGGGGAGGTCTGGGTGGCCGGTACCAACCTGCCGACTCTGTCCAGGCGTGAACTGTTCGACATGCGCAAACAGATGGGTGTGCTGTTCCAGAGCGGCGCGCTGTTTACGGACCTCGACGTGTTCGAGAATGTTGCCTTTCCCCTGCGGGTCCACACCCAACTGCCGGAGGAGATGATCCGGGACATCGTCCTGATGAAGCTCCAGGCCGTCGGTCTGCGTGGTGCCGTCGACCTGATGCCCGACGAGCTGTCCGGCGGCATGAAGCGCCGGGTGGCGCTGGCACGGGCGATCGCGCTGGATCCGCAGATACTCATGTATGACGAGCCCTTCGCTGGCCAGGACCCCATTGCCATGGGCGTTCTGGTCCAGTTGATCCGTCTGCTCAACGATGCATTGGGCATCACCAGCATCGTCGTCTCGCACGACCTCGTCGAGACGGCGAGCATCGCCGACTACATCTATGTCGTTGGCGAAGGGCAGGTGCTCGAGCACGGGACCCCAGAGGAGTTGCGGCGCTCGGAAAATCCGCGGATCCAGCAATTCATGCGCGGTTCGGCCGACGGTCCGGTGCCGTTCCATTTTCCGGCTCCGGCTTATGCGGACGATCTGTTGCGAGGCGCCGATGCGTAGACGTTCCCCGATCGAACGAATCCGTATGCTTGGCGAGGCCGGGCTGGATGTAGTCGCCGCGCAGGGGCGTGCGACCTTGTTCCTGTTTCATGCGCTATTCGGGTCGAGTGGCCTGAACAACCGCTTTTCCCTGCTGGTTCGTCAGCTGTATTCGGTGGGTGTGCTGTCGCTCGCCATCGTCGTGGTGTCCGGGATATTCATCGGCATGGTGCTCGCGCTGCAGGGCTACAGCATCCTCAGCAGCTACGGCTCCGAGCAGGCCGTCGGCCAGATGGTTGCGTTGACCCTGCTGCGCGAGCTCGGACCGGTCGTGACGGCACTGCTTTTTGCCGGCCGTGCCGGGTCGGCACTGGCGGCAGAGATCGGCAACATGAAGTCCACCGAGCAGTTGTCCAGCCTGGAGGTGATCGGTGTCGATCCGCTGAAATACATCATCGCCCCGCGACTATGGGCTGGCTTCATCTCGCTACCGTTGCTGACGCTGATCTTCAACGTCGTCGGCATCTGGGGCGGCGCGATGGTCGCGGTGGATTGGCTGGGCGTCTACGAAGGTTCGTTCTGGGCAAACATGCAAAACAGCGTGACGTTCAGTTCGGACGTGCTCAACGGCGTGATCAAGAGCCTGGTATTCGCCCTGGTCGTGACCTGGATCGCGGTGTTCCAGGGCTATGACTGCGAGCCGACCTCTGAAGGCATCAGCCGCGCAACGACCCGTACCGTGGTCTATGCCTCTCTCGCGGTACTTGGCCTCGACTTTATTTTGACTGCGTTGATGTTTGGAGACTTTTAATGCGCATCCGCACCCTTGAAATCGGCGTAGGCCTGTTCCTGCTGGCGGGCATCCTGGCCTTGCTGCTGCTGTCGCTGCGCGTCAGCGGTCTTAACGCGGGCGGGGCCGATAGCTACAAGCTGTACGCCTATTTCGACAATATTGCCGGTCTCACTGTCCGATCCAAAGTAACCATGGCGGGTGTGACCATCGGCAAGGTGTCCGCGATCGATCTCGACCGTGAAACCTATACCGGCCGCGTCACTCTGGAGATCCAGGAGGACGTGGATATCCTGCCTGCCGATTCGACGGCGTCGATCCTGACGGCTGGGCTGCTGGGCGAAAAATATGTCGGTATCAGTGTTGGTGGTGACGAGGAAACGCTGGCTGATGGCGACACCATTCGCGACACCCAGTCATCGCTCGTGCTGGAAGACCTGATCGGCAAATTCCTGCTCAATTCGGTAAACAGAGAATGAGGACCCACCCTATGACTATCGCCCTGCGTCGTGGTCTGCTGGTACTGTTCGCGGCCATCCTGCCTCTTGTGGCTCAGGCCGCGCCCAGTGCTCACGAAGTGATCCAGACGTCCACCGACCGCCTGCTGGCCGACCTCAAGGCCAACAAGGAGCAGTATCGGCAGGACCCCAACGCTTTCTACGAGTCGCTGAACGAGATCCTCGGGCCAGTGGTGGATGCCGAGGGAATTTCCCGCAGCATCATGACCGTGCGTTATTCGCGCAGCGCCTCGCCGGAGCAGATGAAACGCTTCGAAGAAAACTTCAAGCGCAGCCTGATGCAGTTCTACGGCAATGCCCTGCTCGAGTACGACAACCAGCAGATCCGCGTTTTACCGGCCAGCGGCAAGCAGGATGCCGATCGCACCAGTGTTGGCATGGAAGTGACCGGCCGTCAGGGCGAGATCTATCCGGTGTCCTATACGATGGTCAACCAGGGTGGCGACTGGATGGTCCGCAACGTGATCATCAACGGCATCAACATCGGCAAATTGTTTCGTGACCAGTTCGCTGACGCCATGCAGAAGAATGGCGGCGATCTCGACAAGACCATCGACGGCTGGGCCCAGGTCGTGGCGAGTGCGAAGGACACGGCCGCGGGCCAGAAGGCGAGCGGCGATGAGTGACGCACGGATCGAGCCGGCGGCCGACGGTGCGCTCAGGCTCATCGGTGTGCTCGACTACCAGACCGGCCCTGCCTTGCGTCGAGACGGTCAGGCGTTGATCGGCAACGGCGGTGGCGAGCGGCTGCTGATCGATTGTTCCGGGGTCGAGAAGTCCAGCAGCGTCGGGCTGTCGCTGTTGCTGGCCTTCACCCGCGATGCGAGAAAGGCGGGGCGGCAGGCGGTCATCGTCGGCATGCCTGACGACATGCGTGATATCGCTCGCGTGTCGGGTTTGATGGATGTTCTTACGGTACAGGAACAGGCATAGGGAGCGGTCCGATGATCTTGCGCTGGGCGGAGGCGACACGGGCGAAGGTGCACAAGGCGGCGGAATCGCTGGGTAATCTTTTCGTCGAAACCTTCCACTACCTTTCTCTGTTCGCCATCGGTGCGGTCACGGCGTGGGCGGGGGTGGTGGCTTTTCTCGGCATGGTAGAGAAGGGCAGCATCAGCGTTGACGACATTCTGCTGCTGTTCATCTATCTCGAGCTCGGCGCCATGGTTGGCATCTATTTCAAGACCAACCACATGCCGGTGCGCTTCCTGATCTACGTGGCGATCACGGCGTTGACTCGGCTGTTGATCTCGGATGTCTCGCATCACCACCGCCCGGATATGGGCGTGGTCTACATTTCGGGTGCGATCCTGCTCCTGGCGCTGGCGATCCTGGTGGTGCGCTACGCCTCCTCGCGGTTCCCGGCGGTGAGCGCCGAAGACCGACACCGTCCAAAACGCGATCGCGAGGTCGAGTCGCTCGACTGAGTGGGCTTCGTCAGCTTGTGACGGCGCGGGGTTCGCAGCTATCGGGGTTTTTTGTATGATGGCCGGCCGCGCGCGTCCGGCGCCGATCGAGGTAGAACATGCAGGCTGCAGAAGTTAAGAATTTGCTGGAAGAAAAGCTTCCAGGCGCTCAGGTGGAAGTCGAAGGCGAAGGCTGCAACTTCCAGTTGAACATCATCAGCAACGAGCTGACGGCCCTAGGGCCAGTCAAGCGTCAGCAGCAGATCTACGCCCATCTGAATCCTTGGATCGCTGACGGCAGCATTCATGCCGTTACCATGAAGTTCTTCAGCCAGGCCGACTGGGCTGCGCGTAACTGATTGGCGCCCGACGCCGATCGTGAAGACTGATTTCAAGCGGCGCGCGTCGTTCATGCGCGCCCTTCTTCGAATGGGCTTCGAGCCTGCGGGCTACGGGAATTTCCATGGATAAATTGATCATTACCGGCGGCGCCCGCCTCGATGGCGAGATTCGCATTTCCGGCGCGAAGAACTCTGCGCTGCCGATCCTCGCCGCGACCCTGCTTGCCGATACGCCTGTCACCGTCTGCAACCTGCCGCACCTGCACGACATCACGACGATGATCGAGCTCTTCGGTCGCATGGGCGTGCAGCCGGTGATTGACGAGAAACTGGCCGTCGAGGTCGACGCCAGCAGTATCAAGACGCTTGTGGCACCGTACGAGCTGGTCAAGACCATGCGCGCGTCGATCCTCGTGCTCGGCCCTATGGTGGCGCGCTTCGGCGAAGCGGAAGTGGCCCTGCCCGGCGGTTGTGCGATCGGCTCACGGCCAGTCGACCTGCACATCCGCGGCCTTGAGGCGATGGGCGCGCAGATCGACGTCGACGGTGGCTATATCAAGGCCAAGGCGCCGGCAGGCGGTCTTCGCGGCGCGCATTTCTTCTTCGATATCGTCAGCGTGACCGGCACCGAGAACATCATGATGGCCGCCGCGCTGGCCAATGGTCGTTCTGTGCTGGAAAACGCCGCTCGTGAGCCGGAAGTCGTCGATCTTGCGAACTTCCTCAACGCCATGGGCGCAAAGATCTCAGGTGCCGGCACCGACACTATCGTCATCGACGGCGTCAAGCGCCTGGGTGGCGGTCGATACAGCGTCATGCCGGACCGTATCGAGACGGGCACCTACCTGGTCGCAGCCGCCGCTACGGGTGGGCGCGTACGCCTTAAGGATACCGACGCCACGCTGCTCGAAGCGGTATTGCACAAGCTCGAGGAGGCCGGCGCCCATATCGATACCGGCAGCAACTGGATCGAACTGGACATGAAGGGCAATCGCCCCAAGGCCGTGAATATCCGTACTGCACCTTATCCGGCGTTCCCCACGGACATGCAGGCGCAGTTCATCACGCTGAACGCCGTGGCCGAGGGCACGGGTACCGTCATCGAGACGGTCTTCGAGAACCGCTTCATGCACGTTTACGAGATGAACCGCATGGGTGCGCAGATTCTCGTCGAGGGCAATACGGCGATCGTTACCGGCGTGCCGAAGCTCAAGGGGGCCCCGGTGATGGCGACCGACCTGCGCGCCTCGGCCAGCCTCGTGATCGCTGGCCTAGTGGCCGAAGGCGATACGCTCATCGATCGTATCTATCACATCGACCGTGGCTACGAGTGCATCGAGGAAAAGCTGCAGCTGCTGGGCGCGAAGATTCGCCGCGTACCCGGTTGACGGTGCGCTGATGCCGGCTGGCTCCGCCGTGCACGCTGCCGGCGGGGCAGTCTGCCTTGCCGGCTTGCCTCACGCTGGCGGCCTCTCGTTGGTTAGCCTGATGGGCGCCCTCTACCGGCCAATCGGCGGTACTTACTAGGTTCAAGGAAATCCTTTGCCCATGCTCACCATTGCCCTGTCCAAAGGCCGCATTCTCGATGACACCCTGCCGTTGCTCGCAGCTGCCGGCATTGAGCCGACCGAGAACCCGGAGAAAAGTCGCAAGCTCATTATCCCGACGACGCAGGACGATGTGCGCCTGCTGATCGTGCGCGCGACGGACGTTCCGACCTATGTCGAGCAGGGGGCGGCCGATCTCGGCGTAGCGGGCAAGGACGTGCTGATGGAGTTCGGCGGGCAGGGCCTGTACGAGCCGTTGGATCTGAAGATCGCCAACTGCAAGCTGATGACGGCGGGCAAGGTAGGCGCGCCTGAGCCGAAGGGGCGCCTGCGAGTGGCGACCAAGTTCGTCAACGTCGCCAAGCGCTACTACGCCGAGCAGGGTCGTCAGGTCGATATCATCAAACTGTACGGCTCGATGGAGCTGGCGCCATTGGTGGGGCTGGCGGACAAGATCATCGACGTGGTCGACACCGGCAATACGCTACGCGCCAACGGTCTCGAGCCGCAGGAGTTGATCGCGATGATCAGCTCGCGCCTGGTGGTCAACAAGGCGTCGATGAAGATGCAGCACGCACGGATCCAGGCGCTGATCGACACCCTGCAGAGAGCGGTCGACCAGCGCGGCTGAGCGTCGCGTCGGCGGACTCGCGGCTATCCGCACCATAGCGAAATTCCCGGGTGCCGGCGCGGTTGGCTTGGTACTCTATCGCGCCTGGACAACCGCTATATGCATTCTTCATGAGGCCTGTTATGACCGCTTCCCTCGACATTCGCCGACTCAACGCCGCTGATCCGGATTTTGCTCGACACCTGGATCATCTGCTGAGCTGGGAAAGCGTGTCCGACGAGGCCGTCAATCAGCGCGTGTTGGATATCATTGCGGCGGTACGAGCCCGTGGCGACGCTGCGCTGGTCGAATTGACCCAGCGCTTCGATGGGCTGGAAGTTGCGTCGATGGCCGATCTGATCCTGCCTCGCGAACGCCTCGAAACCGCACTCGAGCGCATCACACCGGCCCAGCGCGAGGCGCTGGAAGCGGCTGCGGAGCGGGTGCGAAGCTATCATGAACGCCAGAAGCAAGACTCCTGGCGTTACACCGAGCCAGACGGCACGGTGCTCGGCCAGCAGGTCACGCCGCTCGATCGCGCCGGTCTCTATGTGCCGGGCGGCAAGGCCTCGTACCCCTCGTCCGTGCTGATGAACGCCATCCCGGCGAAGGTGGCCGGCGTGCCGGAAGTGGTGATGGTGGTGCCCACGCCTCGGGGCGAGATCAACGAACTGGTCCTGGCGGCGGCGTGCATCGCAGGTGTCGACCGCGTCTTCACCATCGGCGGCGCACAAGCCGTCGCTGCACTGGCCTACGGCACCGAAAGCGTACCGCCAGTAGACAAGATCGTCGGGCCCGGCAACATTTACGTCGCGACCGCCAAGCGCCATGTGTTCGGTAAGGTCGGCATCGATATGATCGCGGGTCCGTCCGAAATTCTGGTGGTTTGCGACGGCCAGACCGATCCCGACTGGATCGCCATGGACTTGTTTTCCCAGGCCGAGCACGACGAAGACGCTCAATCCATTCTGGTCAGTCCGGATGCGGCGTTCCTCGATCGGGTCGCTGAAAGCATCACGCGGCTGCTGCCGACCCTCGAGCGCGCCGATATTGCTCGTGCTTCGATGCAGGGTCGGGGCGCGCTGATTCAGGTCGCGGACATGCAGCAGGCGATTGATGTCGCCAACCGCATCGCGCCGGAACACCTGGAGCTGTCTGTCGCCCAGCCCGAGCAATGGCTACCCCACATTCGTCACGCCGGAGCGATCTTCATGGGTCGCTATACGGCCGAGGCGCTGGGCGACTACTGCGCCGGGCCGAATCACGTTCTGCCGACCTCCGGCACGGCGCGCTTTTCTTCGCCGCTTGGCGTATACGACTTCCAGAAGCGCTCCTCGATCATCCATTGCTCGGCCGACGGCGCGTCCGAACTGGGCAAGATTGCTTCGGTGCTGGCGCGAGGCGAGTCGCTGACGGCACATGCCCGTAGCGCCGAGTATCGGATCAAACCCTGACCTTGCAGGAGCCCCCCTGCGGGCGAGTGGCGCTGAAAGGCATCGCGAGCAAGCGGGCACTGCACAATGTAGATCTCAACGAATTTGAGGAGAGAAGGGCATGAGCAAGTTCTGGAGCCCCTTCGTCAAGGATCTGGTCCCCTACATCCCCGGTGAGCAGCCCAAACTGAGCAAGCTGGTAAAGCTCAACACCAACGAGAACCCCTACGGGCCTTCGCCCAGAGCGGTGGCGGCGATGCAGGCCGAGTTGGGCGAAACGCTGCGGTTGTATCCGGATCCCAGCGGCGACCGGCTCAAACGAGCCGTAGCGGACTACTACGGCGTACGGCCTGAGCAAGTGTTCGTAGGCAACGGTTCCGATGAGGTGCTTGCCCATGCGTTTCACGGGCTGTTCCAGCACCGCGAGCCGCTGCTGTTCCCGGACATCAGCTACAGCTTTTATCCGGTGTACTGTGGGCTCTATGACATCGATTTTCGAGCAATTCCGCTGAATGACGACTTTCAGATCGACGTGGCCGACTACGCGCAGCCCAACGGCGGCATCATTTTTCCCAACCCGAACGCACCCACCGGTTGCCTGCTCGGCCTTGGCGCGATCGAGCGATTGCTGGAAAGCAATTCCGACTCGGTCGTGCTGATCGATGAAGCCTACATCGATTTCGGTGGCGAGTCGGCCATCGCGCTGGTCGACCGCTATGCCAACCTGCTGGTCACCCAGACACTGTCAAAGTCGCGCTCTCTGGCTGGTCTGCGGGTAGGGCTGGCCGTTGGGCATCCTGACCTGATCGAGGCGCTGGAACGCATCAAGAACAGCTTCAACTCCTATCCGCTGGACCGCATCGCCATAGCGGGGGCGGCAGCCGCATTCGAAGATCGCGAGCATTTCGAGCGGACGCGCCGGCAAGTGATCGATAGTCGCGAAACTGTAACCGCTGCGATGGAGGCGCTGGGCTTCGAGGTGCTGCCATCGTCGGCGAACTTCATCTTCGCCCGTCACCCGCAGCGTGACGCGTCGGAGATCGCGGCGAAGCTGCGCGAGCAGGGCGTCATTGTGCGTCATTTCAAAACGGCGCGGATCGACCAGTTCCTGCGCATCACTATCGGCACGCCAGAGCAGAATCAGGTGTTGCTCGATTCGCTGCGTCAACTCCTCGGCTGAACGGGGCACGGCGCCACCCGTTTCGAGGTGGTGCCGTTTGCGACCCTGTCCTGTTATTGCTGAGGGCTCTTTTCCACCAGTGGGCGCATGCCGACCTCGGCGGTCAATGTCAGCGGCTTGCCGTTGCGCAGGATGTCGATATCGATTCGGTCGCCAGGTCGCGCGCGTGCAACCTGATTCATTGAAGAGCGGCCGTCCAGGGCTTGTTCACCGTCGATGCTGAGTATCAGGTCGCCTGGCTGAAGCCCGGCGCGTTCGGCAGGGCCGTCACGATAAACGCCCGCAACGACGATCCCCGGGCGTCCGGCCTGACCGAAGGATTCCGCCAGTTCCTGAGTGAGCGACTGCACTTCGACACCCAGCCAGCCGCGGATCACCTGGCCATGCTCGATGATCGACTTCATCACCTCCATGGCCAATTTCACCGGAATCGCGAAGCCGATGCCCTGCGAACCGCCGGATTCGGAAATGATCGCCGTGTTGATACCGATGAGGTGGCCGGCGGTGTCGACCAGTGCGCCGCCCGAATTGCCGCGGTTGATCGCCGCGTCGGTCTGGATGAAGTCCTCGTAGGTATTCAGGCCGAGCTGATTGCGGCCGGTGGCGCTGATGATTCCCATGGTGACGGTCTGGCCGACGCCGAAGGGGTTGCCAATCGCAAGGGTGACGTCGCCGATACGGATGCTGTCCGAATGGCCGATGGTGATCGCCGGGAGGTTGGCCAGGTCGATCTTCAGGACTGCGAGGTCGGTTTCAGGGTCGCTACCAATCACGCGAGCGAGCGTTTCCCGGCCATCGCGCAGGGCGACGACGATCTGCTCGGCGTTCGCGGTGACGTGATAGTTGGTCAGCAGGTAGCCCT
Source organism: Stutzerimonas marianensis (assembly GCF_022810315.1). Lineage (NCBI taxonomy): Bacteria > Pseudomonadati > Pseudomonadota > Gammaproteobacteria > Pseudomonadales > Pseudomonadaceae > Stutzerimonas > Stutzerimonas marianensis. The sequence continues at coordinate 77,662 of NZ_JALGRD010000012.1, read as the reverse complement.
CAGGGCTCATGATCACAGCGGAGCCCAGGCTCGACTCCATGCGGCGCTGACGCGGGAGGCTGTCCCCGTAGAAACGCTGGAACAGCGGGTCGTCCTTGAGCATCGGCTGTTGCGTCGAGCTGTCGATCACCTTGGTGGTGTACAGGTTCGCCACCGCCGGTGCTGCGCCACTGACCGCGCTGGCATAGGAATAAGGACCTTGTCGGGGTGCGCCGCTGGGTGGGGTCTGGTGCAGGGTGTAGTCGGGTTCACTGGCCATGCCGACCAGGTGGGGATAGCGCTGAATGATCAGCAGGGCCAGCAGCAGGCCCACCAGCAACGGCCAGCCGAGAAAACGCAGGGCATTGATCATCGCGATTGAAAATCCGGACAGGTTGCGAGGGGCCAGGGGGCGCCTTTAAGGTGGCGGCATTATACGAAGCTGACGACGAAATGCAGCTTAGTCCACGCGAATCTGGGTGCTTATCCGCACGGCACGATCCCCGATGTAGGCAAGCCGGTTCGGTGTCTGCCCATCAATTCATATGAAGGAGGCCGCATGGCGGTTGCATTGTCGACACTGGTGGCGGAAGCCGATCGCTACCTGAATGTCGGAAAGATCGCTGATTACTGCCCAAACGGGTTGCAGGTCGAAGGCCGCGCTCAGGTACGCCGTATCGTCAGTGGCGTTACGGCGAGCCAGGCGTTGCTCGATGCGGCCGTCGAAGCCGGTGCCGATGCGGTGCTGGTTCATCATGGCTACTTCTGGAAGAACGAAGATCCGCGCGTGCTCGGCATGAAACAGCGCAGGCTCCGAACGCTGCTGCTCCACGATATCAGTTTGTTGGCTTATCACCTGCCGCTGGACGTGCATCCGGAGGTGGGGAACAACATGCAGCTCGCGAAAGTGTTGGGGTTGGTGGCTGAAGGGCCGCTCGAGCCGGATAACCCGCGTTCGGTTGGGTTGGTTGGCGCGCTCGAGGCGCCGCTGACGCCGGCCGAGTTCAAATCCCGCATTCAGCTCGCGCTTGGCCGCGAGCCGCTGATGGTCGAGGGCGCAGCGTCGATTCAGCGTGTCGCCTGGTGCACCGGTGGTGCTCAAGGGTATATCGAGCAGGCGGTGGCGGCGGGTGTCGATGCGTACCTGACGGGGGAGGTGTCGGAGCAGACGGTTCATGTCGCCAGGGAGAACGGCATCAGCTTCTTTGCCGCTGGCCACCACGCGACCGAACGTTACGGTGTGCAAGCGCTCGGCGAATACCTGGCCCGGCAGTTTGCGATCGAGCATCGCTTCATCGACTGCCCGAACCCGGCGTGACTGCCTACCGGATGTCAGTGGGCAGCCCGCGGCGACCGGCATAAAGCTAGAGCATTTAGATCTAAGTAGCCTCCTGATTAGAAGCTAACGTCGTGGTAAAGTGCGCCCTCGTTCCGGCCCGCCGGCCGTCCATCTGCCATTACGTGAGTAGCCATGGTCGACAAACTGACGCATCTGAAACAGCTGGAGGCGGAAAGCATCCACATCATTCGTGAAGTGGCCGCCGAGTTCGATAACCCGGTGATGCTCTATTCCATCGGCAAGGATTCGGCCGTGATGCTGCACCTGGCGCGCAAGGCGTTCTTCCCCGGGCGGCTGCCGTTTCCGGTCATGCACGTCGACACTCGGTGGAAATTTCAGGAGATGTACCGGTTCCGCGAAAAGATGGTCGCGGAGATGGATCTGGACCTCATCACCCACATCAATCCCGATGGGGTCGCGCAGAACATCAATCCGTTCACGCATGGCAGCGCCAAGCATACCGACATCATGAAGACCGAAGGCCTCAAGCAGGCGCTCGACAAACACGGCTTCGACGCCGCCTTCGGTGGTGCCCGCCGCGATGAAGAGAAGTCCCGCGCCAAAGAGCGCGTCTACTCGTTCCGGGATAGTAAGCACCGCTGGGACCCGAAGAACCAGCGCCCCGAGCTGTGGAACGTCTACAACGGCAACGTCAAGAAGGGCGAGTCGATCCGCGTATTCCCACTGTCGAACTGGACCGAGCTGGACATCTGGCAGTACATCTACCTGGAGCAGATTCCGATCGTGCCGCTGTATTTCGCCGCCGAGCGCGAAGTCATCGAGAAAAACGGCACGCTGATCATGATCGACGACGAGCGCATCCTCGAGCACCTCAGCGATGAGGAAAAGGCACGCATCGAAAAGCGCATGGTCCGCTTCCGCACTCTCGGCTGCTACCCGTTGACCGGCGCCGTCGAGTCCACCGCCACGACCCTGCCGGAGATCATCCAGGAGATGCTCCTGACCCGCACCTCCGAGCGCCAGGGCCGCGTCATCGACCACGATGCCACCGGGTCGATGGAAGAAAAGAAACGCCAGGGTTACTTCTAAGGATTACGCACCATGTCTCATCAGTCAGATTTGATCGGCCAGGACATCCTCGCGTACCTGGCGCAGCACGAGCGTAAAGAGCTCCTGCGTTTTCTCACCTGCGGCAACGTGGATGACGGCAAGAGCACCTTGATCGGGCGCCTGCTGCACGACTCCAAGATGATCTACGAAGACCATCTGGAAGCCATTACCCGCGACTCGAAGAAATCCGGCACCACCGGTGACGATGTCGACCTGGCGCTGCTGGTCGACGGCCTTCAGGCCGAGCGCGAGCAGGGCATCACCATCGACGTTGCCTACCGCTATTTCTCCACCGCCAAGCGCAAGTTCATCATCGCTGATACCCCTGGCCATGAGCAGTACACGCGCAACATGGCCACCGGTGCCTCGACCTGCGACCTGGCAATCATCCTCGTCGACGCGCGCTACGGCGTGCAGACGCAGACCAAGCGCCACAGCTTCATTACCTCGCTCCTGGGCATCAAGCACATCGTTGTCGCCATCAACAAGATGGACCTGATGGACTTCGACCAGCAGGTCTTTGAGCGCATCAAGGCTGACTATCTGGCCTTCGCCGAGCGCATCGAGCTGCAGCCGACGTCGCTGCACTTCGTGCCGATGTCCGCTCTCAAGGGCGACAACGTCGTCAACCGCTCCGAGCGTGCGCCCTGGTACGAAGGCCAGTCGCTGATGGAAATTCTCGAGAGCGTCGAGATCGCGGGTGACCGCAACTTCGACGACCTCCGCTTCCCGGTGCAGTACGTCAACCGCCCGAACCTGAACTTCCGTGGTTTTGCCGGCACCCTGGCCAGCGGTGTCGTGCGCAAGGGCGACGAGGTCGTGGTCCTGCCGTCCGGCAAGCGCAGCACCGTCAAATCCATCGTCACCTACGATGGTGAACTGGAGCAGGCGACACCGGGCGAGGCGATCACGCTGACGCTGGAGGACGAAATCGATGTCTCGCGTGGTGACATGCTCGTCCACGCCGACAACCAGCCACGCATCGCCGACGCGTTCGACGCCATGCTGGTGTGGATGGCCGAGGAGCCGATGCTGCCTGGCAAGAAATATGACATCAAGCGCGCCACCAGCTACGTCCCCGGTTCCATCGCCAGCATCACGCACCGCGTGGATGTGAACACCCTGGAGCATGGCCCGGCCAGCAGCCTGCAGCTCAACGAGATCGGGCGGGTAAAGGTCAGCCTGGACGCGCCGATCGCGCTCGATGGCTATGCGCAGAATCGCACGACCGGCGCCTTCATCATCATTGACCGCTTGACCAACGGCACCGTGGGTGCGGGCATGATCATCGCCGATCCGGTGGCTCACGGTGGGTCTGGTCACCATGGTGCGCTCGCGCACGTGTCGACCGACGAGCGCGCGACCCGTTTTGGTCAGCAGCCGGCGACCGTCCTGTTCACCGGGCTTTCCGGCGCGGGCAAGAGCACCCTGGCCTATGCGGTCGAGCGCAAGTTGTTCGACATGGGTCGAGCGGTTTACGTCCTCGACGGCCAGAACCTGCGTCACGACCTCAATAAAGGCCTACCACAGGATCGCGCTGGCCGCACCGAGAACTGGCGCCGCGCTGCGCACGTGGCGCGCCAGTTCAACGAGGCCGGCCTGATCACCCTGGCAGCGTTCGTCGCACCAGATGCCGAGGGCCGTGAACAGGCCAAGGCGCTGATCGGTACTGACCGGACCATCACCGTCTACGTACAGGCCTCTCCACAGGCTTGCCAACAGCGCGACCCGCAGGGGCTTTATGCTGCCGGTGGCGACAACATCCCGGGCGAGTCCTTCCCCTACGATGTGCCGGGCAACGCTGACCTCGTCATTGATACCGAGTCGCTGAGCGTGGAAGAGGGTGCCAAGCAGGTGATTGATTTGCTGCGTAAGCGCGGCGCGATCTAAGCGACCCTTCATTGACGCGAAAACGCCCTGCTAATGCAGGGCGTTTTTGTTTGGGCTGATTTATCGCCATTACAAAGTGCCATGCAACGTAGGTGGATTAGTCGAAGGCGTAATCCGACAGAGGCTATGTGTCACGAGGCCCGCGCTCTGCGCCAGGGACGACAAGCGACGGATCGCCCGCCCAGTCGGCATAGAGTCCCGCACGCACGTCACGATGAAAGCTGGAATAGGGCCAATCGCATACGCGCCGAACCAGGCCGTGCTTGAGTGGATTGACGTGAACGTAATCGACATGCCGACGGAAGTCGCTTTCATCGCGAATCATGCGCTCCCAGTAGCGACGTTGCCAGACACCGCACTCACCTCGTTGCAGGCGCACCGCCGATCGATGTTCGCTAGTAGGCAAGGCGCGGCTGAAGAACGTTTTGATCAGTCGCCACCGCATAGCGTAGTCCGCGTCACCTGGCGGTAGCGTCCAAACACAATGCATGTGCTCGGGGAGCACAACCCAGGCGTCGATGGTAAACGGATGGAGCCGGTGTACCCGCCGGACCGACGCCCGAAACAGATCGATATGCCGCACCAGCAAATCGTTGCCGCGTCGCTCCAGCAGATTCACTATGAAAAACCAGCTCGCCCACGGGACAAGGGCGCGATGGTAGTTAGGCATCCTTGCCTCCAGCGTTGCAGTTGCTTGAAGTGTAGGCGAGATCAATCGCAGCTGATGCGGCCTATTCACGGTAAACAAAAGGCCGATACGCCAATCGATACGCAGGCAACGCAGGTCGGATTAGCCGAAGGCGTAATCCGGCGTTCACGTGGGTGCGTGCTGGTGCGTGTTTGGTTTATTCACGTGCCGATGCGCGGTAACCGACGGAAGCGCCTCCGGCGATTCCATCCTACGAAGCTACAAGTTGATCCGCCTGACCGTATTGGCAATTCGTGCCGATGCATAGAACGAAACCCCGCCCAGATAGGGCGGGGTTTCGGGTTCTGATCAGGCGATGTGTAACCGCGCGGGCTTCACCCACCCTACAGGGCTGCCATTGATTGGCGATGGTTGTCGTTCCATCGTTGGGTTCGGCATGACGTTTATTCCGCGGATTGGGCGGGCAGCGGCGTGGCGGGCGCCATGCGAGAAGTCGAATAACCGTAGGGCGGGTGAATCGCGCCGAAAGCGGGTTGGAGCGACGCGAAACCTCATTATAGGCAGTAAGCATGATTGATCATGTTCCGTCGATGCTCATAAAAACAAAACCCCGCCGGTTAAGGCGGGGTTTTGGGTTCCGGTCAGGCGACGTGTAACCGCGCGGGTTTTACCGACCCTGCGTGGCTACGTTATCAAAAATCACGGAGTGGTAGCTGCCGCCTGTGGGCAAGAGTTTGGCGCAAATTTAGCGTCGCTAGCGCCAGAGGACGCGCATGCCCATGTGCCATCGGCCGCAGTACGAGTCCAGGTCAGAGTTGCCGATGCGACCTGAGTAGGTGCGTTCTGGATGGCACAGGAGATTGTGGTGCCCGTGACGGTAATGTTGCAGTTGTTAGTGCTGGCTTGCAGGCCGACCAAAGCAAGCGTCGGTGTGTCGCCATTATTTACGATCTCTTCAAAAGCCGTACGGCCTGCAGAGATTTCAGCGAGACCCGCCGTCATTTTCGAGCGTGCTTGATAGTCGCTGTACGCCGGCAGAGCAATCGCTGCAAGGATGCCAATGATCGCGACAACGATCATCAATTCAATCAGGGTAAAGCCTTTTTGCATCTGAGCTTTCATGTGTTTCTCCTTGAGATGTTCAGGCAATCAGCCTGATATCGCTATTGCACCCGGCGTGCCAACTTTCTAAGCCCCATATTCTCGCGGGCTTGCGAAACAATGCGAACCATGCACGCTGCCTCGATTCGCGCGCTTCTGACAAAATTTGTCATGTGTTTCGGCGCGGTTTGGCACGCCTGGCTATCTGCGCTATAAGGCGGGCATTAATCCAGACGAATCCTCGCTCATGACCGACAACGTTGCCCTCTCCGGATTGGCCAAGCAGATGGTGCTGGCCGGCCTGCTCGACGACAAAACGGCCCAGCAAGCACACCAGCAAGCCGTGCGAAACAAGCTGTCGCTGGTGACCTATGTGGTCCAGAACAAGCTCGCCAGCGGACGTGCTGTGGCGGAGCTGGCGGCTGACCAGTTCGGCGTGGCCTATATGGACCTCAATGCACTGGACAAGGAAAGCCAGTTAAAGGATGTGGTATCCGAAAAGCTGGCGCGACAGCACCGGGTGCTCCCTTTGGTTAAGCGGGGTCACAAGCTGTTCGTGGCAGTATCCGACCCTACCAACCATCAGGCCGTGACGGATATTCAGTTCAGCACTGGCCTGACGACCGAGGCCATTCTTGTTGAGGATGACAAGCTTGGTATTGCTATTGATAAGTTTTTTGAAAGCGCCACGACGGGGCTGGATGACTTAGAGGACGTTGATCTCGACGGCGTTGACGTCCAGACCGTCTCGGATGACGTGTCCAATGACGATGCCGGAGACGCCGCAGACGATGCTCCGGTCGTCCGCTTCGTCAACAAGATGTTGCTCGACGCCATTCGTGGCGGCTCCTCAGATCTGCACTTCGAGCCTTATGAGAAGGCCTACCGGGTCCGCTTCCGAACCGATGGCATCCTTCACGAGATCGCCCGCCCACCCATCCAGCTCGCGCCTCGTATTTCTGCGCGGCTGAAGGTGATGGCAGGGCTGGATATTTCCGAGCGGCGCAAGCCGCAGGACGGCCGGATCAAGATGAAGCTGTCCAAGACCAAGGCCATCGATTTTCGCGTGAACACCTTGCCAACCTTGTGGGGTGAGAAGATCGTCATGCGGATCCTGGACCCGACCAGTGCGCAGATGGGGATCGACGCACTGGGCTATGAGGAGTCGCAGAAAGAACTCTATATGAATGCTCTTCGCCAACCGCAGGGCATGATCCTGGTAACCGGGCCAACCGGGTCGGGCAAAACCGTATCGCTTTATACCGGCCTCAATATCCTCAACACTGTTGACGTCAATATCTCTACCGCTGAGGACCCGGTCGAAATCAATCTGGAGGGTATCAACCAGGTCAACGTGAATCCCAAGCAGGGTATGGATTTCTCCCAGGCGCTGCGCGCCTTCCTGCGTCAGGATCCGGACATCATCATGGTCGGCGAGATTCGCGACCTGGAAACGGCCGAGATCGCCATCAAGGCGGCGCAGACGGGGCATATGGTGATGTCGACCCTGCACACGAACAGCGCGGCGGAAACCCTGACGCGCCTGCGTAATATGGGCGTACCTGCCTTCAATATCGCGACCTCTGTCAACTTGATCATCGCTCAGCGCCTGGCGCGCAAGCTTTGTGGCAGTTGCAAAAAGGAGGTTGAGGTTCCACGGGATGCGCTGCTGCGTGAAGGCTTTCCGGAAGATCTGATCGGTACGTTCAAAATTTACGGGCCGGTGGGTTGCGAAAACTGCAAGGGCGGATACAAGGGGCGTGTCGGTATTTATGAAGTGGTTAAAAACACGCCCGCTCTGCAGCGCATTATCATGGAGGACGGCAACTCAATCGATATCTCCACCCAGATGCGCAAAGACGGCTTCAACGATCTGCGGGCCTCGGCGTTGCTGAAGGCCATGCAGGGCGTGACCAGCCTGGAAGAAGTGAACCGGGTGACCAAGGACTAACATGGCTCAGAAAGCAATCAAGACCAGCGTATTCACCTGGGAAGGCACGGATCGCAAGGGTTCCCGGGTCAAGGGCGAGCTGAGTGGCGCGAGCCCGGCCCTGGTCAAGGCCCAGCTGCGCAAGCAGGGCGTCAACCCGCTGAAGGTTCGCAAGAAGTCCGTCTCGCTGTTCAGTGCCGGCAAAAAGATCAAGCCGATGGACATCGCCCTGTTCACCCGGCAGATGGCGACCATGATGAAGGCGGGGGTGCCCTTGCTGCAGTCGTTCGACATCATTGGCGAGGGCTTCGATAACCCGAACATGCGCAAGCTGGTCGATGACCTCAAGCAGGAGGTGGCGGCGGGGAACAGCTTCGCCACGGCATTGCGGAAAAAGCCCCAATATTTTGACGACCTATACTGCAATCTAGTCGATTCGGGTGAGCAGTCCGGTGCCTTGGAAACACTGCTGGACCGAGTGGCGACCTATAAGGAAAAGACCGAAGCGCTGAAGGCCAAGATCAAGAAGGCGATGAACTATCCTATCGCTGTGGTACTTGTTGCTGTGATCGTATCTGCAATTCTATTAATTAAGGTAGTACCGCAATTCCAAGAGGTATTCGCCGGCTTTGGTGCAGAGTTGCCCGCCTTTACCCTTATGGTTATAAAAATCTCGGAAATGCTTCAAAAATGGTGGTGGGCTTTGTTGCTAGTATTGTTTGGAGTTGGTGTCGTGTTCAGGCAGGCCCATACTCGATCTGAAAAGTTTCGCAACTCGTTCGATCGGTTCGTGCTTAAGATCCCTGTCGTGGGCGACATCCTCTACAAATCCGCAGTCGCACGCTTCGCCCGAACCCTGTCTACTACTTTCGCCGCCGGTGTACCGCTGGTCGATGCGCTGGATTCAGTCGCCGGCGCGACAGGTAACGTGGTGTTCCGCAACGCGACTGCGAAGGTCAAATCCGACGTTTCCAGCGGCATGCAGCTCAACTTCTCCATGCGCACCACCAATACCTTCCCGAGCATGGCGATCCAGATGACTGCGATCGGCGAGGAGTCAGGTGCGCTGGACGAGATGCTTGCCAAGGTGGCGACCTTCTATGAGGATGAGGTCGACAATATGGTCGATGGCCTCACGGCTCTGATGGAGCCAATGATCATGGCGGTGCTGGGTGTGCTGGTGGGCGGCTTGATCATCGCGATGTACCTGCCAATCTTCCAGTTGGGCTCCGTGGTCTGAATGAGCGTCTTTTCCTTTCTGGCCGGCCATGCGCCGGCCTTTGTTTTCTGTGCGACGGTGCTCGGCCTGCTGGTCGGCAGTTTCCTCAATGTGGTCGTCTATCGTTTGCCGGTCATGATGCAGCGCGAGTGGCGTATGCAGGCCCGTGAGTACCTTGAGTTGCCTGCCGAAGCCGCTGGGGCGCGCTTCAATCTGATGTGGCCGGCGTCGCGATGCCCGCATTGCAACCACCGGATTCGTGCCTGGGAGAACGTGCCGGTGATCAGTTGGCTGGCGCTGCGTGGTAAATGCTCGTCTTGCAGCGCGCCGATTAGCTATCGATATCCCTTGGTGGAACTGGCCTGCGGTGTGCTGTCGGGCTATATCGCCTGGCACTTCGGGTTCACCGTTCAGGCCGGGGCCATGCTGGTTCTGGCCTGGGGGTTGCTGGCGGCGAGCATGATCGATGTCGACCATCAATTGCTACCGGACTCAATCGTTCTACCGCTGCTTTGGCTGGGGCTCATTCTCAACACTCAGGCATTGTTCGCACCGCTGACGGATGCGCTGTGGGGAGCTGTGGCTGGCTATCTCAGCCTCTGGTCGGTGTATTGGCTGTTCAAGCTGATCACCGGCAAGGAGGGGATGGGGTATGGCGACTTCAAGCTCCTGGCGATGCTGGGCGCCTGGGGTGGCTGGCAAGTGTTACCGCTGACCATTCTGTTGTCCTCGGTGGTCGGGGCAGTACTTGGTACTATCACGCTGCGCATGCAAAAGGCTGAGAACGGTACACCCATTCCCTTTGGCCCGTATCTCGCCATCGCCGGATGGATTGCCCTTTTGTGGGGTGAGCAGATCACGGCCGGCTATCTGCGCTTCGCGAATTTCTAGACTTCCTTTTCTAGAGGTGGCCGATTCGGCCGTCTCGTGTCCTCACTGGCCTGGCTTGCCCAGCCGCGCGGCATCTCTCATTCGTCGCGCTTGCATCTCGGCCGCCTAACGGTTTTTACTGCGCGTCGTTTTCAATCGATAGGTGCAGTATGACGCCCTGGATTCTCGGCCTTACGGGAGGTATCGGCAGCGGTAAAAGCGCCGTGGTCGAGCACTTCGGACGGCTCGGCGTGCATTGGGTCGATGCCGATCATGCGGCGCGTTGGGTGGTGGAGCCCGGGCGGCCGGCACTGGCGACCATTGCAGCTCGCTTTGGTGATCAGGTGTTGGCGAGCGACGGCAGCCTGGACCGCGCAGCACTGCGGCGACTGGTGTTCGCTGATCCGGTGCAGCGGCAGTGGCTCGAGCAGTTGTTGCACCCGCTGATCCGTCAGGAGGTGGCCGACAAGCTCGCGCAGGCGCAGTCACCCTACGCGATCATGGTGTCTCCATTACTTATCGAGTCCGGTCAGTATCGGCAGGCGACGCGTGTGCTCGTGGTGGATGTGCCTGAGGCGTTGCAGCTCGAGCGTGCGTCGCGTCGTGATGGCGTGACGGAAGAGCAGATCCGTTCGATCATTGCTGCGCAGGCCCGACGTGAAGAGCGGTTGCGCCATGCCGATGATGTATTGGTCAACGACCGGGACATGTCATGGCTCGCCGCTGAGGTCGAGAGCCTGCACCGTTTCTATCTGACCCTGCGAGGAGGTAAGGCATGAGCATAACCGTTATAGAATGCCCCACCTGTGGCGCGCCGGTCGAGTGGGGCCCGCAGAGCCCGAGCCGGCCGTTCTGCTCCGAACGTTGCAAGCTGATCGATTTGGGGGCATGGGCGGCGGAAGAGCATGCTATTCCCGGCAATGAACTGGAGGATGACCTGTTCTCCGGCGACGTGCCTCCTCGTCAGCATTAATTCTCAGGCGTGCTTGTCGCCGTCGTCCTCTCGTGGGGCTTGCAGGTAGCGCGTTCGGTTGAAGGTTTCCATCCAGTCCGGGTAGAACACCACCAACGCACTGATCACCATGCCATTGATGAAAGCCTCCGGGAACATCACCAGCCAGATATATCCGGCAAAGTCCGCCAGCCAGGGCGGCATCGGATACCGGCCGTCGAAGAGCAGCACCCCGAGGCCTGCCAGTATGCAGAGCAGGGCGGCTAGCCCCGCCGCGAAGAAGCCGGAAAAGAAGATATAGACGAAAAGGTTGCGCGGCTGCGTTCTCTCGACCAGTTGCGCGCAGCACTCCGTCACTGCGACGGGAATCAGCACCAGCAGCACGCCATTGACACCGAGAGACAGCAGATGTTGGTGGCCGGTCACGGTCAGGCCTAGCTGTGCCGTGAAGGCCGCCAGGATTGCCAGTGGCCAGTCCAGTAGCAGTGTGACGGCGGTCAGCCCGATGAAGTGGAATGACAGACCGGAGTCGAAATCCCGACGGACCAGCCAGAGCAGGAAGATCGCCAGGACGGCGCCGAACAGCAGGTGCTGGCGACGCGTATCGCTGAACAGTTCGACCCAGGGCGCTCGAGCACCGGCCCACACGAGGGCGGCCAGATAGAGCAGCCAGCCCAGGAGCAGGCTGGAAGGGGCAAGCAGGTCAGCGGCAATCATTCGGCACTCCTCGACTCGCTGTTCATGTGTCGACAGCAACGGCCCCGCCAACGTGCTGTCGTACGGATTTTATTCCGTCAGTCGTTGGAGCGGGAACGGTCAGGGCGCCGGGTTGGGTTGCGCGACCTGGATGGCCTCGATCCCTTCCAGCACCTCGGGAGAGAGCGTCACGTCGATGCTGCCGAGATTGCTTTCCAGTTGTTCCAGCGAGGTGGCGCCGATGATGTTGCTAGTAACGAAGGGTTGCCCGGTCACGAAGGCCAGCGCCATCTGCGCGGGATCCAGGCCGTGCTCCCTTGCCAGATTGACGTAGCGGGAGCAGGCGGCCTGGGCTTGCGGGTTCATGTAACGCGCGAAACGGCTGAAGCGCGTGATGCGAGCGCCTTCGGGACGTGCGCCACCTTCATACTTGCCGCTCAGCATGCCGAAGGCCAGGGGCGAATAGGCGAGCAAGCCGCATTGCTCGCGAATCGAGATTTCGGCAAGTCCGACCTCGAAGCTCCGATTCAGAAGGTTGTAAGGGTTCTGGATCGACACTGCCCGGGGCCAGCCGCGTTCGTCGGCCAGTTGGAGGTATTTCATCGTGCCCCAGGGCGTTTCGTTGGATAGGCCGATATGGCGAATCTTGCCTGCGCGAACCTGCTCGTCGAGCGCCTGTAGGGTGTCTTCAAGTGGCGTGAAATTCGCCTGATGATGGCGGTAGCCCAGCTGGCCGAAGAAATTGGTGCTGCGCTCAGGCCAGTGCAATTGATAGAGGTCGATCCGGTCGGTCTGCAAGCGCTGCAGGCTGGCGTCCAGCGCTGCGACGATGTGCTGCCGATTCATCTTTAGCTGGCCGTCGCGGATATGCGTAATGCCGTTGCCGGGGCCCGCAACCTTGCTGGCGAGTACCCAGTCGTTCCGGTCGCCGCGCGCCTTGAAATACTCGCCGATGTAGCGCTCGGTGGTCGCGTAGGTTTCCGCGCGAGGTGGTACCGGGTACATCTCGGCTGTGTCGATAAAATTGATCCCGGCGGCCTTGGCGCGATCGAGCTGCGCGAAGGCTTCCTGCTGGTCGTTCTGCTCACCCCAGGTCATGGTGCCGAGGCAGAGTGCGCTGACTTGGAGATCGGTGCGGCCGAGTTGGCGCAGTTGCATATCATGTCCTTATCTATTCTCTGGATGCGGGAGTGGCGTCTGTTACGGCCAAGGTATCAAGCTTCCGACCGTGTGATGCCGCGAAGTTCATTGCGCTGGACGTCGAAGCTGCTTGCTATTTCGTTCGCAATCAGGATAATTCCGCAGCCTGTCGCCGGGGATGCCTAGCCTGTCGACGCAATACCGAGGTGGGGGATGCCTAGCCCACCGAATCAATGCCGTGGCGGACGCGCTGACCCGAGCCCCCGATAGCGTCTGTTTCCGGCTGTCCTGGCCTTGCCAGGGCGAGCACCATTCAGTAAGATTCGCCGTCTTATTTTCAGGGCGGCCCCTGAGGCTATAACGAATGAAGACTTTTACTGCTAAACCGGAAACCGTCAAGCGCGACTGGTTTGTCGTCGACGCTGCCGGCCAGACCCTGGGTCGTCTGGCAACCGAAATCGCTAGCCGCCTGCGTGGCAAGCACAAGGCTGAATATACCCCTCACGTCGATACCGGTGACTACATCGTCGTTATCAATGCCGAGCAAGTGCGTGTTACCGGTGCCAAGCTCACCGACAAGATGTACTACTCCCACTCCGGCTTCCCGGGTGGCATCAAGTCGATCAACTTCGAAAAGCTGATCGCCAAGGCGCCAGAGCGTGTGATCGAGACCGCAGTCAAGGGCATGCTGCCCAAGAACCCGCTGGGTCGCGACATGTATCGTAAGCTGAAGGTTTACAAGGGTGCCAACCACCCGCATACCGCTCAGCAGCCCCAAGAACTGAAGATTTAACGGAATAGTTCACTATGTCGGCGACTCAAAATTACGGCACTGGCCGTCGCAAGACTGCAACCGCGCGCGTCTTCCTGCGCCCGGGCACTGGCAAGATCTCCATCAACAATCGCGAGCTGGATAACTTCTTCGGCCGTGAAACCGCTCGCATGGTTGTTCGCCAGCCGCTCGAGCTGACCGACACCGTCGAGAAGTTCGACGTGTACGTTACCGTTCTTGGTGGTGGCGTCAGTGGTCAGGCCGGTGCGATCCGTCACGGTATCACTCGCGCTCTGATGGAGTACGACGAAGGTCTGCGTCCTGCGCTGCGCAAGGCTGGCTTCGTCACTCGCGATGCGCGTGAAGTCGAGCGTAAGAAGGTCGGTCTGCGCAAGGCGCGTAAGCGTCCGCAGTACTCGAAGCGCTAATTCTGCTTCAGAAAAAACGCCCAGCGTCTTCGGATCTGGGCGTTTTTTTTGCCTGTCCATTTTGTTCCTGCGACAGCTTGTCACGTGCTGCGAGTCCCGATTCACGGGCCTTCGCGCGCTGTTGTATCCGGTTATTACCTTGTCAGGCGAGGGGGTTTTCTTTACCATTTGGCGAATTTTTTCGCGGCCTGATTTACGTAGTAGACGCCTGCCTCGGTGGGCCATAAGAAACTGATGGGAGACGACTGAATGAGCAATGACGGCGTGAATGCTGGCCGGCGTCGCTTCCTGGTAGCCGCTACTTCGGTAGTAGGTGCTGCAGGGGCGGTGGGGGCGGCGGTCCCGTTCGTGGGATCGTGGTTCCCGAGTGCCAAGGCCAAGGCAGCCGGCGCACCGGTTAAGGTAAACATCGGCAAGATCGAGCCCGGCCAGCAGATGGTCGCCGAGTGGCGCGGGCAGCCCGTGTTTATCGTGCGTCGTACCGAAGAGACGCTGGCCAATCTTGGCAAGCTGGCGGACACGGTCGCTGATCCGGAGTCGAAAGAGTCGGTCCAGCCGACCTATGTCGACCCGAACGTGCGCTCGATCAAGCCAGAGGTGCTGGTCGTCGTCGGACTCTGTACTCACCTCGGTTGTTCCCCATCCTTCCGCCCTGAAGTCGCAGCAGCGGATCTGGGCGCCGATTGGCTTGGTGGCTATTTCTGCCCCTGCCATGGCTCGAAATACGACATGGCTGGCCGCGTCTACAAGGGGCAGCCTGCGCCCTTGAACCTGCCGGTTCCCCCTCATTCGTACGAGACGGACACCACGATCGTCATCGGCGTGGATCAGGAGAACGCGTAATGAGCAAGTTCATGGAGTGGGTCGATGCGCGCTTCCCGGCGACCAAGATGTGGGAAGACCATCTGACCAAGTACTACGCGCCGAAGAATTTCAACGTCCTGTATTTCTTCGGTTCGCTCGCGCTGCTGGTTCTGGTCAATCAGATCCTTACTGGCATCTGGCTGACAATGAGCTTCGAGCCGTCGGCCGAGGGCGCCTTCGCCTCCGTCGAATACATCATGCGTGATGTCGAGTACGGCTGGATCATCCGCTATCTGCATTCGACCGGTGCGTCGGCGTTCTTCGTCGTCGTCTACCTGCACATGTTCCGCGGCATCCTGTACGGCTCCTACCAGAAGCCTCGCGAATTGGTCTGGATCTTCGGCATGATGATCTACCTGGCGCTGATGGCCGAGGCGTTCATGGGTTACCTGCTGCCCTGGGGGCAGATGTCCTATTGGGGCGCTCAGGTGATCATTTCGCTGTTCGGTGCCATTCCGGTGATCGGGGATGACCTTACGCAATGGATCCGTGGTGACTACCTGATCTCCGGTATTACGCTGAACCGCTTCTTCGCGCTGCATGTCATTGCGCTGCCGATCGTCATTCTCGGCCTGGTCGTGCTGCACATCCTCGCCCTGCACGAAGTCGGCTCGAACAACCCGATGGGCGTGGACATCAAGAAGACCAAGGACGAAGCAGGTCGCCCGCTGGACGGCATTCCTTTCCACCCGTACTACACGGTGAAAGACATCGTCGGCGTAGTGGTCTTCCTGTTCGTGTTCTGCGCCGTGGTGTTCTTCTTCCCTGAAATGGGCGGCTATTTCCTTGAGAAGCCGAACTTCGAAGTGGCGAACGCGTTCAAGACGCCCGAGCATATTGCGCCGGTGTGGTACTTCACCCCGTACTACGCGATTCTGCGAGCGGTGCCTGACAAGTTGCTCGGTGTAATCGCCATGGGCGCAGCCATTGCGGTGCTGTTCGTGCTCCCGTGGCTGGATCGCAGCCCGGTCAAGTCGATGCGCTACAAGGGCTGGCTGAGCAAGATCGCCCTGGTGCTGTTCTGCATTTCGTTCGTCATCCTCGGCGTGCTTGGCGTGCTGTCTCCCACTCCGGAGCGAACGCTGGTATCTCGGATCTGTACTGCCATTTACTTCGGTTACTTCATCCTGATGCCGTTCTACACCAAGCTTGAGAAGACCAAAGTAGTTCCGCAAAGGGTGGCTGGCTGATGAAAAAGCAAATTGCTGCATTGATTCTTGCATTGGTGCCGGCCTTCGGTTTCGCGGCCGGTGGGGGCGCTCACCTGGATGAGATCGATGTCGACCTGACCGACAAGGCGGCGCTGCAGGATGGCCTGAAGACCTTCGCCAACTATTGCATGGGCTGTCATGGCGCTCAGTATCAGCGCTATGAGCGCGTGGCAAGGGATCTCGGCATTCCCGAAGAAATCATGATGGACAACATCGTGTTCTCGGATGCCAAGATCGGCGATCACATGAAGATCGGTATGAAGCCAGAAGACGCCAAGACCTGGTTTGGTGCTGCACCGCCCGACCTGACGCTGGTCGCACGTGTTCGCGGCAACGACTGGCTGTACACCTACCTGCGCAGCTTCTATGAGGATCCGACTCGCCCCTACGGCGTGAACAATACGGTGTTCCCGAACGTCGGCATGCCGCACGTCCTGGCGCCGCTGCAGGGCCGTCAGGTCATGCCGAGCAAGCTGCCGGAAGGTGAGTCGGTGGCCTGCAAGCAGGTGCAGGTGGTCGAAGACGGGCGCAAGCAGTTCGATCCGTTGACCGGAACGCCGGTTACCCACGAAGACTGCAGCCAGCTGACAGTGGAGGAGGGTACCGGTACGCTGAGCGAGGCTGAGTACGATCAGCTGGTTCACAATCTGGTGACCTTCCTGGCCTATTCGGCGAACCCGGTCAAGCTGGAAAGCCAGCGGATCGGGACCTACGTCCTGCTGTTCCTGGCGTTCTTCTTTGTCTTTGCCTACCTGCTCAAGCGTGAGTACTGGAAAGACGTTCACTGATACGCCTGCCTTAACGCTGTACATTGCGCGCGCCTTTTGGGCGCGCGTGTTTTTTCAGCCCTAAAAAAATCTAACGAGGAGGGCGTCGTGGCGGTAGCCAACAGGTTGCTCTGCTATTCCGATCCGGCTGACCACTATTCGCACCGGGTGCGGTACGTACTCGCCGAAAAAGGCGTAGGGGTCGAGGTGGTCGATGTAATGCCGGGGCAATATCCGCCTCGGTTGGTCGAGGTGAACCCCTACGCTACGGTGCCGACCCTGGTCGAGCGTGACCTGGCGCTCTATGAGCCCGGCGTCATCATCGAATATCTGGAAGAGCGCTATCCTCATCCTCCGTTGATGCCGGTCTATCCCGTGGCGCGCGCCAACACCCGGTTGCTGGTCCATCGGGTGCAACGTGACTGGTGTGCTCTGGTCGATCGAATCGGGGACCACCGTGCGACTGAGGAGAACAAGGCCTCGGCTCGCAAGGAGCTGCGCGAGAGCCTGACGGGCGTCTCCCCCATTTTTGCCGAAAAGCCGTACTTCATGAGCGACGAGATCAGCATCATCGATTGCTGTCTGTTGCCTATCCTCTGGCGTTTGCCCACACTGGGAATCGAGTTGCCAAGGGCCGCTAAGCCCCTGCTCGACTATATGGAGCTCAACTTCGCTCGTGAGGCCTTCCAGGCCAGCTTATCCGCCGTAGAGCGCGGCATGCGTTAACAAGAGAGGCTTGTCATGACTTCCAGTCGCCCCTATCTGGTTCGTGCCCTGTACGACTGGATCGTAGATAACGACTGCACACCGCATATTCTCGTGCATGCGGATCACCCCGGCGTGCAGGTGCCGTCGGGCTACGCCAGCGATGGGCAGATCGTGTTGAATGTATCGCCTGGCGCGGTCCGTCATCTCGACATAAGTAACGAGGCGGTCAGTTTCGAAGGGCGCTTCGGAGGGGTTGCGCACAACCTCTACGTGCCTTCTGCCGCTATCTTGGCCATATACGCACGGGAGAATGGCCAGGGCATGGTCTTCGAGATCGAGCCGACCCCGCCTGACGACGGTGCGTCAGGCGATGACGCGTCGGCGAGCAAGCCGAAGCCGGCGCCGGCAGCTGGCCGGCCGAGTCTTAAGGTCGTCAAGTAGCCCCGAGGCTGGACACGGATGTGGCCAGCCTGAGAGCGAGGGCGAAGGGTCAGTCGATGTATTCGAACAGTTTGACGATCCGCTGTACGCCGGATACGCCCTGTACGAGGCTGGTTGCACGGTTGCCTTCCTGCCGGGTCACGAGGCCCAACAGGTAGACGATCCCATTTTCGGTGATCACCTTGATGCGCGATCCGGGCACGCTTTCATCCGCCAGCATCTGGGCCTTGATTTTCGTGGTCAGCCAGGAGTCGTTACTGCGCGCTAGGGCGGACGAGGGTTTCAATACCTGCAGTTCGTTATGCACACGCTTGACCCGCTGGACTGAGCTGGCGGCCTGCTCGGCGATCTGCTTGAGTTCTTCGCGTGGCGTCTGCCCAGCGATCAATACCACGCCGTTGTAGCTGGCAACGACGATGTGCGACGCGCTGTCGAGGTCTGGATGCGCTTTGGCAATGTTGACGGCGGCCTTGGTTTCGATGAGCGAGTCGTCGATCTTGCTACCGATGGTGCGTGTGCCTCGGTCATCATTGATCGGCTCGTCGCGGGTCGCCGTCAGTATCGAGCTGCAACCCGTAGCGGCCAGGCACAGCGCTAGGGTCAGCACATGCAGTCGAGTCGGCTTCATTCTTCGCTCCCGAACAGTTGGTTGTCGATGAGGTCGCACAGGCAATGGATCACGAGCAGGTGCACTTCCTGAATCCGCGCGGTGACCTTAGCCGGCACGCGGATCTCGACGTCTTCAGGGAGCAGCAGTGAGGCCATGCCGCCGCCGTCGCGCCCAGTCAGGGCGACGATGGTCATCTCTCTATCATGCGCGGCCTGGATCGCCTGGATGACGTTGGCGGAGTTGCCGCTGGTGGAAATGGCCAACAGTACGTCGCCGGGCTGGCCCAGGGCTCGGATCTGCTTGGAAAATACTTCGTTGTAGCTGTAATCGTTGGCGATCGATGTCAGCGTGGAGCTATCGGTCGTCAGTGCGATCGCCGGTAGGCTGGGGCGCTCGCGCTCGAAGCGGTTTAGCAACTCCGAGGAAAAGTGTTGCGCATCGCCGGCGGAGCCGCCGTTGCCGCAAGTCAGAATCTTGCCTTCGCTGAGCAGGGCATTGACCATCACCTGCCCGGCTTGCTCAATGCTGGGTGCAAGGACCTCGGCGGCCTGTTGCTTGGTTTCAATGCTTGCCTGGAATAGCTGGCGTATACGGGTTTGCATGTCCATCGATGTCAGACCTTCGGTATCGAGTATGGCCGTTGGGCCATGCCGTAGAGGGGAGGCAAACGCTACTTGGCGCTTAGCCATCGAACGCGTTGCGAATCCAGTTGGGCGCTGCTGAGCTGCGACCGGCCTCGATGGCGATGACATCGAAGCGGCATGGGTGTCGGGCCCAGCGAGTTTCCCGTTGTAGGAACAGTTGGGCTGTCTTGATCAGCTTTTGCTGTTTGCGCCGGTCGACGCTTTCAAGGGCGCCGCCCCATGCGGCGTGGCGTCTGTAGCGAACCTCCACGAATACTACTGTATCGCCATCGAGCATGACCAGATCAAGCTCTCCGCTGCGGCACGACCAGTTGCGCTGTACGAGGCGCAAACCCTGTCGCTCGAGATAGTGCTTGGCGGTGTCTTCGGCTTCCTGTCCGCGATGTTGCCTGTCCACGTGTGTCAATCGGCCTCATCCTGGAGTCGCTGAACCTCTCCGCCACGGAACTCTGCCCAGGGCAGATGGCGCTCGATGCGCTGTTTTGGGGTCAGCATGAGCGTGCCGGAAAGCCCTTGCAGTTCGGTTTCAGGCAGCGCCAGTAATTGGTTCAGCCGAGGCGCCAGCAGATAGGCGTCGGCGCCCATGGCGTAGAGGCGGCCAAGGCTACCCTGGGCCTGCGGCCATTTGCGCTCGATGTCCTGTCGCAGCGGCAGTTGCGGGTCGAGCAGCCAGGGGGTTTCGGCGAAGCGGATCCCCTCAAGGTCAAGGTATTGGCTGCGGTTGTTAGTTGCAGCGTGCAGGTGAGACGTCGCATAGACCGGCAGGTCTCCTGCATATTGGAACACCAGCGTTGGCTTGACCTGCTGTGCCTGTTGCGGTGTGGCGGCGAGAAAGAGGAAGTCGACATCTTGCCGGCGCGTCGGTGGTGCTTCGTTCGAACCCTGGGCCCGGCTGGCGCTGCGGACCTGAAGCAGGTCGGCTATCTGATTGGCCAGTTCGATTGGCTCTGCCAGAGGTTCGGCCGCGACCAGTGTGCCGCCCTGCTCCTGCCATTGCAGGCGGAAGGCGTCGAGCACCCGGTTCCCCCAGTCTCCGCGTGGGGTAAGGGCGACGGCGCGCCGATGCCCATCGGCCCAGGCGCGGCGAGCGACTTCCCGTGCTTCGTCCTCGGCGGCCAGGCCGAACTGGAAAAGTTGTGGCGGCGCTGTCTGGTCCGCGTCGCTGTAGTTGAGCGCCAGCGTCGTCAGCGGGAGCGCGTCTCGTGCGGCCAGCTGGCGAACCAGTTCCTTGTCCAAGGGGCCTACGACCAGTTCGACACCTGCCGCGCTGGCTTGCCGGTAGAAGTCGTTCAGGGAAGCGATGCGAGTGCTGTCGAACAGTTCGATGCGCAGGTTATCACCGGCTTCGAGGTGTGCGGCGAGAAACCCGTCGCGCAGTGCGCGTGCGACATTGGCCAGAGAGCCATCCATTGGCAGCAGCAACGCAACATGGGAGAGCGGTTTGTCTGCCAGCTGGCGCAATTTTTCCAGCGGCTCAGGCAACGTTCGTGCTGCCGGGTGTTCGGGGTTCTGGGCGACCCAGGCATCGACCGCTCGTTGCTGCTGCCCGAGTGTGCCTGCCTGCTTGACCGCCATCGCCAGCGAAAGCCAACCGGACAGATCGCTGTCATCGGTGGGTTGCAGCTTACCCTCTGGCAGTTTGGAGACGAGTGCCCAGATCGCTTCATGATTCCGCGTGGCCTGTTCACCGCTCAGCATGGGCGCGATGAAAGTGCGCTCCCGCGCCGCCTCGAACAGCTGATCATTGGCCTCGAATGCCTTTGCACGAGCGATCTGGCTGCGCAGCTGTTGATCGACCGGTAGCTCCGCCAGGCGCTCGAAAGCTGGATGCTCAAAGGCCGCCAGCGCCCGGGCGGGATCCTGTTCGGCCAGTGCAAGCTCTGCCTCGAGGGTGCGAGCGAAGACCTGCTGAGCCGGCTTCAGTTGATCGAGCTGGACCTGATCGAGAATCTGCCTGGTCTGTGACAGGTTGCCCTGTTGCAGGCTTTTGTCGGCTGCCGAGAGGCGCAGTAGCGCGGCCTCGCTCGCATCGCTCGCTTCCGCCTGCTTCAGCAGTTCCTGCGTGGACGCCTGGGGCGTGCGTGGTAGTTCTCCGAGTGTCGAGGACGGGGAGCTGGCGCAGGCCGAGAGCAGCGCGGCGAAGCAGATAAAAAGAAGTGGGCGAAAGCGAGCCATCATGTGGTGGAATCCTGAAGCGCTGGCGGTAGGTGGAAGGATTGTACCCAAGCCCTGTCGGAGCGGCGATGTCGTGTCCTGCAAACGGGCTACAATGCGCGTTTTGCATACGTGAGGTAGCCCTGTGACTGCGACAGACGCTGTGAATTCCGCCATCGGGACGCTCTACGTGGTCGCAACGCCTATTGGCAATCTCGAGGACATCAGCGCACGAGCGCTGCGCATATTGAATGAGGTGGCGCTTATAGCGGCCGAAGATACGCGGCACTCGGCCAGGCTGTTGCAGCATTTCAGTATCAAGACCCCGCTGGCCGCCTGTCATGAGCACAACGAGCGTGATGAGGGTGGGCGCTTCATTCAGCGTTTGCTGGCTGGCGATAGCGTCGCGCTGATTTCCGATGCGGGTACTCCGCTGATTTCGGATCCTGGCTATCACCTGGTACGGCAGGCGCGCGCGGCGTGCGTGCGGGTGGTGCCCGTGCCGGGGGCCTGCGCCTTGGTCGCCGCGTTATGTGCGGCGGGGTTGCCCTCGGATCGGTTCATCTTCGAAGGGTTCCTGCCAGCCAAGCGGACGGGGCGGAGAAGCCGCCTTGAGCAGTTGCGCCAGGAGCCGCGAACGCTGATCTTTTATGAAGCGCCACATCGAATCCTGGACTGCCTGCAGGACATGGCGTCCGTGTTCGGTGGGGAGCGCGTCGCCGTCCTGGGTCGGGAACTGACCAAGACCTTCGAGACGTTGAAAGGGGCGCCGCTCGCCGCGCTGGAGCAGTGGGTCGCTGCCGATGCCAATCAGCAACGCGGGGAATGTGTCGTTGTAGTGGCCGGCTGCCGCGCGCCGGAGGGCGAAGAGTCGGTCGACGATAATGCGCGACGCGTCCTGAAGCTCCTCCTGGCGGAGCTTCCCGTGAAGAGAGCGGCGGCCGTTGCGGCGGAGATCACGGGCGTGCGGAAGAATCTCCTCTATCAGCTCGCGCTGCAGGAAAAGTCCTAGGCCTTCGGGGTTGCCCGCCAGGCGCCTGGCCGGAGAACGGCTTGCAGCTGGGGCTCCACCGAAGTACCCTGCTCGCCGGAGAGTCGATCGGACAGTCGCTGTCTCTTTTTGTTCCGCAAGAAGGGAGGGAGGAAAGTCCGGGCTCCATAGGGCAAGGCGCCAGGTAACGCCTGGGGGGCGTGAGCCCACGGAAAGTGCCACAGAAAATAACCGCCTAAGCACTTCTGTGCCGGTAAGGGTGAAAAGGTGCGGTAAGAGCGCACCGCACGACTGGTAACAGTTCGTGGCTAGGTAAACCCCGCCTGGAGCAAGACCAAATAGGGATCCATTGGCGTGGCCCGCGCTGGATCCGGGTAGGTTGCTAGAGGCAGTCAGTGATGGCTGTCGTAGAGGAATGACTGTCCTCGACAGAACCCGGCTTACAGATCGACTCTCCGACCTTCTTTTACCCTCGCTTTTTAGTCCGAAAAATTCTTGCTCTTCACAAAGTACTTTAACTTTGTGATGCATCTCTATGCATGCGTTCAGCTTGCCCTTCGACGGCGATTCTCACTTCGCCGTTTATCCCCGTTTCGCTAGCTAAATTCCCGTCACATAAGGGTTTTTCCCGTCGGGCTCACCTTGACGGTGGGGTCGGGGCGTTTCTATAGTGCGCACAAGTGGTAGAAAGTGGAATGAAGTGGGTAATTATGGGCATGGATAGCTAATTTCAGGGGAAGCGCAGCCGTGTTTCGCGGAGCTAACGCCATCAGTCTCGATGCCAAAGGCAGGCTAGCTATGCCCAGTCGGTATCGTGACGAGCTCGTTTCGCGCTGCCAGGGTCAGCTCATCATCACCATCGATGCGGTTGATCGTTGCCTCTGTATCTATCCATTACCCGAGTGGGAGCAGATCGAAACCAAGCTGCGCGAGCTTCCGTCGTTGCGAGAGGAAAGTCGTCGACTACAGCGTTTGCTGATAGGGAATGCTGTCGATCTGGAGATGGACGGTGCGGGCCGGGTGCTCGTACCGCCTCGCTTGCGTGAATACGCGGCGCTGGACAAGCGGGCCATGCTGGTTGGGCAGCTCAACAAGTTCAGCCTGTGGAACGAGGACGACTGGAACGCTCAAGCCGATGCGGATCTGGCGGCCATCAAACAACCCGGCGCGTTGCCGGAAGAACTGCGTGACCTAATCCTGTGAGCCAGATGAGCGCCTATAAACATGTCACCGTGCTACTCGACGAGGCCGTTGCGGCACTTGTCGTGCGTGCCGACGGGCGTTATGTGGACGGCACCTTCGGACGTGGAGGCCATAGCCGGCTGCTGCTCCGGCAGCTAGGGCCTGATGGCCAGGTGCTAGGGTTCGACAAGGACCCGTTGGCAATCGCAACGGGGCAAGCGCTGGCGGCCGAAGACGGCCGCTTTGTCGTTGTGCAGAGAAGTTTCGCAGAGCTGGGCGAGGAACTGGGACAGCGCGGCTGGGCCGGTACCTTGAGCGGTGTATTGCTGGATCTGGGCGTGTCCTCCCCGCAGTTGGACGACCCCGAGCGTGGCTTCAGCTTCCTCAACGATGGGCCGTTGGATATGCGCATGGATCCGGCGCGCGGCGTCAGCGCGGCCGACTGGATCGCGACGGCCACGGAAGACGAGATCGCCCGGGTTTTCAAGGATTACGGCGAAGAGCGATTCTCCAAGCGCATGGCGCGAGCGGTCGTGCAGCGGCGCACCGAGCGCCCATTCGAACGCACCGCTGATCTGGCACAGGTGCTGACTGACGCCAACCCTGCCTGGGAGAAGGGCAAGAATCCGGCCACGCGTGCCTTCCAGGGACTGCGTATCTTCATCAATAACGAGCTCGGAGATCTTGAGGCCGGTCTGAATGCCGCACTGGACGCGCTGGACGTCGGCGGTCGTCTCGTGGTGATCAGCTTCCACTCGCTGGAAGACCGGATCGTCAAGCAGTTCATGCGGCGTCACGCCAAGGGTGAGGCCGATAAGCTGCCGCGCGACCTGCCCGTCATCCCGGAAAAATTCGTGCCTCGCCTTAAGCTGTTGGGCAAGCCGCAATATGCTTCGGCTGAAGAGGTCAAGGCCAATCCGCGTTCGCGAAGTGCGGTCATGCGCGTTGCGGAGAAGCTCGGATGACCAGGCTGCGCTCGATGCCCAATGGCAGCCTGGTCATGCTGGTGCTGTTCATCGCCGTGTTGCTGTCTGCCATCGCGGTCGCCTACAGCGCGCACTGGAATCGCCAATTGCTGAACGAGCTGTACGGTGAGCTCAGTGTTCGCGACAAGGCGCAGGCCGAGTGGGGACGACTGATTCTCGAGCAGAGCACCTGGACAGCGCACAGCCGCATCGAAACGCTGGCCACCGAGCGGTTGAACATGCACATCCCAGAGGCGGCTGACGTCAGGCTGGTGAGCCAATGAAGCTCGAGGGCGCACTGTATCCCTGGCGTTTCCGCATCGTCCTGGGCTTGTTGGCAGCGATGGTGGCTGCGCTCGCCTGGCGCATCGTGGATCTACAGGTTTTCGATCAGCCCTTCCTGCAGGGGCAAGGCGACGCGCGCAGCGTGCGACACATTCCGATCCCGGCGCACCGCGGCCTGATCACTGATCGTCATGGCGAGCCGCTGGCCGTCAGTACGCCGGTCACCACCCTGTGGGGCAATCCCCGCGAACTGCAGGCCTCCCGCGCTCGCTGGGACGAATTGGCGAAGGTCCTGGGGCAAGACCCAGCCGCATTAAGCAAGCGGCTGAGCGAGCAGGCCGAACGTGAGTTCACCTATCTGGTGCGGGGCTTGACGCCCGAGCAAGGGCAGCGCGTGCTAGACATGAACATCCCGGGCGTTTATGCCCAGGAAGAATTTCGCCGCTTCTATCCGGCCGGCGAAGTGGCGGCACACGTCGTCGGTTTCACCGATATCGACGACCAGGGGCGCGAAGGTATGGAGTTGGCCTATGACGAATGGCTGGCCGGTGTGCCGGGTAAGCGTCAGGTGCTGAAGGACCGTCGTGGGCGCCTGATCAAGGATGTCCAGGTGGTCAAGAATGCCAAGGCTGGTAAGGCGCTAGCCCTGTCGATCGACCTGCGCTTGCAGTACCTGGCGCACAGCGAGCTGCGCAAGGTCATGCAGGAGCACGGCGCCAAGGCCGCGAGTCTGGTGATGGTCGACGTCAAGACCGGCGAAGTTCTGGCCATGGCGAACCAGCCGACCTACAACCCCAACAACCGACGCAACCTTCAACCGGCGGCGATGCGTAACCGGGCGCTGATCGATGTCTTCGAACCGGGCTCGACGGTCAAGCCGTTCAGCATTGCAGCGGCGCTCGGAACGGGCAAATACCATCCCGAGTCGGTCGTCAACACGCTGCCCGGCTGGATGCGGATCGGCCGCTACACCATCCGAGATGTATCGCGCGGCGGCATGCTCAACCTGACCGGCATCCTGATGAAATCGAGCAACGTGGGCATCAGCAAGATCGCGTTGGATATCGGTCCCGAGCCGGTGCACACCGTCATGCAGCAGGCCGGTTTTGGCCAGGCCACGGGGCTGGGTTTCCCGGGCGAGCGTGTTGGCAATCTACCCAACCATCGCAAATGGCGCGATGCCGAGACGGCTTCGCTCGCCTATGGCTACGGGCTGTCGGTGACGGCCGTTCAGTTGGCTCACGCCTACGCCATGCTCGGTAACGAAGGCAAGAACGTCCCCTTGTCGCTGCTGCGTCTCGACCAGCCCCAGGAAGGGGTTCAGGTCATCGACAAGGAAATCTCGAAGACAGTCCTGCGCATGTTGCAGGCTGTCGTCGAAGAGGATGGCGGCGGCGGCATGCGTGCCAAGGTGCCGAGCTACCACGTCGGCGGCAAGAGCGGGACCGCAAAGAAGATCTCCGGGACGGGCGGGTACACCAAGGACGCCTATCGCGCCTTCTTTGCCGGCGTTGCGCCTGTGACGGACCCGCGGATTGCCATCGTGGTGGTGGTCGACGAGCCAAGCGAGGGCGGCTATTACGGTGGTCTGGTCTCGGCGCCGGTCTTCGGCAAGGTCGCAGCGCGCGCCTTGCGCCTGCTGAACATTGCGCCGGACAACCTGGCGCCGCCGGTCGACGTGCAAACTGCCGAAGCCCTCAAGAGCAAGGGAGGGCGTACCTGAATGCCAATGCCATTGAATCAACTGCTGCCTCAGGCTGACGGGGCGGAGCTGATCCGTGAACTGACGTTGGACAGCCGCAAGGTTCGCCCGGGCGATCTGTTCCTGGCCGTACCCGGGTTACAGCAGGACGGCCGTGCGCACATCGCCGATGCGATTTCTCGCGGTGCTGCGGCTGTCGCTTATGAGGCGGCAGGTGCCGGCGAAATGAACGTATCCGGTGCCAGGCTGGTGCCGGTACAACGCCTCGCCGAGCAGCTTTCGGCGATCGCCGGACGCTTTTACGGTGAGCCGAGTCGTAGCCTGCATCTGGCGGGTGTGACCGGCACCAACGGCAAGACCACGGTAACGTTCCTGATCGCCCAGGCACTCGACCGTCTCGGCGAGCGGTGCGGCATCATCGGTACGCTGGGTACCGGCTTCCATGGCGAGCTTGCGTTGGGGCGTCACACCACGCCGGATGCCATTGGCGTCCAGGCGACGCTGGCCGCGCTGCGCAAACAAGGCGCGCGCGCAGCAGCCATGGAGGTTTCGTCCCACGGCCTGTCTCAGGGGCGCGTGGCGGCGTTGGCGTTCGACGTCGCGGTGTTCACCAACCTGTCTCGTGATCATCTGGACTATCACGGCTCCATGGAAGCCTATGGCGAGGCCAAGGCGAGCCTGTTCGAAATGCCCGGCCTGCGCTGTCGCGTGCTCAACCTGGACGACCCGTTCGGCCGGGCTCTGGCGACCAAAGAAGCCGAGTCGCGTTTGATCACCTACAGCCTGGAAGACCCTTCGGCCTACCTTTATTGCGCGGACGCCCGGCTCGATGACGATGGGCTGCACGCCCGACTCGTCACTCCGCAGGGCGAACGCTCGCTGCGTAGCACCCTGCTGGGGCGGTTCAACGTCAGCAACGTGCTGGCGGCGATCGGTGCCCTGCTGGGCATGGATTACCCGCTCGACGAAATCCTTGCGGCCATGCCGCTGCTCGAAGGGCCGGAAGGTCGGATGCAACGGCTGGGTGGCGGCGACCTGCCGCTGGTAGTCGTGGACTATGCGCACACGCCTGACGCGCTGGAGAAGGTTCTTGATGCGTTACGCCCGCATGCCCGGGGGCGCTTGCTGTGCCTCTTCGGGTGTGGCGGCGAGCGCGACCGCGGCAAGCGTGCCCTCATGGCACAGGTCGCCGAGCGGCTGGCCGACGACGTGGTCGTCACCGACGACAATCCTCGCGGGGAAGACCCGCTGCGAATCCTCGACGATATTCGCACAGGTTTCGTCGACCCGGACAAGGTCCGATTCATCCCCGGCCGTGCCGCTGCGATTGCCGATTGCATCGCTGCCAGTAGCCATGACGATGTCGTCCTGCTGGCGGGCAAGGGGCATGAGGATTATCAGGAAATCAAGGGTGATCGTCTGCCGTTCTCGGATATCGAGCAGGCCACCATCGCCCTGGCCGCCTGGAGAGCTGCCCATGCTTGATGCCCTTCACTTGAACGATATTGCCGGTGCACTTTCAGGCACGCTGGTAGGCGACAATGTCGCGTTCGATAGCGTTTCCACCGATAGTCGCGCTATAGGCCCGGGCCAGCTCTTCATCGCCTTGGCCGGGCCGCGGTTCGACGGCCATGACTATCTGGCGGACGTTGCGCGCAAGGGCGCGGTAGCGGCGGTGGTCGAACGTCACGTGGCGGACGTCGACCTGCCGCAGCTGGTCGTCGCCGATTGTCGTATCGCTCTGGGACAGCTGGGGGCACTGAACCGCGCCGCGTTCAAGGGACCGGTCGCGGCCATCACGGGCTCGAGCGGCAAGACCAGCGTGAAGGAGCTGTTGGCCAGCATCCTCCGCGCAGCCTTTGGCGACCAAGCGGTGCTGGCTACTCGCGGCAATCTGAACAACGACCTCGGAGCGCCCATTACCCTGCTGGAGCTGGGTGCCGGGCATCGCGCGGCAGTAATCGAGCTGGGAGCCTCGCGCGTCGGTGAAATTGCCTACACCGTGAACCTGACCCGGCCCGATGTCAGCGTGATCACCAACGCCGGTACGGCGCACGTGGGTGAGTTTGGTGGGCCGCAAAAGATCATCGAAGCAAAGGGTGAAATTCTCGAGGGGCTGTCGAGCGATGGCGTTGCGGTGCTCAATCGCGATGATAAGGCCTTCGCGACCTGGCAGACCCGAGCGGGCGTTCGGCGCGTGCTGAGCTTCGCCATGCAGAGCCCACTCGCCGACTTCCATCCGGCTTCGATCGCCTACGACCAGCGCGGTTGCCCGAATTTTATGCTCAATGGGCCGAATGGCTCCGCTCGTGTCCAGCTCAATCTGCTCGGCCGGCATAGCGTGGCCAATGCGCTTGCCGCTGCAGCCGCTGCCCATGCGCTGGGTGTATCAGTCGAGCATATCGTCGCCGGATTGGAGCGTCTGCAGCCGGTCAAGGGCCGTGGCGTCGCCCAGATGCTGCCCAACGGTGTGCGGTTGATCGACGATACCTACAACGCCAACCCGGCTTCCGTGTGTGCGGCCATTGACGTCCTGAACGGGTTCGCCGGTCGCAAGGTGCTGGTGCTCGGTGACATGGGCGAACTTGGTGAATGGGCCGAGCAAGGGCACGGTGACGTTGGCCGCTATGCCGTCGGCAAGGTCGACGCCTTGCTGGCCGTCGGCCCCCTGATGAAGCACGCCGTCGCTGCATTCGGCGCCGGTGCGCGTCATTTCGAGGATCAGCAGCGCCTGATCGATGTGTTGCGGCTCGAACAGGGCAACGGCACGACCCTTTTGATCAAGGGATCACGGAGCGCCGCGATGGACAAGGTCGTCGCCGCGCTGTCGCTCCCCGCCATGGAGAAACATTAATGCTGCTGCTGCTCGCCGAGTACCTGCAACAGTTCCACAAGGGCTTCTCGGTTTTCCAGTACCTGACCTTGCGAGGCATCCTGGGCGTGCTCAGTGCGCTGGTGCTTTCGCTGTGGATGGGCCCCTGGCTGATCCGCACGCTGCAGCTGCGCCAGATCGGCCAGGCCGTGCGCAACGACGGTCCGCAGTCGCATCTGTCCAAATCCGGTACCCCGACCATGGGCGGGGCGCTGATTCTCAGCGCCATTGCCATCAGTACCTTGCTGTGGGCCGACCTGAGCAACCGCTATGTGTGGGTGGTGCTGATCGTGACCCTGCTGTTCGGTGCGATCGGCTGGGTGGATGACTACCGCAAGGTGATCGAGAAGAATTCCCGCGGCCTGCCGAGCCGCTGGAAATATTTCTGGCAATCGGTATTCGGCCTGGGCGCGGCGGTGTTTCTCTACGCGACCGCGCAGTCCCCGATCGAGACGACACTCATTCTTCCGCTGATCAAGGACATCGAGATTCCGCTCGGGATCGGCTTCGTGGTGCTGACTTATTTCGTGATCGTCGGCTCGAGCAACGCGGTGAACCTCACCGACGGCCTGGACGGCCTGGCCATCATGCCGACGGTGATGGTGGGTGGCGGCTTGGGCATCTTTTGCTACCTGTCCGGCAACGTGAACTTTGCCGAATACCTGCTGATTCCCAGCGTGCCGGGTGCCGGTGAGCTCATCGTCTTCTGTGGGGCGTTGATTGGTGCGGGCCTCGGCTTCCTCTGGTTCAACACCTACCCCGCGCAGGTGTTCATGGGGGACGTCGGTGCCCTGGCGCTCGGTGCAGCGCTCGGAACCATTGCGGTGATCGTTCGCCAGGAAGTCGTGCTGTTCATCATGGGCGGGGTTTTCGTCATGGAAACCCTGTCGGTCATCGTTCAGGTCGCGTCTTTCAAACTGACCGGCAAGCGGGTGTTCCGCATGGCGCCGATCCACCACCATTTCGAACTCAAAGGCTGGCCCGAGCCACGCGTGATCGTGCGCTTCTGGATCATCACGGTGATCCTGGTGCTGGTCGGCCTCGCCACGTTGAAGCTGAGGTAACCGAGAGTGCTCATCGCGTCCGATCAGTTCCGCATCGTTGTCGGCCTCGGCAAGAGCGGCATGTCCGTGGTTCGCCACCTGGTGCGCCGGGGCTTGCCGTTCGCCGTGGTCGATACGCGCGAGAATCCGCCGGAACTGGCCACCTTGACGGCGCAATACCCGAGCATCGAGGTTCGCTGTGGCGAGCTCGACCCCGAGTTCCTCTGCCGCGCGAGTGAGCTGATCGTGAGCCCGGGGCTGCCCGTCAGCACGCCGGCGCTGAAGATTGCCGCCGAGCGTGGCGTCAAGCTGTCCGGCGACATCGATCTGTTCGCCCGCGAGGCCAAGGCGCCTATCGTGGCGATCACCGGTTCCAATGCGAAAAGCACCGTAACGACGCTGGTCGGCGAGATGGCCATCGAAGCCGGGCGCAAGGTCGCCGTTGGCGGCAATCTCGGCGTGCCTGCGCTGGATCTGCTGGACGATCAGGTCGAACTCTATGTGCTGGAGCTGTCGAGCTTCCAGCTGGAAACCACCGACCAGCTCAACGCCGAGGTCGCGACCTGCCTGAACATCAGCGAAGACCACATGGATCGCTACGACGGGCTGCCGGCCTACCATCAGGCCAAGCACCGCATTTTCCGGGGTGCGCGGCGGGTGGTGATCAACCGCGATGATCGCCTCAGCCGGCCGCTTGTTGCGGACGATCTGCCCGCCTGGTCCTTTGGCCTCGGCAAGCCGGATTTCAAGGGATTCGGATTGTTCGAGGAGAACGGTGAGAAGTACCTGGCGTTCCAGTTCGATGCCTTGATGCCGGCGAGCCAGCTCAAGGTTCGCGGTGCCCACAACCAGTCCAACGCACTGGCGGCGCTCGCCATCGGTCATGCCGTCGGGCTGCCGTTCACGGCGATGCTCGATGTGTTGCGTCGTTTCACGGGCTTGCCGCATCGCTGCCAGTGGGTCAGCGAGCGCAAGGGCGTGAGTTTTTACGATGACTCCAAGGCCACCAACGTCGGTGCGGCCCTGGCGGCAATCGACGGTCTGGGTAGCGATATCGACGGGCGGTTGGTCCTGATTGCCGGTGGGGATGGAAAAGGTGCGGATTTTGCTCCGTTGCACAGCCCCGTCTCCCGCTATTGCCGTGCAGTCGTTCTGCTCGGGCGCGACGCCGACTTGCTGGCGACGGCGCTCGAAGGCGCCGCGCCGATCCACCGGGCCGAGTCCATGCAGCAGGCCGTGCAGTTGGCCGCCAAGCTTGCCCAGCCCGGCGATGCGGTACTGCTCTCGCCCGCCTGCGCCAGTTTGGACATGTTCGAGAACTTCGAAGATCGCGGGCGACAGTTCGCGGCAGCGGTGGGGGCGCTCAGTTGATGTTCGCTTTCCTGCGTAGTGCGCCTTCGCCGCTCTTCGGCCGTCGTGGTGTCGATCTCGACTTCCCGATGCTGGCTGGCTGCCTGGCACTGCTGGGGCTGGGGCTGGTGATGATCACCTCGGCTTCGTCGGAGGTGGCTGCGGTGAATGCCGGCAGCTCCATGTACTACACCATTCGCCACCTTATCTATGTGCTGATGGGGCTGGTCGCCGCTGCGACCGTCTTGCTCGTGCCGCTTTCGGCCTGGCAGCGACTGGACTGGATGTTGCTGCTCGCCGCCTTCGCCTTGTTGATCCTGGTCTTGGTGCCGGGTATTGGCCGCGAAGTGAACGGCTCGATGCGCTGGATCGGCTTCGGCCTGTTCAACGTCCAGCCGTCGGAACTGGCCAAGCTGTTTGTCGTTGTGTATCTCGCCGGTTACCTGGTGCGCCGTCAGCATGAGGTGCGAGAGAGTTTCTGGGGTTTCCTCAAGCCGTTCCTCGTGCTGCTGCCAATGGCCTTGTTGTTGCTGCTCGAGCCGGATTTCGGTGCGACGGTCGTGATGATGGGGGCAGCCGTTGCGATGCTGTTCCTGGGCGGCGTCGGCCTGATTCGCTTCAGTCTGCTGGTCGTGCTCGCGGTGGGCGCAGTGTTCGTGCTGGTGCAAACCCAGGAGTATCGCCTGCAACGCCTGATCACCTTCACCGATCCCTGGGCCGACCAATACGGCGCGGGTTATCAGCTGACCCAGGCGTTGATCGCCTTCGGTCGAGGCGAGTGGCTGGGGTTGGGGCTCGGCAATAGCGTGCAGAAGCAGTTCTACCTGCCCGAAGCGCATACCGATTTCGTTTTTTCCGTCCTGGCCGAGGAACTCGGCATGGCCGGTGCGCTGCTCACCATTCTGCTGTTCGCCTTCGTTGGTGTCCGCGCGCTCTATATCGGGCTGGCGGCAGAGCGGGCGCGGCAGTTCTTCGCCGCCTATGTCGCGTGGGGCCTGGCGTTCCTCTGGTTGGGCCAGTTTCTGATCAACGTCGGCGTGAATGTCGGGCTGCTTCCGACCAAAGGGCTGACGTTGCCTTTTCTCAGTTACGGCGGCAGCTCGCTGGTGGTGACCTGCGCCAGCATGGCGCTGCTGCTGCGGATCGAGTGGGAAAGTCGCACCGTACTGGGCAGCGAGGATGTCGAGTTCAGCGAGAACGACTTCCAGGAACCACCGCAGACCAAGGGCAGGGAGATCGCACATGGCCGGTAACGTGCTGATCATGGCGGGCGGCACCGGCGGCCACGTGTTCCCCGCGCTCGCCTGTGCCTACGAGTTCCAGAGCCGCGGTTACCGCGTGCATTGGCTCGGTACGCCGCGCGGTATCGAAAACGAAGTGGTGCCAGCCGCTGGCCTGCCGCTTCACCTGATCCAGGTGACCGGCCTGCGGGGCAAGGGTGTCGCGTCGCTGCTGAAGGCACCGTTCCAATTGGCGCGCTCGTTGTTGCAGGCTCGTCGGGTGATGCGCGAACTCCGGCCCGTCTGCGTGCTGGGTCTGGGTGGCTATGTGACCGGTCCAGGCGGGCTGGCGGCGAAGCTGGCAGGCGTGCCGCTGGTCATTCATGAACAGAACGCCGTGGCCGGGACCGCCAATCGCAGCCTGGTGCCTTTCGCCCAGCGCATCTGCGAAGCCTTCCCCGGCACGTTCCGTCCGAGCGAGAAGCGGCGGACCACCGGCAACCCGGTGCGCCAGGAGCTCTTTCTCGAGACGCCGCGACAAACGCTGGTGGGGCGGCGGCCCCGTTTGCTGGTGCTCGGCGGCAGCCTGGGCGCCGAGCCGCTGAACAAGCTGCTCCCCGAAGCGCTGGGTCAAGTGAGCGCGGAACTGCGCCCGGAGGTTTTCCACCAGGCTGGCAAGCAGCACGCGGAGATCACCCGCGAGCGCTACGCACAGGCCGGAGTCGAGGCCGAGGTGGCGCCCTTCATCAAAGACATGGCGCAGGCCTATGCCTGGGCCGATCTGGTGGTGTGCCGTGCCGGCGCGCTGACCGTTTGCGAGCTGGCCGCTGCGGGATTGCCGGCGTTCCTGGTGCCGCTGCCCCATGCGATCGACGATCACCAGACACGCAACGCCGAATACCTGGCGAAGGAGGGTGCTGCCGTCCTTCTGCCGCAAGCTACGACTGACGCCGCCACCATGGCCGCGCAGCTGAACGAGGTACTGATGCAGCCGGAAAAACTCAAGGCCATGGGCGCCACCGCGCGTCGCCTGGCTCGCCCGGACGCGACCCGTAGCGTCGTCGACATTTGCCTGGAGGTCGCGCATGGCTAAGTCACCTGCAGCGGTCAAGGCGGAAGTGCGGCGCATGCGTCGTATCCGTCGAATTCATTTCGTCGGGGTTGGCGGTGTCGGCATGTGCGGGATCGCCGAGGTGCTGCTCAACCTTGGCTATGACGTGTCGGGGTCGGACCTGAAGCGTTCGCCGAGTACCGAGCGCCTGCAGAATTTCGGCGCGCATATCTTTATCGGCCATGAGGCGGCCAACGTCGCCGGTGCCGATGTGCTGGTCGTTTCCAGCGCCATCAACCAGGCTAACCCGGAAGTTGCCTTCGCACTGGAGCAGCGGATTCCGGTCGTGCCGCGTGCCGAGATGCTCGCCGAGCTGATGCGCTATCGCCATGGGATTGCTGTTGCAGGCACCCATGGGAAGACCACCACCACCAGCCTGCTGGCGTCCGTGTTCGCCGCGGGCGGCCTGGATCCGACGTTCGTCATTGGGGGGCGTTTGACCGCAGCGGGCACCAATGCCCAGCTCGGCACCAGCCGCTACCTGATCGCCGAGGCCGACGAGAGCGACGCCAGTTTCCTGCACCTGCAGCCGATGGTCGCCGTGGTGACCAATATCGACGCCGACCATATGAGTACCTATGGCGGCGACTTCGGCAAGCTGAAGAAGACCTTTGTCGAGTTCCTCCACAACCTGCCGTTCTACGGCCTGGCGGTGCTGTGCGTGGATGATCCGGTGGTTCGCGAAATCATCCCCCAGGTTGGCCGTCCGATCACCACCTACGGCATCAGCGAAGACGCTGACGTGCGTGCGATCAATGTCCGTCAGGAGGGCATGCGGACCTACTTTACCGTGTTGCGCGACGGCTTCGACCCGCTCGGTGTGTCGGTCAACATGCCCGGCAACCACAACGTCCTCAATGCGTTGGCAACCATTGCCATTGCCACGGATGAAGGCATCGATGACGAGGCCATCGTTCAGGGGCTGTCCGGCTTCGCCGGTGTGGGTCGTCGTTTCCAGGTCTACGGCGAGCTGCCGGCGGATGGAGGCAGCGTGATGCTCGTGGACGACTACGGCCATCACCCACGCGAAGTCGCGGCCGTGATCCAGGCGGTGCGCGGCGGTTGGCCGGAGCGGCGTCTGGTGATGGTCTACCAGCCGCATCGCTTCAGCCGTACCAGAGATCTCTATGACGACTTCGTCCAGGTATTGGCTGACGCCAACGTGCTGCTACTGATGGAAGTCTATCCGGCGGGTGAGGACGCCATTCCGGGCGCCGACAGCCGTCATCTCTGCCACAGCATCCGCCAGCGCGGACAGCTCGATCCGATCTATGTCGAGCGCGGCGTCGACCTGGCGCCCGTGCTCAAGCCGTTGCTGCGCGCCGGCGACATCCTGCTCTGCCAGGGCGCCGGCGATATCGGTGGGTTGGCCCCGCAACTGCTCAACAGTCCTGTGTTTGCGGCCCAGGCAAGCGCCGCGAGGAAAAGCGAATGACAGCCTTGCAATCGACCCGTGAACCCCAGGCCTTCGGCCGGGTTGCAGTGCTCTACGGCGGCAAGAGTGCCGAACGTGAAGTGTCCCTGAAGTCCGGTGAGGCCGTGCTGTCGGCTCTCCAGGCTGCGGGCGTGGACGCCTTCGGCATCGATGTCGGCGATGACCTGCTGCAGCGCCTGGACCGCGAGCGCATCGACCGCGCCTTCATCGTGTTGCACGGTCGCGGTGGCGAGGATGGGAGCATGCAGGGCCTGCTCGAATGTGCCGGCATTCCCTATACGGGCAGCGGCATCCTGGCCTCGGCGTTGGCGATGGACAAGCTGCGGACCAAGCAGGTCTGGCAGAGCCTTGGCCTGCCGACGCCGCGACATGCTGTTCTGGCCAGCGAAGCCGATTGTCATGCGGCCGCGCAGGCGCTGGGTTTCCCCTTGATCGTCAAGCCGGCCCACGAGGGTTCGAGCATCGGCATGGCGAAGGTTGGCGGCATCGCCGAACTGATCGCTGCCTGGCGTGCTGCGAGTGCCTACGACTCGCAGGTATTGGTCGAGCAGTGGATACAGGGCCCGGAGTTCACCATTGCCACGCTGCGGGGCACCGTGTTGCCGCCCATCGGCCTCGGCACACCGCACACCTTCTACGACTACGACGCCAAGTACCTGGCCAATGACACCCAGTACCGGATTCCTTGCGGACTGGATGCCGCCAAGGAGCAGGAGCTCAGGGACCTGTCCGCTCGCGCGTGCGAGGCGGTTGGCGTGCAGGGCTGGGCGCGCGTGGACGTGATGCAGGACAGCACGGGCGCGTTCTGGCTGCTGGAAGTCAATACCGTCCCGGGCATGACCGACCACAGCCTGGTGCCGATGGCCGCTCGGGCGGCGGGGTTGGATTTCCAGCAACTGGTATTGGCCATTCTCGACGCCAGCATGGCGGGGGAGTAAACGATGATCGCCACGCTGCGTCATTCACAGCCTGGTGCCGGGCGCGCCACGCGCAAGCCGGCTCCGCGGGGGGCGAGTCGCCTGGTCCCGCGCGAGCCTCTGTCGGCGCGCTTGCCGCGGCCGAGCCTGAACGGGCTCAAGCGCGGACTGTGGCCGGTGATGCTTGTTGCGCTGGGGTTCGGGCTGTATGAGCTGGCCCAGCATCTGGCGCCTTACGCTGATCGCCCGATCAGCAACGTCAGCGTGCGTGGCGACCTGACCTATGTGGATCAGCAGGCGGTACAGGCGCGAATGGCTCCGTTCGTCGAGGCCAGCTTCTTCGAGGTTGACCTCGACGGCCTGCGTCATGACCTTGAACAGATGCCTTGGATCGCCAGTGTCGAGGTCCGCCGGGTCTGGCCCGACCAGGTCACGGTACGACTCGAGGAACAATTACCGATCGCCCGCTGGGGCGACGAAGCGTTGCTGAACAACAACGGGCAGGCATTTGCGCCGAATGACCCGATGAAATATGAACACCTGCCGCAGTTGTATGGTCCGAAGCGGGCCCAGCAGCGGGTCATGCAGCAGTACCAGATGCTCAGTCAGATGCTGCGTCCGCTGGGGTTCTCCATCTCTCGCCTCGAGTTGCGAGCGCGAGGCAGCTGGTTCCTGACTACCAAGCAGGGCATCGAACTGCTGCTGGGCCGGGACCAGATCATCGAGAAGATGCGGCGTTTCATCGCCATCTACCAGCAGGAGCTGGCCCAGCAAAACGACAAAATTGCGCGGATCGACCTCCGCTACGCCAACGGCCTCGCCGTGGCATGGCATGAGCCGGCCCCGACCACGACGGACGAACCCGTCGTTGCGAAGAATTGAGGAATGAAACACATGTCTAGCGTGCAAAGCGGCAAGATGATCGTCGGCCTGGATATCGGCACCTCCAAAGTGGTGGCGTTGGTCGGCGAGGTCACGGCGGATGGCGAACTCGAGATCGTCGGGATCGGCACCCATCCGTCGCGCGGCTTGAAGAAAGGCGTGGTGGTCAACATCGAGTCCACCGTGCAGTCGATTCAGCGCGCCGTGGAAGAGGCGCAGCTGATGGCCGGATGCCGGATTCATTCGGCCTTCGTCGGGCTGGCCGGCAACCACATCCGCAGCCTGAACTCCCATGGCATCGTCGCCATCCGCGACCGCGAGGTCAGCAATGCCGACCTCGAACGTGTGCTCGACGCCGCCCAGGCCGTGGCTATTCCGGCCGACCAACGCGTGTTGCACACGCTGCCGCAGGATTACGTGATCGACAATCAGGAAGGCGTGCGTGAGCCGCTGGGTATGTCCGGCGTCCGCCTCGAAGCCAAGGTCCACGTGGTGACCTGCGCGGTGAATGCGGCACAGAACATCGAGAAGTGCGTCCGCCGCTGCGGCCTGGAAGTCGACGACATCATCCTCGAGCAGCTCGCGTCGGCCCATGCGGTGCTGACCGACGACGAAAAGGAACTGGGGGTCTGCCTGGTCGACATCGGTGGCGGCACGACCGATATCTGCATCTTTACCGAAGGCGCCATTCGCCACACCGCGGTGATCCCGATCGCGGGCGATCAGGTCACCAACGATATCGCGATGGCCTTGCGCACGCCGACGCAGTACGCCGAAGAGATCAAGATCCGCTATGCCTGCGCCTTGGCCAAGCTGGCCGGCCCCGGCGAGACGATCAAGGTCCCGAGCGTCGGCGACCGTCCGCCGCGGGAACTCTCGCGTCAGGCCCTGGCCGAAGTGGTGGAGCCACGTTATGACGAGCTGTTCACGCTGATTCAGGCCGAGCTGCGGCGCAGCGGCTACGAGGATCTGGTGCCCGCCGGCATCGTGCTGACCGGCGGTACCGCGAAGATGGAGGGCGCCGTCGAACTGGCCGAGGAAATCTTCCATATGCCGGTACGCCTGGGCGTCCCCCACAGTTTCGAAGGGCTGACCGACGTCGTCCGCAACCCCATCTATTCAACAGGCGTGGGCCTGTTGCTCTACGGCTTGCGCAAGCAGGCCGACGGCATCCCCATGTCCGGTCTCGGCCAATATGCCGACGAACCCAAAACATCTGTCGTGGACCGCTTGAAGAGCTGGATCCAGGGCAATTTCTGAGCAAAGCGGCAGTACCAAAACTAGAAAGCTGGAGGAGAGAGGGAAATGTTCGAACTCGTAGACCATACCCCGCAAAGTGCAGTGATCAAGGTCATCGGCGTTGGCGGCGGAGGCGGCAATGCCGTCAATCACATGGTGCGTAACAACGTCGAGGGTGTGGAGTTCATCTGCGCCAACACCGACGCTCAGGCACTGAAAAAGATCGAAGCACGGACCGTGTTGCAGTTGGGCTCGACCATCACCAAAGGACTAGGTGCTGGTACCAACCCGGACATCGGCCGCCAGGCCGCGATGGACGATCGTGAGCGAATCGCCGAGGTTCTCCAGGGAGCCGACATGGTGTTCATCACCACCGGCATGGGCGGCGGTACCGGTACCGGCGCCGCGCCTGTAATCGCCTCGGTGGCGAAGGAAATGGGCATTCTGACCGTCGCGGTCGTGACTCGTCCGTTCCCGTTCGAAGGCCGTCGCCGTATGCAGGTCGCCGAGGAGGGCATCCGTCAGCTGTCCGAATGTGTCGACTCGCTGATCACCATCCCCAACGAGAAGCTGCTGACCATCCTCGGCAAGGACGCCAGCCTGCTGGCCGCCTTCGCCAAGGCCGACGACGTGCTGACCGGCGCGGTTCGTGGCATTTCCGACATCATGCAGCGTCCGGGTCTGATGAACGTCGACTTCGCTGACGTCAAGACCGTGATGGGCGAGATGGGCATGGCGATGATGGGTACTGGCTGCTCCACCGGCCCGAACCGCGCCCGCGAGGCGACCGAGGCCGCGATTCGCAATCCGCTGCTCGAAGACGTGAACCTGCAGGGCGCGCGGGGCATTCTGGTCAACATCACAGCTGGTCTGGACCTGTCGCTGGGCGAGTACGCCGCTGTCGGCGAGATCATCGAGGCCTTCGCCTCTGACGAAGCGACCGTCAAGGTCGGTGCGGTGATCGACCCGGACATGCTCGACGAACTGCACGTCACGGTCGTGGCCACCGGTCTGGGACCGCGCAACGAGAAGCCGGTCAAGGTCGTGGACAATACTCTGCAGACCGCAGCGGTCGCCCCGCAAGCCGTTCCGGCGGCTCGCCAAGAGCAATCGGCCGTGAACTACCGCGATCTGGAGCGCCCAACGGTCATGCGCAACCAGGCCCATGCGGCCGCCACTGCCGCCAAGATGAATCCTCAAGAGGACCTAGACTATTTGGACATTCCGGCGTTCCTGCGTCGTCAGGCTGATTGATAGGCTATATCAACATGATTGGATCGATTGGTATTCAGCAAAGTGGGGTTCTGCTATGATCGCCGCATTTGTTGGAAACCATTCGCAACAGCGCAATAGCGAACTCAAGCCATGATCAGACAACGCACACTGAAGAACATCATTCGCGCCACGGGCGTCGGCCTGCATTCGGGGGAAAAGGTTTACCTCACCCTGAAGCCGGCACCGGTGGACACGGGTATCGTGTTCTGTCGCACCGACCTCAATCCGTCCGTGGAGATCGCTGCACGGGCTGAAAACGTCGGCGAGACCACCATGTCGACGACGCTGATCAGCGGCGACGTCAAGGTTGACACGGTGGAGCATCTGCTCTCGGCCATGGCCGGGCTTGGGATCGACAACGCCTATGTCGAGCTTTCCGCTTCGGAAGTGCCGATCATGGACGGTAGTGCCGGTCCTTTCGTGTTCTTGATTCAATCAGCCGGACTGCAGGAGCAGGACGCCCCGAAGAAGTTCATCCGCATCATCCGTGAAGTCACGGTGGAAGACGGTGACAAGCGCGCCACCTTCCTACCATTCGAAGGCTTCAAGGTGAGTTTCGAGATCGACTTCGACCACCCGGTTTTCCGCGGGCGCACCCAGACCGCCAGCGTGGACTTTTCGAGCACTTCCTTCGTTAAGGAAGTGAGCCGTGCGCGGACCTTCGGGTTCATGCGCGATATCGAATTTCTCCGCTCGCACAACCTGGCCCTGGGGGGCAGCGTGGAGAACGCAATCGTGGTCGACGAAGATCACGTGCTGAACGAAGATGGCCTTCGGTACGAGGACGAATTCGTCAAGCACAAGATTCTCGATGCTATCGGTGATCTATATTTGTTGGGAACCAGTCTGATCGGCGAATTCCGCGGCTATAAATCCGGACATGCATTGAACAACCGCTTGCTGCGCACTCTGATGGACCAGAAAGACGCGTGGGAAATGGTCACGTTCGATGATTCCCAGACCGCACCGATCTCCTATATGCGCCCGGCAGCCGCCGGCTGAGCAACAACTCTCCTTCCTTGAATTATCAGGCCACCCTCGGGTGGCCTTTTTTTATCTGGCTGCGTGGCAACCTTTTGCCCTGGTTGCGGCCATCAGTTCATCCCGTCGAGCAGGCCAGCCATGTCGTCTGCATGCTCCTCTTCCTGGGCGAGGATGTCCTCGAAGATCCGGCGGGTGGTCGGATCCTTGTCGCCGATGTATTGAACGATCTCCCGATAGCTGTCGATTGCGATGCGCTCGGCGACCAGGTTTTCGAAGACCATGTCGCGAAGACCGTTGCCCTCGGCATATTGCGCATGGGCCCGTTCGGTCAGGGTGTCGGGGTTGAAGTCGGGCTCGCCGCCCAGTTGCACGATGCGTTCGGCAAGTCGGTCGGCGTGTTCCTGTTCCTCATTGGCGTGTTCGAGGAACTCTTCCGCGGCGACGCTCGATTTCAGGCCGGTCGCCATATAGTAGTGACGCTTGTAGCGCAGATAGCAGACCAGCTCGGTCGCCAGCGCTTCGTTGAGCAAGTTGATGACTGTCTCGCGATCGGCCGAATAGCTTTCTGTCACGGCGCCGTTTTCGACATGCTGGCGTGCACGTTCGCGCAAGGTTTGTTTATCGCTGAGTTGTACGTAGCTCATCACGGTCTCCTGGATTCGTTTCCTGTTGATCCTTCTGTTGGCCGGTGCGCCTGGGGCGTCTCGCTGGGCCGTTAGTTGTGATGGGCGAGGGCGCGGAAAGTTTAGTGCTTGTGCGATTCATCAGGCCCGCTGCCATCGCCGCCCGGCTCTTCGATGGGCACGGGGTCGCCTGGCTCCTTTTGTTCGGGGGGCGGAACCGGGCTGGGCGTACCGTCGTCGCGTGGATCAGGCTCTTGCATGCGGAGTCTCCTCAGGACAACGCCTTTATCAGTTCGTCCTTGCGCATCCGCGAACGACCTTTAACGTCGCGATCCCGCGCCTTCTGCATCAGTTCATCGCGCGTCATGTCCGAAAGCGATGTACTGCCCCCACCCTTATTGCGCGCAGAGCCCTTGTTGGGCGAGTCGCCTTTGCGAGCATCGGCGGCGCGATGGGCGGAGTCCTTGCGGTCAGCCCGTTTGGCTGTTTCGCTCTTGTTTCGTCCGGAGCCCTTGCGCTCCCCGCCGCCGGACTGCTTGTTGACTGTGGCCCAGGCGCGCGCCTCGGCTTCCTTTTCGGATACGCCGCGTTTTTCGTAGCTTTCCTCGATGTGCTCCGCCTTGCGTTGCTGCTTGTCCGAATACTTGGATTTGTCGCCTCTGGGCATGACCGTTCCTCGAGCAAATGGGTATCAAATGATGCGTCTACAATCACGGGGCCTGTTTGGCCTCCCTTGTTTGGGCCGCGGCGAGGGGCTCTAGTTTCACCTGTGTTAGCATTCGGCTCCCGCTGACCCGACCGGCCCGGAGCGGGGTTTTGTATGGCCAATGGCCGGCTTTCGAGGCAGTCGAAAATATAATTGCGGTCCCGCCTGTCACCAGGGGAACAAAAGCGATTTATCTTGGCCTGAACCAAGCACGCCATGCGCTAGCTAGCTGGTTGTAGCGCAGCGCGGTGCCACCTGTTTCTTCAATCCCGCTTGTTGAAGCGGGCCTACGACGAGGCGATACCATGCGAATCCTTGTTTGCGGTGCCAATGGCCAGGTTGGTCATGAATTGGTCGACCGTGCTCGGACATATGGCCTCGAGGCGCTCGGCATGACGCGCGAGCAGCTCGATATCACCCGGACCGAAGCGGTCTGTGACGCCGTGCATAACCTTGGCCCGGGCCTGGTGATCAATGCGGCGGCTTATACTCACGTAGACAACGCCGAAGCGAACGCGGCGCAGGCTTACGCCGTCAACCGAGACGGTGCCGCAAGCCTTGCCGAAGCTTGCCGGAGGGCCTCGATCCCCCTGCTGCATATTTCTACGGATTATGTGTTCTCCGGTGAAGCCCGCCAGCCCTA
Source organism: Stutzerimonas marianensis (assembly GCF_022810315.1). Lineage (NCBI taxonomy): Bacteria > Pseudomonadati > Pseudomonadota > Gammaproteobacteria > Pseudomonadales > Pseudomonadaceae > Stutzerimonas > Stutzerimonas marianensis. The sequence goes on along the minus strand of NZ_JALGRD010000012.1, from coordinate 34,802 downwards.
TAAGGAAACTGATGCGGTCGCTCCGACCGGTGTTTATGGCGAAAGCAAGCTCGCCGGTGAACGCGTCATCCAGACCGCGCTGCAGCAACATCTGATTCTGCGGACCAGCTGGGTCTATGGCGTTCATGGGCACAACTTCGTCAAGACGATGCTGCGCCTCGGTCGCCAGCGCGACGCCTTGTCTGTCGTGGCTGACCAGCATGGCTGCCCGACAGCGGCGGCCAGCATTGCCGAGGTGCTGTTGGAACTGGCAAAGCGTCATCTAAAAGGGGAGCGCCTGGCGTGGGGGACTTATCACTACAGCGGTCGCTCACCATGCACCTGGTACGACTTCGCCGTCGAGATCTTCCGTCAAGCTGCCGCCAAGGGACTGCTCGACAAGGAGCCAAAGGTCTCTTCCATTTCCACCTCCCAATACCCGACTCCGGCCCGGCGCCCGGCGTGGTCGGTACTCGACTGCTCCAAGTTCGAGTCCACCTTCGGTATCCCGACGCATGACTGGCGGGAGGAGCTCGCCGGCGTGCTCGACGCCCTTCAGCGCAGCGAGACACGCCAGGCAGCGGTGCACCATTCCCAGGCCTGACGTGCCCACCCAGCCCGGGTAGAGCACGGCGAACATCTAGCTGATGTAGCGACCGCGACGGGTTATTCTGGCGGCTTTTTGCAGTGCGGCATCGGGCCGCGCCGCTCGCCGGAGTTCGTGCAGTGGTCGTGTTTCAGGCAATCCTTCCCATCTTCGGTTTGATCATGCTCGGATTCGTGCTGGGACGACGAGCCTGGTTGACGGGCGAAGCGGCCAACGGCCTGGCGAGCATCACCTTCAAGCTGTTCATGCCGGCAGTGCTGTTCACGGGTATCGCTCGGGCGGATCTCGGGAACGGCATGTCGCCCATGTTGCTGCTGGGCTATTTCGGCCCCGTGCTGGCCGTTTTCGTCGGGGTTTCGCTGGTGGCCCATCGGATGCAGGGTAGGGCGTCGCCCCTGGGGCTTACGGCCGCCTATTCGAACAACGTGCTGGTCGGCATCCCGCTGGTCACGACCTTGCTTGGTTCGCACAGCCTGGTCTACGTGTTCTCGATCCTCGTCTTTCACAGCCTGATTCTGTTCTCGCTGCAGAGCTTCTACAGCGCCTTCGGCTCGGGTCAGAAGATCAGTGGCGGGGCCTTGCTCAAGAATCTGGCCAACCCGCTGATCATCGGTCTGCTGTTGGGCGCCGCGCTGAACCTCTCGGGCTTGGAGCTTCCTCAACCCATTTGGCGTATGGCCGACTGGCTGGCGCAGGCCGCGCTACCGTGCGCGCTGATCGTTCTAGGCACCAGCCTGTCACGTTTTCGGCTTCGCCCAAGCCTCTCGGGTCTGGTGTTGACCGCGATCAAACTGGGCCTTTTCCCGCTGATGGTCTGGTGGCTTAGCGGCCTCTTGCCCGGTATCGGAAGCGAGGCGCGTAGCGTCCTGGTGTTGCTGGCAGCATGCCCTTCCGGTGTGAACGTGCTGGCCTTCGCGGTCAATCCGGACGACATCCGTCCGGTGAGTTCGACCGTGTTTCTGTCCACGGTGCTGGCGGCGATTACGCTGCCCGCCTGGATGCTGCTGGTATCGGCCTGATCAGAGGTTTCAGCGCTCCTGGCGCTGGTTCGCAAGGATATCTTCCAGCCGCAAGCCGGTCAGGCCGTGAATGGTGCGCCAGAGGTAGTAGAAGATGCCCATCATCATCACCATGCTCGGAATGGCGATCATCGGATAGCTGAGCAGCGTCATCCTGCCCAGCTCCGCGTTGAAGGCCTCGCTGCCGGCGGGGCTGCGCACGATCCATTTCGCCAAGACGTAGTTCATGAACGACGAGAAGAAAAAGGTCGCGCTGAGCCAGTAGGTGGCACGCAGCAGACGCGTCTCGAAGTGCTCGACCTGACCATGGCGTATGAGCTGTTCATGAACCTTTTCGACGTTCAGCACGTTGGGGTTGTAGAGCAGTGTGCGGATCAGCGGGAAGCGGGTGCGCGTCGAGGCCAGCACGGCGACACCGATGATGCCTGGTATCGCCGCTTCCTTGATCGCCAGCCATTCCGGGTCCAGTTGCAGCAGGCCGATCCCGCCCGTGAGCAGAACGCTGACCAGGCCAAGCACCGCGATCCAATTGAAGGTGCGATGGCGGATTCGCTCGAACACCCCCCACCCCAACGGAAACGCCAAGGCCAGCAGCAAGGCGCCGTCAGCGCCAAGACGGTCCTCGCCGCTCAGTTTCATCAGGATCAGCGAAGGAATCACGATGCTGATGACCAGGTCGACCAATGGGCGCGGCCTTCGCTCGGGTTTGGCTTGTTCGGGATGGGCCTGCTTGTCGCGGAATTCACTCATGTCGTTCGATTCGTACGGGAAGAGCGCGCATGATCGCCCGCGCATGGGCACTTGACCATACCGCGTTGTGACAGGACTTTACGGATGCGTGTCGGTGCCCTTTCGGCGGCGCCCGGCCCATTGGCTCGATTCGAAGCCCGCAACGACGAGAATCGCCAGTGCAAAAGGCAGGAGCAGGTACAGGGCCCGGAACACGATCAGTGCCGCCAGCACGTCGGCTGTCGGCAATTCCGGCATTGCCGCGAGAAAGGTCACCTCGAGCACGCCGAGGCCACCGGGGGCGTGGGACAGCAACGCCAGCGAAAAGGACGCAAGGAACACTCCAAGCACCACGAGATATCCGGGATTGCCAGCCGCCGGGAGCGCGAAGTAGATGATCGCTGCGGCACACAGCAGCTCCAATGGCGCCGCCATCAGCTGTCTGCCCACGATAGGCAGACGCGGATATTCGATCCGCCATTTACCCAGCTGCAGTGGAGGCAGGTGCCGCCAGGCCCCGAAGACATAAAGCGCGACCAGGCTCAACAGCCCCGCGCCGATCGCCAGTGACCACCAGGGGTCGGCGTCGACCACCCGGTTCAGCAGGTCCGGGCGCAGCATCAGCACGGCGCCGCCGGCCAGCAGCGTACCGAGAAAGAAGGTGAGCGAGCAGAACACGATGAGCACACCGATCTCGTTCGGGGTCAGCCCTTTGCTCCTGTACGCGCGGTATCGGACGACCGCCCCGGAAAACACCGAGGCGCCGATATTGTGTGCCAAGGCATAGGTGGTGAACGAGCACAGGGTAATGAACCACCAGGATATCCTGCGGCCCAGGTGGGCGATGGCGATGCGGTCGTACCAGGCCAGCGCGACGTAGGCACCCAGTGTCGCCAGCCCCGCCAATATCCAGTTGCGATAACTGATGGCCGCGAGACTGTCGGTCAGTTCGCTCAACGAGAGGTTACGGATCTCGTGGTACAGCAGGTAGCCGGAAAGTAGCACTGCGGTGATGCCGACGACTGTCCAGGCGGCATCGCTCCTCTTCATCATGCGGATGGGCTCCTTGGCGACGGCGCGCTTGGTCTGAGAATGGGCCGATCAACCGGGATTCGCGCCTGACGGACTGTTGGGCCGTTCTGATTATCGGCAGCGCAACGCGCGATTTGTTCATTCCATCGACCTGGACAGGAGGCGGGCACCCGACGAGCCGACCGCTGTCCACCGCTATACCGAACATTGTGGAGGTGGTCATGCCGGATATCCCGCGAGAGGGGCACGTCGAGCGTTCGCTGGCGCTGCTGGGAGAGGGGTACTCGTTCATCCCGGAGCGCTGTCGGCGGCTGAATACCGATGTCTTCCAGGTGCGCTTGCTGATGCAGAACACCATCTGCATGAGTGGTGAGGAAGCGGCCAGGCTGTTCTATGACGAGACACGCTTCCAGCGCGAGCGTGCTGCGCCGCGAATGTTGCAGAAGACGCTGTTCGGCCGGGGCGGTGTCCAGGGCCTTGATGACCAGGCGCATCGGCATCGCAAATCGCTGTTTCTTGGTCTGTTGGATGAGCGGGCTGTCGAGCACATGGTTCGACTGGCTGCGGCCCACTGGCGGTGCGCGATCGGCAGCTGGGCGCTGCAAGAGCGCGTTACACTGCTGCCTGAAGTACAGGCGATCATGACGCGGGCAGTCTGCCAGTGGGCCGGTGTACCGCTTGCAGACGCCGACGTGCTGCACCGTCGCGACCAGTTGGCCGCGATGATCGACGGAGCCGGTGGTGTCGGCGCACGGCACTGGAAGGCCCGCAAGGCGCGCCGTGAAGCCGAGGCTTGGGTTGGCGAGATGATCGCGCAGGTACGCCGCGGTCAGCTGACTATCGAGCCGACCTGCGCGCTTGCGGTCGTCGCCACACACCGCGATCCAGAAGGCGCCTTGCTCGATGAGCGTGTCGCGGCGGTCGAACTGCTCAACCTCCTGCGGCCGACGGTCGCCGTGTCCCGCTTCGTCATTTATGCGGCCATGGAGCTGCTGGCTCACCCGCATTGGCGTGAGCGGTTGCAAAGCGACGATGCGATGCTCGAGCCTTTTGCTCAGGAGGTTCGACGTTTGCATGCGTTCTTTCCCTTCACCGCCGCGCGCGTGCGGACCGACTTCGAGTGGCGAGGTTATCGGTTCCCCAAGGGCACACGTGTGCTGCTGGACCTTTATGGGACCAATCGGGACCCGCGTCTGTGGGACGACCCGGAACAGTTCCGGCCCGAGCGCTTCGCCGAATGGGATGGCGGCGCGTTCAATTTCATTACCCAAGGGGGTGGTGACGTGCGAACCGGGCACCGATGTCCGGGTGAGCGGCTGGCAATCGAACTGCTCAAACAGGCGCTCATCATGCTGACCCGTGAGATGAGCTACGGGGTGCCGGCGCAGGACTTGCAGATGCCGGGCTCGCGCATGCCGGCCCAGCCAGAAAGCCTTTTCGTGATCTCGGACATCACGCCTCGGCGGGACTGAGCAGCCGCACCACTCATGCGTGACGAGCACTGCGGGCCTCGACCCAGTGCTCGATCAGTTCGCGCAGCTGCGACATTTCTACCGGCTTGGCCATGTGACCGTCCATGCCCGCTTCTCGCGCGCGCTCCCGATGCTCACTGAGGATGTGCGCGGTGAGCGCCACGACCGGGGTGCGGGGACGGCCTGTGCTGGCCTCCCATTCACGCAGGAGGGCGGTCGCCTGGAAGCCGTCCATGACCGGCATTTCGCAATCCATGAGAACCAGGTCGTAAGGCTGTGCCTTGATGGCGGCCAACGCCTCTTCGCCATTGCTCGCGGTGTCCGGCTTGAGGTTGAGCTTGTTGAGCATGCCGCGGATCACCTTGGTCGAGATGGTGTTGTCCTCGGCAACCAGGATCTTGAAATCTTCCGGTACGGCAAGCGGCGCGCTGGCCTGCGTGGTGGTGGGCCAACTGCTGCTGGCACTGCTGCGTCGCGCGAGCTCGTCCGCCAGCGTGGTCTTGAGCGTGTAGCCGGCGACCGGCTTGGCGAGGATGCGCTTGATGCCCGCATTGCGCGCGATGATCTTGCTTGGGGCGGTACTCATCCCGGTGAGCATGATCAGCAGAATGTCGTGGTTGAGGCTGAAATCCTCCTTGATCTTGCTGGCCAGTTGCATGCCGGTCATTCCTGGCATGTCCTGGTCGAGGAGAACGACATCGAAATACTCGTTCAGGTGGGCCTTTGTGCGAAGCAAGGCCAGCGCCTCCTTGCCGGACGCCACGGCACTGACGTCCAGCCCCCAGCTGCTGCACTGCTGGCTAAGCACCTTGCGGCAGGTGTCGTTGTCGTCGACGACCAGCAGACGAGCGCCTTGCAGCGGGCTTTCCAGGTCATTCGCGGGCTGGATCAGGGATTCGGGATCGAGCGGCAGGCTGATCCACAACGTGTTTCCAGTCAGTCCTCCTGTCTGGATGCCAAATTCGCCGTCCATCAGGTGGACGAGCTGGCGCGCCACGATCAGGCCCAGGCGGCCACCGTGGAAGGTCGCTGCCAGGAAGTCGCGGCTGTCGACCGCTGCGTTGAGCAGGGCATCGCGCTCCTCGCTTTCCAGCGGACGCCCACTGTCCTGCACGGTGATACGCAATCGGGGTTTCCCCGCGTCGGCATCATCCACGGCGGCTATCAGCAACACCTCGCCCTCCTCGGTCTGTTTGAACGCGTTCTCCAACAGATTGAGCAAGGCCTGGCGCAGTCGAGTCGGGTCGCCGGAGACGACATGAGGAATCTGCGGCTGGACGAAGCTGATGAGCTCCACTTTCTGCTGCTCGGCCTTGGCCCGGAAGATGCCCAGGCAGTCTTCGATCAGCGCGTTGAGGTCGAACTGGACGTCGTCGAGCTCGATCTGGCCGGATTCTAGTTTTGAAATGTCCAGAATCTCGTTGATCAGGTTGAGCAGCTCGTTGCCGGAGCTATGGATCGTCTGTACGTAGTCGCGCTGTTTCGCCGATAGCGAGGTGCCGAGTAGCAGTTCGCTCATGCCGAGCACGCCATTCATCGGCGTACGGATTTCGTGGCTGATCTTGGCTAGGAAGTCGGCTTTGGTCCGCAGTTCAGCACTGGTTACGGCCGCCGCGGTGTGCTGCGAGCGGGTGTCGGCCTGGATCTGCCGCTGCCGTTCGAGCAGGGCGAAGCTCAGGATCAATCCGGAGCAGGTCGCCACACTGAACACCACGCCGGTCAGCCAGTCTGGGTCTACCTGATTGAAGCCGAGCAGGATCGGGAAGACCGATATGAAACCGGCATCGAACAACAGCATGCCGGCGACCAGCAGACGGGCTGGGTCGTAGCCCTGACGCCAGTAATGGAAGGCAACGCCCGTGACACTGAGGGCCGCGATCAGCACCAGCGAGTAGATCAGCCAGCTGTACCAGAACTGGCCCGTGGTCAGGATGAGCGTCGCGACCACCACCACTACAGCGATCTGCAGCCCCAGCAGCCAGTTGACCCAGGGTTTGCGGCGGGGCTGGAAGAAGCCCAGGGTAAACACCAGGATGGAGATACAGGCCAGCATCGCCGACATGTCCGCTACCATCGGCTGGCTGTAGATGAGCTTCGGCGACCAGACCGCCAGCAGACCGAGGTTGGCTACCGCGCAGCAGAGCAGGGCGCCATGCAGCAGCGCGAGCCAGATGTGGCTATAGGTAAAGGTATAGGCGAAGCGCAGCAGGTTGTAGATCATCAGCAGCGCAAGCGCGCCGAAGAGTGCGCCGAACAAGTATGCGGGGCGGGCGTGTTCGACCAGCTGGCGTTCATCGACGGTGAAGAACCACGCCATGATCGGATGCGAGGAGTGCAGCCGGATGTAGGCCTCACGCGTCACGTTATCGTTCGGGACGTTGAACAGGTAGGCACGTGCTGGTAAAGGCCGCGATTCCAGAGGGCGCAATTCGCCGGTTTCCACGACTTGCTCGAGCTGGCCATCTCGCAACAGGTAAAAGTCGAGGTATTGCACGCGCGGTGCGAAGAACCACAGCCAGTGGGGTTCGCTGTATGGAGGCAGGCTGACCTGTATCCAGACCGCATTGTCACTGGCAGGAGCGCTGTAGGAGCGTTTCTCGATGCGCTGAAACAGGGCGCGTTGCGCCACGACCTCATCGAGCGTCAGGCGCCCTGACTGGTCAATCAGCATGCGCCAGTTGGGTTGTGTGGGCGGATCGGACTCCGTCAATTGAGCGACGGTTTCGCCGGGTTCAGTGGACGCGGCAAGCGAAGGCTGCGCACCCAGAGCGAACAGCAACAGACCGAAGGCAAACGCAATGGCGACCCCGAGTCGACGCACGATTGAAATCCCTTCATCTGTGTGACGGCAGATTATAGCCATGCGGACGAACCCCTGTAATGGGCGCCACGGTGTATCTGACCGGGCGCACATGAGGGGCCGTAACGGTCAGCTGAATCCTTGTTCGCGAGCAATTGCGCGATAGCCGATATCGTGCCGGTAGAAGTGCCCCGGCCACTCGATGCGAGCCGCCAGGGCATAGGCGTTCTGCTGCGCGGCGGATACTGTCTCGCCCAGGGCGGTGGCGCAGAGGACACGTCCGCCTGCGGTGGTCACTTGCCCGTTCGCGAGCGCTGTGCCGGCATGGAAGACCTTGCCGTTCAGTTGGGCTGCTGCGTCCAGACCCTGAATGGCGGCGCCTTTCGCATAATCGCCAGGATAGCCACCAGCGGCCAGCACCACCCCTAGACTGGGCCGCGGATCCCACTGGGCCTCGACTTTGTCCAGCGCCTTGGCCAGTGCCGCTTCAACCAGCAGAACCAGGCTCGACTGCAGGCGCAGCATGATGGGCTGCGTCTCGGGATCACCGAACCGGCAGTTGAACTCGATAACCTTGGGCGCGCCGCTACGGTCGATCATCAAGCCCGCGTAGAGAAAGCCGGTATACAGGTTGCCTTCGGCCTCCATGCCCCGGACGGTTGGCCAGATGACCTCATCCATAACACGCTGATGGACCTCGGACGTCACAACCGGCGCCGGTGAATAGGCTCCCATGCCGCCCGTGTTGGGGCCTGTGTCGCCGTCGCCGACCCGCTTGTGGTCCTGGCTGGTGGCCATGGGCAGCACGTTCTTGCCATCGACCATGACGATGAAGCTGGCTTCCTCGCCCTCGAGGAATTCTTCGATGACCACGCGGGCCCCGGCGTCGCCAAACGCGTTGCCCGAGAGCATGTCACGCACCGCATCCTCGGCTTCCGCCAAGGTCATGGCAACGATCACGCCCTTACCCGCTGCCAGGCCGTCCGCCTTGATGACGATAGGCGCGCCCTTTTCATGCAGGTACGCCAGTGCGGGCTCGACTTCGGTGAAGTTTTGGTAGGCGGCTGTGGGGATGCGGTGACGGGCGAGGAAATCCTTGGTGAAGGCCTTGGAGCCTTCGAGCTGTGCGGCGGCTGCGGTCGGGCCGAAGCAATCCAGGCCGCGGGCCTGGAACAGGTCGACGACGCCATTCACGAGTGGCGCTTCGGGGCCGACGATAGTGAGCTGCACGTTAGCCTGGGCGAAATCGGCCAGACGTTCGATGTCGAGGACGTCGATCGCCACGTTTTCGCATTTGGCTTCGGTCGCGGTGCCGGCATTGCCAGGCGCAACGAAGACCTTCTCGACACGGCTGTCCTGCGCGACTTTCCAGGCCAGCGCGTGCTCGCGCCCGCCGCTGCCGATGATCAATACATTCATGAATAGCTCTCTCTTCGAGAGCCGGAGCGCGAAGCGGGAGGCTGGTAGCCGAAAGCGACAAGGCTTCAGGCGTCAGCGACCCGCTCAAGCTGCCGGCTTCAGTGCCTGAAATGGCGCATGCCCGTGAAGACCATGGCGATGCCGGCTTCGTCGGCCGCCGCGATTACCTCGGGGTCACGCATGGAGCCGCCCGGCTGGATCACGGCGGTGATGCCGGCTTTCGCTGCGTTGTCGATACCATCGCGGAAGGGGAAGAACGCATCACTAGCCATCACGGCGCCAGGCACCGAAAGGCCGGCATGTTCGGCCTTGATCGCGGCAATTCGCGCCGAATTGACCCGGCTCATCTGGCCTGCACCCACCCCGACGGTCTGGCGATTCTTTGCATAGACGATGGCATTGGACTTGACGAACTTGGCGACCTTCCAGGCGAAGATCAGGTCATGAATTTCCTGTTCGGTCGGGGCGCGTTGGGTGACCACCTTGAGGTCGGCTTCGGTGATCATGCCGATGTCGCGGCTCTGGACCAGCAACCCACCATTGACGCGCTTGAAGTCCCAGCCCGGCGCGCGGTCGGTCGGCCACTGGCCGCATTCGAGCAGACGCACGTTGGCCTTGGCAGCGACCGCTTCGCGCGCTTGCGCCGAAATACTCGGCGCGATGATGACTTCGACGAACTGACGTTCGACGATCGCCCTGGCAGTGTCGCCGTCGAGTTCGCGGTTGAAGGCGATGATGCCGCCGAACGCCGATTCGCTGTCGGTGGCGTAGGCCAGCTCGTAGGCTTTGCGAATGCCGCCTTCGTTCTCCGGAACGACCGCGACGCCACAGGGGTTGGCATGCTTGACGATAACGCAAGCGGGCTTGACGAAGCTCTTGACGCACTCCAGCGCCGCGTCGGTGTCCGCCACATTGTTGAACGAGAGCTCCTTGCCCTGCAGTTGGCGCGCCGTGGCGACGCAGGCTTCGTCGGGCGTTTCCACATAGAAGGCGGCAATCTGGTGCGGATTTTCGCCGTAGCGCATGTCCTGGGCTTTGACGAACTGGGTGGTGAAGGTGCGCGGCAGCGGGCTGCGGCCTTCGGTCGAAAGGGTGGGCGCGCTCTGGTCAACGGTACCCAGGTAGTTGGCGATCATGCCGTCGTAGGCTGCCGTGTGCTCGAACGCTTTGAGCGCGAGGTCGAAGCGCTGTGCATAGGTCAGACCACCGCTGCGCAGATTCTCCAGGACCTGGGCATAGTCGCCGGCATTGACCACGATGGCGACATCCTTGTGGTTCTTCGCAGCGCTGCGCACCATTGTGGGGCCGCCGATATCGATGTTCTCGATGGCGTCGGCGAGCGTGCAGCCTGGCTTGGCTACGGTGGCGGCAAAGGGATACAGGTTAACCGCGACCAGGTCGATAGGCTTGATGTCGTGCTCGCTCATCACTTCGGCGTCCAGTTCGCGCCGACCGAGAATGCCGCCGTGGATCTTGGGGTGCAGCGTTTTGACTCGCCCGTCCATCATCTCTGGAAAACCCGTGTAGTCCGCGACTTCGATCGCATCGATGGCGTTTTCGCGTAGCAGCTTGAAGGTGCCGCCGGTGGACAGGATCTCGACGCCTAGTGCGGAGAGTTCACGGGCGAAATCGACGACGCCGGTCTTGTCGGACACGCTGATCAGCGCGCGGCGGACGGGAAGGCGGGTGCTTTGGTCGGTCATAGAGTTTTCCTAAGAGCTACGGGCTGCTGGCGGAGGGCCCGGCAGACAGGACCCGGTGCTGCAGCCGCGCCCGCCGGAGCCCACTGCCGCGTCAGAGAAGGTCGTACTGCTTGAGTTTCTTGCGCAGGGTGCCGCGATTGAGCCCCAGCAGCTCGGAGGCCTTGGTCTGGTTGCCCTTGACGTAGGTCATCACGGTTTCAAGCAGGGGGGCCTCGACCTCCGAAAGCACCAGGTTATAAACGTCCGTGACGTCAGCGCCTTCGAGGTGGGCAAAGTAGTTGTGCAGCGCTTTCTCCACACTCCCGCGCAGTGTCTGGCCTGCTTCGCTCGGGGTGTTCAAGTGCTGCTTGAGGTTCACGTTGTCGCTCACGGACGTTGTTCCAATAGCCAATGTTTCATTCAGTAGCGTCATGCAGCCACCCCTGTTTCATCCCCTGAGCCAGGGCGTGTACGGCGTTCGGCGAAAAAGTCCCGGACGCTGGCGCATTGCGCATCCCTGTCTTCCAAACAATTGAATCGGCCCCGGTATTCCCGTGCCCCCGGTTGTGTAGCGAGATACCAGCTGACGTGCTTGCGCGCGATGCGAACGCCCATCACGTCGCCATAGAAGGCGTACAGCGCCTCCAGGTGATCGAGCAGAACCTGCTCGATCTCATCCAGCCCGGGCGCCGGCAAGGGTTCGCCCGTGCTGAGGAAATGGTCGATCTCCCGGAAGATCCACGGCCTGCCTTGAGCGGCTCGGCCGATGAGCAGCGCATCGGCTCCGGTGAAGTTGAGCACCTCTCGGGCCTTGTGTGGCGAGTCGATGTCGCCGTTGGCGAATACGGGGATCGAAAGGGCTTGCTTGATGCGAGCGATGGTTTCGTATTCCGCTTCACCGGTATAGAGGTCGGCGCGCGTACGGCCATGGACCGCCAGTGCTGCGATACCCGATTGTTCCGCGATCTTCGCGACCCGCAGGCCGTTCCTGTTCTCGCGGTCCCATCCGGTGCGGATCTTCAGGGTCACCGGAACCTCGACCGCTGCGACAACAGCCTCGAGGATCTGAGCGACCAGTTGTTCATCTTTCATGAGCGCGGAGCCGGCGGCCTTGTTGCAGACCTTCTTGGCGGGACAGCCCATGTTGATGTCGATGATCTGCGCACCGAGCTCGACGTTGCGGGCCGCGGCGTCGGCCAGCATTTGCGGGTCGCCTCCGGCGATCTGCACGGAGCGTGGCTCCGGATCGCCCTCGTGGAGCATGCGCAGGCGCGATTTGCGGCTGCTCCACAGGCGCATGTCGCTGGTAACCATCTCCGACACGACCAGCCCGGCGCCCAGTTGGCGGCACAACCGACGGAACGGCCGATCGGTCACGCCGGCCATGGGCGCGAGAATCAGACGATTCGGAAGGGTGTAGGGGCCGATGCGTACCGCGGACATGAAGATTCCCTGCTTGGAGCCTGCTTGTTAGGTCGATCGGGGACAGCAAAAAAGGGTGTGCATGATACCCGCTCCGCATGACCGGTTAAAGGCTGTCCTGAACAAAATCTGAACAGCCTGAAGCTTATATCGGGCGGTTGGGTTGGCACGGCCATTCGACGGGCGGTGCCGGTCGGCAGCAGCGTTGCGCCTGCTATTCGGGCGAGCGGAAACTCAAGCTGTAGTTGACCGCTTTCGCGCCCGGGTCAAGGATGTCCAGCGCAATGTGGATGGGGATTTGCGAAGGCATTTCCCGCTGCCCGGCAAGCTCGCCCGATAAGTATTCGCCCGGTTTGAACGTGCGACGCGCCAAGGTCCGGCCGTTGATATCGTCGAAGCGTATTTCCAGCAAGGGGAAGGGCTGAGGGAAGGACGCGCGGTTGTAGATGATCGCATCCACCACCAGGGCGCCCGTGAATTCCGGATGGCTGCGCACGACCAGGTTGCTGCTTCTGATCTGGCTGATATCGACCTTGGGAGGCAGCTCGCAACCCAGTGAAGGACACACGCGGGCGAGCCAGGGGCGGTATTCATCCTGGCGGGACAGTTCGTCGAAATTGAAGTAGACGTATTGCCCGGCGAGGGTCGCCAATGCCAGCAGACAGAGCATGCCCCAGCCCAGCCAGCGGCCCCAGGGACGGCGGCGTGCCTGCTGCCAGTCCAATTGCAGTGGCTCGTCGTCGAGCTCGAACAGAGGGGCGTCGTCCTGACTCTTGCGGGTTCGCGGCTGGCGTTCGCCGCGCACCGGCGATGCGGTTGGCGCTGGCTCGTCGGGAGCGTGCATCTCCTCGACGGCAGGTTCGCTGCGTGGCGGGTCGGCCGGTGCGTCGAGGTGATCGCTCAGGGGGCTGCCCGTCGAGGCGAGGGGGGCAGGTGGTGCCGGGTGCGCATCGGTCACGGCGGTCAAGCGCAGCTCCGCGTGGCGTGGTTCGCTATCGTGGACCGGCTCGGAATGTGGCGCGGCAGGCGTATCGGTGCTGGACATGTCGTCGCCGAGAAGCCGTTCTGCCCAGGTCTCGTCCTGGCTGTCAGTGGGCTCAACACGCCGGCTCGGCGTCCCGGTGTGGTTGCTCTGCAGGGCCTGAAACTCTCTGGAGAGTTCTCGTTCCTGGCGCTCGAGCTTGGCGAGCTCCTCGTCCAGATCGAGATCGTCCAGATCCAGGTCATCGTGAATCCAGAAGGTGTTCGGATCGCCTTTTGGCGGTTTGATCGGTGCAGGCTGAAGCAGATGCTGCGGCGACTCCGGGATCGGTGATGTAGCCCGAGGTGCGGGCGGCGTCTCCGTTACTGGTGCCTGCAGGTACCGCGCGGCATTGAAGACGGCCATGCACGCGCCGCAACGCACCACGCCATGTGCGGCGGACAGCTGCGCGCCGCTCACGCGGAAGCTGGTCTGGCAGTGGGGGCATTGAGTGACGAAGCTGGTCATGCGCTGGTCCGACGGAAAACCCGGCTAGTCTAGCGCATGCCTGCGGATCAGCGGCAGGTGGGTTTCGCCGGGGTCGTGGCCGCGGTGTTCATTTGTGACGAGTGCCGCTGATCCGTACCCAGCCGTCTTTTTCCGCGGTTGGATCGAGTCGGAAGGCATCGGCATAGGCCGCGCGGACGTCATCGGCTTGTTCGGCAAGAATGCCTGACAGGGCCAGGCGTCCGCCCGGCTTTACCCGTTCGATGATCTGCGGCGCAAGGGCCACCAACGGGCCGGCGAGAATATTGGCGACCACGGTGTCCGATTGCCCTGCAGGCAACTGCTCGGGTAGGTACAGGGCGAAGCGGTCTTCAGCAATGCCGTTGCGCTTGGCGTTGTCCCGTGATGCTTCGATCGCCTGGATATCGATATCCGTGCCGATGGCGTGGTCGGCACCCAGCAGTAGCGCCGCAATGGCGAGAATCCCCGAACCGCAGCCGAAATCCAGCACCTGTTCACCAGCAAGCGTCTGCGCATCCAGCCACTCCAGGCATAACGCAGTGGTGGGGTGGGTGCCGGTCCCAAAGGCCAGTCCCGGGTCGAGTAACAGGTTCACGGCGTCGGGCTCCGGCGCGGCATGCCAGCTCGGGACGATCCAGAGCCTTCGGCCAAAGCGCATCGGATGGAAATTGTCCATCCAGCTGCGCTCCCAGTCCTGGTCCTCGATGTGCTCCAGGTGATGTTCGGGCAGTTCGGCGCCCAATAGCCAGCGCAGGTGCGCGATGAGTTCGGTTTCGTCGACGTCACCCTCAAACAAAGCCAGCAGGTGCGTATGAGACCACAGCGGGGTGGTGTTGAGATCCGGCTCGAAGATCGGTTGGTCCGCGGCGTCCATGAAGGTGACCGATACGGCGCCGACCTCGAGCAGGGCGTTCTCGAGTTCGGCTGCCTGTTCCGGTTCGATGGCGAGGCGTAGTTGTAACCAGGGCATGCGAAAGCGACCTCCAGATGATGCAACCTCAGACGGCGCGCCTGAGGCTGGAGAAAAAAGAAAGGGAGCGGCTGGGCCGCTCCCTTCGAATGCGCATCATATCGCTTGCAGCTTGCAGCTTGCAGCTTGCAGCTTGCAGCTTGCAGCGTTAGTGCTTGTCCATGCCCAGCTTCTTTTCCAGGTAGTGGATATTTACACCACCTTTGCAGAAGCCCGCGTCACGCACCAGGTCCCGGTGCAGCGGAATATTGGTCTTGATGCCGTCGACGACGATCTCGTCCAGTGCGTTGCGCATGCGAGCCATGGCCTCTTCGCGCGTGGCACCGTAGGTGATCAGCTTGCCGATCAGCGAGTCGTAGTTCGGTGGCACGGCATACCCGCTATACAGGTGCGAATCGACCCGAACGCCATTGCCGCCTGGTGCATGGAAATGCTTGACCTTGCCCGGGCTGGGCAGGAAGTTGGACGGATCTTCCGCGTTGATACGGCATTCCAGCGAGTGCCCGCGAATGACGACGTCCTTCTGCTTGATCGACAGCTTGTTGCCCGCCGCGATGCTCAGCATTTCCTTGACGATGTCCACGCCGGTCACCATCTCGGTCACCGGGTGCTCGACCTGCACGCGCGTGTTCATCTCGATAAAGTAGAAGTTGCCGTCTTCATAGAGGAATTCGAAGGTACCGGCTCCGCGGTAGCCGATCTCGACGCACGCATCGACGCAACGCTGGAGCACTTCGGCACGTGCCTTCTCATCGATGTACGGGGCGGGCGCTTCTTCGAGGACCTTCTGATGGCGGCGCTGAAGCGAACAGTCACGGTCACCGAGGTGAATCGCATTGCCCTGGCCGTCGGACAAGACCTGGACCTCGACGTGACGTGGGTTGCCGAGGAACTTCTCCAGGTAGACCATCGGATTGCCGAACGCAGCACCGGCCTCGGTGCGGGTCAGCTTGGCGGACTTGATGAGGTCCTCTTCCTTGTGCACCACGCGCATGCCGCGACCACCGCCGCCGCCCGCGGCTTTGATGATCACCGGATAACCAACCTCGCGCGCGATCGCCAGGGCGGTTTCCTCATCTTCCGGCAACGGACCATCGGAACCCGGCACCGTGGGGACGCCCGCTTTCTTCATCGCGTCCTTGGCCGACACCTTGTCGCCCATCAGGCGGATGGTTTCGGCTCTCGGCCCGACGAACGCAAAGCCCGAATTCTCGACCTGCTCTGCGAAGTCGGCGTTCTCGGCGAGGAAGCCATAGCCGGGATGGATTGCGGTGGCCCCTGTCACCTCGGCCGCGGCGATGATCGCCGGGATGTGCAGATAGGAATGAGTGGCAAGGGCAGGGCCAATGCACACCGACTCGTCTGCCAGCGCCAGGTGCATCAGCTCGCGGTCAGCCGTGGAGTGTACGGCGACCGTCTTGATCCCCATTTCCTTGCAGGCTCGCAAAATCCGCAGGGCAATTTCACCGCGGTTTGCGATCAGTACTTTTTCCAACATCGTTGGCTCTCCGCGATTCAAACGATGGTGAACAGCGGCTGGTCGTATTCGACCGGCTGACCATTCTCCACCAGGATGGATTCGATAGTGCCACTGGTTTCAGCCTCGATGTGGTTCATCATCTTCATGGCTTCGACGATGCAGAGGATGTCGCCCTTCTTGACAGTCTTGCCGACGTCTACGAATGGGGCCGACTCAGGCGAGGAGGCGCGATAGAAGGTACCGACCATCGGAGAGCGGATGACGGTGCCATTGAGTTTCGGCTGGGCGGGTGCCGCTTCGGCAGCTGGTGCTGCGGCGACTGGCGCAGGCGCCGGAGCAGCTGGGGCCGGTGCGTAGTATGGTTGCTGCACAGGGCCCTGTTTGCTGTGACGGCTGATGCGGACGGATTCTTCGCCCTCGTGGATTTCCAGTTCGTCGATACCGGACTCTTCCAGCAACTCGATCAGTTTCTTGACTTTGCGAATATCCATGAAGCGTTAACTCCCAAGTAGGTTCAGAGGGGCATTGATGCTCGCGTCTCGAAGCTGGCGCCTGTAGCGCCGGCCTCAGGATGCGGTGACTTGTTCCATGGCGGCTTCCAGTGCCAGTCGATAACCACTGGCCCCGAGACCGCAGATCACGCCTACCGCAACATCGGAGAAGTAGGAGTGATGGCGGAAAGGTTCACGTTTATGCACGTTCGACAGGTGCACTTCGATGAATGGGATGCTCACGGCCAGCAACGCGTCACGTAACGCGACGCTGGTATGGGTGAAGGCCGCCGGATTGATCAGGATAAAATCCACGCCCTCGCTGCGTGCGGCGTGGATGCGTTCGATAAGCTCGTATTCGGCGTTGGACTGCAGGTGCAGGAGATGATGGCCTGCGTCACGCGCACGTTGTTCCAGATCCTGGTTGATCTGGGCGAGTGTGACGGCGCCATAAACGCCGGGCTCTCGGGTTCCGAGCATGTTCAGGTTCGGGCCGTTCAAGACCAGAAACGTCGCCATGGGCATTCCTTGTTGTTCTAGCCGGACGTAGGCGCGGCGGGCACCTGCGGTGAAGGAAAAACTATGCACGAAGGATGGGCTGACTGTCCAGTCATGTCGCGATCGGCGTAAATGCCCGCATTATGACTGGAGATTGCGACAGACTGCTCAAAGAGCGGCTTCGGCGCGGTCCAGTCGCTGCAAGAAGGCGTCCGCGTCTATTTCACCCACGACGCGAGCATTCTGCAGCTCGCTCCCCTTGCGGTCGAAAAAGAGGATCGCAGGCGGGCCGAACAACTTGTAGCGATCGAGCAGCGCCCTTTGTGCCGGATTGCTTTCCGTGATGTCGAAGCGGATCAGGCGGTAGTCAGCAAGGCGTGGTGCGACCTGAGTATCAGCAAAGACCTCCCGCTCGATCACCTTGCAGCTGATGCACCAGTCGGCATACCAGTCGAGCATAACGGGTTGGCCCGCTGTTTTCGCCATGGCGAGCTCGGCGTCAAGTTGTGAAGGCGTGGTGATGGTCTGCCAGGCTTCACCGGCACTCTTTGCAGAGCCGGCTGCAGCAAAGCCTTGAGGAATGGGGCGCAGTGGGTCCGAACCGCCCTGCAGCGCGCCCATCCAGGCGCTGAGGGCGTAGACCAGCAATGCCAGCCCAAGCAGCTGAGCGAGCTTCTGCCTGGGCGTCTTGCTCGTCAGTTCGAGCGTGCCGAGAAACAGCGCGGCGCCCGCAGCGAGACCGCCCCAAAGGGCCAGCGCCACCTCGCCTGGAACGACGCGTTCAAGCATCCATATGGCCACGGCGAGTAACAGCACGCCGAAGGTGTTGCGCACCGTCACCATCCATGGGCCGCTTCGTGGCAATAGTGCGCCGCCGCCCGTTGCGAAGATGATCAACGGAACACCCATGCCGAGGCCCAGGGCGAACAGCTGCAGCCCTCCGCCCAACGCATCTCCGCTGCTGCTGATGTAGAGCAGCGCGCCGGCGAGCGGCGCGGATACGCAGGGTGATACGAGGAGACTGGAAATCGTACCGAGCAATGCTGCGCCCAGGAATGAACCGCCTTTGGCACTTCCGGCAGCCCGGTCCAGGCGAGTGGCGACCCATTGCGGCAGGCGCAGTTCGAACAGGCCGAACATGGCCAGGGCAAAGGCGACGAAGAACAAGGCAAAGGGAATCAGCACCCAGGGGGATTGCAGGCGTGCTTGCAGGTTCAGCTCTGCACCGAACAGGCCCATGAGGGCACCCAGCAGCGCGAACCCACCGGCCATGGGCAGAACGTAGGCCAACGCGAGTAGAAAGCTTCGCATGCCGCCAGGTTGTCCGCGAAGCACCACTCCCGACAGGATGGGGAGCATCGGTAATACACAAGGCGTGAAAGTCAGCCCGAGGCCGGCCAGGAAGAAAAGGGCGACTGCCCGCCAGGTGAAGGTTGCCCGATCGGCAGCGGCAGGGGCGTCGAGCACACTTGTTGCTGATGCGACAGCCCCGATGTTCAGCGATTCGGTCTCAGGCGGATAGCACAGGCCCTTGTCGGCGCAGCCCTGATACGTGACGTTCAGCGTGAAAGGCTCGCCGCTCGGGTTGCGTATCGGCAGTTCGATGTCGAGTATTCCGTAGTAGACCTCCACGTCGCCGAAATACTCGTCGTTCTTGGCTTCGCCAGCAGGCAGCACCGGCTCGCCGATGTCGACCGTGCTCGTGGGCGTCTTGAACTGGAAGCGATGGCGGTAGAGGTAGTAGCCCTCGGCTGCGGTAAAACGGAGCTTGACCCGCTCGGGAGACGTTTCGGCCAGGGTCAGGCGGAAGGCTTCGCGTACCGGTAGAAAGTCGGCACTGTTATTGAGCCCACCCAGCGTCGGGCTGGGTCGACTGTCAAAGAGCCCGGCGGCTGCGGGCAGGGCAACGAGTATTAGCAGCAGACTCAGCAAGCGGCGCATGGTCATCTCACTTGTAGCAACGTCGCTCATGATACCGGAGGCACCGGCCCGCCGCTTGGCCGTCCAGCTCGATGCCTGGCAGAGATTTCAGCCTCTGTCCCTCGCAGGGGCCAGCGACGCACTCGCCGCTTTCGACCAGAAATAAGGCACCGTGGGTCGCGCACTGGATAAGGCTCGCACTGCTGTCGAGAAACTGGTCGGGCAGCCACTCGAGGGGAACACCTCGGTGGGGGCAGCTGTTCTCGTAGAGATGGATCGCGCCGTCCTTGCGTACGGCGAACAGGCGCTGGCCCTCCACGTCGAAGCCTTTGCTGTGGCCTTCGAGCAGCTCGTCTGCGGCGCATAATCGAATCATGGTCGCTCCTGGCAAATGCCGATTGTCGCTCAGGATCCGCGTTGTGTCAGGGCAGGCGACGCAGCGTTTCTTGGCCGTGCCGGTTCGGGTTTGGTTAGCATCAGACACCGAGCCCACCCGTGATGGAGTCCCGATGCGTTTCCTATTCCCTGTCGTGTTTGTCGCCCTGGCTGCGTGCCAGACCGTGCCTCCGCTTCCGGCGTGGCAGAGTCCCGAGGGGCTCGATCACCCTGACGTCGGGCAGATTCTGGATCTGCGAGGCGACACGACGTTGAGCCCTGCGCAGCTCGTCGATCACCTGGCCGAGGCGGACCTGTTGCTGATCGGCGAGCGGCACGACAATCCGGATCACCACGCGTTGCAGCTCTGGCTCCTGCAGGCACTGGCCCAGCGTCGAGAGCAGGGCAGTCTTTTGATGGAGATGATCAGCCCGGACCAGCAGGATCGGGTTCGGCGGGTCCAGACTCTTTTCGCCGAGGGCAAGCCTCCAGTGGATGTGCCGGTGGCGCTGGCCTGGCAGGACGGCTGGGACTGGAGGCAGTACGGTCCGCTGGTCGAATACGCATTGCACCAGACTTACCCCCTGCTGCAGGCGAATCTTGATCGGGGCGAGATCAGTGAAATCTACCGCGGGCAGCCCGAAGTCGACGGGCGAGCCGCAGAGCCGAAGGTCCAATCCGTGCTGCTCGAGCAGATCCGTCAATCGCATTGCGACCTGCTGCCCTACGGTCAGCTGCCTGCCATGCTCGCGGTGCAACAACAGCGTGACCGGCGTATGGCGCGTCAGATGAGCCAGGCCCCCTTGCCGGCCATGCTGATCGCGGGAGCCTTCCATGTACGCCGGGACCTGGGGGTGCCGTTGCACCTTGACGCCAGGCAGTCGGATGAATCGAAGGTACTGCTATTGGCTGAAGTGGGCGACACGGTAGGCGCTGAGGAGGCGGACTTCGTCTGGTTCACGCCAGCCCAGCCGTATGTCGATCACTGCGCCCGCTTCAGGCGCGAGGCGCAGTAAGTGATGCTTTGTTAGCAGGCAAAAAAAGACCCGGCAAGAGCCGGGTCAAAAACCGTGATTAGCCTGATGAGGAGATAACCTGAAAGTCCGACTGCCTGGCCTTCCAGCTTATCGACTGATCTCGCGATCAGTTGCGATAATAATAACAATTCTCATTTCACAGTCAACCGCGAAACTGTACTTTCTTTGTCACCGTTCGTCGGGCTGAGGCGAAGGGTTCAGGCGCTCATCGGCAGACGTAATTGAGTGACTTCCTTGTTAAGGAGGTCGATGCGACGGGCCATGCTCTCGATGAGGCTGTGCGCAATCTTTGGATTGCTCTGCATCAGGCTAAGAAACTGATCCTTGGGAATCATCATGACCGTACAGGGTTCTGTCGCGACCACGGTGGCGCTGCGCTTTTCGCGGGTGAAAACGGCCATGGCCCCGAATATCTCGTCACGTTGGACATCACCAACCTTCTGTCCATCCACAACCGCTTCGGCGTGACCTTCGATGATGACGAAGACGTTATCGGCTTCGTCGCCTTGGCGAATCAGCTCCTCGCCCACAGCGAAATGCTGGAAGCCGGTAGTCGGGTGGATCTCGGGTTGCTTGAGCCGAGCCAGCGCATCGGACAGCAGGGCAGTCTGGCCAATCAGGTACTCGGTAAAGAGTTCCTGGCGCTGCTGATCAGCGTGGATATGGGCGAATACATCGCTGCGGGCATAAGGGATCAGTCGTATGGACTCGTCACTGCGATACCGGCATTGGGGCAGCTCGATGCCTTGCCGAAGGCCGAGCAGATCGCCCTCCTGGAGGTAGAAGAGGGGGCGGTCATCGACAAGCGCATGCAGCAGGCCGCTCTCGATGACGAACAATTGCTGCTCCGGCAGCTGGCTACCCAGATCATTCGATCCCTTGATTTCGATCGGAGCACCAGAAGGGGCGAGGCCTTCGAGAAGCTGGGCGGGGATTCCCTGCAGGCGGTTGATGAGGCGGTCGGCGTAGGCCGGTTGTTCCCCGAGTAAATACATGGCGACGGTCCTTGAGCGAGCCCACGATGAATTAAAGCGGTGCGCGCGCAGACAATAAGGCGGCGGCTATCGGCGAGTAAATCGCGCGGCGTGGAGGTTGTGAGCTAGCTCTTGTTGCCGTGAATGCAACTGTCGAAGTTGGTGTTCAGTTCGTGCTTCAGCACGTCGGGTAGGTCCTTCCAGCTGACGTCACGCAATGCGCCCTCAATCGCATAGAGCAACACGCGCGAGGCGCCAAACCCTCTTGATTTCACCGCGTGATAAGCATTCACCGAACCAATTCGGCGCAAATCCTCGGCCGTGTGGATGCCGGAGGCGTGCAGCCATTGGGCGGACGTCTTTCCCAGGTTCTTCAGGGTCAGCAGTTCGTCGGGCATGGTGTCTCCTGTGCACCGGGATAGCCAGTTATGAAGTGCAGCGGCCAGCGTACGTCGAGCTCGCGCTCGGGATTACCCCAAAGGTGTTGAAGCGATGCTGCGATAGCCTCGATCGGGTCTTCACCGTGGATCTGCTGCCATTGCCTGACGGCTGACCAGGTGCGCAGGTAGCCTAGCAGCTGGTCCAGGCGCCAATGTGCTTCGATGAAGAACGCGGGTGGTTCGATGAGTGGAAAGGGGACCGAAGGTCGAATGTCGCGATACCCGGCGTCAACGCTGGCGCGGCCGTCTGGCCAATAGCCCCGGAGTGTCGTGCCGTGGAGGTGATCTATGATTGCGTCGATCCGGGGCGTAAGACGCAGCAGGCCGTAGCACCAGGCGCAAAACAGGCCATCGGCCGTGAGGACGCGCCGGGCTTCGGCAAAGAAAACAGGCGTGGCGAACCAGTGGAGGGCCTGTGCCACGACCAGCAGGTCGACTGTTCCGGAGGTCAGCGGCAAACGCTCGGCGTTCGCCGCGAAGCGTTTGGCGGTGGCCCAGCCTGACGCTTCCTGTAATTGCGTGACGCTGGCGTCGCAGGCCAGGACGGTATCGAACCGTGGGACGAGTCCCAGTGTTGCCTGCCCGCTTCCGGCAGCCACATCGAGCGCCAGCGTATGTCGCGGGGCCTTTTCGGCGAGCCAGGTGAACAGCGATGCGGGATAGGTCGGCCGAAACTGGGCGTACTGGCCCGAATCGATCGAGAAGAGCCGGACGCTGTCACTCATGGCAACGGGCCGGTTGCGGGGTTGTTGAACGGTTTGGCATGGCTAATTTCCGCAGGCAGGCCTGCGCAAGTATAGATGCGACGCCCGGTTCTGCCTGGCGCCGCATCGAGTAGTCAAAGACCAGGCAGCTTCGTCCGGATGGCGGCGACAAGTTCATCCAGGCTCGAGGCGTCAAGCGTGTCAACGCGCCGTGCCAGCAACCGCTCATCATCGGTCAACGGCTCACGGTTTCGTTGCTGTGATTCGATGACTTCGAGCGTAGCGTCGGAGGGGTCGCCTCCTTGTGCCTGTCTCTGGCTCAGCCACTCGGCAATCACCGCGTCGGGCGCATGGCAGTCGATGATCATGAACGGAACGCCGGTGGCCTCGGCCACTTGCCACGCCGCCTGGCGTGGCTGCTGTTTGAGATAGGTCGCATCGATCACCACGGAAAAACCCGCATTCAGCGCTCGCTCGGCGATTTCATGAAGGCGCCGGTACGTTGCTTCGGTCGAGGCTGCATCGTAGATGCCTCGGTCAAGTTGACCAACAGCTGTGGTCGCCTGGGCGCCGAACAGTCGCTTGCGCTCGATATCCGAACGCAGCCGCAGTGCACCCAGGGCCTCGACCAGGCGCAACGCTACACCGCTTTTACCGACGGCCGATACGCCGTGGGTGATCGCCAGGAAGCGCGAAGGAATCGCACTGTAGCTTTCGGCGAGGTTCGCGTAGCTGCGGTACTGGCGAAGGACTACCCGGCGCTGGACCGGATCCTGCTCCTGGTGGAGGCGGAACAGGCTGATCTTCGCGCGCACCAGCGCCCGATAGGCCTTGTACAGGTTGAGCAGTTCCAGCGCCGCGTAGTCGCCGGTGTGCTCGAGCCAGCCGTTGATAAAGCGACGCGCCTGGCATTTCAGCCCGCGATCCTCCAGGTCCATTGCCAGGAACGCGGCGTCGGACGCTATGTCGATCAGGCGGAAGGGTTCGTTGAACTCGATGCAGTCGAACAGCACGACCTTGTCATCGATGAGGGTGGCATTCCCCAGGTGCAGGTCGCCGTGACACTCTCGGATGAAGCCGCCCTGGCATCTCGCCTCGAGCAGAGGTTGGAGCCGCGCGATACTGGTTTCGGTCCAGTCCATGAGTGCGTCGAGCTGTTGCAGATCACCCGGCTCGTTCAGCAATGGCCGGATCTGCTCGAAATTCTGGCGCATGGGCGCCACGATGGCGTCAGCGCTGTTCAACGGGTGACCGGTCGGGACCTGGGGAATCTCCATGTGGAACCGGGCGATCTGTTCGGCAAGGGCATCGATGTGCGCATCGCCCAGCTCACCTCTGGCCTGCACCTCGGCAAGCAACTGGCTCTGCGGGAATTCGCTCATTTGCAAGAGATATTCGATCGGCTCCCCGTCGCCATCGATGCTAGGTGCTTCGATACTGCCTGTTACCGGCAGCACCTGCAGGTACAGCGCTGGCGCCATGCGTTGATTCAGGCGCAGCTCCTCTTCGCAGAAATGCTTGCGCGCCGACAGTGTGGTGAAGTCGAGAAAACCGAAATCGACTGGCTTCTTCATCTTGTAGGCATGGCGGCCGGTCAAGATGACCCAGGAGATATGGGTTTCGATCACCTTGAATCCATCCACCGGGTGTGGATAAAGGGCTGGGTTTTGCAGCGCGGCGATCAATGCTTGGCTCACGGTCATTCCTTTCGAGGCGTTGGACGGGCGTGTGAGCACATCGGGACATAGGTCACACAGTCTGAAAGCGCACCATTATGTCGATCCCTCGTGAGCGTGCAAACCGCCGGGAGGGCGTCTTGCACTGAAACGGAAGTGCGTATAATGCGCCGCCATGACTAAATCTCGCTCCGCTCGTTCTCGCCCCAAACGCCGTTCCGGTGGGTCACGCCCCTGGTTGGGTTGGGCCATCAAACTCTCCATCGTTGCGCTGGTGATACTCGCCGGTATCGCCGTTTATCTCGATGCGGTGGTGCAGGAAAAGTTTTCCGGCAAGCGGTGGACCATCCCTGCCAGCGTCTACGCACGTCCGCTGGAGCTGTTTGTCGGGCAGAAATTGCACAAGGACGATTTCCTGGCGGAGCTGGACGCGCTGGGCTATCGGCGCGAGCGCGCGCTCAGCGGTCCTGGCTCGGTTTCTGTTGCTGCCAATGCCGTGGAAATGCATACCCGTGGTTTTCAGTTCTACGAAGGGCTCGAGGAGTCGAGGCGTATTCGTGTTCGTTTTTCCGGCGATTTCGTGGCGGGTCTGGCGCAGTCGGACGGTAGCGACCTGCCGGTCGCGAGGCTCGAGCCGCTGTTGATCGGCGGGTTGTATCCAGCGCACAACGAGGACCGCATCCTGATCAAGCTGGATCAGGTGCCGCCGTATCTGATCGAGACCTTGGTCGCCGTCGAGGATCGTGAGTTCTTCGAGCACTTCGGTGTCTCGCCCAAGTCCATCGCCCGCGCCGTTTGGGTGAATCTGACGGCAGGAGCGGTGCGCCAGGGCGGCAGCACCCTGACACAGCAGCTCGTGAAGAACTTCTACCTGACCAACGAGCGCAGCCTCAGCCGCAAGGCCACCGAGGCGATGATGGCCGTGTTGCTCGAGTTGCATTACGACAAGAACGAGATTCTCGAGGCTTATCTGAACGAGGTGTTCCTCGGTCAGGATGGGCGCCGCGCCATTCATGGATTCGGGCTGGCTAGCCAATACTTCTTCGGCAGGCCGCTGGCCGAATTGAAGCTTCAACACGTCGCTCTGCTGGTCGGCATGGTCAAGGGGCCGACCTATTACAACCCGCGTCGTCATCCGGAGCGGGCGTTGGAGCGTCGCAATTTGGTGATCGACCTGCTCGAACAACAGCAGGTGGTCAGCGCGGAAGAGGCCACCCAGGCACGCAAGGCGCCCTTAGGCGTCACCCAGCGGGGCAGCATGGCCGACAGTTCCTATCCGGCGTTTCTCGATCTGGTTAAAAGGCAGCTGCGCGAGGACTATCGCGACGAGGACCTGACCGAGGAAGGGCTCCGCGTATTCACCAGTTTCGATCCGATCCTTCAGCTCAAGGCTGAAAAAGCCATGAGCGAGACGCTCAAGCGGCTGGGCAAGGCTGCAGAAGGTGTGGAAGGCGCGATGCTGGTAACCAATCCGGAAACCGGGGAACTTCAAGCGATGCTAGGAAGCCGTCAACCCGGATTCGCCGGTTTCAACCGTGCGCTGGATGCGTCGCGTCCGATCGGTTCGTTGATCAAGCCTGCCATCTACCTCGCCGCCCTGGAGAAACCCAGCGAATACACCCTGACCAGCTTGCTGCAGGATGAACCCTTTTCCGTCAAGGGTGCCGATGGAAAGGTCTGGAAGCCGCAGAACTACGGGCGTACTGCCCACGGCACCGTCTACCTCTATCAGGCGCTGGCCAACTCGTACAATTTGTCCACGGCTCGCCTTGGCATGGACCTTGGCGTACCGCACGTGCTGCGCACGCTCGAGCGGCTAGGCGCCTCTCCGCAATGGCCGGCTTATCCGTCGATGCTGCTCGGGGCGGGCGGTTTGCGGCCGATCGAAGTCGCCGACATGTACCAGACCTTGGCGAACGGTGGTTTCAACACACCGTTGCGTGCTATTCGCAGCGTGGTTGCGGCCGATGGTGAGCCGCTGAGTCGTTACCCGTTCAAGATCCAGCAGCGCTTCGATGCTGGTGCGATCTACCTTACGCAATACGCGATGCAGCGTACGATGCTCGAGGGCACTGGCCGATCCGTCTATAACCACGTGCCCAGATCACTGGCATTGGCGGGCAAGACGGGTACGACGAACGATTCGCGTGACAGCTGGTTCGCGGGTTTCAGTCAGGATCTGCTCGCAGTTGTCTGGCTTGGTCGAGACGATAACGGCAAGACCAGCCTCACGGGGGCGACTGGTGCGTTGCAGGTCTGGGCGGATTTCATGCGTCGGGCCGACCCACTGCCCCTGCAAACCCCGACGCCAAGCAATGTCGTGATGGCCTGGGTGGACGCCCGCACAGGTCAGGGGTCGGCGGAAAACTGCCCCGACGCTGTCCAGATGCCATATATACGTGGCAGCGAACCGGCTCCCGGCCCTGGCTGCGGGTTGCGCGCCCCTGCCGAATCCGTCATGGACTGGGTGCGCGGCTGGCTGCCCTGATTCGAACTGCTGCGTTAGATTCTTGAGGACGAAAGAGTGAAAAGATATTGGATGGCGCTGGTGGCCGGCCTAGTGCTGGTGCAGGGTTGCGCTTCGGTCAAGCGTGGCGCGATCCCCGTCGTTGACGCCGGTGCACCGGTGTCGGAAGAGGTGTCGTCGCGGCGGGCCGGTGGTTCGGTTGCGGCCCCGGCGGCCGCCTCTGGAACGGCTGTACAAGACTCGGAGGTCATGGTCATGGTACCGCCGCAAAGCTCGGAGCCATTGCAGACCTTCGCGGCACCTGAATCCGTATGGTCCGGTGGGTCGGTACCTTCACCGAGCGCGTCTGAACAAGCGGCACCTGCACAACCCGCTCCTGCACCTCGCCCGGCGCCGAGCGGTATTCCGTCCACCGGCACGCTCTCGGCGGATGAGCAACTGGATGGGCCTGTACTGGCATTGCTGACGACCGCCCAGCAGCAACAGGGCGGAGGCGATCTGAACGGTGCTGCGTCGAGTCTGGAACGCGCGCAGCGGATCGCTCCTCGGGAGCCGCAGGTGCTCTATCGATTGGCGCAGGTCCGTCTTGCGCAAGGGGATGCGGTCCAGGCGGAGCAGCTTTCGCGCCGAGCCCTGGGTTATGCCGCTGAGCGACCGGCTCTGCAGGCGAGCCTGTGGGAGCTCATCGCTCAGGCCCGTGAGCGCCAGGGTGACGCGGCTGGCGCAGCTCAGGCGCGTGAACGTGCCAAGGTCCGATTGTGATGGACCGCCGCGTGCCAGCGCTGGCCGAACAGCTGCTCCTCATCGAGCGGGAATTGCGTGTCCTGGGCGCCTGGGCTATGGAGGCGCCGAGCCCCGAAGCACTCGCCAGTCAGGAGCCGTTCTGCGTGGACACGCTGTCGTTTGAGCAATGGCTGCAATGGATCTTTCTTCCACGGATGAAGACCATCCTGGAAGAGGGGCGGGCACTTCCCTCGGTTTCCGGCATTCTGGCGATGGCGGAAATGGTGTACCAGAACGACCAGGCGCGGGTGTCGCGCCTCATGGAAGCCTTGGAACGTTTCGATCAGTTGATCGGTGGCCATCCCGCCTGAGAGGCACGGTCGCCACCGGTCAAGCGTGTCAGCTCACCGAATCAGGAACAGGTGTCTGAGATTTTCTGTTTCGTTTCGCTGATGCGCTGCTGACGTTCTTCCTCGCCCAGCCGTCTGAGCTGTCCGGCTTCTTCGATTCGTACTCTGGGGTTGTTTTCCAGTTGCGCCAGATTGGTGCGCAGGGTCGTGCAGTAGCTCTTGCGATCCGCCTCTTGCCTGGCGACCTCGCGTTTCACTTTTTCATCGATCGCCTGCTGGTCCGGTTCGGTTTCGGACCCAGCCGCTGGCGGCGTGCTGACAGGCTTCGGAACGGGGGTGGCGGTGCTGAACGACTCGGCGGCCTGGCCAGCCGGCGGCTGCGCGCCGAAGTGCGTAACGCCTTGTGCGTCCACCCACTTGTAGATTTGACCTGCCATAACACCACCGCTCAATACGAGCAGCAGCCCACCCGCAAGAATCCTCGAACGCATGCTTGTCCCTATCCTGGATGCGAAACCTGGCCCTACTATACGCAAAAGCGCTGACCGCTCATGCTGCGCTGCATCACAGGTGAAAGCTGTCGAACGCCGATAGCGGGCTTGACTTGCCGGTATCTAATCCGAACAATTCAGGGCTTGCCGTTCTGAGTGCCCGGCCAAGTGCTGCACTCAGTCCTTCGATAGGCGCTCACCCGCGCCGACTTGCTACACCCGCAACGCGTTACCTCGCGCTGGGAGGAGCGTCCCGCAACACTTTGGGACCTTCCTGATTGCCAAGTCAGCAGCTGACGTAGTCGGCGACCACCGTCGCTCACGCCGCTGTTTGGCAGTAAACCTACTTTCTGGCCGGTCCGACGCGGAGCGGCTAACTGGCGTTCTAGAGGTGAACAACGTGGAACTTTTATCCGGCGCTGAAATGGTCGTCCGCTTCTTGCGTGACGAAGGCGTTAAGTACATCTACGGCTATCCAGGCGGCGCCTTGCTGCACATCTACGATGCGCTGTTCAAGGAAAAAGAAGTCACGCACATCCTTGTCCGGCACGAGCAGGCCGCAACCCACATGGCTGATGGGTACGCCCGCGCAACCGGCAAGGCCGGCGTCGTGCTGGTGACTTCCGGCCCTGGTGCAACCAACGCGATCACCGGTATCGCCACTGCCTACATGGACTCGATTCCGATGGTCGTCATTTCCGGCCAGGTCGCGAGCAACATGGTCGGCACCGATGCGTTTCAGGAGACCGACATGATCGGTATCTCCCGGCCAATCGTTAAGCACAGTTTCATGATCAAGCATCCCTCGGAAATTCCCGAGGTGATGAAGAAAGCTTTCTACCTCGCGCAGTCGGGTCGGCCCGGTCCGGTCGTGGTGGACATTCCGAAGGACATGACCAACCCCGCCGAGAAGTTCGAATACGTCTACCCGAAGAAGGCGAAGCTGCGTTCCTACAGCCCTGCAGTGCGCGGTCATTCCGGCCAGATTCGCAAGGCTGCCGAGCTGCTGCTGGCAGCCAAGCGCCCGATCATCTATGCAGGTGGCGGCGTTGTCATGGGTGGCGCTTCTTCTCAGCTGACCGAGCTGGCGCAGATGCTCAACCTGCCAGTGACCAATACTCTGATGGGGCTTGGGTGCTATCCGGGTAGCGATCGTCAGTTCGTCGGCATGCTGGGCATGCACGGGAGCTACACGGCGAACCTGGCGATGCACCATTCCGACGTAATCCTGGCGGTCGGCGCTCGCTTCGACGATCGCGTGATCAACGGCGCGACCAAGTTCTGCCCGAACGCCAAGATCATCCATATCGACATCGATCCCGCCTCGATTTCCAAGACGATCAAGGCCGATATTCCGATCGTTGGACCGGTCGACAGCGTGCTGACCGAGATGGTCGCGATCGTCAAGGAGATTGGTCAGGCGCCCAACGCCGAGACGGTGGCCAGTTGGTGGAAACAGATCGAAGAGTGGCGCGGTAGCCGCGGCTTGTTCCCGTACGACAAGGGTGACGGCACCATCATCAAGCCGCAGGCGGTTGTTGAAATGTTGTGCGAAGTCACCAAGGGCGAGGCCTACATCGCATCCGATGTAGGGCAGCATCAGATGTTCGCCGCGCAATATTATCGGTTCAACAAGCCGAATCGCTGGCTCAACTCCGGTGGCCTAGGGACAATGGGGTTTGGTTTTCCAGCCGCAATGGGCGCCAAGCTGAACTTCCCAGACGCCGATGTCGCCTGCGTGACCGGCGAGGGCAGTATTCAGATGAACATCCAGGAACTCTCGACCTGCCTGCAGTACGACCTGCCGGTGAAGATCGTGAATCTGAATAACGGTGCGCTGGGGATGGTCCGGCAGTGGCAGGACATGCAATACAACAGCCGCTACTCCCATTCCTACATGGAGTCGCTGCCTGACTTCGTGAAGCTCGTCGAGGCCTATGGGCACGTCGGCATGCGCATTACCGACTTGAAGGACCTGCGGCCGCGTATGGAGGAGGCATTCGCAATGAAGGATCGCCTGGTGTTCCTCGATATTGCCGTGGATACCAGCGAGCACGTCTACCCGATGCAGATCAAAGACGGCGCCATGCGCGACATGTGGCTCAGCAAGACGGAGCGGACCTGATCATGAGACACATCATCTCCCTGTTGCTGGAAAACGAGCCAGGCGCGCTGTCCCGCGTGGTCGGTCTGTTCTCGCAACGCAATTACAACATCGAAAGCCTCACGGTCGCACCGACGGAAGATCCCACGCTGTCGCGTCTGACGTTGACTACGATCGGTCACGAGGAGGTGATCGAGCAGATCACCAAGAACCTCAACAAGCTGATCGAAGTGGTCAAGCTGGTGGATCTGTCGGAAAGCGCTCACATCGAGCGCGAGCTGATGCTCATCAAGGTGAAAGCGACCGGCGCCCAGCGTGCCGAAGTCAAACGCACCACTGATATCTTTCGCGGCCAGATCGTGGACGTGACCTCGAACGTCTACACCATCCAGCTGGCCGGCACGAGCGACAAGTTGGACAGTTTCATTCAGGCCATCGGCACAACGTCGATCCTGGAGGTCGTGCGCAGCGGTGTCACCGGGATATCCCGGGGCGACAAAGTGCTGAGCATTTAATTTCTTTTTATCGAATGGCCCGAATGGGCGGCAACAGGGGTATCACCATGAAAGTTTTCTACGACAAAGACTGCGATCTTTCCATTATCCAGGGGAAGAAAGTAGCGATCATCGGCTACGGATCGCAGGGTCATGCCCACGCCTGCAACCTTAAGGATTCGGGGGTGGACGTGACGGTCGGCCTGCGTGCTGGCTCTTCTTCGGTGGCCAAGGCCGAAGCCCATGGCTTGAAGGTCGACAACGTAGCTGCTGCTGTAGCGGCCGCCGACGTGGTGATGATCCTGACGCCCGACGAGTTCCAGGGGCGGCTGTACCGCGACGAGATCGAGCCGAACCTGAAGAAGGGTGCAACGCTGGCGTTCGCGCATGGCTTCTCGATCCACTACAACCAGGTCGTTCCGCGTGCCGACCTTGACGTCATCATGATCGCGCCCAAGGCTCCGGGCCACACCGTCCGTTCCGAATTCGTGAAGGGTGGCGGTATTCCTGACCTGATCGCGATCTATCAGGACGCCTCCGGCAATGCCAAGAACGTAGCGCTGTCCTACGCTTCGGGTGTGGGCGGTGGTCGCACCGGTATCATCGAAACAACGTTCAAGGACGAAACCGAAACCGACCTCTTCGGCGAGCAGGCCGTTCTTTGTGGCGGTTGCGTCGAGCTGGTGAAGGCGGGCTTCGAAACGCTGGTGGAAGCGGGCTACGCCCCTGAAATGGCTTATTTCGAATGCCTGCACGAGCTGAAGCTGATCGTGGACCTCATGTTCGAGGGCGGCATCGCCAACATGAACTACTCAATCTCCAACAACGCGGAGTACGGCGAGTACGTAACCGGCCCGGAAGTGATCAATGCCGAGTCGCGTGCGGCCATGCGTAATGCGCTCAAGCGGATTCAGAACGGCGAATACGCCAAGATGTTCATCACCGAGGGCGCTGCCAACTATCCGTCTATGACGGCTTATCGCCGTAACAATGCGGCTCACGGCATTGAGGTCGTGGGCGAAAAGTTGCGTTCGATGATGCCTTGGATCGCGGCGAACAAGATCGTCGACAAAACCAAGAACTGACGGCAGTTCTGGATGACTAGAACGCGGCCCAGGCCGCGTTCTTTCGTTATGCCAGTAGAACTCTGATATAAAAGCGCCGCTGGTGCCGGGTGAACCCGCATAGCCGGCGCCGGTCCAAAATATTTAAAGCAGCTGTAGGGTGAAGTGCATGAATGAGCGTCCCGAAGAGCCGAACAATTCCGTCGAGCCCGAGAGCCTGCTCCCGATCGACGAGCACGTCGAGGAAATTCAGGACTCAGAAGGGCGCAAGGTCAGGCATCGTGGCATCTACTTGCTGCCCAACCTGTTCACCACGGCGAATCTGTTCGCCGGTTTCTTCTGCATCATCACCGCGATCAACGGTAATTTTTACGTTGCGGCAGCCACCGTTTTTGTCGCGATGGTCCTTGATAGCCTGGACGGTCGGGTGGCGCGCTTGACGAATACGCAAAGCGCTTTCGGTGCGGAATACGATTCGCTCTCCGATATGG
Source organism: Stutzerimonas marianensis (assembly GCF_022810315.1). Taxonomy (NCBI): domain Bacteria; kingdom Pseudomonadati; phylum Pseudomonadota; class Gammaproteobacteria; order Pseudomonadales; family Pseudomonadaceae; genus Stutzerimonas; species Stutzerimonas marianensis. The sequence goes on along the minus strand of NZ_JALGRD010000012.1, from coordinate 2,403 downwards.
TGGCCTTTGGCCTTGCGCCGGCTGTCCTGGCTTACGAGTGGGCACTCTCTGGTCTGGGTAATGTGGGCCTGACAGTGGCATTCATTTATGTGGCTTGTGCCGCACTGAGGTTGGCTCGTTTCAATACTCAGATCGGCAAGGTGGACAAGCGTTGGTTCATTGGGCTGGCGAGTCCGGCGGCAGCTGGTGTAGTCGCCGGTTCGGTATGGGCTGTCTGGGCGCTTGATGAGCCAGGTATCCGCGGAGTGGATCTCCCGCTTGCGGTGGTGATGTTGTTTGCTCTGTTGGTGGCGGGCGCTGGGCTTTTGATGGTCAGCAATATCAAGTACTACAGCTTCAAGGACCTGGACCTGAAAGGCCGAGTACCTTTCGTTGCCATCTTGGTGGTCGTGCTGGTCTTTGCAGTAGTGTTCAGTGATCCCCCGCGTATCCTCTTGTTGATTTTCCTGGCGTATGCCGTGTCTGGTCCCGTTCAGTTCCTGATGCGTCGACGGAAGCGCGTCGAAGGTTGATTTCTCTTCTGTTCCGCTGTCTAGTGGTGTTCCCACCTACGGGCAGCGGAGCACGTCATGCTTATCCGAAACCGCCGTCGCAGCGATTGTCACGAATCTGAAGTTACTCCCGAGGCGCTGTATCTCAGTCGCCGCCGGTTCGTTCATGGATCGCTCTTGGCAGCGGGGGCTGCCGCACTACCGTCGCACACCCTGGCTGCGAGTGGCAGTCAATATGCTGATGTCGATAGCGTCGACGCGCCTGAATGGTTCAATGCCAAGCTGACTGATGTTCGTTGGCAAGCGGTAACGGTAAAGGGCGAGGCTGTCACGCCTTATAAAGACGCCACCAGCTACAACAATTTTTACGAGTTTGGTCCGAACAAGGGTGACCCTGCTCGATACGCGCCAAAAATGTCGACTGAACCCTGGGCGGTAGTGGTCGATGGTGAGGTGTCGAAGCCTGGCCGTTACGTACTGGATGATCTCTTTTCGTTGGCCCGGCTGGAGGAGCGGATCTACCGGCTGCGCTGCGTAGAGGCGTGGTCGATGGTCATCCCGTGGCTCGGATTTCCGTTGGCCGACCTGATCAAACGCCTCGATCCGACCTCGCACGCCAAATACATCAGTTTCGAGACGCTCAGTCGGCCAGAGGAAATGCCTGGCATGCGAGCCGGTTTTTCGCTCATCGACTGGCCTTATGTCGAAGGGTTGAGAATGGACGAGGCTATGCATCCATTAACCGTGATGGCGGTTGGCATGTATGGTCGGGTTTTGCCAAATCAGAATGGCGCACCGCTGCGGTTGGTCGTGCCCTGGAAGTACGGTTTCAAAAGTATCAAATCGATCGTCAGGATCAGTTTCCTACGTAGCCAGCCGGCCACCACCTGGCAAACCATGGCTCCGCAGGAATACGGTTTTTATGCCAACGTGAACCCACAAGTTTCCCACCCGCGGTGGTCACAGGCTCGCGAACGAAGATTGCCAGGCAGCCTATTCAGTCCCAACGTTCGCGATACGCTTCTATTCAATGGGTATGCTGATGACGTCGCGTCGCTCTATGCCGGCATGGATCTGAGCAAGGAATATTGATGCGCTACCCATGGTTGCGGTTGGCCGTGTTTATCATCGGCGCCCTTGTGCCTGCATACTGGCTCTACCTTGGCGGCGTGGGCGATCTCGGGCCGGACCCGGGGAAGGTGCTTGTCGATAACCTTGGGCAGGGGGCATTGGTATTTCTACTGTGCTCGTTGGCGATGACGCCGCTGCAGAAGGTTTCCGGCTGGCCCGGCTGGATTGCGTTGCGTCGTCAGCTAGGGCTGTGGTCTTTCGCTTACGCCTCGATGCATCTGATGGCGTACCTCTTTTTCCTTCTTGGGCTAGATGTTGAGAGCCTACCGACGGAAGTGCTCGAGCGTCCTTATATTACGGTTGGAGCGGCTGCCTGGCTGGGATTGCTTGCACTGGCTGCGACTTCGACGCGTTGGGCCATGCTCAAATTGGGGAAGCGCTGGAAGCGGCTCCACAAGTGCATCTATCCAATACTGTTGCTGGCGCTTCTGCATATGCTCTGGGTAGTCAGGGCCGATGCGGGCCGGTGGGCACTGTACGCGACTGTCGGGGCGGTGTTGCTCACAGCTCGCTTGCCGAGCGTGCAGCGCTCGTTGGTGGGGGTGGGGCGACAGGGTAGTAGGTGAGGCGCGAAGATATTTGTTGACGCGCTGGTCGTGCGCCCTATAATGCGCACCTTCTCCGGCGTGGCCTCTTCGAAAAACCATTTGTATATCAATAGGTTATCGAGATAAAGGGCTTGCACGGAGGGCGGATTCGAGTAGAATGCGCCGCGCTGGCCGGGCGGAGGTAAAGCGCTGCTGGCGGCTCTGGCCGGATGATCGGGGTGGTGGAAGGAGGT
>NZ_JALGRD010000011.1:0-172394 GCF_022810315.1 Stutzerimonas marianensis | reverse complement strand
TCAGGCGCCCATCAGGGCGCCTTTTTTTGCGTAAGTACTGCTTACGCAGCGAGCCAGATGACTGGCAGGTTACAAAATTTGTAAGGCAGCTTCCCAGCGCTCCTGCCGCGCTAGACTGTTCCCACCCCGGCCTACGGCGGCATATGTCAGATTCTTTAGAACAGTTCCGACCAAGTCGCTCCGTCTTGACTTTGTAGCCACTTGATGGATGTTTTTTTGGCGCCCCGTCAACTAGAGTTACCTCAAAATATGCGCATTTTGGTTGTAGAGGACGAAGTAAAAACTGCGGAATATCTGCAGCAGGGTCTTGCCGAATCTGGTTACCACATAGATCGAGCGGATGATGGTCTCGATGGGTTTCATCTGGCGCTGCAGAACGATTATGACCTCGTGCTACTTGATGTGAATTTGCCAACCATGGATGGGTGGGAGGTGCTCGAGCTCATCAGACGGCGTAAGCAGACTCGCGTGATCATGCTGACAGCGAATGGCCGCTTGGACGAAAAGGTCCGCGGTCTGGAACTTGGCGCTGACGACTATATGGTTAAGCCGTTCCAGTTCCCCGAGTTGCTCGCTCGTATTCGAACATTGCTGCGGCGAGGCGAGCCGATCTCACTTCCGAGTAACCTGTGTGTTGCCAACCTCGAACTGGACCCGAGCCGGCATCGCGCCTATCGGAACGGCCAACGTATCGATCTCACTAGCAAAGAGTTCGCTCTACTGCATCTGCTCATGCGCCGAACTGGCGAGGTTCTGACACGCACCGAAATCACTACCTTGGTCTGGGATATAAATTTCGACTGCGATACCAACGTGGTAGATGTCGCGATTCGCCGCCTGCGGATGAAGGTGGACGAACCCTTTGGCGATCGCCTGATACACACTATCCGGGGTGTGGGCTACGTGCTGGAGGCGCGGCCTTGAAACCACTTAGTCTAGCATCGCGTCTCGCGTTACAGATCACGCTGACCGGCGCCGCTTTGGTTGCGCTGTTGATAGGGATGAGTTACTGGGTACTGGTAAGCCAACTAGAGTCGCGCGCCGAGGAGGAAGTGACGGACAAACTCGCACAGATTGATCATGGACTTGCAGAGGATACCGAAGCCCGCATGGGCCGATCGTGGCAACATGCGCTGAGCGATACGGTGCTGGGCCATGACAACCTTTCGATAACCGTCATCGGCGATACGGAGAAATCACCGATTTTCAGTATCGGCCGGTTCGCCAATGCCCCGGAGCAGCTGGGTCTCGTGAACAGAGACGGTGAATACCTTGGCTGGACAACGAGAAATGGCGTGCAGATGCTAACCGGGCGCAAGCAGATCCAGGTTCCGGGACTGGGCCCAATGACGCTTTTACTTTCGCAAGATCGCAGTGCCGATCAACGGCTGGTGGCTGCATTTCTGCGCTCGGCCTTAGTGACCGTGCCGATGCTGCTGATATTGATCGGGTTGGCTGGATGGCTGGTTGCAAATAATGGCTTGCGACCGCTTCGCAAGTTCCGGGCCTTGGCGACTAAGGTATCGACACAGGATCTATCACCCCGAATCCGCAGCGATCAGCTTCCACTAGAGCTTCAGGAATTGGCGCACAGCCTCAACGTAATGCTTCATCGACTCGATGACGGAGTTCAGCAACTGTCACAATTCTCGGACGATGTGGCCCATGAGTTGAAGACTCCCCTAAATAACCTGATAGGCAAGGCGCAGGTGACATTGGTGCGTGAGCGAAGCAAGGAGCAATATAGGGAAGTGCTCGAATCGTCGGTCGAAGAGCTCGAACGCATGGATCGAATCGTGTCAGACATGCTGTTTCTCGCCCAGGCCAGCCAAGCCACCCCAACGCTGCAACTCGAACGGTTATCCTTGGGAAGCGAGGCGAGGCGCGTATGTGATTATTTCGAAGTCCTTGCTGAAGAAGCGGGAGTCGCAACGACGGTAACGGGCGATGGCATGGTTTTAGGGAATCGGCTCATGGTCCAACGGGCCATTTCCAACCTGCTATCCAATGCGTTGCGGCATTCGACCATCGGCAGCACGGTTGAGCTTGAAATCTTGGACGGGGAGGCGGAAGTCATCACGATGACTGTAACCAATCAAGGTTCGACTATTGAAACGGACCATATCCCACACCTGTTTGACCGCTTTTATCGTGTGGGAGGTATGCAACCTCGTGGGGCAGGCTTGGGGCTAGCTATTGTTCGTTCAGTGATGGCACTCCACAACGGGAACGTTACCGTCGCCAGCAAAGAGGGTCGGACGACGTTCGAACTGACTTTTCCTCGGCACGGCTGATGCGACTACAAGCGGCACGGAGACGTCATCACTACGAATGGACTCGCTCAATTACAGCGACCAGCCGCCAGGGATGCAGGTAAACATTGAGCTGGCGCCATCTCTGTCATGAGCGGCTGTCGGGCTTAGTAGTTATGAGCAAGTTGCTCGATCATCGGCGATAGGTTGGAGGCTCTTGGTTCTAGTGCGCCAACCGCAAAGCTCCACCATACGCATCGAATGTACACAATAGCAGCCTGGTCTGGGATAGCTAAGGGGCCGCTAGGTAGGAGCACAATGCGAGCTTCAGTCCGGCGCCTTAGCTGTCTCAGAAATTTGAACGCGTCACCGAAGAGTTGAACGTTTGCCAGTTCGGCAAGCTTGGATTCGAGACTAGTGGCCCGTACGATAAGTTCGTTTATCAAAGATTTAGGCTCGTGTGCGACGAGCCCGTGATATCGAGCCTGATTGCGAAATTACTAAGAATAGGTAAATGAATTAAACAGACGGACCATTAGCCAATTGGAGCGCCTTAACTATGCGTCGAAATAAGCGGCAGCTCCGGTCACACCCGATTTGGTCGTCAAAGACTGTGCTTCGTCTGGCTTTGGTTGCTTGCAGTGAAGCCGAAGTTTCAGCACCCGCTGAAGGAAGTATGCCGTCACAAGCCTATTTGGAGCAGCGTGCCGAACGTCGAAAACTACCGCTCGTATCATGCCAGTACTATGAGGAAGATGTTTCGGAAACTAGCTGGTCGCCTGGTTTCAGGCGGGGAAACGGCGCAGCCGCCGAGTCGCAAAACGGCACGCTGTAATAACGGCAAAGCCAATCGCTATGATGCGAATGTTCGCAAAACCATTATCGCTTTTTTTTTGGCGAAAATAAGGTCGCATGGCCCGCGACTTGATAGTTGTTCGAACGCTTTTCGCTAGCAGCATTAAGTTGATTAACCTAGTATTAGCGGTGAAATATGGTAAATGCTTTGGCAAGATAAAGTGCGTTACGGTGTTGGCCATCGGGTCGCGTAATGAGACCTCCTTTTCCTCGACCGGCTCTGGCAACGCTAATTTAGTGTGCCAGAGCGGTGAGTTAGGGGTGTTATGCTGCCATACGCTCACATTCCTCAGCGCAGTTCATGCACGCTTTGGCACACTCTTGGCAGTGATCCATTTGATGTTTCGCACATTCCTCACCGCATGCACGGCATATCTTGGCGCAAAGGGCACAGAACTCCTTGGCGTACTCACTTTCGCGGCTCATCAGGGTAGCGGCAAGCGCACAAATGTCTGCGCAGTCACGGTCCAACTCGATGCAGCGGGCCATCATTTTCATGTCGTCCTCGCGCAAGCACGCAGAGGCACACGTTTCGCACACTAGGGCACAGTTCGAACAAGCTTGGATACAGGAAGCGAACATTGAGTTTGTCATTGCGTTCTCCAGGGTTCGATAGTTGTATGTCGTCGGTGCCTACTAGCCGAATACACCCCATAAGCGTATTAGCAGGCACAAAAATACGACAGGCTCCTATCGAACCCGTTTCGACCAACTTCATTACAATGCTGTAAGGTTCGTCCAACCGCACCGGGGATCTATACGGGCGCAATTGGGGGGCGATAAGTCAAACAGATTGCCTGGCCGGCTTCGCAAGTCTGTTCTAGATGATTGAGTGGGTATGGGAAGCTCCCTGTCGCCACGACTGGGAGCTTCCATTGGGAACGGCCGGAGCGAAAGCCGCTTAACTACGTGAGTCACTAGCCTTGCGGCCTAACGTTTGGAAAGGAAGCAATTGCAAAGCCCTCCGGTACCGTTGCGTCGACTAGGCTGGCCTAGGGCCGACCCCCTGCTTGCTGAGCCGCCTTCTAAGAGCCTCGGTCAGAACCGCGTAGGCACGCACATACCGGATGTTAGTGCTCGTGTTGCTTCCCATCTGCGTGCACATGGTTTTTTGAGGGCGATTTGCCATCCGCATCGACACGGTCATTGTCGATGCTGTGCTCTGCCGTCTGGGGCTGATCTGACGCATGATGGTCATCGCTTTCTTCTGCGCCATGATGCCCAGAGCCTGATTGGCCGGTTGCTCCACCTGAGCTGCTAGAGCCATGATGATCCGAGCTGCCGCTGTCGCCTTGATGGTGGTCGTTCGAGGCCATCTCACCATGTTGCTCACCGTGCCCAGCTGGGGTTTCCCCACCACCATGCTGGTGACCACCGCTAGATGCAACGAGCGCTCGATACGCTCTTCCATCTAGGTCAGGAAGCTTCTGCAGAAAAGCCACCATCCCCCAGATGTACGGGTCAGCCATGCTTTTACCCCACGCAGGCATCCCAGTGGCCTTGATGCCATGCTTGATGACCCAAAATGTCTTTGCTGGGTCATCGTATAGCCCTGCTTCAGCCAAGCTGGGTGGAGCGGGATAAAGGCCATTGCTTAGCTCGGTCTCAGCCATGCCTGGCGCCAAGTGACAACCCACACACATCGAGTCGTAGTTCCCCGCCCCGGCGCGGATTTGGTCTTCATCGTCGAGAGATGGCACGACTATGTCTTCGGAGCGAACCTCAATCGAGCGATTGCGAGCAGTTTCCAAGAAAGCGTGCACGGCTCCCGTATGAGGATCATCCGCGGCAACGTTTATTAGTCCCGAGAAAACAACACCGGCCACCACCAACAGGCCTAGTGCGCAGAAGGCAGCGAAGCTAATAATTATTCTTTTCATCTAGGGTCCTTAAAACCAAAGCCTGATGCCAGCAACGAACCGCGCCTCATCTACGTCTTCGCCTTCATCTCTCGCCATATCGGCGGTATTACCGTATGCCCGGCTCCACGTGACGCCGATGTACGGTGCGAACTCACGAACGATTTCGTATCGGAGGCGGAGCCCCACCTCTGTGTTTGCGAGACCAGCGCCTACTCCGCGCGCAGGATCGTCCTTGCCATAGAAATTGAGCTCGGCAGTCGGTTGGAGGATCAGCCGGTTAGTGAGGAGAATGTCGTACTCGCCTTCAAAACGTGCTGCTGTCTGCCCACCTTCACCGACGAAGGCGGTGGCTTCCGCCTCAAAGTTATACAGAGCCATCCCCTGGACGCCTAAAGCCGCCCACGTCTGCGGCGACTCGGGCTTAAAGTCCTGGCGAACACCTGCTACCACATCCCACCAGGGGCTGATGGCACGCCCGTAGAGCGCCTGAATTTCCGCATCTTCAGTAACGCCATTCGTTCGCTCACCTTCCGAGCGAAACCAGAACCGATTGATATCGCCACCAACCCAGGCAGTAGCTTCCCAACTGAGGGTGCTACCTTCATTTGCGTTCTGGTACTCAAGTTGATCTAGCAGAAGGAACCAGGCCAGATACTTGTCATGGACTGTATGACCTTGAAGACCAGGGAAAGCCGCTTCTCTATCCGCATCGGTCAATACTGGAATGAACGAGGGATGAACCATGCCGGGCATTTCGAGCGTATCGTCATGCTTCATTTGGCCATGGTTCATCGTGCTATGGTCCATCGCACCATGACCCATCGCAGAATGGTCCGTTTGCCCACCGGAGCCATGATTCTTAGCTGCGGGCTTCGCTGAAGATGCAGGGGCTTGAGCTGCCTCAGCAGGAGGGGTTTGATGCATCGAATGATCCATCATCTCGGCAGCGTTGGCTGTCCCTCCAGCCGCTGCGCTCAACGAAACTCCGAGCGCAATCAGAGCAAAGCGAGAAGGTCTAGTGGTCATGGTGCGAATCCACCTCAGTATCAGTGGCCTTGGGGTCATGATCCATCTTGCCGTGCTCCATTTCTCCATGGTCCATCGAGCCATGATCCATGTCGTCGTGGTTCATTTTTGAGTTAGAGGTGCCTTGTGTCTGAGATGCCGGCTTGTTGCCTGGATTCTGCGATGAAGCCGATGATTGCTTGTGCTGATCATGCTTTTGCTCTGCAAACGCAGCTGACATATTCATTACGCCCAGCAGACTGAACATTAACGCGCTGCCGATAAGAGTTTTACGCTTCGTAAAATTTCCCATATAAAGTTCCTCTTACTCGTCCACTCGGACTTCACGAAACATGCCCATTTCCATGTGAAGCAGTAGGTGACAGTGATAAGCCCAACGCCCGAGCGCATCGGCTGTCACGCGGTAGCTGCGCTTCGAACCTGGAGGCATGTCGATCGTGTGCTTGCGAACCATGAACTTTCCATTCTCATCTTCAAGATCGCTCCACATACCATGCAGATGAATCGGATGGGTCATCATGGTGTCGTTGACCAAAGTGATGCGTACCCGCTCGCCATATTTGAGCCGCAGGGGCTCCGAATCAGAGAACTCTATACCGTCAAATGACCAGGAGAACTTCTCCATGTGGCCGGTGAGATGGAGTTCGATCGTCCGACTGGGCTCACGGCCGTCCGGATCGGGGAAAGTGCTTCTCAAGTCGCTATAGGTCAGGACTCGGCGGCCGTTGTCTCGTAAGCCAATACCGGGATCGTTCAGCCTATGAGTTGGGCTCATGGTCTGCATGTCCACCAGTGGGTTATTGGACTCTGAGGGCGGGTGCGATTGCATACCTGCGCTCATCCCAGCCATTCCAGAGTGGTCCATCCCGGACATCCCACCCATTTTGCTGTGATCCATGCCGGCCATTGCGCCCATGTCGCCCATCCCTTGCATGTCACCGTGGTTCATGCCGGACATGTTGCTATGGTCCATCGCGCCCATGTCGCCGCCATGGTCCATGCCCGCCATACCGCCCATGCTGCCGTGATCCATCCCCATGTCGTCCATGGTGATTAGTGGTCGAGGATCGGTTTCTGGAACAGGAGCGCTCAGCCCTTCGGCAACCGCTAGCGTGCCACGGGCGTATCCTGTGCGATCCATCGATTGGGCGAAGATCGTGTAAGCCTCCTCGGTCGCAGGCTCGACAATCACATCGTAGGTTTCTGCCACGGCAATGCGGAATTCGTCGACGCTAACTGGGTTGACGTATTGGCCATCGGCTGCGACTACAGTCATCTTCAGCCCTGGAATGCGGACATCGAAATAGCTCATGGCCGAGCCGTTGATGAACCGCAGACGAAGCTTCTCGCCGGGCTTAAAGATGCCGGTCCAGTTCCCGTCGGGTGCTTGGCCGTTCATTAGATAGGTATAGGTGTAGCCGCTTACGTCGGCGAGGTCGGTGGGACTCATTTTCATCTGAGCCCACATTTTCCGATTCGCAATCGTAGCGGCCCAGCCGTCTTCGCTCACATCGTTAATGAAGTCTCCGACAGTGCGCTTGTGGAAGTTGTAATAATCGGACTGCTTCTTGAGCTTAGAAAGGATTCGAGCGGGATCCTCATCGGACCAATCAGTCAACATCACCACATAGTCGCGGTCATAGCTGAACGGTTCGGGATCCTTCGCATCGATGACCAAGGGACCATAGACACCAAGCTGCTCTTGTAGGCCTGAATGACTGTGGTACCAATAGGTACCGTTCTGTTTAACCTGAAACTTGTAGACATACATGCCATCGGGAGCGATGCCGTGGAAGCTCAATCCAGGCACGCCATCCATGTTGGCCGGCAGGATCATGCCGTGCCAGTGAATCGATGTATCTTCGCTCAACTTATTTCTGACTCGCAGCGTGACGGTATCCCCTTCACGCCAACGTAGAAGCGGCCCTGGGATGGTCCCATTGATAGTCATCGCTGTCCGGGCCGCGCCGGTGATATTGACCGGCGTCTCCCCAATCAGCAGATCGAACTCCGTGCCACTTAGTACGCTGGGCTGGCCTGGGCTAGTCACTGCCCAGACCGGAGCTCGCCACAAGCCAAGACCGCCAAGGATGCCTGCGGCAGTCAAGCCTTTAACAAAGGTTCGCCTAGAGGTTTTACGTTGCATGTGTAGGTTCCAATCAAACTAAGGAGCCAAGCCGAAACCAGCCGTAAGGTTGGTGTTGCCAGCGTTAATTGATCTTAGAAACTCGCGCACGGTCTGTCTTATCAAGCGACTCGCCTTTAATCGTAAATATGGCATGCCTAAGAAAGACGCGGGATTACATTTTTGTAAGCTTAAAGCGCTTCAGAAATCGCCCAAAAAATCGCCTGTGAGCATGTCAATCTCCAGGTGGAAGCTGCGCAATGGCTTTTGATTTCCGTGCAAGGATCCGGTTGCAACGATACTCAAGGTGCATGGTCACAGTTGCGTAAGGTTTCGCTTCAGCAATTAGCGTGGGCGTGCTTCGCTGAAGTTGCTTTTGAGGCTACCTCCTGGGCTTGGTCCTTCTGGTCAGCCTGATAACTAGCGATCGCTATTTGGCGAGCCTGCTCCATACGAGCAAAGGTACGATCACCACCACCTTCTGCCATTGCATAGGAAGAGCTTGCTGCGATGGCGAGCAGTACAGAAACGGATCTGAAGAATTTCATTACTTGTTACCTCGTTCGAAGACATGGGAGACCCAGCGCAGCTCCATAAATAGGGGCTTTGGCTTGGTCCTGTGTCTAAGCTAACCGAGCGTTCCTGTCAGAACCCTGATTTAGACATTACGGTTTCGTCAGTAATGCATAAAAGCAGTGAGCCCAAGCGAAAGCGCAGGTAGCGTGCATGGTGCCTTTTCGTTCAGGCAAATAGGTCTTGTTTCCAGCGGGCAAAAAAAGGGCGCCATCTAGGCGCCGATAGGCCAAAGGAGCATGGAAAAGGCCAAAAAGCAGAGTGTGGGAGCAACTGCTGATGTAGACGTTAACGCTACAAGCTGTCAGACAGATGATGCGAGCATTACGTTTCTGTAAGGTACTGGCTGCACGCCCTGACAATCGGCACACTGCTCCAAATGCCGGAGGGAATACTTTCATGAAGCTTCTTGTTGCTGAAGACGAGCCGAAAACAGGCACCTACCTACAGCAGGGGCTTTCAGAGGCAGGCTTCACAGTCGATAGAGTTGAAAACGGGACCGATGCTGCTCAGCACGCGCTTCATACCACATACGACTTGCTCATCTTAGACGTGATGATGCCTGGCCTGGATGGGTGGCAGGTTTTACAGAAAGTCCGCGCTGCTGGTAATGAGGTTCCCGTGCTCTTTCTCACCGCCCGAGACGGGGTTCAGGATCGAGTAAAGGGATTGGAGTTGGGCGCTGATGATTATCTCATCAAGCCGTTTGCCTTCTCCGAATTGCTAGCCAGGATCCGTACGTTGCTTCGCCGCGGCAATAATGTCCCCAACCAAACAATACTCAAACTCCTCGACCTTGAGGTCGATCTGCTCAGGCGTCGAGTTACGCGATCGGGGAAACGAATAGACCTAACTGCAAAGGAATTCGCACTTCTTGAGCTATTACTTCGGCGTCGCGGGGAAGTGCTCTCAAAGTCACTTATCGCCTCCCAAGTATGGGACATGAATTTCGACAGCGATACCAATGTGATTGAGGTGGCGGTACGACGGCTGAGAGCAAAAATCGATGATGAGTTCGAACCTAAGCTCATACAAACCGCGCGTGGGATGGGCTATTTGATCGACGCGCCAGACCCCTAGAGCGAAATGCTCGGCATTTCACGCGATGGGCCAAGCTACCGGTACCGATGCGGTTAAGGCGAGCCACCGAGCAAGGAGCGGTGCCGAACCTCAGTTCTCCGAGCTGGATTTCTTCAGCTGTGGCACGAAGTGGAAGGCATGGTGCCGCACTTCAATGAAGCGAATGGGCACGTTGCCGCGAGCAAGCTCCTCTATGTATTGAGCTCACGTGCTCGCAAACATCTTCACTTGATCTCAGAGACGGGACGACCGCGAGGACGGTATGGGGTCTATTCCCCGACCGAGTCACTCGCGGCTTGCCACTTCATCTACGACTCGAACTAGGATCACTAGTCGACTTGGCCTCTAAGGGGGTCGACTGCGTTACCGTGAGAGACCTACATCCGCTTCTGGCCATCTTTTGCCTGATGCAACTGACCGCAGCGGGTCGCTCCCTGCGAGTCAGGGCACATGAAGCGTTCCGATCAGATTCGATGCAAATGACTGGTCAGGTCGAGTGCAAATGGGTGGGCAAGTCGGTGCAATTATCCAGGCAGATAAGGCTTCATACCATGTTGACGAGAAGCCGCCTCTCCCCGCGGACATTTCAGGAGCAATACCATGACGATGGCCCATGAGCGCACCCGTAGCGTTGTTCAAACACGGGACTTCCTACAGGAGCTGGCTAGGGACACGAGCCTTCCTGAAAACGTACGGTACCAAGCAAATAATCTACTTCGGCATTACCCGACAGCAGAAGCCGTCTGGTTGGCTGGTCGAGTGGAAGAGCGATCCAAGCAAGAGCTTTCCCTATTGGCCGACAAGCATGGACCTCTACATCCGGTGTTAGTCAGCTGGCTGTTAAATGATCCGATGTTTTCGGATCACGGAGCCAGCTGAGCCGGGGCGCAACACTGGCAAGAGGATCCCCCTCGTCAGGTGTTCAAGGGGCAGATGCTGGCTGTGGCCTTGATGTCCATCATGCCGTTTAAATAGGCCCCGTTTATCTCTGAGCGGCCCGAAGGGAGCCGTGCACTGGGCGTGATTGACATACCGCCGTGCCGTAACAGCTTCCCTCGTATCTATAATTGGTGGCTCAGCTAGGAGCCATCATGAGTTTGTTGCCGATTGAATCTGTTTTGCCCGCTTTAAGAGATGCCTTGTCTGCACGTAATGAAGTTGTACTTGAGGCAGCGCCGGGGGCAGGCAAAACAACGCGAGTACCAATAGCGCTGCTGGAAGAGCCTTGGCTGGCCGACCAGACTATTGTCATGCTCGAACCACGTCGACTAGCTGCCAGAGCCGCAGCTGAGCGACTGGCGAGCGAGCTGGGAGAAAGCGTTGGGCAAACAGTCGGCTATCGAATTCGCTTGGAGAGTAAGGTCGGACCACAGACTCGAATTGAAGTAGTGACTGAAGGCATTCTTACTCGTCGGCTTCAAGACGATCCTGCCCTAGATGGCGTTGGGCTGCTCATATTTGATGAGTATCATCTGCGTAGTCTCGATGCCGATCTGGCGTTGGCCTTGTGTCTCAACGGCCGTGAGTTGTTGCGCGACGAACCGCCGCTGAAGGTGCTGCTGATGTCCGCCACGCTGGAAGGCGAGCGCCTGTCGCGCCTGCTGGACGAGGCGCCTGTGGTACGCAGCGAAGGTCGCATGTATCCGGTGGAGCAGCGTTGGGGGCGGCCGAGTCAGATCGGCGAGGCGCTCGAACCCCGGGTGGTACAGACCATGCTCCAGGCCCTGGCCGATGAACCTGGCAGCCTGCTGGTGTTCCTCCCCGGCCAGGCGGAGATTCGCCGCGTCGCCGAGCAGTTGGCCGAGCGCCTCGCTGGCCGGTCAGAGATCCTGCTCTGCCCGCTCCACGGTGAACTGGACCTCGCTGCCCAGCGCGCGGCCATCGAGCCGGCACCGGCGGGCAAGCGCAAGGTGGTGCTGGCCACCAACATCGCCGAGACCAGCCTGACCATCGATGGCGTGCGCGTGGTGGTGGACGCGGGCCTGGAGCGTGTACCGCGCTTCGACCCGGCCAGTGGCATGACTCGCCTGGACACCCAGCGTATTTCCCGCTCCTCCGCGACCCAGCGTGCCGGCCGTGCCGGCCGTCTGCAGCCGGGTGCCTGCTACCGGCTCTGGTCTGAGGCCCAGCATGAGCAACTGGCCGCCCACGGGAGCGCGGAAATCCTCCAGGCCGACCTTGCCGGACTGGCGTTGCAACTGGCGCGCTGGGGGATTGGTGATCCCAATGAACTGGCCTGGCTCGATCCGCCGCCCACGGCTGCCTACGCCCAGGGCCGTGACCTGCTGCAACGCCTCGGCGCACTGGCCGACGATGGCAACTTGACCCGCCATGGCCAGGCCATGGCCGAACTGCCCGCCCATCCGCGCATTGCCCACCTGCTGTTACGTGGCCACGCCCTGGGACTCGGCGGCCTGGCCTGTGACCTCGCCGCCCTACTGGGCGAGCGCGACATCCTGCGTGGTGGCGGTGCCGACCTGCACAGCCGCCTCGCCTTGCTGGCCGGTAACGACAAGGCAGCGCGTGGCGCTCGTGGCGGCGTGCAGCGTGCTCGCCAACTGGCGCGGCAGTTCCGTTCCTACCTGCGTGGCCCGGCCAGCGAGCCGGTGGCCGATCCGGATCACCCGCGCTGGCTCGGCTGCCTGCTGGCGTTCGCCTACCCGGACCGCATTGCCCAGCAACGTCGTGCCGGAGGGGCCGATTATCGGCTGGCCAATGGCCGTGCAGCCACCTTTGGCGAGCCGGATGCGCTGATGAAGGAGCCCTGGTTGGTGATCGCCGATCTCGGTAGCCGCCAGGGCCAGCGTGAAGAGCGCATCTATCTCGCGGCCGACCTTGATCCCGCACTGTTCGACGGCCCTCTGGCCGAACAGGTAAGGTGCCAGGACCTGCTCGACTGGGAAGAGCGCGAAGGTGTGCTGCGCGCCGAACGTCAGGTGAAAGTGGGTGAGTTGGTGCTGGCCCGCGAAGCCCTTGCCGAACTGGATGACGAGGCCCGCTCGCGTGCGCTGCTCGGTCTGGTGCGACGCAAGGGGCTGGAGCTGCTGCCGTGGAGTGCGGAGCTGCGCCAGTGGCAGGCGCGGGTGGCGCTGCTGCGCCGACTGGACCTGGCCGACACGGGCAGCAGCGAATGGCCAGACCTCTCCGACGCGGCGCTTCTGGCCAGCCTGGAGGAGTGGCTGCAGCCCTGGCTGGGCAAGGTCAGCCGCCTCAGCCATTTCGCCAACCTCGACCTCGCCGGCATCCTCCATGGCCTGCTGCCCTGGCCGCTGCCGCAACGCCTCGACGAGCTGGCGCCGCGTACGCTGGAAGTGCCCTCCGGCTCGCGCATCCGCCTCGACTACAGCGACGAGATGCCGGTTCTCGCGGTGCGCCTCCAAGAGCTGTTCGGCCTCGCCGACACTCCGCGCATCGCCGGTGGCCGTCAGGGCGTCAAGCTGCACCTGCTGTCCCCGGCCCAGCGCCCGGTGCAGGTCACCCAGGACCTGGCGAGTTTCTGGCGCAATACCTACGCGGAAGTGAAGAAAGATTTACGAGGTAGGTACCCTAAGCATTACTGGCCTGAGGACCCGCTTGTGGCCCAGGCTACAGCTAGAGCTAAGCCGCGAAAATCGTAGGCTGTTGCTCAATGCGGGCGTGTGAACCGGAACCCAGTGTTGCCTCGAGAGCAACGCAGGTTGGCTCTCTGTTGAGTGTGCCAGTCAAACCGGCGTACTAGGGCCGTGCGAGTTTTACCGTATTGCCATTCGTAGAGTCGACGTGCCCGTTTTTTGCAGATTTCGGCCCTTTGTAAATGTGTGCTCCGGAACTTAAGCGACGGTTCACCCTTGACACCCTAGTGGAGGATCATAGATGTCGTGGACTTTGGCGGCATCGACCATGCATTCCTGGTTGATCACAACGGCCAAGTGATCTTCAGCCTTGACAAGGGTCAGGTGATGACGAACCTCAAGGACATCTATCCGGACAGAGCCCTACGGATTGAGTCGGGCATTCAGGATGCCACCTTGCACGGGCAGGAGCGGATTGTCTCTTTCGCCCCAGTGAACGACCGGTAAACGTCGTCGTCATTAGACACGCGCTTTATGGACGCTTCGGCAGTGAAGCGAGTTGTATCGCAACATTTAAAGGTGATTATGCCAATGCTCCCAGCTTTTGACTGACTCCGTATTCTCTTCCTCTTCCTTTGTCTCTTTCTTGAGATCTTCTTGCCGAAGTTGCTTTAGCTTCTCCAGTTCACGCACGTACTCGTCAACTGGCATACCATTTTTTAATGCGTTCAGAAGTAGCTCCTCGGCCTGGTCATATATACGGTTAGTCCTGATTATATGGGCAGATGAAACGATGTCTTCGTATCCATCAAGTTTGGCGAATGCAAGATGAATATACCGTTCTACCGAGAGGGGATCTTCGTGGCCAGTCCACAGCATGACGTCGTAAAGAAACTTTTTGCTATTAAGCAGGGCGCTTCTGAAGTCGTCCTTTTGCTTGAACTTGTGTCTTTTGATTAGGAGTACGAAAAGATTGGTGATGAAAGCATGGCGGAACATGTGTGCACAGACTTTTTCTTCGATGCCGGCGTGACTTCTAAGTTGAATCATTTCATTCGTAATACTGCAGGCACCGAGCGGCTTACCAGTCTTTTCTTGAACAAAGAGTCTGTCGTGATCCGTGCCCTTGAAGTTTCGAAGAGATATTCTGCGGGCAAACTGAATATATTTCTTAGCTTCGCTTAGTACCACTCTTGAAATCGGGATAAAACGCTCGGAATAGGTTCCACGTTTCAAGGTTCGCAGACGTAGCAATGGGAACGACATGTTCATGGCATTACGTATGTCCGAAACGGTAATTTCAATTATCTCGCTGCGTCGAGCGCCCGTATGCTCAAGCAAGGAAATCACCAGATTCCGTCGAAGTTGAAGGTGTCTCGATGGGTGGATTTTGTTTGCTGAATCTCGCAAAAGCTTTATATGTTCGCTCGGGATCGGATCGCGCGTGTGGTAGCGCGTTCCAGATACATGAAGAGAGTGGTGATGCAGATAACTCCGCTTTATCGTTCTTCCTGAGCGCGTTGTGATAGTAAATGTTTTCATTACGGCGCGGATGGTTCCATTCTCTGATACAAATGCATCGTCGCCATAAAGACGTCCTACGAATTGCAAAAAATCTAGACAGATCCTACCAATTGCTAGGAGTGTAGTTTCGGTGCGCCTATTTACAGTGGGATCGTTGACAGATCGCTCCTTTCTTAATTCGTCAATGAAGTCTGAGAACTGTTGGTCAGACAGTCCTATAAAGTCAGTTCGGTATCTGAAGCAGTAGCGAACTAGTGGGCTTATTTTGGATGCATACTCCCCAATGCTTCCGCCTTTACCGCCGTGCCTTGATAGGCCTTTTCCACCTCGGCCAGGGCGGTCACGTAGTGCGAGCATGTAGAGATTTGCGACGTTATTGGGCGTGCCATCAGGCCAACAGCAAAACGGCAGGCCAGAACCATCTTTTGTTATAGTACTTCCATGCGCATGGTAGCTAAAGAGTGTTAGCTCTTTAAGTGGTTTAAATAGTTGTTGGCGAAGGTGGTTTGTCACTTGCGATACTCCTCCAGTCGCGTAACTCGCCCGTCTCCGGAAGAAGGGGAGGGGGGGGGTGGCTGTTCTGGAGGGAGGCTCAGTAGAGCAGTAAGTGCCTGAACGGCATCGCTTGCCCGCTTTTCAAGTAGAGCGGGATCTAGATTGCTACGTATATTTCTTAACTCGTTAATTGCCAGGCTTAATCCCTGGAGGAGGACCATGTTGGCGCAGCGCTGCTTATCAAGTCTCTCCTCTAGTTCAGTTACTAGTCGCGAAAGTCCGGACTTAGTGCGTTTTGTTGAAGTGGCCTCTTTGCTGCTATTGACCTTTTCAATGGCCCTCAATGCCGCTAGGCGGAGGGTATCAAGTTCCTTAAATCCTCCCTTGAACTGTAAGTTGGCGTGAGATTTTAAAGTGTTGATGCTCATTGGGGATTTTGACTTTATAGCCCCTGAGTCCTCGAAATTGAATTCGAGCTTGGCTAGCGCTCCTTGGCTTCTGAGAGCCTTTAGAATGTTCTCGTTTTTGGAAAAATAGTCAGGATTACGGTAGATTAGCCTTAAAAGTTCACTGGTTATTAATGTGGAGCTAGCATGTGGCTCTAGGTCGGAGATTTTTTTCATTTAGTCTGTGCTCTGAATTTTTACTACCACGCGCATATGTTGGCCGGTTTCGTCTGTGAAAAACTCTGGCTCAATCTGGACTTTCCCTGTCTTTATCATGTCGGTGATTGCGTCTTCAAGTTCAGCAGTGTCTACTAGAGCAAAATTATCTGTGTTGTAACGAATTTTTAGTATTTCGGCTAGATCTTCGTAAGCAGTGATATCGCCATTATGCAAGCTTTCTGCTATGAACTGAGCCTTAGCGCTACGCAAAACTGCACCATCAGTGGACTCAGTAATGTAATTCCAAACATGCTGCATGTCGGTGTGCCCGAGCATCCACTGCAGTGTCTCCAGTCCTCCAAAACTGCTCGAGTGGAAGAATACCATGGAGAAAAAGCGTCGAAGTTGATGTTGTCGGATATAGTACCTTTCTCCTTTTGAATTTAGTGGTAGTTCGAAATAATCGCACAACAAGTCTAGGTTTCTATTGTAGGCATACATTGTTTGCTGACTAAGCCCGGCATTTCCGAGGAGTCCGGGGGGGGGCAAAGAGGCTAGTCATTTCAGTTATGAATCCGCTTTTTAAAAGTCTCTGCTGCATGGAAATTAAGTTTTTAATCATTTTTACGGCAATGGGTTCGATTGGGCGTGCTTGGCGTTGTCTTATGCCGAACAGGTTGGATGTGCTTTTTCTATTTAAGAAGATCAACCATCTTTCGCTTTTATCTAGGCAGTCTGTCGAGTGCAAATCGAGCATTTCTCCTATTCGGCGAGCCATGATTGTTCCAACTACCATCTGGACACATCCAATATAGATGCGTAAGCACTCAATCAGTCCCACATTATTTCTGAGTTCTATGAAGTAATTTGACTGCTTTCTCAGTGCGCCGTGCCTAATAGACACCGTTTGACATACAAGCCCAAGCTTCCTAATTCCCATGTCGATAAGCTCAGGGGGCATAATGTCTTGTAACTCTCCATTGGTAAGTTGCGTAGGGGCAATTCCATTGAGGTTGCAATGCTCTGCCATGCGGCAGAAACCTTCTATTAGAAGTTCTCCATACTTGAAATGGTACTCGATTGATTTTCTGAAGGCGTCTCTCACTATTGGGTACGGCAGCGTCCGAAACCGAGCAGCTTCAGAGAGTGATGGTTCATAATCAAGTATCTGCTTCAGCTCTGATACTTCGGGAGCTGGAAGCCCAATTTCATGAAGAATTCCAAGGTTGTATGTTAAAAATCTGTAGGCGCGAAATGGACCGGATGTCATTGCTTCATGGTCACCTGTCCTGACCGATGAACCGGGATACTCTCTCGATATTATTTCTCTCTCATTATCAGTATAGAATTCTAATGAGCTTAATGTTTTTAGTTTTAGATGCCCGCCTTTCAGTGTGTTGGCATAAAGCGATTTCGCTAGCTGCAAGGTGTTAGGGGCGCGGACTCCAGCAGTTGATCTTTTTTTATAATATCCATGCAAATGCAAGGCAGCTCTTGCATAAGGTATTAAATCAAAAGGTATTTCCAGGTGATGCTCATCTAGTTGTTCGTCAGTCACAATGCGCATTCGTGGATATTGATCTAGAATGCTATCGAGTTCGATAGAACTGGAAGTGTTTATTAAGCTTAAACAAAATTTGCTGATAGTCTTGGTCCACTCGTAAACCGACTCTTCCGAACCGTTGGCGCTTGAGAAGACGTCTAGCATTCTCTTCATGTGATGGCTGTTGATTCCAGCCAATCCGAATCTGGATAGCTGATATTCTTTTGCATTCAGAAGAATGTAATCGGCAACGTGAATGGCCCTGTTAAACATCGTCATCTGTGCGGCTAGTGAACCTAATTCGATCGCCGATCCTCGAACAGAACGTGTAGATGTTGTTAAAAAATACTTTAGCCCGTCTAGTGATGGCTTGTTTTTTTGGGCAAGCAGAGAAGTTTCGTCGTCTAATGTAATGTCCCAGTTGATCGTGTTGGGGGTCGCAAAATTGAAATCATATTTCCATATGTGCAAGTCGAAATCACTCAGCAACCAACTTGATTTTTTGTATTCTGTCCTAGGGTCGGTGTAGAACGCTTTTAGGAAGTCTAGCTCTGCTGGTAATTCAACATTCATATATCAACTTCTCCATTCTGCGGGGGTTACACCTCTGCTCGGCGACATAAAGGTGGTCTTTCAGTAGTGCGTCATTATCCCTTCTGATCTCGGCAACAACGGCCTTCGTTAGATCTGCCCAGTATCGTGCTACTCCTGTCACTTCTTCGGGTCGTTCCGCTGTAGCCACTGCTTTCTCTAATGATACGAGGGCGGTCATTATCCCTGGATCCACTGAGATGTAGACCTCTGAGTACTGATTCGCTGAATAGGGTTCAGTTGTTTGAGTGTTCTCCGGGTTGACCAGGTGGTCAGGGATGTCTTTTAGTGCATGGTTCTTAAGAAATAGGTTTAACTCTTCCATTGTCTCGAAGTCTGCGGCCTCTATGAGGAAGCTGCTATCTTTCATCGCGTCACAGATTAAGCCGCGCTGAAAAATTCTTATCCAGCGGGCTTGGAAGAAGGCTAGTATTGACTCCGGCAGGTAGTGAGAAAGTTGCAGGCAGTCGTGGTTTGCGTGGCCGAGCGCTTTGGACATGGCTTCGACGCTTTGGGTTTTTAAATATACCTCTACCCCACATGAGGCTCGAAGACTAGAAAGGGTGACTCGAGATAAGAAATTTTTTAGTTCAGTACCCCTCAAGGAAGTATGATTTGAAAATTGTTGTGCAAGTCGTTCAAAAATCCGTGTGTGTTTATCGAATAGCGCTTTGTTCCAAGTCGGAATTACAGCGCTCCGCGGGTGACCGAAACCCTTCCCGCAGGTCAGGAATAACTCCTTCCATCGGCTGTCGCCAATTCCCTTGAGATATTTTCTTAACGGTGCTGTGATCTTTATTACTTCGAAGATTCGCTTTGTTGAGTTCGCGTTTAGTTGTATTTTCTGCTCGCTTAGCTTTCCACCTCTTCTATCCTTGAAGCCGACCAACTGATACCCGGTGTCGGTTTTCACAAAGCCGGATCTTCTACCTTTGTCGTCATACAAACGAAAATTCTTAAGGAAAGATTCTGTGATCTCATTGTGCTCTGCTACCAGTAAGCATTGGTAGGGATAAAGAGTGCCAGCAGCCGGAAGTCCAAGTATATTTGCGACATCAGCAGATAATATGGTGTATCCGTATTGGTGTTCGAAGTCCATGCGCGAGGATGGAAAGCCGTTGCTTTGAAAAATCGCGCAAATTGATTCGTGATCGTAACTCCGACGCTGCCAGCCTTTTCGAGGTTTGATTTCCGAGGAGTTTATCCGTGTGGTTGCGAGTATACGAAGTTGGACTCTCGAGTAAAGTTCATTGGCTTGTTCTGTTGCCCAGGATTTTACGGTTTCGATGTCTTTGTGGATACTTTTGAATAATATTTCTATTGCCTCGTTATCAGTTATTTCGAGAGGGACTCTAGTGATAAGTTTTTCATGGATTTCCACCCCCTCATCAGACACGGACACTCTTGTTTGCGCTCTGTGTTGTTTGGGGCGGATGGGCCGTGGTAGTCCATCCCCAAAAGGGGTTGCCCAAACTCCTGATTGTATAAAGGCCTCTTCGCAGTTCGATATGAACCTGTTCCACGTTTTTATCTGGGTTGGTATATTTAGATTTTCTCTATATGCGGTTAAGAAGTGCTCCTTCATGAAGTGCAAAAAGAATGATTTTATATTTTCTGGGTTTTGGAAGGTTGTAGTTGGCCACTCCAAAGAGTTCTTCGATAAATGGCTGGCCAGCTTGTTGCACAATGTGATGTTGCATCTTGCTTGCTTGGCCGAAAAAGTCTTCCATGTCCGGTAGTACTCTTCTGTAAACTCAGGGCCATGGGAGTGCCATAGTTCTCCCAGCGCGAGAAAACTTGGTACTCCTTTTAGGGAGTCGACTTGCCATCCGTTCCAATAGCGCAAGGCCAATGGGTTCAATTTTTTCTGCTGGGAATCCCAGAGTTCTTTCCCTTCTTCGAGGTCGGCCATCAAATAGTCGAAATTGGGCATGCCTGGAATTTCGTCGCGCAGACTTGTAAGTGTTTCTACGAAACGTCGAGCCCAGCGAATCCGAACAGGCTCTTTGCTATCGGCCAAAGTTCTTGATCGCAATGCACCGACAAAACCGATGATGATCGGCTCGCAGCTTCGACTCGACAGATGGACGTAGGAGAGTTCTGCCTCGATGAGTTGGAGGTAGCACTCGAGCAGCTTCAGCGGAACGTTAATCAACTCCGACGACGCGTGGGTTTGAAAGGCCTTGGCTAGGGGCTCCGAAATTTTTCGGAATGGATAGTTGGGTAAGAACAGGGTGCTGCTGATGATTGTCAACGAATTCTTGTCCTTGCTTTGGGGTGGAAGATCCCGTATTTGCTGGGTTTAGGTATCTAATGATAAATCCATGCGAATGGCAAAATGCGTGAGCGCAGTCTGGATGCCGACCTGGCCCTGGCGCTGACGCTCAATGCGCGTCAGCTGCTACGCGACGAGCCGCTCAAGCTGCTCTTGATGTCGGCGACCCTGGAAGGCCAGCGCCTGTCGGCATTGCTCGGCGAGGCGCCAGTGGTGCGCAGCGAGGGGCGCATGCATCCGGTGGCCGAGCGCTGGGGCCGGCCGTTCCAGACGGGCGAACGCCTCGAGCCGCGGGTGGTACAGACCGTCCTGCAGGCGCTCGACGAGCAGCCCGGTAGCCTGCTGGTATTTCTTCCGGGCCAGGCCGAGATCCGCCGCGTCAACGACGACCTGGCCGAGCCGCTGGCGGCGCGCGGCGTGAGGCTTTGCCCGCTGCATGGCGAGCTGGACCTCAATGCCCAGCGCGCGGCCATCGAACCGGCACCGGCCGGCCAACGCAAGGTGGTGCTGGCGACCAATATCGCCGAGACCAGTCTGACCATCGAAGGCGTGCGGGTCGTGGTCGATTCTGGGCTGGCGCGGGTGCCGCGCTTCGACCCGGGCAGCGGCATGACCCGCCTGGAAACCCGACGCATCTCACGCGCCTCGGCGACCCAGCGCGCCGGGCGCGCGGGGCGGCTGAAGCCGGGCGTCTGCTACCGGCTCTGGTCGGAGGATCAGCATGCGCAACTGGCGGCCTATGGCGAGGCGGAGATTCTCCAGGCGGACTTGGCCGGCGTCGCGCTGCAGCTGGCGCGTTGGGGGGTGGAACCGCACGAGCTGGCCTGGCTGGATGCCCCGCCGACGGCTGCCTACGCCCAGGCGCAGGATTTGCTGCAGCGTCTCGGAGCGCTTGTTCGCACTGCGCGAGGCGCTTGGCAGCTGACGGCGCACGGCCAGGCCATGGCCCAATTGCCGGCGCACCCGCGTATTGCGCATCTGTTGCTGCGTGGGCAGGCGCTTGGGCTTGCGCCGCTGGCGGCGGACCTGGCTTCGCTGTTGGTCGAACGGGACATTCAACCTGCTGGCCAGCGGGGCGATGGTGCGGACATCTCCACGCGGCTGGGCCTGCTCGACGGCAGCGCCGGGCGGCATGCCGGTGCCCAGCGCGTGCGCCAGCTGGCGCGGCAGTTCCGCAATCTGCTGCGCGGTTCCTCGCCCGCCGCGCCGCCGGATGCCGATGATCATCGCTGGCATGGCGCGTTGCTGGCCTTCGCCTATCCCGACCGAATCGCCCGCCAGCGCCGCGAGGCGGGTGGCGAGTACCGGCTGGCCAATGGGCGTGCGGCCGTATTCGGTGAGCCGGATGCACTGATGAAGCAGCCTTGGCTGGTGATCGCCGAGTTGGGAAGTCGCCAGGGACAACGCGAAGCGCGCATCTACCGCGCCGCGGCGCTGGATTCCACATTGTTCGACGGGGTGCTGGCCGAGCAGGTGAGTCAGCGCGACGAGCTGGAGTGGGACGAGCGCGAGGGCGTCTTGCGAGCCGAGCGGCAACGGCGGGTCGGCGAGCTGGTGCTCAGCCGCGAGCCGTTACCCGGGCTGGATGACGACGCGCGGGGCCAGGCGCTGCTCTCCCTGGTCCGCCGCAAGGGGCTCGAACTGCTGGCCTGGACGCCGGAGCTGCGCCAGTGGCAGGCGCGCATCGGCCTGCTGCGTCAGCTCGATCTGGATGCGGGCCGCACCAGCGACTGG
This sequence comes from Stutzerimonas marianensis, assembly GCF_022810315.1. Taxonomy (NCBI): domain Bacteria; kingdom Pseudomonadati; phylum Pseudomonadota; class Gammaproteobacteria; order Pseudomonadales; family Pseudomonadaceae; genus Stutzerimonas; species Stutzerimonas marianensis. Next base: position 150,303 of record NZ_JALGRD010000011.1, on the reverse strand, counting down.
CCGGACGTCAGCGATGCCGCGCTGCTGGTACGTCTCGAGGACTGGCTGCTGCCCTACCTGGGCAAGGTCACGCGGCTGGCGCACTTCGCCCAGCTCGATCTCGCCGCGATGCTTGCCACGCTGCTGCCCTGGCCGCTGCCGCAGCGCCTGGGCGAGCAGGCACCAGTGGCCATCACGGTGCCGTCCGGCTCACGCATTCGCCTGGACTACAGCGAGCAACCACCGGTCCTGGCGGTGCGCCTGCAGGAATTGTTCGGCCTCGCCGACACGCCGCGCATCGCCGGCGGCCGGCAGGTCGTCAAGCTGCACCTGCTGTCGCCGGCGCGCCGTCCGGTGCAGGTCACCCAGGACCTGGCGAGCTTCTGGGCCAATACCTATGCCGAGGTGAAGAAGGATCTGAAGGGGCGCTATCCCAAGCACTACTGGCCCGACGACCCGCTGGTCGCCGAACCCACTGCCCGGGCCAAGCCGCGGGGGACCTGAGCCGTCATTCGCCCGGCAGGCTGGTGTCCACGCCGGCGGCGACGAGTTCGGCATAGGCGCGGTCAAGCGCTTGAAGCACTGCCTCGGTATCCGGCACACGGCGCGAGGCGATGAAGCGGATCGGCACGTGATGCAGCCGCTGATAGGGCAGTGGGGCCATTCGCAACTGCTGCTGCGCCTGATTGACCGGGACCTGGTAATCCAGCAGGAAATCTGCGCGGCGGTGCGTCAGCATCTGCAAGGCCGAGGTGTGGCTGCTGGTGCGGTGCAGCCGAATGTTTAGCGCGGGGTCGTGCAGCAGGCGGTTCACGCCTGGCCAGTAGTTGTAGCCGTTGATGACGATCACCCCGCGCCCGGCGAGCCCCTGCGGCAAGGTGGGCGGCGGCGTGTCGGCCCGGTGGTAGAGGTTCAGGCTGATATGCGTCAGCGTCGCTTCGCCCTCGAGGGTATCGGCAGCCAGTTCGGGCTTGCCCGGCGCGCCCGGCCAGACGTCGATGCTGCCGTCCCGCAGGCCGGCATAGAGGCGCGCGCTCGGCAGCGCGCGAAAGCTCGCGGCGTAGCCGGCCCGTTCGATCACCGCGCGCGTCAGGTCGACGAGTGGGCCCCGCGCCTGGCCGGCGGTGTCGCTGTAGATCGCCGGGGGAAAGTCGTAGTAGCCGACGGTCAATGAGCGCTTGGGCTCGACCGCGGCCATCGCGAGACCTGGGCCGACCAGCAGGGCAGCCAGCAAAATCCGGAACGAGGCATTCAAGGGAAATCACGGCTCCTTGTGGTGTGCTCCAGCCAAGCATGGTCGGCGTCCAGCGAGCTGTCTAGCCGCCTGCGGGCAGGAGCAGGCGGACCACCAGCGGCGCATGCGGCGAAACCCCGCTGGCCTGCGGTGGCTGCAACGCATCGAGGCGTTTGATATCGACGCTGTGAATGATGCGAGTGCGCAGCGGTGACGCACCGGGCGATAGCACGCGCGAGGGGTCTTCCGGCGAGGGCGCGGTCAGATCCGGGATCTCGGCGATTGGCGCATGGCCCGGCGCCGGAGGGCGTCGCCAGCTGGCGAAATCGCCCCCGAGCAGCAATGTTCGGCCCTCCGCCAGCCATCCACCGACCCAGCGCTGGACCTGATCGCCCTGGCGTTGAGCCTGCTCGTCGGTGCCGTCGTCCAGCAGCAGATTGCCCAGCGTGATCGCGCCCCCACGGCGAAACGGCAGCTCGACCCGCTGCAACGCGTGCTGTTCGCCGAAGGCGCTCGGCTTGGCAAGCGGCAATTGCAGCCGCTCGCCATGCTCCAGGCGGTAGCGGCTGAGAATGGCCAGCCGAGTGCCGGCGCTGGCGAAGATGTCGGGGTAGGGCAGCCAGCGTGCCTGGCGGTAGAAGGCGCTGCTGCTGCAGGGGTAGCGGTTGCCTAGGCTGGCCTGCAGTGCGGCCAACTGATCGGCCCCGCCGGTTCGGCTGTCGCCATCATCCACCGCCTGCAGCAGAAGGATGTCGGGTTCCTGCTCGAGGATGGTCGCGACGACTGCGCGCAGGTTGCGTTCGAGGCGCTCAGGCTCGACCCGCTCGCCGGTTGGCGTCGGGCCGGCGAGATGGCCGATGTTCCAGCTCATGACCTTCAGCGCCTGGCCGGCGAGCACGGCCGGCGCGCGGCCGGTGCAGGCGGTGGGCGCGGCTTCGTGCGCGGCAGGGCGCCAGGCCAGCAGCCAGGGCGCCGCCGCGAGCATCAGCAGCAGAAGCAGGCTGCTGGCGAGGCTGAGAACGATCACACGGCGGCGAGTCATGGGCGGCTGGCTATGCTGTAGCAGGGGAGCCCCCAATCCTAGCAGGCACGGGTGGCAAGGAGGCAGTCGACGACGGGAGCGCTCGATGCGACGCAAGGTATTCGCCAGCAAGGTATTCGATCGCAAGGTCGTGCTGATCACCGGTGGCTGCGCGGGCATCGGCCGGGCGCTGGCCGAGCGGATGGCCCAGGCCGGGGCGCGCTTGGCCATTTTCGACCTCGACCAGCAGGCGCTCGACGGTCTCGTTCAGCACCTGCGCGACCACCACAACGTCGAGGCGCTGGGGCTGCGCTGCGACGTATCGGACCGCTCGGCGGTGCAACGGGCCATGGCGCTGGTCATCGAGCACTTCGGCGGCCTCGACGTGCTGGTCAATAACGCCGGCATCACCCATCGCAGTCGGGTCATGGAGACGCTGCCGGCGGTGTTCGAGCGGGTGATGGCGGTGAACTTCTACGGCGCGCTGCATTGCACCCAGGCGGCGCTGCCGAGCCTGCAGACCCGGCGCGGTCAGATCATCGTGCTCAGCTCGCGCTCGCAATACGCCCCGGTGCCCGAGCGCGGCGCCTACAACGCCAGCAAGCACGCCCTGCACGGCTTGTTCGATACGCTGCGCTGCGAGCTGGAGGGGAGCGGCGTTCACATCATGCTGGCCTGTCCGGGCTATACCGAGACGGATCTGCGCAAGCGAGTGCTGGGCGGTGACGGCTCCAGCATCGCGCAGCCGGTCCCGGTGATCGGCCGCGCGGCCTCGCCGCAGGACGTGGCCGAAGCCATCTACCAGGGCGCATTGAAGCGTCGCCGCTTGCTGGTGCTTTCCAGTCCCGACTGGCGAGCGCGATTGGCGGCGCGGCTCTTTCCGCGGCTCTTCGATCAGCTGATGCGAGCGCGACTGGCCGCTGGCCCAGCGCGATGAGGCCGAGCTAGCGGTTCGCCTCGGCGCCGTAGAGCGACTGCACGAGGTCCATGTCCCAGTAGGCGGCCTCGATCTTGTGACCGTCCAGGTCCCGGACGAAGCAGCCGTAGTAGGGCTCACCGTAGTCTTCGCGCGGGCCGGGCGCCCCTTCGTCCGTTGCCCCGGCCGCCAGCGCGGCGCGGTGGAAGGCATCGACACCCGCCTTGTCCGCGGCGAAGAAGCCGACGTGGGTGCCGTTGCCGACATTGGCCGGCCGCCCGTCGATGGGTGTCTGCAGCCAGAACTCCGGGTACTCGCGGCCCCAGGCGACGGCGCCGGGATGCGCCAGGATGCGTTTGCAGCCCAGCGCCGCGAGGACCTGATCGTAGAAACGGCAGGCTTCGTCGAAGCGGTTGGTGCCGAGGGAAACGTGGGACAGGATGCTGGGGTTCTCCGTGCTCATGGCAGTGTCCTCCGGGTGGGATCGACTCAGCCTAGCTCGGCGGGCCGCCATGCGCCTGGGCCGACGCTAGCGTTCGTCGGCCGCTGCGGCGGGCCCGCTGCAGAGCATGTAGCAGCGAAACAGCACGACGGTCGCAAGCAGCTGCAGCAGGCCAAGTCCGCTGTCGACCAGCACCGCCAGCGCGCCGGGCGGGGTGTCGCCGTGCCAGAGGCTGGCCGCTAGTCCGGCCTCGAGCAGCCACACCGGCAGCAGGACGATCAGCGTGCAGCCGAGCACCAGCAGGAAGCGACCACGGGTCAGCACGAAGCTCTCCTTCAGCGCCGCCAGCGGCGTCATCCCACGCAGCACCAGCAGGTATTCGGCGAACGCCATGCGCACCATGATCCAGATACCCGGCAGCACGAACAGCGAGGCGCCGAGCATGATCAGCAGCGTCGAAAGGCCCGCCAGCACGGCCAACGCTGGCCACAGTCGCAGCGCCCTGGCAAGCACCTCGCGTACCGTCGGGTCGAAACCTCGGCTGCGGGCGTCGAGATAGAGAATCAACGCGCCGACATAGAAGGGGTAGAAGACCAGCCCGACCAGCAACTCCTGCGCCGGCATCGCGCCTTTGCCCAGCAGCTGGTCGACGATCAGGCGTGTCCCGCTTTCCAGCAGGATCCATGGCAGGCAGAGGCGGATGATCGCCGCCAGGTTGCGGCTGTAGAAAAAACAGGCGTCACGGAAGATCGACAGGACGTTCATGGGCGGTCGGGATGGCTGCGAAATCAGGCGCGCACTTTAGCCCAACCGACAATCGCCGGCGACAGCCGAGGCGTCGCCCCCCATACTGGTCGGCCCTTCATTCCGGAGCGACGCGTGAAGAAGATCGCCCTGTTCGCCGATGTGCAGAATCTCTACTACACGGTGCGCCAGGTTCATGGCTGCCACTTCAACTATGCCGCGCTCTGGGCCGAGCTGAGCGCGCGCGGGGAGATCGTGATCGCCCAGGCCTATGCCATCGACCGCGGCGACGCCCGGCAGCAGCAGTTCCAGCAGATCCTGCGCAACCTGGGCTTCACGGTGAAGCTCAAGCCCTACATCCAGCGCAGCGACGGATCGGCCAAGGGCGACTGGGATGTGGGCATCGCCATCGACGTGCTGGATGCCGTCGGCCAGGTCGACGAGATCGTCCTGGCTTCCGGCGACGGTGACTTCGACCTGCTGCTTGAGCGCGTGCGCGCGGGCGGTGTCGAGGCCACTGCCTACGGCGCGCCCGGCCTGACGGCCCATTCGCTGATCCGTGCCGCAACGCGCTACGTGCCGATCGAGGGTCGGTTGCTGCTCAGATCCTGATGCCGACCGCCGCGGCGAATGCGGGCGCCCGACGCCGCAGGACGCGGTGGTGCCGCCAACCTCCCACCGCTTTTGCGCGTAAACTGCGCGCCTTGTTTTCATCCTCTGGTTGCTGCTCATGACCTTCGCCTCCCTGGGCCTGATCGATCCGTTGCTGCGCACGCTCGAGGCGCTCGACTACCGCAAACCGACGCCTGTCCAGGCAAAGGCCATCCCGGCCGTGCTCAAGGGCCGCGACCTCATGGCCGCGGCGCAGACGGGCACCGGCAAGACGGCGGGCTTTGCCCTGCCCATGCTGCAACGCCTGCTGCAAGAGGGGCCGCCGGTCGGCAGCAACGCGACGCGTGCGCTGGTGCTGGTACCCACCCGCGAGTTGGCCGAACAGGTCCACGAGAGCTTTCGCACCTATGGGCAAGGACTGCCGCTGCGCACCTACGCGGTCTACGGCGGCGTCAGCCTCAACCCGCAGATGATGGCGCTGCGCAAGGGCGTCGATGTGCTCGTCGCCACGCCCGGCCGTTTGCTCGACCTGTACCGGCAGAACGCCGTGAAGTTCGGGCAGCTGCAGGCGCTGGTGCTGGACGAGGCTGACCGCATGCTTGACCTCGGTTTTTCTCAGGAGCTCGACGAGCTGTTCGCCGCGCTGCCGAAGCGCCGACAGACGTTGCTGTTCTCGGCGACCTTCTCCGATCCCATCCGGCAGATGGCGCGCGAGCTGCTGCGCGACCCGCTGTCGATCGAGGTCAGCCCGCGCAACACGGCCGCGAAAACGGTCCGGCAATGGCTGGTGCCGGTGGACAAGAAACGCAAGTCCGAACTCTTCCTGCATCTGTTGGCGGAGAAGCGCTGGGGCCAGGTGCTGGTGTTCGTCAAGACGCGCAAGGGTGTCGACCAACTGGTCGAGGAGCTGCAGACCGAGGGGATTGCCAGCGATGCGATCCACGGCGACAAGCCCCAGGCCTCGCGCCTGCGGGCGCTGGAGCGCTTCAAGGCCGGCGAGGTGCAGGTTCTCGTCGCGACCGACGTGGCGGCGCGCGGGCTGGACATCCACGACTTGCCGCAGGTGGTCAACTTCGACCTGCCGATCGTTGCCGAGGATTACGTGCATCGCATCGGCCGTACCGGACGTGCCGGGGCCAGTGGTGAGGCGGTTTCCCTGGTGGCGGCGGACGAGGTCGATCAGTTGGCGGCCATCGAGACGCTGATCGGCCAGGTGCTGCCCCGTCATGACGAGCCTGGTTTCGTGCCTGATCACCGCGTGCCTGCCACCCAGCCTGGTGGGCAGATCGTCAAGAAGCCGAAGAAACCCAAGAAGCCCAAGGAAGCGGCGGGCAAGGGTCGGATTCACCTGGGTAACTGGTTCGATGAGAACGAAAAGCCCAACGCCAAACCGATCCGCAAGGTGCCGAGCCTGGGCGGCAGCAAGCCGGCCAGGAAGCGCTGAGCCCGGTTCGATCTGCCGACCAGCGGTCGTCAAACGTGCGGTGATACTGATCTGGGTCTAGGTGTGCCCGGTTCTGCCTGCAGCAGACTGGGCTTCCCACGGACTTCTTGGAGCTATGCCCATGACCCAGACCATGAAAGCGGCGGTGGTTCACGCCTTCGGCGAACCGCTGCGCCTCGAGGAAGTGAAGGTGCCGATGCCCGGCCCCGGCCAGATTCTGGTGAAGATCGCCGCGTCGGGTGTCTGCCACACCGACCTGCATGCCGCCGAGGGCGATTGGCCGGTGAAACCGGCGTTGCCGTTCATTCCCGGCCATGAAGGCGTCGGTCACGTCGCCGCGGTCGGTGCCGGGGTGACGCGGGTGAAGGAGGGCGACCGCGTCGGCGTGCCCTGGCTCTATACCGCCTGTGGTTGCTGCGAGCACTGCCTGACCGGCTGGGAAACCCTCTGCGAGAGCCAGCAGAACACCGGTTATTCGGTCAACGGCGGCTACGCGGAATACGTGCTGGCCGATCCGAACTACGTCGGCATCCTGCCGAAGAACGTCGAGTTTGCCGACATCGCGCCCATCCTCTGCGCGGGCGTCACGGTCTACAAAGGGCTGAAGGTGACCAATGCGCGGCCCGGCCAATGGGTGGTGATCTCCGGCATCGGCGGGCTGGGCCATGTGGCGGTGCAGTACGCCAAGGCGATGGGTCTGCACGTGGTGGCGGTCGACGTGGACGATGCCAAACTGGAGCTGGCCAAGCGGCTGGGCGCGAACCTGACCATCAACGCGCGCAGCGAGGACCCGGTCCAGGTGGTCCAGCGCGATATCGGCGGGGCGCACGGCGTGCTGGTCACGGCGGTGTCCAACAGCGCCTTCGGCCAGGCGATCGGCATGGCGCGACGGCACGGTACGGTGGCGCTGGTGGGGTTGCCGCCGGGCGATTTCCCGACGCCGATCTTCGACGTGGTGCTCAAGGCCATCAGCATCACCGGCTCCATCGTCGGCACCCGCGCCGATCTTCAGGAAGCGCTGGACTTCGCCGCCGAGGGCCAGGTTCGCGCCACCATCCATACCAGCAGTCTGGACAACATCAACCAGATATTCGACGACATGCGCAACGGCCGTATCGAAGGCCGTATCGTGATGACGATGTAGCGCGCCGGGTCAGCGGCCGAGCCAGCGCAGCATGCCTTGCGCCGCGGCTCGTCCGCTGGCGAAGCAGGCGGTCAACAGATAGCCGCCGGTCGGCGCTTCCCAGTCGAGCATTTCACCGGCGCAGAACACGCCGGGGAGCTGGCGCAGCATCAGGCCGTCGTCGAGCGCTTCGAAGGGCAGCCCGCCGGCGCTGCTGATGGCTTCATCGAGCGGGCGTGGGTGTCGCAGGGTGATGGGCAGCGCCTTGATGATCTGCGCCAGGCGTTGCGGATCGTTAAAGGCGTCCGCCGCGGCGAGTTCGCGCAAGAGGCCGGCCTTCACCCCGTCCAGCCCGAGCTGCCGCTTGAGGTGCTTGGCCATGCTCTGCGAGCCGCGGGGCCTGGCCAGGGCGCGGGTGATCTTTTCCAGCGAATGATCCGGTAGCAGGTCGAGCAGAATCAGGGCGCAGCCGTCGCGCTCGATCCGCTCGCGGATATCGGCGGACAGTGCATACACCAGGCTGCCCTCGATCCCGGTGGCGGTGACGACGAACTCGCCCTTGCGCGGCTCGCCTTCCGGCAGCCTGAGACTGACGGTTTTCAGCGGCGCGCCGGCGAAACGCTCCTTGAGGTGCGGGCTCCAGCCGGCCACATCGAACCCGCAATTGGCCGGACGCAGGGCGCGCACCTGGACACCTCGCGCCTCGAGCAGTGGCACCCAGGCGCCATCGGAGCCCAGCCGCGCCCAACTGCCACCGCCGAGGGCGAGCAGCACGGCGTCGGCCATGATGTGGCGCTCATCGTCAGGGCCTTGCAGGCGCAGGCTGCCATCGGCGTTCCAGCCCAACCAGCGATGCCGCGTGTGGAGCTGCACGCCCGCCTCGCGCAGGCGGCGCAACCAGGCGCGCAAGAGCGGCGCGGCCTTCATGTCGGTCGGAAACACGCGGCCGGAACTGCCGACGAAGGTGTCGATGCCCAGCTCATGGATCCAGCGGCGCAGTTGCGTTGCGTCGAAGGCTTCGAGCAGCGGGCGAAGTGCCGAGGCCCGCTCGCGGTAGCGCGCGACGAAAGGCTCGAACGCCTCGGAATGGGTGATGTTCATGCCGCCAACCCCGGCCAGCAGGAACTTGCGACCGACCGAGGGCATGGCGTCGTAGAGATCGACCGTAACGCCGGCCTGGCTCAACACGTCAGCGGCCATCAGGCCGGCAGGGCCACCGCCGATGATGGCGATGCGGGGCGGTACGGGAGTCGGAAGCATGGGTCAGGTCTGGCGGTGCGGGGCCGGCATTGTAGCGAATGCCGCTCGCGGACATCGATTGGCGGGCAAGCCGGCGCTGGGTTGCCAGGCTGGCCCGGTCAAGGCAGGGCCCTCAACGCAGGCCGTGACGCTCCCAGGCCGCAGCCGCGGCGAGGTGTAGCTGGGCGTGGCGGCGGGCCAGCACGGCGCGGTCCTTGTCGTAACCGCCGCCGATCACGCCGACCACCGGGATGTCGCGACCCAGACAATGCTCGATCACCGCGCTGTCGCGTCGCGCCAGGCCCGCGTCGGTCAGTTCGAGCAGGCCGAGGGCGTCATCGCGGTGCACGTCGACACCGGCGTCGTAGATGACCAGGTCCGGCTGGTACAGCGGCAGCAGGTAGCCGAGGGTGTCATCCACGACCTTCAGATAATCGTCGTCGCCCAGCCCGGGGGCGAGGCCGATGTCCCAGTCGCTGCGGGCTTTGCGCACCGGAAAATTCTTCTCGCAGTGCAGCGAGACGGTGACGGCATCGGCTACGTCCTCGAGTATCCGCGCGGTGCCGTCGCCCTGATGCACGTCGCAATCGAAGATCAGCACGCGGCCGACGCGTCCGCTCTCGAGCAGCGACAGGGCGATGATCGCCAGGTCATTGAAGATGCAGAAGCCCGAGGCATGGTCGTAGTGAGCATGGTGCGTGCCGCCGGCGAGGTGGCAGGCCAGGCCGTGCTGCAGGGCAAGGTCCGCCGCCAGCAGCGAGCCGCCGACTGCGCGCACGGTGCGCTGCGCCAGCGCCGGGCTCCAGGGCAGGCCGAGCCGGCGCAGCTCCTCGCGGTTCATGTCGCCGCTGCAATAGCGTTCGACGTACCGGCGGTCATGTGCCAGTGAGAGCCTGTTCGGATCGCATAGCTCGGGGCGCAACAAGGCCTCGTCCGTGGTCAAACCGCTGGCGACCAGGTGATCGCGCAGCAGCCGGAACTTCTCCATCGGGAATCGATGCCCCGGCGGTAGCGGCGGGCTGTAGTCGTCGTGGAACACCAGAGGTAGCGGCATCGGTCGACCGGCGATAAGGACCAGTCGGCAGTATGCCGGCAGCGCCGCCGGGGCCTCAACAGACAGGGACAACCATGCAGCCGATAGAACTGGAAACGCCGCGCCTGCGCTTGCGCGGCTGGCACGACCGCGATCTCGACCCGCTCGCCGAGATGTGTGCCGACCCACGGGTGATGCGCTATTTCCCCGCCACCCTTTCCCGCGATGAATGCGCCGCCGCAATGGCGCGGTGCCGCGTCCATTTCATCCGCCATGGGTTCGGCTTCTGGGTGGTGGAGCATAAGGACGCGGCGCGCTTCATCGGCCTGGCCGGCCTGGCCTGGAGTCGCCTGGACCTGCCGTTCTGCCCCGCCGTGGAAATCGGCTGGCGGCTGGTGGCGGACCAGTGGGGCCAGGGGCTGGCGTACGAGGCGGCGCAAGCGGCGCTGGCCTTCGCCTTCGAACAACGGCAGCTGGACGAAGTGGTGAGCTACACCTCACCGCTCAACGAGCGATCCTGGCGGCTGATGGGCAGGCTCGGTATGCAGGCCGACGAGGCGGCGAGCTTCGATCATCCACGTCTGCCCGAGGGTCACCCGCTGCGCCGCCACCTGCTCTACCGCATGAGCCGCGACCAATGGAACGATCGGCGACGATGAGCGCAATCAGTGGAGCGAATCCGGCGCAATGCGTAACATTGCCCGCTTGCCCCGTGCCCGCCTGAAGGATGCCGAAAACATGACCGACACGCTCGATACCCTGGTCAATCTGCTATCGCTCGAACGCATCGAGGAGAACCTCTTCCGTGGCGCCAGCCAGGACCTGGGCTTCCCCCAGTTGTTCGGCGGTCAGGTGGTCGGTCAGGCGCTGTCCGCGGCCAGCCAGACCGTGGTGCCCGAACGCCACGTGCACTCCATGCACGGTTACTTCCTGCGTCCTGGCGACTCCCATCAGCCGGTGGTCTATGACGTGGATCGCGTGCGCGACGGCGGCAGCTTCACCACTCGCCGGGTCAGCGCGATCCAGAAGGGGCAGACGATCTTCACCTGCATCGCTTCCTTCCAGGCCGACGAGACCGGGTATGAACATCAGATACAGATGCCCGAGGTGGAGGGCCCGGAAAACCTGCTCAGCGAGTGGGAGCTGCTGCACAAGCTGACGCCGCTGGTGCCACCGCGCGTCGCCGAGAAGCTGCGGCGGCCCAAGCCCATCGAGATCCGACCGGTCACGCTGCAGGATCCGATCAATCCCCAGCCGATCGAGCCGATCCGACACCTCTGGTTCCGCGCCGATGGCACGCTGCCGGACAATCCCGCGCTGCACAAATACCTGATGGCCTACGCGTCGGACTTCAGCTTCATCGGCACCGCGCTGCAGCCGCACGGCGTGAGTTCCTGGAGCAAGTTCATCCAGCTCGCGAGCCTCGATCATTCGCTGTGGTTCCATCGCGAAGTGCGTGCCGACGAGTGGCTGCTCTACAGCATCGACAGCCCCTGGGCCGGTAACGCGCGCGGGTTCGCCCGCGGCAATATCTTCAACCGCGCCGGGCAGCTGGTCGCCTCGGTCGCCCAGGAAGGCCTGATCCGCGTGCGCGAGGATTGGAAGTGAAACAACTGGCGGACGCCCGGCACTGGGTCTTCGACATGGACGGCACCCTGACCCTTGCCGTGCATGATTTCCCGGCGATCAAGCGGGCGCTCGACATTCCTCAGGACGATGACATCCTGCACCACCTCGCGGCGCTGCCGGACGAGGAGGCGGCGCGAAAGCGCGCCTGGTTGCTCGAGCACGAGCGGGAGCTGGCCTATGCCGCGCGCCCCGCACCTGGCGCTCGCGAGCTGCTTTACCACCTGCGCGATCGCGGTTGCCGGCTCGGCGTGCTGACGCGCAATGCGCACGAGCTCGCGCTGGTGACTCTCGAGGCGGTGGGGATGGGTGAATGCTTCGAATCGGCCGATATCCTGGGGCGCGACGAGGCGCCGCCCAAGCCGCATCCGGGAGGCCTGCTGAACCTGGCCGAGCGCTGGGGCGTCGAGCCGCAGGCAATGGTGATGGTCGGAGATTTCCGCTTCGATCTCGAATGCGCGAAGGCCGCCGGTGCCCGTGGCGTGCTGGTCAACCTGACGGAAAATCCCTGGCCCGAGTTGACCGACCTGCATGCGCTCGACTGCGGGGAACTGCGGCGGTTGCTGGGCTGAACGCTGCGGCCCTAAGCCAGATTACGCCTTCGGCTAATCCGGCTTAGGGCCCACGATTCATGGGGCGGAATGACCGCAGGCGTTTCCGTCGCGGCCCCGCAGGATCAATACAACGCCTGGTACAGCTTGCGGCGATAGGTCGTGACCAGGGGATGGTCGTTGCCCAGTACGTCGAACACCTGAAGCAGCGTCTTGTGCGGCAGACCGTCCGCGTAACCACGGTTGCGTATGAACAGCCTCAGCAAACCGTCCAGAGCCGCTTCGTATTGCTGGCGCGCGAGCTGCTGCACTGCCAGCTGGTAGGCCGCCTCGTCGTCTTCGGGGTTTTGCGCCAGGCGGCTCTTGAGCTCGGCGACTTCCGGCAGGTCGTTGGCCTGACGCAGGAAGGTCAGCTGCGCCCGCGCACCCGCCAGGGCCTGCTTGTGTTCGTCGCCTTTGACCGCGTCCAGTACGGTTTCGGCTTCGCCCAACTCGCCACGCTCGGCCAGGCACCGGGCATAAAGGATCAGCGCCGGCGCGTTCTCGTTGTCCTCGGCCAGGGCCTGCTTGAGCAGGCCTTCCGCTTCGCCGATACGACCCTCCGCGAATAGCGCCTGGGCCGTGTCCAGCAGATCGGCTTGTGGTGCGGCGGGTGCCTGGACGTGCGGCTGCAGCATGGCGCGGATGGCCGACTCCGGTTGCGCGCCGGCGAAGCCGTCCAGCGGCTGGCCGTCCTTGAACAGCACCACCGTCGGCAGGCTGCGTACGCCGAAGCGGGCAACGACTTCCTGCTCGATGTCGCAGTTGACCTTCGCCAGCAGCAGCTCGCCGCCATATTCCTCGGTGATCTTCGCCAGCAGTGGCATCAGCGCCTTGCACGGCGCGCACCACTCGGCCCAGAAATCCACCAGCACGGGTTTGTGAAAGGAGTTTTCCAGCACCAGCTGTTCGAAGTTGGCGCTGGTGACGTCGAAGATGTAGGGAGTCTGGCTCATCGGCACTCTCGAAGTGGGCGCATGCGAAGTTAGGCGTGCATGGTAAGTGGGGATGACCCGTAGCGGAAGCAAGGGCGGGGCCGAGGCTCAGCCTCGCGGCGCGGTCAGCGGCCAGCTCGACAGTTCACGGTATTGCACGCCGTGGCCGACGTTCTCCGAGAGGTAGAGCCCGAAGCGCTCGACTCGCCATTCGAATACCGGTGGCCTGGGCTGCGGCCCGGGCGCTGTCTCGCGCGACAGCGTCACGTGCGGCAGGAAGGGGCGTGAATCGAGCGCGACGCCATGGGCACAGAGCTTCGCATGCAGCTGACCGACCAGATGGCTCAATGGCGGTGGCACCTGGCTCGGGACCAGGCAGGCGAAGCCGTGACCGATGGTGTGCAGTTCATCCAGGCGCAGCACGAAGGCATCGGTGTGCAGCGGGCGAGCCAGTTGGACGAGTGCGTCGAGCGTATGGGCCGGCTGGCTGCCGAGAAACGCCAGGGTCAGGTGCAGGTTGGCCTCGGGCACGGGGCGCCCCGCCAACCCCTGGGCGTCTCGCCAGCGGCAGATCGAGCCGGCCAGGGGCGGCGGGCAGGGCAGGGCGAAAAACAGGCGCAGGGGCTTGTCGGTATTCATGGTCACATCGGCTCCAGCTCGCGGCGCAGCTCGCCTCAGCGCGGGTTCCGCGCCGCGTGATAAAGGCTGACCCGGCGAAACTCCGCAGGCTCGGCCAGGTCCGGCCATGTGCAGGCGTCCAGGACGGCCAGCCGCGCATACCGGGGATGGTGGAAGTCGCGCACCCGCGAATCCGCCACCAGCACCTCCTGGCCGCGACCGAGAAACTGGTCGAGGAGGGGCAGGTTGGCCCGGTCATAGAGCACGTCGGCAACGAGGATCAGGTCGTAGCGGTCGGCCTCGGCGAAGAAGTCTTCGCTATAGCCTAGTTGCACCCCGTTGAGTTCGGCGTTGGCCCGACAGGAGGCCAGCGCGATCGGGTCAATGTCACAGGCGACCACTTCGGCAGCGCCTGCCCGTGCGGCGGCGATGGCCGCGATCCCCGATCCGGCGCCGAAGTCCAGCACGCGTTTGCCGCGCACCCACTGTGGACGCTCATCGAGCCAGCGAGCCAGCACCAGCCCGCTGGCCCAGCAGAAGGACCAGTAGGGTGGTCCCTCCAGGATTCGCCGGGTTTCTTCGGGGCTGAAGGCGCGCGTCATGTTGTCCGGGTCGATGAGCCAGAGGCGGATATCCGTGCCGGGAAGCGGCGTGGCGGTGAGTCTCGCGTCTCCCAGCAATCCGGACAGCTCGGCTTGCAGCCCCGCCGGCGGCATCACGGCGCAGGGACCAGCCGCAGCGGACCCAGCGATTGGCTGGCTGCGCTGGTAACCGGCACGGCCGGCAATCGCATGATCAACTGGCCAGAGCGCGTCACCCGGCCTCGCAGCTCGACGGGCTGATTCTTCGGGAATTTGTCGGCGTTGAACTTGAGGATGAACGGCAATTCGGTGCCGCGTCCCTTGAGGCGGACGTTGCTGAGCAGGCGGTCCGGTTCATCGCGGCGGTTGACTTCCAGGAGCGCCAGCTCGACTTCGCTGTCGGCCGGAACACCGATAAGGCTGCCATGCAGTTCATGCAGCGGCGTGGTGGCCAGCGGTGGTTCCTCGAAGGTGACCGGTGCCGTCGGGCGCTGGGTTTCCTGGCTCGAGCAGGCGGCAAGGAGCATCAGCAGGGCGGACAAAGCAAAGGGGCGTAACGGCACGGACGGCCTCCTCAAAGATGCAGGGAATCAGGCCCTGTGGAAACTGCTGCGCTCGATCATGCGGCGTCAAGAAAACAGGCTCGGTTGCAAGCCGAGTCCTTGCCTGACCTTCGCTCGCGAGGTGTCCACGCGACCTGCAATGGGCGCCTGTATAGCAGCAAGTCCGCCGATTTGTCTTGCCGGAGGGATGCGCTACCATGGCTGTCCCCATGTCTGACAGCTCTAGACCATGCATTGTCCCTTCTGTGGTGCACATGACACCAAGGTCATCGATTCGCGCCTCGTGGCCGAGGGCGACCAGGTGCGCCGCCGCCGTGAATGCCTCGCCTGCGGTGAGCGTTTCACCACCTTCGAAACCGCCGAACTAGTCATGCCCCGGCTGATCAAGCAGGACGGCAGCCGTCAGCCATTCGACGAAGAAAAGCTGCGCGCCGGCATGCAGCGGGCACTGGAGAAACGTCCGGTGAGCGTCGAGCGGCTGGAAGAGGCCATCGCGCATATCAAGCACAAGCTGCGCGCGACCGGTGAGCGCGAGATCAAGTCCCGCGTGCTCGGCGAGCTGGTGATGGCCGAGCTGCAGAAGCTCGATGAAGTCGCCTATATCCGCTTCGCCTCGGTCTACCGTCGTTTCCAGGATCTCAACGAGTTCCGCGAGGAAATCGAGCGGCTCTCGCGCGAGCCCGTCAAGAGCGAATGAACAGCAACGATCACGCCTGGATGGCCCGTGCGCTGCAACTGGCGCGCAAGGGCCTGTACACGACCCATCCAAACCCACGCGTCGGCTGCGTCATCGTCAAGGATGATGTGCTGATTGGTGAAGGCTGGCACCTGCGCGCCGGTGAGCCGCATGCGGAAGTGCACGCCCTGCGCCAGGCCGGCGAGGCGGCCCGCGGCGCGACCGCCTACGTCACCCTCGAGCCCTGCAGTCACCACGGACGCACGCCGCCTTGCGCCGAAGCGTTGGTCAAGGCAGGGGTCGGTCGTGTCGTGGCCGCCATGCAGGACCCCAACCCGCAGGTCGCGGGGCGTGGTCTGGCGCGCTTGCGCAGCGTTGGTATCGAAGTCAGCAGCGGTGTGCTGGAAAACGAGGCGCGGGCACTGAACGCCGGTTTCATCAAGCGGATGGAAACGGGGCTGCCTCATGTGCGCGCCAAGTTGGCGATGAGCCTCGACGGCCGGACGGCCATGGCCAGTGGTGAGAGCCAGTGGATCACCGGGTCGGCCGCGAGGGCCGAGGTGCAGCGCCTGCGCGCGCAGGCCAGCGTGGTGCTCACCGGGGCCGATACGGTGCTGATGGATCATGCCCGGCTGACCGTACGCGCCGCGGAGCTTGGCTTGGATGACGAGCTGACCCAGCTGGCGCTGCAGCGACCCCCGGTGCGCGTGCTGGTCGATGGCCGGCTGCGCGTTCCCCTGGACGCACCGTTTTTCCAGGCGGGTCCGGCCCTGGTCGCCAGCCTTGGCAACGAGCCGGCCGCCCGCTATCAGGCAGGCGGTCATGAATTGCTGGCCCTGCCTACGCCAGAAGGGCGTGTCGATCTGCCGGGCCTGCTGCGTGAATTGGCCGGCCGCGGCGTCAACGAGGTGCTGCTCGAAGCCGGGCCACGACTGGCTGGTGCGTTCGCCGCGCAGGGCCTGATCGATGAATACCTGCTGTTCGTCGCGGCGAAATTTCTCGGTTCCTCGGCGCGTCCCTTGCTAGACCTGCCGCTCGAGCGCATGCGCGAGGCCCGCGAGTTGCGGATCGTCGATATCCGCGCCGTGGGCGATGACTGGAAGATCACCGCCGTCCCGCAAGGCTGACTCGGTCGCTTCTGGAATGGGCTGCGGCCCAGTGGGGCGCAGCCCGTTGTGATCCAGTTTGGCCTTGCGCTTGTTGGCGCCCAGCAGCAGTCGCGCCAGCAGACTGTCGTGGTGCGGGTTGCCGAAATGAAACAGGGCTGTCGCGCGCAGTAGCTTCGGGTCGCATACGTCGTTGGCGTGCAAGCTGCGGTAGCCCGAGAACAGGTAGAGGTTGCCTGGCACCAGCTTCAGGCGAATGGGCTTCAACCAGCCACGGCGCACAGCGAACGCAACGAGCTTCTGGCTGAGTGTGTTATGCAGCACGGCCTTCTCGATCACGTTACGCAACGCATTGAAGCGAATTCCGCGCAGGTTCGGGAAAAGGATCAGGTCCCCGCAGTGCTTGCCTTCGGTCGGAATGTGCAGGGGCAATAGTGCTGTCACTACCGTGGCATCGAAGTGGTAGAAGTGTGATTGCTTCAGCCCGGTCCGGCCCTGCAGGCAACGAATGACCGGGAAGATCTGCTCGGTCGGCGCTGGATCTCGTCCGGCCTGAATGCGATACAGGTCCCTCATCATCTCCTTGAAGGGCGAGGAGAGGGCCAGCGCTGCGATGATGGTGCCGCCCAGCGCTTCGATGCCGTGAATGGCGAAGTACTCGCCAGCATGCGCGACAACCTGCTGCTCGATGAAGCTGCGGCCCTGCTGGAGCACCTCGGGCGCAATATATCGTTCGAGAACGGCGTAGCCGTTCTGGTCGATCTCGGCTGCGTACCGGGCAGCCTCCGTTTGCATAGCCGTAACCCCTGACATACCCATCCCTCGTGGCGTCTATTTAGGGTCGGAGCGTTCTTCCTTTTATCGTGCTGTCGCGCAGATACGTTACGTGCGGCTCCTGCGCGTATGCGGTACGAAGTCGTGCGGGAATGACGTTCCATCCTGATCGTCTTGCAGGCACCTATAACCGGTGCGATGCGTATGGACCAACAGGCGAAGCGGTAGTTTCCGGCGCGTAAAGAAATGTTTCGCACGCCACTGACGGCGCCCCGGCGGCTGCAGCCCCCGCGGAACTGTGGTAAAAACTGCGCCGGGCTTCGGCCCACGTTCTCAGGGCGGGGTGAAATTCCCCACCGGCGGTAATGAAGCAAGCTGAAAGCGCAGCGAGCATGCTCGGCATGCCGGCGTAGGCCGTTTTCAGATGCAACGAGCCCGCGAGCGCTTGCTCAGGCAAGGTCAGCAGACCCGGTGTGATTCCGGGGCCGACGGTATAGTCCGGATGAGAGAGAGCGGGATGCCTCGGCGTGCGCCGTTCGTGCGCGTGCCCACTCCCTATCGATCTGCAGCGCCCTGTTTTTCTCAAAACAGGAGTTCGTTACATGCTTTTTTGCACCAGCCTTCCGCGGGAGGCCGCATGTTCACAGGAATAATCGAAGCCATCGGCACCATCGGTGCGATGACGCCCAAGGGCGGTGACGTCCGTGTGCTGGTCCAGACCGGCAAGCTGGACCTGGCCGACGTCAAGCTTGGCGACAGCATCGCGGTCAACGGCGTCTGCCTGACGGCCGTCGAACTGCCGGGCAACGGTTTCTGGGCCGATGTCAGCCGCGAGACCCTGGCGCGTACCGCCTTCGTCGACCTCAAGCCCGGCAGCCGGGTCAACCTGGAGAAGGCGCTGATGCCCACCAGCCGGCTCGGTGGCCACCTGGTCAGCGGGCACGTCGATGGCGTCGGCGAAGTGGTGTCGCGCGAGGAAAACGCACGGGCCGTGCAGTTCCGCATCCGTGCGCCGCGCGAGCTTGCCCGGTACATCGCGCTCAAGGGGTCGATCACCGTCGATGGCACCAGCCTGACCGTCAATGCCGTCAACGGCGCGGAGTTCGACCTCACCGTAGTGCCGCACACCCTGGCCGAAACTATCATGGTGGACTACCGCCCTGGGCGACAGGTGAACCTTGAGGTGGACCTGCTGGCGCGTTACCTGGAGCGCTTGCTGCTCGGCGAGAAAGCCGCCGAGCCGAATGCCTCGGGCCTCACGGAAAGCTTTCTTGCCGAACACGGCTACCTGAAGAATTGAGGAGACGCCCCATGGCGCTCAACACCGCTGAAGAACTGATCGAAGACATCCGCGCCGGCAAGATGGTCATCCTCATGGATGACGAGGACCGCGAGAACGAAGGTGACATCATCGTCGCCTCCGAATGCGTGACCGCCGAGCACATCAACTTCATGGCCCGCTTCGCCCGTGGTCTGATCTGCATGCCGATGACCCGCGAGCGCTGCGAAACCCTGCAGTTGCCGCTGATGGCGCCGCGCAATGGGTCCGGCTTCGGCACCAAGTTCACCGTCTCCATCGAGGCGGCGGTCGGCGTGACCACCGGCATCTCCGCCGCCGACCGCGCGCGTACCGTGCAGGCCGCGGTGGCGAAGAATGCGGTGGCCGAGGACATCGTCAGCCCCGGTCACATCTTCCCGCTCATGGCGCAACCGGGCGGCGTTCTCGCACGCGCGGGCCACACCGAAGCGGCCTGCGACCTGGCGCGGATGGCCGGCTTCGAGCCCTCCGGGGTGATCTGCGAAATCATGAACGATGACGGCACCATGGCGCGCCGCCCGGAGCTCGAGCTGTTCGCCGAGCAGCACGCACTGAAGATCGGCACCATCGCGGACCTGATCCACTATCGGATGATTCATGAGCGCACCGTCGAGCGGGTCTCGGAGCAACCTCTGGAGACCGAGCTGGGCCAGTTCACCCTGGTCACCTACCGGGACAGCGTGGAAGACACCGTGCACATGGCGTTGACCCGCGGTGAGATCTCGCCGGAAATGCCAACGCTGGTCCGCGTGCACAACATGGAGCCGCTGCGCGACTTGCTGCTGGTCACCGTGCCGGGGCGCTGGAGTCTGCGTGCAGCGATGGGCGAGGTGGCCAAGGCCGGCAGCGGCGTGGTGCTGCTGCTTGGCAATCCGCTGACCGGTCCGCAGCTGCTGGCGCAGCTCAACCGCCAGCAGTCGCCGACCCCCGCGACCTACAGCACCGTCGGGGCCGGGTCGCAGATCCTGCGTGACCTCGGCGTACGCAAGATGCGCCTGATGAGCTCGCCGATGAAGTTCAACGCGATATCCGGCTTTGATCTGGAAGTTGTAGAATACCTGCCCGCCGAATAGACGATGTCAGGGCGCCGCGATGCAACGCGGCGCCTTCGTTCTTTAAAGAGATGAGAAACCACCTATGACACTGAAGACCATCGAAGGTACCTTCATCGCCCCGCAGGGGAAATTCGCCCTGGTCGTTGGCCGCTTCAACAGCTTCGTTGTCGAGAGCCTGGTCAGCGGCGCCGTCGATGCGCTGGTCCGCCATGGCATCGCTGAAGACGCCATCACCATCATCCGCGCGCCGGGTGCCTTCGAAATCCCGCTGGTCGCCCAGAAGGTCGCACAACAGGGTGAGTACGACGCCATCATCGCGCTTGGCGCCGTTATCCGTGGCGGCACCCCCCACTTCGAATACGTCGCTGGCGAATGCACCAAGGGCCTGTCGCAGGTCTCCATGGAGTTCGGCGTACCGGTGGCTTTCGGCGTGCTGACCGTCGATTCCATCGAACAGGCCATCGAGCGCTCCGGTACCAAGGCCGGCAACAAGGGCGCCGAAGCCGCGCTTTCTGCTCTGGAAATGGTGAGTCTGCTGGCGCAGCTGGAGGCCAAGTGAGCCTGAACCACGACGACAGTCAGGGTGCCCCGCAAAAGGCCAAGGGCAAGATCGCCACGCGTCGTGTCGCGCGCAGCCTGGCCATGCAGGCCCTGTATCAATGGCACATGGCTGGCCAGAGCCTCAACGAAATCGAGGCGCAGTTCCGCGTCGACAATGATTTCTCGGGCGTCGACGGCACCTACTTCCATGAGCTGCTGACCGGCGTGGCGCGGGCCAAGACGGAAGTCGACGACGCCATCACGCCGCATCTCGATCGGCCATTGGATGAGCTCGATCCGGTCGAGCTGGCGATCCTGCGCCTGTCGACCTTCGAACTGATGCACCGGATCGACGTGCCGTATCGTGTCGTGATCAATGAAGGCATCGAGCTGGCGAAGGTGTTCGGCGCGACCGACGGGCACAAGTTCGTCAATGGCGTGCTGGACAAGCTGGCGCCGAGCCTGAGAAGTGCGGAGGTCGGCGCTAACAAGCGCTGAGCGAGCCCCGTCTGATGGGTGAATTCGAGCTGATCCGTCGTTACTTCGCCGCCGCCGCCTGTGCCCGGATGAGCGGCGAGGCCGATGGGGTCGCCCTGGGTATCGGCGATGATTGCGCCCTGCTTGGGGTGGCGCCGGGCGAGCAGCTTGCCGTCTCCACCGATACGCTGGTGGCCGGGGTGCATTTCCCAGAACAGGGCGACCCTGGCCTGCTCGGCCAGCGTGCGCTGGCCGTGTCGACCAGCGACCTGGCCGGCATGGGTGCGGCACCTGTGGGGTTCACCCTGGCCCTGACGATTCCCTCCGTGGACCCCGATTGGCTGGCAGCTTTCGCGCACGGTCTGGATGCGATGGCGGCCAGCTGCGGGATGCGCCTGCTGGGCGGCGATACCACGCGCGGCCCATTGAGCATGACGCTGACGGTGTTCGGTCGTCTCCCTTCCGGGCAGGCATTGTTGCGCAGTGGTGCCCGGCCCGGTGACCTGCTTTGCGTCGGTGGTGCGCTGGGTGACGCGGCCGGTGCCTTGCCGATCGTGCTGGGTGAGCGCGACGGGCATACGCCCGAGGCGGCTGAGCTGCTCAGCCGCTACTGGTCGCCGCAACCACAGCTTGGTTTGGGCCAAGCGCTGCGCGGCAGGGCCACCGCGGCGTTGGACATCTCGGATGGCCTGTTGGCTGACTGCGCGCACATCGCTGCGGCATCGTCCGTTTCGCTAATCATCGAGCAATCCCGAGTCCCCTTGTCCAGTGCCCTGCTGGCGGTCGCCGGTGCGGAGGGCGGCCTGCAATGCGCCCTTGCCGGAGGCGATGACTACGTCCTGGCGTTCACGCTGCCGGCGGATGCGGCACCTGGCTTGCGCGAAGAGGGCTGGCCGATCCATGTCATCGGCCACGTTGCCCGAGGCGAGGGCGTGCATCTGCTCGACACCGCTGGCCGCGCCGTTGCCCCGCATCGTCGCGGCTACAACCATTTCCAAGGCTAGCGGCCGCGCGCCTGGCCAGTAGAAGAAGGACGAACGGTTTGACCGATCCCTCGCAGCCTACCGCCGAAAACATGCCGGCCTCGGTATGGAACAATCCGTGGCACAACCTGGCGTTCGGCTTCGGTTCCGGCACGTTGCCGAAGGCACCGGGCACTTGGGGTTCGCTGGTCGCGTTGGCCTTCGTGCCGCTGTGGCAGGCGATGCCAGGCTGGGGGCACGGACTGGTCGCGCTTGCCAGCATGCTCTTCGGCATCTGGCTCTGCGGCAAGGTCGCCCAGGATCTCGGCGTTCATGATCACGAAGGCATCGTCTGGGATGAATTCGCCGGTATCTGGATCACCTTCTGGCTGGTGCCGGCAGGTTGGCACTGGCTGCTGCTGGGCTTCGTCGTGTTCAGGGTCCTGGACATCTTCAAACCCTGGCCGATCAGCTGGGTCGACCGGCAGGTTCACGGTGGGCTGGGCATCATGCTCGACGACATCCTCGCCGGCGTTGTTGCCTGCGGCCTGATGCATCTGGCCGTGTTGCTGGTCGGCTGACAGGTCGGCCTGTGCGTCGGGTCGCTGCACCGCGGCGGAGCCCATGGAAGAATGCCGGTCTGCCTGCCGAGGAACTCATCGATGCGCCTAACCGTTCTCTTGTCCGCCGTGATGCTGTTTTCGCTCCCCATCGCCGCCACCCTGGCCGCGCCGCGGGTGCAGGTTGTGGGATTGTTCCCGGGGGCGGCGGTGATCAATGTCGAGGGCCAGCGCAAGCTGGTTCGCGTGGGGCAGGCCGGACCTGGGGGTGTGGTGGTCGTCAGCGCCGATACCACGGGTGCCGTACTCCGGGTCGAGGGCGTGGAGCGTCGCTATGCCCTCACGCGCGAACTGAGCGCAGGCTTCGCCGAACCGAGCCGCCAGCAGTTGAGCGTGGCCAAGGGGCAGGGTGGCCACTACTGGGTGGCCGGCTCGATCAACAGCCAGTCGGTGCAGTTCCTCGTGGACACAGGCGCCACGTCGGTGGCCATCAACGAGAACCAGGCGCGACGACTCGGCATTGATTACCGGGTCAACGGACGGCAGATCGTGGTCGGCACGGCAAGCGGCAATGCAAAGGCCTGGCGCGTCAACCTCAACAGCGTCAAGGTGGGCGGGATCGACGTGCTCGGTGTGGAAGCCGTTGTGGTCGAGGGTGGCTTCCCGGCCGACGTGCTGCTCGGCATGAGCTTCCTCAACCGGATCAGCTGGCGCGAGGAGCAGGGTGTGCTCAAGCTCGAGTCGAAGATCTGATTCTTTGCTAGTCCAATAACAAGCCGGATGCCGGCGCCTTGCATGGATGAGTGCGGGCAGCCGCGGCGTCGGCTTCTGGCTGGTTTGCTTCCAGCTTCCGGCTTCCAGTTGCTGTTACAATATCCGCTTTTCCGTCTTCTGGAGTCTCTCCGGTGCCTGTCGTGTTCGTCGCCGCTTCCAAACTGCCGACGCCGTTCGGTGTGTTTACCATGCATGGTTTTCTCGACCAGGATACTGGCAAGGAGCATGTCGTTCTGACGATGGGCGACGTGGCCGATGGCAAACCCGTGCTGGGTCGGCTGCATTCGGAGTGCCTGACCGGTGATGCGTTGTTCAGCCTGCGTTGCGATTGCGGTTTTCAGCTGGAAGCGGCCCTGCGCGCGATCGCCGACGAAGGCCGTGGTGCCTTGCTCTATTTGCGTCAGGAAGGCCGCGGCATCGGCTTGCTGAACAAGATTCGCGCCTATGAGCTGCAGGACGGCGGTGCCGATACCGTCGAGGCCAACGAGCGCTTGGGTTTTGCGCCGGATATGCGGGATTACGGCATCTGCCTGCCCATGCTCGAACACCTGGGCATCGCCGAGATCAAGCTGATGACCAACAACCCGCGCAAGGTCAAGGCGTTGCAGGGCTTCGGCATCCGGGTCGCCGAGCGGCGGCCGTTGGAGATTGCCCACAACCCCTACAACCGCAAGTACCTGGCGACCAAGGCCGGCAAGCTCGGACATATGCTCGGCGAGATTCATCAGGGCGAAGCCGAGCAGTCGTGACCCGCGAGGCGATGCGCCGGCAACTGGCGCGTGACGGCTGGCGGCAGGCGCTGCTGATGATCGTGCCGGCGCTGGTCGTTGGTCGGCTTGGCACGTTCGATGAGCGCTTCGGCCTGTTGATCTTCGTTGCCGGCCTCCTTTCGCTCTTTCCCAGCCTGGCGGGTTTTCGCGCCTACAAACATGGGCTGATCCATCTGGAAAAGGTCATGGGCAGTGACGCCGAGCCCGAAGGCTGGAAGTCACTTCGACGGCTCCGCCTGCGCGCGCTCATGCTGGCCTCGTTGCCGGCCTGGATCGCCGCGCTTGGCAGCCTGTTCGGCCTCGATGAAGTTCCGCGCACCTTGCTGGTGGCGGGCAGTCTGGCTTTGCTGGTGCTCTACCGTGTGCCGAGGCAGTTGGCTTGATCCGCTTCTGGCTCGGCCTGCTGCTGTGTCTCGGCGTGCCGGCGATGGCGGCCGAACGTGTCGTCAGCCTGGCACCGTCGCTCAGCGAAATCATGCTGGAACTCGACGCGGCGGACCTGCTGGTCGGCGTGCTGGACGGCGGCCAGCGGCCCGAGGCGTTGGCGCAGGTACCTTCGGTCGGTCGGATTGGCCAGTTGGAAATGGAGAAGCTGCTGTCATTGCGGCCGACGCTGGTCCTGCTCTGGCCCGACAGCATCAGCCGGGCACAACGCGAACAGCTGGAGCAATTCCGAATACCCGTACTGGTTGCCGACCCGGCTTCGCTGGCCGAGCTGGCCCGGCAGTTCGCGCGGATCGGTCAGCGCATTGGGCGAGCTGACAACGGGCGCGAACTGGAGCAGCGATTCAACGAGGGGTTGGCGGACCTGCGCGAGCGCTACGGGCGAGCGCGGCCGGTGTCGGTGTTCTATCAGGTCTGGAATCGCCCCCTGTACACGCTCGGCGGTACGCAGATCGTCAGCGATGCCATTGGCGTTTGCGGGGGGCGGAATCTGTTCGCCGACCTGAGCCTGCCCGCTCCGCAGGTCAGCGTGGAGTCGGTGCTGTCGCGCAACCCGGAGGTGATTCTTGCCGGCAGCGGTGCGCAGCTGGCCGAATGGCGAGCCTGGCCGCAGCTTGAAGCCGTGCGCAAAGAGCAGCTCTGGGAAGTGCCCGACAAGGGGCTGGAGCGACCGAGCTTCCAGATGCTGGGGGCGATCGGGAAGCTCTGCGAGGTGATGGCGGGAGCCGAGCCTTAGGCGGTCCTGACAGGCTCCAGCAAGGCCAGCCGTGCGCGAACGGCCGTTTCGATGCCGGCGGCGTCCAGGCCGCATTCGCGTAGCATTTCGCTGGGCTTGGCGTGCTCGACGTAATAGTCGGGCAGGCCCAGGTGCAGGATCGGGGTGAGCCGGTTGCTGCCAGCGAGGTACTCGCCGACCGCGCTGCCAGCACCGCCCATGATGCTGTTTTCCTCGATCGTGACCAGTAGTCGGTGGCTGCCGGCGAGCTCGGCTACGAGCGTTTCGTCCAGCGGTTTGACGAAACGCATGTCGACCACGGTGGCACCCAGCGATTCGCCGACCTTCATGGCCTCGGCCAGCTGAACGCCAAAGACCAGGAGGGCGACGTCCTCACCCTGGCGGCGCACCACGCCCTTGCCGATCTCCAGCGGTTCGAGGCCGGGCTCGATGGTCGCGTTCGGGCCGTTGCCGCGTGGGTAGCGCACTGCAGCAGGCCCCTGGAAGTGGTAACCGGTGGTCAGCATGCGGCGCATTTCGTTCTCATCACTCGGCGTCATGACCAGCATGCCGGGGATGCAGCGCAGGTAGGACAGGTCGAAACTGCCGGCGTGTGTCGGCCCGTCCTCGCCGACCAGCCCGGCGCGGTCGATGGCGAAGAGCACATCGAGATTCTGCACCGCGACGTCATGGATCAACTGATCGTAGGCGCGCTGGAGGAAGGTCGAATAGATCGCCACGACCGGCTTGGCGCCCTCGCAGGCCATGCCGGCGGCGAGCGTCACGGCGTGCTGTTCGGCGATCGCTACATCGAAGTAGCGATCGGGATAGCGCTCGCTGAATGCGATCAGGTCGGAGCCTTCCTTCATCGCCGGCGTGATGCCGGTGAGGCGGGGGTCGGCGGCCGCCATGTCACACAGCCATTGGCCAAAGACATTCGAGTATTTGGGGCCGCTGGGTTTCTTCGGCGCGGCGGGACTGCCGACCGGCTCCAGTTTGCTGATGGCGTGCCAGGTAATGGGGTCGACTTCGGCGGGGGCGAAGCCCTTGCCCTTTTTCGTTACCACGTGCAGGAACTGTGGGCCGGACAGGTCGCGCATGTTGCGCAGCGTCGCGATCAGTGTCGGCAGGTCATGACCGTCGATGGGGCCGATGTAGTTCCAGCCGAGCTCTTCGAACAGGGTGCCGGGTACCAGCATGCCCTTGGCGTACTCTTCGGTGCGGCGCGCGATCTCCCAGGCACCCGGCAGTCGCGAAAGCACCTTTTTGCTGCCTTCGCGCATGCTCGAATAGGTGCGACTGGAGAGAATCTTCGCCAGATAGTTGGACAACCCGCCCACGTTGCGTGAGATCGACATGTCGTTGTCGTTCAGCACCACGAGCATGTCCGCGCCGACCTCCGGGGCGTGGTTCAGCGCTTCGAAGGCCATGCCGGCAGTAAGCGCACCGTCACCGATCACCGCGATCGACTTGCGCTTCTTGCCCTGCAGGCGGGCGGCGATCGCCATGCCCAGTGCGGCGCTGATGGAGGTGCTGGAATGGCCGACGCCGAAGGTGTCGTATTCGCTCTCGCTGCGGCGTGGAAACGCGGCCAGGCCGTCCTTCTGGCGCAGACTTTCCATGCGCTCGCGACGACCGGTCAGGATCTTGTGCGGGTACGCCTGGTGGCCGACGTCCCAGACCAGGCGGTCCTTCGGCGTGTCGTAGACGTAGTGCAGCGCGATGGTCAGTTCGATCACGCCGAGCCCGGCCCCGAAGTGACCGCCGGTGCGCCCGACGCTGTAAAGCAGGTCCTGGCGCAGCTCATCGGCGAGTGCTTCAAGTTCCGCTTCGCCCAGTCGGCGCAACCGCTCTGGCGTGGCTGCGCGGTCTAGAACGGGTGTCGCAGGGCGCACCCGAGGAATCTCATGGAACGTCTTGGGCATCAGGCGAATCGTTTTATTTGAAAAAAGAGCCGCAGTTTAACTGATGGTTACAGCGAGAAGAACGACCCCGGTGCCAACGGTAGCGGCTGCGTGTTCAACTGCGTCGCTCGACGACGAAGCGCGCCAGTTCGCGCAGCGGTTCGGCGCTGGCCGGAAACGGCTCGATGGCCGCCAGTGCCAGGTCGCGAAGCTCGAGGGCGTAGCGCTTGGCCTCGTCCAGGCCGAGCAGGGCTGGATAGGTCGGTTTGTCGCGCGCGATATCCGCGCCCTGATGCTTGCCGAGCGTAGCGGTATCGCTTTCCACGTCGAGTATGTCGTCCTGCACCTGGAAGGCGAGGCCGACGGCCTGGGCGTACTGTTGCAGCGCGGCGAGCTTCTCCGTATCGGCACGTCCGCTGGCCAGGGCGCCAAGGCGCACGCTGGCCTCGATCAGCGCGCCGGTCTTGTGCCGGTGCATGAGCTCGAGTGCCGCGCGGTCGAGTTTCAGACCGACGGAGCCCAAATCGATGGCCTGCCCGCCGACCATGCCGGCGGGACCGGCGGCGCGGGCCAGGCTGATGAGCATCTGCAGGCGCAGGGCCGGATCCGCTGGGTTGTGCGTCTCTGCGGCGAGGGCTTCGAAGGCCAGGCTCTGCAGGCCGTCTCCGGCGAGGATGGCACAGGCTTCGTCGAAGGCCTTGTGCGTGGTGGGCTGGCCCCGGCGCAGGTCATCGTCGTCCATTGCCGGCAGGTCGTCGTGGACGAGGGAATAGGCATGGATCAGCTCCACCGCACAGGCGGCACCGTCGGCATCGGCGCGGTCGCCGTCCAGTGCTTCGCAAGCGGCATAGACCAGCAGTGGTCGCACGCGCTTGCCACCGTTCATGACGCTGTAGCGCATGGCCCGGTACAGGCGTTCGAGTTGTGGATGAGGTGGGGCGAAGAGCGTATCGAGGCAGCGGTCGACGCGTTGCTGGCAGCGTTTCTGGTAGTCCGCAATCATGCTTCGGGGTCCACCTCGAAGGGGACTTCCTGCAGCTTCCCGTCACGTTCCAGCAGCATCTGCACCTTCTGCTCGGCCTGGTTCAGCGCGGCCTGGCAATCGCGGGTCAGGCCGATGCCCTGTTCGAAGCAGGTCAGCGAGTCCTCCAGCGACAGCTCGCCACTTTCGAGGCGTTCGACCAGCTGCTGTAGCTCGGCGAGGGATTGTTCGAAATCGAGGGCGACTTTCTTGCGGGCCATGGCGAAGCGGGTCTCTGCGGCTGCTCTGGAACGGTCGCGACACTAGCAGAGCTGAGCCGCATAAGCCATAAGCCGAGCGGGTGGTCCTTTTGGCTAGGCGTTCGCCAGCAGCGGCCCGTATTGAGCATGGAAGTAGTACAGCGTCATGCCTGCACCCACCAGGATCACGAAGCGGCGCAGCCAGGGCGCCGGCAGCGTCTTGCTCAGCGCGCCGCCGGCATAGCCGCCCAGCGTGGTGCCGACCAGCAGGATCGCCAGCTCGTAACCGCTGACCCGGCCGGCGATGATGAAGGTGGCCGTGGCGACGCTGTAGATCACGGCGGAAATCAGGTTTTTCAGCGCATTGGCGCGGACCAGCTGATGGCCTTCGATGGAGAAGGCGGCCAACTGCAGGATGCCCATTCCGGCGCCGAAGTAACCGCCGTAGATCGACACCAGGCCGTGCGCGGCAAGCGAGGCAGGCGCGTGTGGTGGAATCGCGTTGTCTTCCTTGCGCCGTGCCGCCAGCCACCGGCTCAGCCAGGGGCTGGCGGCGAACAGCGCGGTGGCCAGCAGGAGCAGCCAGGGAATCAGCAGACTGAAGACGTCGTCGCCGCTGGCCAGCAGCAGGAGACCGCCCAGCAGGCCGCCGGCCAGACCCGCCACCAGCAAGGGGATCAGGTAACGCCCGAGCGGGCGCAGGGCTGATCGCGCGGCCCAGGCAGCTGCCAGGCTCGCGGGCCAGAGCGCGACGGCGTTGGTCGCGTTGGCCGTGACCGGCGCAAGGCCGGTGGCCAACAGGGCGGGGAAGGAGAAGAAGGTACCGCCGCCGGCGAGGGCATTCATGCCGCCGGCGGCGAATCCGGCCGCGATGAGCAACAGCAGGTCGAACAGGGGCATCAGGGTGCCTCGTGCAAAACGGAGGCGCAGAGTAGCCAAGCGGGACGCCATCGGCCAAGCAGGTGTGGCGCGCCGCGCCTGATATTGGCCGGAACGTCGCCTCTCGCGGTCCGGCTAGGCGCGCGGCTGGCGGCTGCCCAGCTCGTTGAGGATGCCGCAGCCCTCGACCGGATGCTCGCCGCTGCAGGCGCTGCGCAGCGTCTGCAGTTGCCGCTCGAGCGCGTGCAGGCTGTCCAGCCGCGCGCGGACCCGCTCGAGTTGCTCGTCGATCAGCAGGTTGATGTCGCCGCAGCTGGCATTGGGGTGGGTGGAGAATTCCAGCAGGCGGCGGACGTCGGCCAGCCCGATGTCCAGCGCGCGGCAGTGGCGAATGAACGTCAGCTGCGCCAGTTGTCGCTCGGAATAGGCGCGGTAGCCGTTAGCGCCACGCTCGGGCGCCGGCATCAGGCCGATCTTCTCGTAGTAGCGAATGGTCTCGACGTCCACGCCAGCCGCGGCGCTCAGCTCACCGATGCGCATGGTGCCTCCGGTCAGGGGGTATTGACCCTGTAGCGACTCCAGGGTGTGCAATCACGCCGACTATAGTCGAGGAGGCTTTCCATGTCGTCGAAATGCTGTGATTCAGGGTGCGCCACACCGGCGGTCGGGCCTGCCTTTCGCAAGGCGCTTTGGGTGGCGCTGGTCATCAATCTGGCGATGTTCGGTGTGGAGATCGTCAGCGGCCTGCGTTCGGGGTCGGTTTCCTTGCTCGCCGATGCCATTGACTTCGCCGGCGATGCAGCCAACTACGGCATCTCGCTGGTGGTCCTGTCGATGGGCCTGGTCTGGCGTGCGCGTGCCGCGCTGCTCAAGGGCGTGACCATGATGGCCTTCGGTCTGTTCGTGCTGGCACGTGCCGGCTGGTCGCTACACGCCGGCGTGCTCCCCGAGCCGCTGACCATGGGCGTCATTGGTGCGCTGGCGCTGCTGGCCAACGTGGCGGTCGCGTTGATGCTCTACGCCTTTCGCGAGGGCGATTCAAACATGCGCTCGGTCTGGCTGTGCAGCCGTAATGACGCGCTGGGCAACATCGCGGTGATGGCCGCTGCAGCCGGCGTGTTCGGGACCGGCTCTGCCTGGCCCGACCTTGGCGTCGCCCTGGTGATGGCTGGCCTGGCGCTGTCGGCAGGCTATTCGGTGATACGCCAGGCACGCCAGGAGTTGCGCACGGCCTAGCGCAGGTCGCGGCGGGCGATCGAGGCGACCAGCGCAACCGCCCCAACGGTTGCCGCGGCCAACCCGGCGACGGCGAGTTTGCCGACCGTCTCGCTGCTCAATGCCGTCGCATGGTCCTTGACGCGATCGTCGAAACGCCCGTCGACGCGATGCAGGCCCTCGACGGGCTCGAAGAGGTTGTCTGGCTGGTCGGGCCGCGACGGTTCATCCGTCAACTGCCCGTCCCAGGCCTGTCTCGCCATCATTCGGTCGAGCAGGCCGGGCATGAAGAAATTGCCGATGATGGCCTTGAACGATGCGCTGCCCAGCCACAGCTCGCGCGGTGCGTCCTGCGCGGCTCGCAAGATGGCCCGCGCAGCGACCTCGGGCGTATGGATCGGCGGAACGGGCTGCGGGCGATGGTCCATCTTGTTGCGCGACCAGTCGAACTGCGGCGTGTTGTGTGCCGGCAACTGGACCATGGTCACGCGCACCCGGCTGCGATCGTGGATGAGCTCGCAGCGCAGCGAATCGGTGAAGCCGCGGATGGCGAACTTTGCCGCGCAATAGGCCGATTGCAGCGGGATCGCCCGATACGAAAGGGCCGATCCGACCTGCACGATGGTCCCGTGGTTGCGCGGCCGCATATGCCGCAGCGCCGCCAGGGTGCCATGTACGAAGCCCAGATAGGTGACATCCGTCACCCGCTTGTACTCGGCCGCGCTGATCTGCTGCACCGGGCCGAACACGGTGGCCATCGCCGCGTTCACCCAGACGTCGATGGGGCCCAGCTCGGCCTCGACGCGATCGGCTGCGTGATCGATCGCCTCGGCATCGGCCACGTCCGCGGCAATCGGCAGAACGGTCGCGCCCAGGGCTCGCAGTGCGCCGGCGGTATCATCCAGCCCAGCTGCCCCGCGGGCGATCAGGGCGACGCGGTAGCCGGCTCGGGCGAAGGCATGGGCCGTCGCGCGACCCACGCCGGCAGTGGCTCCGCAGATGACGACGGTCGGTTGGTGATCGTGCATGAAAGGCTCCAGGCGAAACACATGGTGTTTTGTATCAGAGCCCCGTGACAGGCCTTCCGGTTCCCGGCCAGGCCCGCTTGGCGATGGATGACGGGCTCAGCGGTTCAGGCGTCGCACCTGGGTTCTTGCGTGAAGGTCCGGGCGGCATCCACCGGGCCGATCTCTTCGAGCAGACGGCGGCCGATGAGCACCGGGTAGTTCATCTTGTCGCGGTCGTTCAGCGAGAACTGCGCTTCGTGGACGCGGCGGCCCAGGCACACCTTCATCAGCACCACAGGGCGCTCCTCGGCGCCACCCGCACCACGCACCTTGGTGGTTCGGACAACCTTGCGCTCCAGACGGGTCTCGACCTGTTCATCGTTCTGGATGTCGTCCAGCTCGAGGGTGAAACGCACCCAGTCGTCACCGTCTTTTTCGAAGCGCTCGATGTTCTCGGCGTGCATCGATGACGTGAGCGCGCCGGTATCGAGCTTGAACTTGACGCGCGTCTTTTCCGGCAGAACCAGACCTTCCTCGACCCAGCCCAGTGTTTCCCTGGATTCGGCCAGCGCTGGCAGGACGGACAGTGACGTGACGACAAGCACCAGGCCGGTGAGGCCGGGCAGGCGGAGCAGGGATGTGCGAGACATGGCGTCACCTGAATGATGGGGTGACAAATAGATGCAGGCGCGCGGCAGACGTTCCACTCGCAGACGCTAGTAGCTGATCTGAACCCGCCGCCGCTCACCCGACACGGCGCATCGACAAAGCGCCGACGCATTCATCCCATTGCTATCGCCAATCCCGCAGATAGGAAAATTCAATCGGACGGGCGTCCCGAACGACGATCCACCTTACAGGGCGTGCAGTGCCAACCGGCAGGGCACGACCCGCATAACCGTTCAGGGAGGCATTCAATTAGGGAAGTCCACACGTTAAGAGGTGAACCATGTTCGTCCATAACAAACGGCTTCAATACACCGTGCGAGTGGCTGGACCCAATCCGGGCCTGGCGAACCTGATGCTGGAACAGTTCGGCGGCCCGCAAGGCGAGCTCGCCGCGGCGATGCGTTATTTCACCCAGGGCGTTGCCGAAGATGACCCAGGTCGCAAGGACCTGCTGATGGACATCGCTACCGAGGAGCTCAGTCACCTAGAGGTGATCGGCTCCATCGTCGGCATGCTCAACAAGGGCGCCAAGGGCCAGATGGCAGAAGGCGTGGAGGAAGAGGCCGAGCTGTATCGCTCGCTCACCGGCAACGGCAACGATTCGCACATCACCTCCCTACTATATGGCGGCGGGGCGCCCCTGGTCAATTCCGGCGGCATACCCTGGACCGCGGCCTATGTCGACACCATCGGCGAACCCACCGCCGACCTGCGTTCGAACATTGCCGCCGAGGCGCGGGCGAAAATCGTCTATGAACGGCTGATCAACGTGACCGACGACCCCGGCATCAAGGATGCGCTGAAATTCCTGATGACCCGGGAAATCGCTCACCAGAAATCCTTCGAGAAGGCGCTGCATTCCATCCAGCCCAACTTCCCGCAGGGCAAGCTGCCGGGCGAGCCGCAGTACGCCAACGTCTACTACAACATGTCCCAGGGCGAGGGCGACCTGCGGGGCCCCTGGAACCAGGGACCGGAATGGGAGTTCGTCGAAACGCCCCAGCCGGCCGTGGACGGCGGCGACGGCAAGCCCACTGTGAAGCTGGCCAAGGATCAGCAAAAGGTCGTGCAGCAGATGGCGGTGCGCACGCAGTCCGACGTCTCGGTCGATCCCGTGACCGGTGCCGACCTGGGCGCTGGCGAAGCGGTGAAGAAAGGCAAGGCCTGACCTTGTCAGCACGGGACCGATGCGGCGTTGGGCCGTATCGGTTTCCGTTTCCCTCCCGAAGCATGCTTGTCCATAGGTTCCGTTTCTGTCAGCGGCGTGTATGCAGCGGCACCACGACGTTCGAGTTCGGGCGCCCTAGCGTTTCGCCGATGGCGACGGTGAGCGTCTGTTGGGTGAAGGGCTTGGCCAGCGTATGCAAGCGGCGACCTTCTTCCGTCAGCTCGGCAAAGCCACTGACCAGCAATATCGGCAGGGTCGGTCGCTCGGCCTGAACGAATCGCGCGAGCTGAGTGCCGGTCATGCCCGGCATCATCTGGTCGGTGATCAGCAGGTCGAACGCCCGCGGCTGGCGAAGGCGTTCGAGCGCCGCCTCGCCGCTGTTCACGGCCGTGACGCGATGACCCAGATCTTCCAGCAGCGCGGCGGTGTTGGCCAGCACCAGCGGGTCGTCGTCCACCACCAGCACGGTCAGCGCGGGAACCGATGTCGCCGCCGCTTCGGCCGGCTCGGGCGCAGCGAGTGCAGCGGCCCGAGCGGTACCCAGCGGAAGCCACAGTTCGATGGTCGTGCCGTGGCCCAGGGTACTGTCGATCACCAGGCGGCCACCGGACTGCTCGGCCAATCCGTGAGCCATCGACAGGCCGAGGCCCGTTCCCGTGCCGGGGCCCTTGGTCGTATAGAAGGGCTCGGTCGCCCGGCTCAGCGTTTCGGGTGTCATGCCGGTGCCCGTGTCATGCACGACCAGGGCGACGAACTCCTGCGTCGGCGTATCGCCTGTACGCACCTGGCCTTCGATGCAGATCGAGCCTCCGTTCGGCATGGCATCGCGCGCATTGACCACGAGATTGATCAACACCATCTCCAGCTGGTTCGCGTCGACATAGGCCGGCGGCAGGCCGAGCGGAAATCGTGTTTCGATGCTGACGTTCGCAGTGACCGAGCGCTGCAGCAATTCACGCATGTTCAGCACCACGTCATGCAGCATGACGGAGCTGGGGTTGAGGTCCTGCTTGCGGGCGAACGCCAGCATCCGTTGCACGAGGCCAGCGCCTCGCTGCGTGGCGAGCAGGGCGTTTTCGATCAGGCTGCCGGCACGTGGCGCGGTGTCGCTCGGCAAGCGCTTGCGCAGCAGCTCGAGATTGCCGCCAATCACGGCGAGCAGGTTATTGAAATCATGGGCGATGCCTCCGGTGAGCTTGCCAATCGCCTCGAGCTTCTGTGCCTGGCGGAGCGCGGCCTCGGCATGCCGGCGTTCGGTGATATTCACCAGGCCGCCGATGATCAGTGCGCCCCGCGTGGTCTGCTCGAGCCGCGTGGAGGCGAGCACGTCAATGAAGGCGCCGGCCCGGGCCACCAGGCGGTACTCGGCATCCAGGCATTCGCCGGTCTTCAGCAGCTGTGGCCAGTCCTGGGTGAGCATCTGACGGGCGGAACGCTCGGTCATGAAGTTGATCAGCGGTCGGCCGAGCACGTCCTCCCGGCGATAGCCCATGAGGGCGAGCCAGGCGTCGCTGACCGATTCCAGGCGGCCATCCTGGTCCAGCGCATGCAGCGGCAGCGGGGTCTTGCTGTAGAGCTCGCGAAAGCGTTCCTCGCTCTGGCGCAGGGCGCTGGCCTCACGTTCGCTGAGCGCCGCCATGCGTCGGTCGTGCATGGAGGCGGCCAGCCCGAAGAAGAGCACGATGAAGGTCGAGCCGGCGACCGACAGCGCGAGGGTCAGCAGATCCAGGCCGCTGCCCGGTGGCGCCGGCATGGCATCGTGCAGAGGTGTGAAGCGTGCGCCAGCCATGGCCGAGTAGTGCATCCCCGCCACGGCGAACCCCATCGCCACTGCCGCTACGGTCTGCAGCATCAGCCGCGGACCGCGGGCGGACAGCCAGAGCGCGACCGTCGCGGCACCGATGGCGATCAGAAAGGAAATGGCCACCCATAGTCCGTCGTAGGACAGCTCTGCATGCATCGTCATGGCGGCCATGCCCATGTAGTGCATCGAACCGATGCCCAGGCCCATGAACAGGCCACCAATGCCGAGCGTCAGGCGGCTCAGCCCGCGGCGGCTCACCGCGAAGAAGCTGATGGCCGTGACGACGATAGGCAGGACCAATGACCAGAGCGTCAGCGCAAGGTCGTATCTGATCTCCATCCCGGGCATGCCGAAGGCCAGCATCCCGACGAAGTGCATCGACCAGATGCTGCCGCCCATCGAGACGGCCGCCGAGCACAGCCAGGCATGGTGAAGCCAGCCGGTCGAGGCGCGCGCGCGGCTGGCCAGATCGAGCGCCGTGAAGGAGCCGGCGATGGCGATGAGAATGGACAGGCTCACCAAGGCCATGTTGTAGGTTGTAGGCATCATCAGCTCCGTACTGGCTAGCGAGGCTGTCGCGCTATTACTTAGACGAGTCGCGCAGAGGCGCCAGGTTCCCTCATCCTGCCGGCGGCGCTCGGACTTTGTGATGGGCGTGACATTACATGACCGCGCCGCCGAATGTTTACGGCGACGGCCTTGCAGTTGGGCTTTAGCGTGCTGGCATAAAAAAAGCGCGTCATCGACGGACCAAGAGCACTGTGACAGGCGCGACGAGGAAGCCTGGCTTCAGGGACCGGCGCCCGTGGCAAGGCTGATCGCGGCGATGAATGGGTTGCCGTGAAGCGGATCGCGCAGCAGCGTGCAGTGAATACTGTAGAGCGTCCGGACCAGCGTGACGTCTTGGCTTCTGAAGAGAGGGCGACCGGCTCCTGTAGAGCGCAGGGCCTTGGCGATGCGAGCCCAGCTCGCCGGTGAGTATCAGCGTTGATCCGACAACGGTCGGGCCTTCAGCCGCCAGGGCCATGAAGAGCCGCACCGGCATCAGCTGACTCAATGCATGGCGCAATAAAAAAGCCGGCTTGTGGCCGGCTTTTCTTCAGTGCCTCGGCTTACTTCTGATAAGCCTCGGCAGCTTTGATGATGGCGGCGCGGGCGGCGTCGGCGCCTTCCCAGCCTTCGACCTTGACCCACTTGCCCTTCTCGAGATCCTTGTAGTTCTCGAAGAAGTGCTTGATCTGCTCGATCAGCAGCGGCGGCAGGTCGGTGTATTCCTTCACGTCCTTGTACAGCTGGGTCAGCTTGTCGTGCGGGACGGCGATCAGCTTGGCGTCGCCGCCGGCTTCGTCGGTCATGTTCAGCACGCCCACCGGACGGCAGCGGATGACCGAGCCGGGAGCGACCGGGTAGGGCGTCACGACCAGCACGTCGAGCGGGTCGCCGTCATCGGCCAGGGTGTGCGGAATGAAACCGTAGTTGGCCGGGTAGAACATCGGGGTGGCCATGAAGCGGTCGACGAACAGGCAATCGGTGTCGTGATCGATTTCGTACTTGATCGGCGCGTGGTTGGCCGGGATTTCGATGGCGACGTAGATGTCGTTTGGCAGGTCTTTGCCGGCCGGGACTTTGCTGTAGCTCATGAACATTGCTCCGTGGTCGGCCAACGCGGCCTGGGGCTTAAAAAAGTGGGCGCGATTATAGGCGCACTGTCGGGCGTTTTGCCATGTCGCTTGCGGCGGGTCGCCGCTGGCAGGTGGCGCGCGCATTCGACGGCTCGAAGTCAGCCAGGTTCCGCGTAGGCCGGGTGGCTGTCCTGCAGGTGTTTCAGGCGTGCTGCCGGGTCCTGTCGATAGAAGTGCTTGAGCTGATCGTAGACATCCGGGAGCTCGCTGCTCAGAACGTCGGGTGCGCTGAAGAAGTATTCGCTGGTGACGGCAAAGAATTCGGCCGGGTTCTCGGCAGCGTAGGGGTCGATCGCGGTGTGCGCGTCCGGGTCGGCATCGAGTACGGCATTCAGCCCGTCGTAGGCGCGCTGCATGGCGCTTGCCCATTGCTCGATGCGCATCTCGCGATGCAGCGGTGGCAGGCCGTTGGCGTCGCCGTTGAGCATGTCGAGCTTGTGCGCGAGTTCATGGATGACCAGGTTGTAGCCTTCCCAGCCGCCGCTTTCCCGTACGCCGGGCAGGGCCAGGATCACCGGACCCTGCAGCCAGGCCTCGCCGCTGTGCTCGGCGTCCCACTCATGCTCGACGCCCGCGGCATCACGGTGCTTCTGTGGGCTGTGAAAGTCGTCCGGGTAGATGACGATCTCGTGGAAACCCTGGTACCAGTCGAGATCCGGCAGGTGCAGCAGTGGCAGCTGAGCCTGCGCCGCCAGGCGGAGACGGTCGGCCAGTTCCAGCTCGACGCCAGGCAGGGCTGTCAGGCGCTTGGCATGCAGAAACAGCAGGCTGCGGTCACGCAGGCGTTCGGTTTCCTCGTCGCTCAGTCCGTCGAGAATCGGCAGGCTCTCGAGTACGTGCTGCCAGAGGGATGGTTCGATGGCGAGGCGGGCGAGGATGCGCTTGCGGCGCCAGTCGCGAAATGACCACATGAAGGTGTTTCCAGCCTGGGGGCGACAACCTTAAGCGGCCGTTTGATCGCCGGCAAGCCAGACGGGGCACTGACGCCGTAGGCCGGGTCTCCTCGCAGGCGCGGCGATCGGGCCATGGCTGCACGCCATGCCAGGCAAAGCCGGCCGGTGCTCAGCCCAGCAGGAAGTTGCCGACGTTCGGCGAGCCGTCATCAAGGCTGAGCATCTCCGCTTCGTCTTTCAGCGTTACGCCTGAGAGTTGCCGCCGGCAGGCCTCGCGCATCAGGTGGAGCAGGCGATGGGCGGCGAGGTTGTAGCTCAGGCCTTCGAGGCGGATGTTGGAGATGCAGTTGCGGTCGGCATCGGTACGTCCGACCTTGGGGGCGTAGGTGAAGTAGAGGCCAAGGCTGTCCGGTGAGCTGAGGCCCGGGCGCTCGCCGAGCAGCATGACGACCATCCTCGCCTGGAGCCGCTGCCCGACCTCGTCGCCCAATGCGACTCGCCCTTGTTGCACGAGGCAGATCGGGCCGAGGCTCCAGCCGTCCTGATGCATCTGTTCTTCGATCCGCTGCAGCAGGGGCAGGGCGTGGCGTTGCACGGCAAGCGCCGACAGGCCATCGGCGATCACGATGATCAGGTCGTAGCCCGCAGCGTGTTGCTCGGCATGTTCTGTCAGCCGTTCGGCGGAGGCTTCGTCGAGCTTGCGGCCAAGGTCGGGGCGTTGCAGATACAGGCCGCGATCGGCAGCGGCGCTGTGCAGGTGCAGGGTGCTGAACCCTTTCGCCTGCAGTTGTTTGGCGAGTGCGTCGATATCCAGGGTCAGGTGCACGGCGTCGCGTGCCTGGGCGTGGGCGAACTGAAAATCCAGCTGGGCGTCGGTGGGCAGGCTGGCACCGGCGCGACCCAGGGCGATGCGTGCTGGAGTGAGCTGGCGCAGGTGGGCCCAGGGGTTGGCGATGGTCGTGGGTTTGTCGGGCATGGCGGCCTCCGAAGGGTAGGCGAGCTCAATTCGCGCGCAAAGACTTGGCGTCCCGCTCGCTTCTGCAGGTCTTCGTGTGGTTTTGATCGCCAGCAAGCTGGCTCCTACAAAGCACAGGCCGTGCGGCACCTGTAGGAGCAAGGGGGGACGCCCAGTCCTTGCTGGCGATTCGATGGGTGCACCTGGCCGAACCAGCCAGCGCTGGGCGGCTATGACCAGGCGGATTCATGCCATCCGCTCCAGGGCCTGTCGAAAGACGGGCGGAAGCTGTTCGCCGATCTGCAGCCGTCGGCCGTCCTGACGCAGGATGTCCATTTTCGCCAGCCAATCCTCGAACTCCGGCGCGGGCCGCAGGCCAAGTACCTGACGCACGTAGAGGGCGTCGTGGAAGGAGGTGGTCTGGTAGTTGAGCATCACGTCGTCCGAGCCCGGGATGCCCATGATGAAGTTGATGCCCGCCGTGCCGAGCAGGGTCAACAGCATGTCCATGTCGTCCTGGTCGGCTTCGGCGTGGTTGGTGTAGCAGATGTCGCAACCCATGGGCACGCCGAGCAGCTTGCCGCAGAAGTGGTCCTCCAGCCCGGCGCGGATGATCTGCTTGCCGTTGTAGAGGTATTCCGGGCCGATGAAGCCGACCACGGTATTCACCAGCAGCGGCTTGTAGCGGCGCGCGACGGCGTAGGCGCGGGCTTCGCAGGTCTGCTGATCGACACCGTGATGGGCGTTGGCCGAGAGCGCGCTGCCCTGGCCGGTCTCGAAATACATCAGGTTGTCGCCGAGGGTGCCGCGCTTCTGCGACAGGCCGGCCTCGTAGCCTTCCTGCAGCGTTGCCAGGTTGATGCCGAAGCTGGCGTTGGCCGCCTCGGTGCCGGCGATGGACTGGAACACCAGGTCCAGCGGCGCGCCGCGGTTGATCGCCTCGATGGAGGTGGTGACATGGGTGAGGATGCAACCCTGGGTCGGGATCTCGTAGCGACTGATCACCGCGTCGAGCATCTTCAGCAGCTCGCAGATGCCGGCGGTGCTGTCGGTGGCCGGGTTGATGCCGATCACCGCGTCGCCGTTGCCGTAGAGCAGGCCGTCGAGAATGCTCGCGGCGATGCCGGCGCCGTCGTCGGTGGGATGGTTCGGCTGCAGTCGGGTGGACATGCGTCCGGCCAGGCCGATGCTGTTGCGAAAGCGGGTGACGACGCGGACCTTCTGCGCGACCAGGATCAGGTCCTGCACGCGCATGATCTTCGACACCGCGGCGACCATTTCCGGCGTCAGCCCCGGTGCGAGGGCTTTCAGCGACGACTCGTCCGCCTCCTCGCCGAGCAGCCAGTTGCGGAAATCGCCCACGGTCAGGTGGCTGATCGGAGCGAAGGCGGCGGCGTCATGGCTGTCGATGATCAACCGGGTGACTTCATCGCTTTCGTAGGGGATCAGTGCTTCTTCGAGAAAACGCCTGAGCGGCACATCGGCCAGGCACATCTGCGCCGCCACGCGTTCGGCGTCGCTGCCCGCCGCGACCCCGGCGAGCAGGTCGCCGGAGCGCGCCGGACTGGCCTTGGCCATCACCTCGCGCAGGTCGTCGAAGCGCCAGGTGGTGCCGCCCACGCTGTGCGAGTACGTCATGGCTGCTCTCCCTACTTGAGTGTCGCCTCGGCCTGCTCGATCGCCGCGAACTCTTCCTCCGGCGTACCGGCCACCAAGTGGTGGCGACTGTAGATCGCGAAATAGGCGATGAAGATCCCGTAGATGATCGCGGCGCCGATCACCACCCGCGGGTCGACCAGGAAGCCCGCGATGACCGCGACGCAGGCCAGTACCAGCGCCACGCCCGAGGTGACGATGCCGCCGGGTGTCCGGTACGGGCGATGCAGGTCCGGCCGGCGCAGGCGCAGCACGATGTGCGAGGCCATCATCAACACGTAGGAGATGGTCGCGCCGAACACCGCGACGAGGATCAGCAGATCGCCCTGACCGGTCAGCGACAGCAGGAAGCCGATCACACCGGGGATCACCAGGGCCAGCACCGGCGCCTTGTTCTTGTTGGTCAGCGAGAGGTTGCGCGGCAGGTAGCCGGCCCGCGACAGCGCAAAGATCTGCCGGGAGTAGGCGTAGATGATCGAGAAGAAGCTGGCGATCAGCCCGGCCAGGCCGACCAGGTTGACGAAGCCGCTCATCCAGGTGGACGAGCCGTAGGCCGTGGTCAGCGCTTCCACCAGCGGGTTGCCGGATGCCACCAGGGTGCTGGAGCCGGCGCCGCCAGGGCCGACCAGGAGGATCAGCCCGG
Organism: Stutzerimonas marianensis; assembly: GCF_022810315.1. Classification (NCBI taxonomy): domain Bacteria; kingdom Pseudomonadati; phylum Pseudomonadota; class Gammaproteobacteria; order Pseudomonadales; family Pseudomonadaceae; genus Stutzerimonas; species Stutzerimonas marianensis. The sequence goes on along the minus strand of NZ_JALGRD010000011.1, from coordinate 109,736 downwards.
CGAAGGCGACCAGAATCAGCATGGCGCCGATCAGTCCGCGGGGCATGTCGCGCTGCGGGTTCTTGGTCTCCTCGGCAGCCAGCGGCACGCCTTCGACGGCGAGGAAGAACCAGATCGCGTAGGGAATCGCCGCCCAGATGCCGACATAGCCGTAGGGCAGGAAGTTGCTGGCGCCGGCCGCCGTGGTAGGGGCGATGTCCAGCAGCTTGTCCACCGAGAAGTGCGGGACCATGGCGACGATGAACACCGCCAAGGCAAGGGCGGCGACGGCGGTGATGATGAACATCAGCTTCAGCGCCTCGCCGACGCCGAAGATATGGATGCCGATGAAGACGATGTAGAAGGCGAGATAGATCATCCAGCCGCCGATGCCGAACAGTGACTCGCAATAGGCGCCGATGAACACGGCGATCGCCGCCGGGGCGATGGCGTATTCGATGAGGATCGCCGTGCCGGTGAGGAAGCCGCCCAGCGGGCCGAACGCGGTGCGGGCAAAACCGTAGCCACCGCCCGCGGTCGGGACCATCGAGGACAGCTCGGCCAGCGAGAAGCACATGCACAGGTACATGGTCGCCATCAGCAGCGTGGCGATGAACAGCCCGCCCCAACCGCCCTGGGCGAGGCCGAAGTTCCAGCCGGCGTAGTCACCGGATATCACATAGGCGACGCCAAGGCCAACCAGCAGCACCCAGCCGGCGGCGCCTTTCTTCAGTTCGCGTTCCTGGAAATAGGTACTGCCAACTGCTTCGAAATCGATGGCGTGGGTTGGGGGTGTCGCACTGCTGTGTTCGAGAGCCATGGGAATCATCCTCTGATGGGTTCGGGTACGGCAGGGTCTTTGAAGCAAGCGCTGTGCCTTCGACTTCTTTGCGGGGCGTGGGGGCATTCAGGGGTGCAAAGGCGGCCCGGGGCGCACCAGCCCGACGCCAGTTGGCGCGGGCGGGCACTCTTTCGGCGCGCGTGGTTTACCTCGCTAGAAGAAGCCCAGCGGATTGATGTCGTAGCTCACCAGCAGGTTCTTGGTCTGCTGATAGCTGTCGAGGATCATCTTGTGCGTCTCGCGACCGACGCCCGACTTCTTGTAACCACCGAACGCCGCGTGCGCCGGGTAGAGGTGGTAGCAGTTGGTCCAGACACGACCGGCCTTGATCGCCCGGCCCATGCGGTAGGCGCGGTTGATGTCGCGGGTCCAGACGCCGGCGCCGAGGCCGTACTCGGTGTCGTTGGCGATGGCCAGCGCCTCGGCCTCGTCCTTGAAGGTGGTGACGCCGATCACCGGGCCGAAGATCTCCTCCTGGAACACGCGCATCTTGTTGGTGCCCTTGAGCAGGGTTGGCTGGATGTAATAGCCGGTGGCAAGCGAGCCTTCGAGTTTCTCCGCTGCGCCGCCGGTGAGCACCTCCGCGCCTTCGCCCTTGGCGATTTCCAGGTAGGACATGATCTTGTCGAACTGCTGCTGGCTGGCCTGGGCGCCGACCATGGTGTCGGTGTCCAGCGGGTCGCCGCGCTTGATCTGCGAGACCTTCTTCATCACCGCTTCCATGAAGGGCGCGTAGATCGACTCCTGCACCAGTGCGCGGGACGGGCAGGTGCACACCTCACCCTGGTTGAAGAAGCCCAGCACCAGCCCTTCGGCGGCCTTCTCGATGAAGGCCGGTTCGGCCTGCATGATGTCCTCGAAGTAGATGTTCGGGCTCTTGCCGCCCAGCTCCACGGTGCTCGGGATGATGTGCTCGGCGGCGCGCTTCATGATGTGCGAGCCCACCGGGGTGGAGCCGGTGAAGGCGATCTTGGCGATGCGCTTGCTCGAGGCCAGTGCTTCGCCGGCTTCCCGGCCGTAGCCGTGCACCACGTTGAGCACCCCCGGCGGCAGCAGGTCGCCGATGCATTCGAGCAGCACGTTGATGCCCAGCGGGGTCTGCTCGGCCGGTTTGAGCACCACGCAGTTCCCAGCGGCCAGCGCCGGGGCGAGCTTCCAGGCGGCCATCAGGATCGGGAAGTTCCACGGGATGATCTGCCCCACCACGCCCAGCGGCTCGTGGAAATGGTAGGCCGCGGTGTGTTCGTCGATCTCGGCGCTGGTGCCTTCCTGGGCACGGATGCAGCCGGCGAAGTAGCGGAAGTGGTCGGCGGCCAGCGGGATATCGGCGTTGAGCGTCTCGCGCACCGCCTTGCCGTTGTCCCAGGTCTCGGTGATGGCGAGCATCTCCAGGTTCTGCTCGATGCGGTCGGCGATCTGCAACAGGATCAGCGAACGCGCCTGCACGCTGGTTTTGCCCCAGGCATCGGCGGCGGCATGGGCGGCGTCCAGGGCCTTCTCGATGTCGGCGGCGTCGGAGCGCGGAAACTCGGCGATGGGCTGACCGTTGACCGGGGAAAGGTTGGTGAAGTACTGACCGCCGGCCGGCTCGACGAACTGGCCGTTGATGTAGTTGCCGTAGCGGGATTTGAAGGAAACGACAGCGCCTTCGCTGCCGGGATGGGCGTAACGCATGATGAGTCTCCGGTCTTGTAATTGTGATGACTGCTGTCTTTCAGCGTAGAACAGGCTCCGTTCGTCGGCAGGCGAGGCGACGTGCGGTGCGACCGCCCCGCAGCGGCCCCTGTGCTAATCTGCGCCGCAGTTTTCCAGCGTCGAATGCGCGGCCATGCCGTCTGGCGCGGCGTCTTTCAGAGGTCATCAATGCATATCCATATTCTCGGCATCTGCGGCACCTTCATGGGTTCGCTCGCGGTGCTGGCCAAGGAACTCGGCCATCGCGTCACCGGCTCCGATGCCAACGTCTATCCGCCGATGAGCACGCAGCTCGAGGCTCAGGGTATCGAGCTGATGCAGGGCTACGAGCCGGCGCATCTGGAGCCGGCACCCGATCTGGTGGTCGTGGGCAATGCCATGTCGCGTGGCAACCCGGCAGTGGAATACGTGCTGAACAAGGGGCTGCCCTATGTCTCCGGCCCGCAATGGCTGGCCGATCACGTGCTGCAGGGTCGCTGGGTACTGGCGGCGGCCGGCACCCATGGCAAGACCACCACCAGCAGCATGCTGGCCTGGGTGCTGGAACATGCCGGCATGAGCCCGGGCTTTCTCATCGGTGGCGTGCCGCAGAACTTCGGCATCTCCGCACGGCTCGGCGGTACGCCGTTCTTCGTGGTAGAGGCCGACGAGTACGACAGCGCCTTCTTCGACAAGCGCAGCAAATTCGTCCACTACCGCCCGCGCACCGCGATCCTGAATAATCTGGAGTTCGATCACGCGGATATCTTCCCGGATCTCGCCGCCATCGAGCGGCAATTCCATCATCTGGTGCGCACCGTGCCGGGCGAGGGGCTGATCATCCATCCCGAGTCGGAAACGGCGCTCAAACGCGTCATCGGCATGGGCTGCTGGACGCCGGTGCAGACCACCGGCGACGGCGGCCAGTGGCAGGCGAAGCTGCTCAGCGCCGACGGCTCGCGCTTCGAAGTGATCTTCGACGGCGAGGTGCAGGGCGTGGTGGAGTGGGAGCTGACCGGCCGGCACAACGTCAACAATGCGCTGGCGACACTGGCGGCGGCACGGCATGTCGGCGTGCTGCCGAAGCAGGGCGCCGAGGCGCTGAGCGAATTCCTTAGCGTCAAGCGGCGCATGGAGAAGGTCGCCGAGGTCAATGGCGTGACCATCTATGACGACTTCGCCCATCACCCGACCGCCATCGCCACCACCCTCGACGGCCTGCGCAAGCGCGTCGGCGATACGCCGATCATCGCGGTGGTCGAGCCGCGTTCGAACTCGATGAAGCTCGGCGCGCACCGCGAGGGCCTGGCCGAGTCGGTGGCGCTGGCCGATCAGGCGATCTGGTACGCACCGGCCAACCTTGGCTGGGATCTCGCCGCGACCGTCGCCGGCTCGCCGGTGCCGACCACGGTCTGCGATTCGCTGGACGCGATCATCGCCAAGGTCAAGGCCGACGCCACGCCGGGCACGCAGGTGGTGGTGATGAGCAATGGCGGTTTTGGTGGGTTGCACAGCCAATTGGCCGCCGCACTGGCGTAGCGTGGAAAACGCCGAAGGCTTTCCCATGCGTAAGGTTACGGCCGAAGCGCCAACGCCATGTAACGGTGGAAAACGCTTCGCGGTTTTCCACCCTACGAGATTGGGATAGGGCGAATTTGCTTCCAACGCGTCGTGAGCGAAGCTTGGGCAAGGCGAAACCTTGCGAGAAAGCGGAGCTTGCTGGTGCAAGTGAGCATTCGAATAAGGTTTCAACGCGGCATAAGCAAGCGCAGCAGCTTTGGGAGCACATTCATGAGCGGACCGGAACGCATCACCTTGGCCATGACCGGCGCCTCCGGCGCGCAGTACGGTCTGCGCCTGCTCGATTGCCTGATCCAGGAAGACCGCGAGGTGCACTTTCTGATTTCCAAGGCCGCGCAACTGGTGATGGCCACCGAGACCGACGTGGTGCTGCCGGCCAAGCCGCAGGCCATGCAGGCCTTCCTCTCCGAATACACCGGTGCCGCCGCCGGGCAGATCCGTGTGTTCGCCAAGGAGGACTGGATGGCCCCGCCGGCGTCCGGCTCCGGCGCACCGACGGCGATGGTGGTGGTGCCCTGTTCCACCGGCACGCTTTCGGCAATCGCCACCGGCGCCTGCAACAACCTGATCGAACGCGCCGCCGACGTCACCCTCAAGGAGCGCCGCCAGCTGATTCTGGTGCCACGCGAGGCGCCCTATTCGAGCATTCATCTGGAAAACATGCTCAAGCTGTCGAACCTGGGCGCGGTGATCCTGCCGGCCTCGCCCGGCTTCTATCACCAGCCGCAGACCATCGATGACCTGGTGGATTTCGTCGTCGCGCGCATCCTCAACCTGCTCAACATCCCCCAGGACATGCTGCCGCGCTGGGGCGAGCACCATATCGTCAGTGACGACTGAGATGATCGGTCGGGCGCTGCTGGTACTGACGACGCTGAGCGTGCTGGGTGGCTGCGCCACGGTGCGCACGCTGGACGCGGCCAAGCCCGGTGCGCCGATCATCTATTCCGGCACGCGTCTGGACTGGTACAGCCTCAACGGTGGCTGCTGCCCGCTGGATCGCTTCGGTGCCGTGGCGCCCAAGCATGCCGCGCTCGATCTGCCGGCCAGCGCCCTGCTGGACACGCTGTTGCTGCCCTTCGCCGTCGCGGCGGAGCTGGGCGTCGGGCTCGGCGTACGCGGCGGGCTCTGATTGCCGGCAACCGCGGCATGACTGATTTGGGTTCAGGCAAGCTCGCGGCCGCACAGGCATGGTTGACGGGGCCGCGCCAAAGGAGAACCGGGTCGAAAAACCGCGCCCAGCTCCATTTCAACTACTGGATGATCGCCATCCTAGTGTTTCTCGGCCTCCAGTACCTGCTGTCGGCGCAGCAGGACGTGAATTACCCGCTACGGCATGTCCCGCCAGCGACCTCGCGACTGTGCTGGGAGTCGGTCGAGTACTTGCACCGGTTCCCGGCCACGAGTTGCCGCCGAGGCAGCCGGCCGGAGTCTGCGCCTCGAAGCAGCACTTCGCGCTTCATTCCGATCTGCAGCTATCGCCTATCCCCATGTCGTTGGGTCGCTTCGCTTCCGATAAGCAACGGTTATCGCTCAATCAGCTGCTGTCATTAGGCAGTGCGCCTGGCGGTTCTTACAGTAAGCGCCATGCAAGGGCCGCTCGGCCACAAGACGAATAAGAGCGCGAGGGAAGACGATGAGGCCTGGCCTGATCGCAAGCCGAAACCGGGGCATTCAAGCGCATGCCATAGGTCATTCGTATGATCTGAGCGGCGGTAAGTCTGCCGGTCGTGAAGCGGCGCCCACCAACCGGTCGAGCCTGGTTGAATCGCGCCCATACCCTGTGCGTCGCCCATATTCGTTAATCGGTGTCTATGGATACACGCACCAGTGTGCGAAACGCCGAATGGCCATTACACCGTTCGGGCGAATTCACCAACAAAGTCACCGGCTGAATTTGACAGCCAATCATATGATGATAGGGTTCAGTAAGCTCAGGGGCAGTGGCACAGAGGCTCGCATGTCGAACAACTATCACAGCGCAACGGTGGAATGGCTGGGGTCCTGGATCGCCTCGGGCAAGGTCCAGCCGGGCGAGGCGCTGAAGGTCGAGGCCGGTCTATGCGAAGAGCTGGGCGTGAGCCGCACCGTGATCCGCGAGGCGATCAAGACGTTGGTGGCCAAGGGCATGCTCGATGTCGGGCCGAAGGTGGGTACGCGGGTGACGCCGGTGCGCTCCTGGAACCTGTTCGACGTCCAGGTCGTTGGCTGGCTGGCCGAGCACGGCCTGCCGGAGAGCTTCGTGATGGACCTGATCGACCTGCGCCGGACCATTGAGCCGACCGCCGTACGCTGGGCGTGCGAGCGCGCCACGCCCAAGCAGATCGCCGAAATCCAGGCGGCCTACCAGCTGCTGGCCGCCTCCCTGGGCGACAAAACCGAATACAACCGTGCCGACAAACTGTTCCACGAGGCGGTGCTCGCCGCCAGCCACAACCAGTTCATCGAACGCATGGTGCCGGCGCTGGGCGCCTTGCTGGCGGTGTCCTTCGAGGTGTCCTCGACGGTCCCTGACGAGCTCGGGCTGACCCTGCCGCTGCACAAGGAAATTGCCGATGCCATCGCCAGTCGCGATAGCGCCCGCGGGGTCTGGGCGTGCATGACGCTGATCGAGCGTGCGGCTTTGACCATTTCACGTCACTACCCGGAGCTCGTGGTGTCACGCGGCGAGCAGACTGCACCATAAAAATAATCAAAGCGGAGTGCGACCATGCAATGGCTGCCCATCTCGCAACAACGCTACAGGCTGGCCGAGGGCCCTTTCTGGGATGCCCGGGACCGGACGCTCTACTGGGCCGACATCGTCGGTCGACTGGCCTGCCGGCTGGGCCCGGACGGCTACCGGCAATGGCAACTGACCGAGCCGGTATCGGCCTTCATTCCCTGCGCGAGCGGCGACGCGCTGCTGACCCTCGCCAGCGGCGTGTACCGCCTCGATCCAAGCGCTAGCGAGGCCGAGCCCACACGGTTCTGTGTCGCTGACGCCACACCCGGCAACCGCGCCAACGAGGCGCGCTGCGATGCCCGGGGGCGGCTCTGGCTCGGAACCATGCAGAACAACATTGCCGAGGACGGCGGCGACATTCCAGTCACGCAGCGCTCCGGCGGGCTGTTCCGAATCGACCCGGATGGCTCGGTCACGCAGCTGCTCAGCGACCTAGGCATCGTCAATACGCTGCTGTGGAACGAGGCGGGCGACCGCGTCATCTGCGGCGACACGCTGGACGAATCGCTATACAGCCACGGCATTGCCGACGATGGGCGACTGGTCGATCGGCAAACCTGGGCCGGCCCGCATCCACGCGGCGTGCCGGACGGTTCGGCCATGGATTCGGAAGGCTACGTCTGGAATGCACGCTGGGGTGGACACTGTCTGCTGCGCTTCGCGCCGGACGGCTGCCTCGATCGCGTTGTCGAGCTGCCCGTCAGCCATCCCACCAGTTGCGTATTCGGCGGGCCGAGTCTGACCCATTTGTACGTTACTTCGGCCACACCGAGCGAGGCGGCGAATGACCTGGATGGCGCCGTGCTGACGGCCGACGTCGGCATCGTCGGACTGCCCTGTACAGGTTTTGCCGGTTGACCTGTTTATCGGCCGCGCTGCGGCCCCTGACTGCTTAGGAGTTGTTCACATGGCTGCACCGCTTTCATTGCCACCGACACCCGAACCTCAACGCGGCGAGCGCCTGAAAGGCAAGGTCGTGGTCGTCACCGGCGGTGCCCAGGGCATCGGCGAGGCGATTGTGGCCTGCTTCCAGGCGCAGCAGGCCAAGGTCGTGATCGGTGACATCCAGGGCGAGAAGGCCGAGCGGGTTGCCGCCGGCTGGCGAGCGCGGGGCGGTGAGGTGCGCGCCCTTCAAACCGATGTCACCAAACCTGCCGAGCTTGAAGCGCTGGTCGGTCTGGCACTCGAGCACTACGGCCACGTCGATGTGCTGGTCAACTGCGCAGGCGTCAACGTATTCCGCGATCCGCTGGAAATGACCGAAGAAGACTGGCGGCGTTGCTTCGCCATTGATCTGGACGGCGTCTGGTTCGGTTGCAAGGCGGCCTTGCCGCACATGGTGCAGCGCGGCGTCGGCAACATCATCAACATCGCCTCGGTGCACTCGACCAACATCATTCCCGGTTGCTTTCCCTACCCGGTCGCCAAGCATGGCCTGCTCGGCCTGACCCGCGCGCTGGGCATCGAATATGCGCCCAAGGGCATCCGCGTCAACGCCATCGCGCCGGGCTACATCGAGACGCAGCTCAACGTGGATTACTGGAACAATTTCGCCGACCCCCACGCCGAGCGCCAGCGCGCCTTCGACATGCATCCGCCGCGGCGCATCGGCCAGCCGATCGAGGTGGCGATGACCGCGCTGTTCCTTGCCACCGACGAGGCGCCCTTCATTAACGCCGCCTGCATCACCATCGATGGCGGACGTTCAGTGCTCTACCACGACTGAGAACAGCGAGGTTTCGATTCAAGAGGGCTGCACGCGGCCCTGCAGTAACCCGCCAGCAAAGCATTCGGTGGTGACGGATCAGGGTTATGGACCCTGACGAGTCAGCAAAAGCTATTCAACAAAAAGCTATTCAATAAGAACAATGGAGGTAGCTATGTTCCGGTCTCTCGGGATCCGTTCTCTTTGCTGTGCCGCGCTGACTGTTGGCGCGATGAGTTTCGCTGGTGCGACCCTGGCCCAAGAAGAGGTCAAGATCGGTTTTCTGGTGAAACAGCCCGAAGAACCCTGGTTCCAGACTGAATGGGCCTTCGCCGAAAAGGCTGCGAAAGAACACGGGTTCACCCTGCTCAAGATCGCCGTGCCGGACGGTGAAAAAACCCTCGCTGCCATCGACAGCCTGGCCGCGAACGGGGCCAAGGGTTTCGTCATCTGCCCGCCGGATGTCGCACTAGGTCCGGCCATCGTCGCCAAATCCAAGCTCAACGACCTCAAGGTCATGGCCGTCGACGATCGCTTTGTCGATGCCAAAGGCGAGTTCATGGAGGACGTGCCCTATCTCGGCATGGCGGCCTTCGAAGTGGGCCAGAAGCAAGGCGCGGCCATGGCCGAAGAAGCCAAGAAACGCGGCTGGGACTGGGACGAAACCTACGCGGTGATCAACACCTACAACGAACTCGACACTGGCAAGAAGCGCACCGATGGTTCGGTGGATGCACTGAAGAAGGCTGGCTTCCCTGAAGACCACATTCTTTATGCCCCGCAGAAGACGCTGGACGTGCCGGGCAGCATGGACGCCACCAACTCGGCCCTCGTGAAACTGCCGCGTGGCGCTAAGAACCTGATCATCGGCGGCATGAACGACAACACGGTACTGGGCGGCGTACGCGCCACTGAAAGCGCCGGCTTCAGCGCCGCCAACGTGATTGGTATCGGCATCAACGGCACCGACGCCATCGGCGAACTGAAAAAGGAAAACAGTGGTTTCTTCGGCTCGATGCTGCCCAGCCCGCATATCGAGGGCTACGAGACTGCGCGGATGATGTACGAGTGGGTCACCGAGGGCAAAGAGCCGCCCAAGTACACCGCCATGGACGAAGTCACCCTGATCACGCGTGAGAATTTCCAGCAGGAGCTGGAGAAGATCGGACTCTGGCAATAAGCCCGGTTCCGCCGCGTGAGGCCTGATTTTTCAGGCCGCTTACAGCATCAGATATCGACCGGGCACTGCCCGGCGAGGGTGGAGACGCTCCATGTTTGAGCAAGTCAAAGAAGGCGACAGCCTGCGTTTCAATGGCATCGGCAAGAACTTTCCGGGCGTGCGGGCGCTGTCGGACATCAACTTCGTGGCTCGGCCCGGCACGGTGCATGCGTTGATGGGCGAAAACGGCGCCGGCAAGTCGACGCTGCTGAAGATTCTCGGTGGTGCCTACCAGCCCAGCAGCGGTGAGCTGCAGATCGGTGATCGTTCGTTCGCGTTCCGCTCTGCGGGCGAAAGCATCGCCAACGGGGTTGCGGTGATTCACCAGGAGCTGCATCTGGTGCCGGAAATGAGCGTGGCCGAAAACCTGCTGCTCGGGCATATGCCTTCGCGCTTCGGGCTGGTCAATCGTCGCGCGATGCTTCGTCAGGCGCGCGAACTGCTCAAGGGCCTGGCTGATGAAATCGACCCCGCGGCGCGCCTGGGCAGCCTGTCCCTGGGTCAGCGTCAGCTGGTCGAGATTGCCAAGGCGATGTCGCGCAATGCCCACGTGATTGCCTTCGATGAGCCCACCAGCAGCCTGTCCTCCCGTGAAATCGAGCGGTTGATGATCATCATCGGCCGGTTGCGCGATGAGGGGCGGGTGGTGCTTTACGTATCGCACCGGATGGAAGAGATCTTCCGCATCTGCGATGCCGTCACGGTGTTCAAGGACGGCCGGTTCGTCTGCACCTTCGACGACATGAGCGAACTGACCCACGACCAGCTGGTGACCTGCATGGTCGGTCGGGATATTCAGGATATCTACAACTACCGACCTCGCGAGCATCACGGTGAGGCACTGCGAGTAGAAGGCTTGCTCGGTCACGGGCTGCAGGAACCGGTGAGCTTCTCGGTCAGCCGCGGCGAAGTGCTGGGCTTTTTCGGCCTGGTCGGCGCCGGGCGTACCGAGCTGCTGCGCCTGCTGGCCGGGCTGGCGCCGCACAAGGCCGGTACGGTGCTGCTCGATGGGCAGCCACTGAACCTGAAGTCGGCGCGTGATGCCATCGAGTCGGGAATCCTGCTTTGCCCGGAGGACCGCAAAAAAGAAGGCATCGTGCCGCTCGCCAGTGTGGCGGAGAACATCAACATCGGCGCGCGCCGACGCAATGCTCGCATGCGCTGCCTGGTGCAGGGGCGCTGGGAACGTGAGAACGCCGACCGGCAGATCCGGGCCTTGAACATCAAGACGCCATCGGCGGATCAGCAGATCGTATTTCTCTCCGGCGGCAACCAGCAGAAGGTGATTCTGGGGCGCTGGCTGTCGATGCCGATGAAAGTGCTGTTGCTCGACGAGCCCACGCGCGGCATCGACATCGGCGCCAAGGCCGAGATCTACCAGATCATCCATAACCTCGCGGCAAGCGGTATCGCCGTGATCGTCGTCTCCAGTGACCTGATGGAGGTCATCGGTATCTCCGATCGCATCCTGGTGATGAGCGAGGGCGCGCTGACCGGTGAATTACCCCGCGATGAGGCCGATGAGTCCAGCCTGTTGCAACTGGCACTACCGCGCTCGCGCGGCTGAATAAAAATGATGAGGTGCTCTATGTCTGCTCAACAAAACGCCCTGGCTGCGCCGCGACAGGGCTTGAATCTGCGCCGATTTCTCGATGACTGGGTGATGCTGCTGGCGGCGATCGGCATCTTCGCGCTGTCGGCGATCTTCATCGACAACTTTCTTTCCCCGCTGAACATGCGTGGTCTTGGCCTGGCGATTTCCACCGTTGGTATCGCCGCCTGCACCATGCTGTTCTGCCTGGCATCCGGACACTTCGATCTTTCGGTCGGCTCGGTGATCGCCTGCGCTGGTGTCGTGGCGGCCGTGGTGATGCGTGATACCGAAAGCGTCTTTCTCGGCGTATCGGCGGCATTGGCGATGGGCCTGGTGGTGGGGCTGATAAACGGCATCGTGATCGCCAAGCTGCGCATCAATGCGCTGATCGCGACGCTGGCAACCATGCAGATCGTGCGCGGGCTCGCCTACATCTTCTCCAACGGCAAGGCCGTTGGGGTGATGCAGGAGGACTTCTTCCTGTTCGGCAATGGCAGCCTGTTCGGCGTGCCGGTGCCCATTCTGATCACCATTGTCTGCTTCGCCTTTTTCGGCTGGCTGCTCAACTACACCACCTATGGCCGCAACACCATGGCCATTGGCGGCAATCAGGAGGCGGCGCTGCTGGCCGGGGTCAACGTCGATCGCACCAAGATCATCATCTTTGCCGTGCATGGCCTCATCGGTGCGCTGGCCGGGGTGGTGCTGGCCTCTCGGATGACCTCGGGCCAGCCGATGATCGGGCAGGGGTTCGAACTGACCGTGATCTCAGCCTGCGTACTGGGTGGCGTATCGCTCAGTGGCGGCATCGGCATGATCCGCCACGTGATCGCGGGGGTGTTGATTCTGGCGATCATCGAGAACGCGATGAACCTCAAAAACATCGACACCTTCTACCAGTACGTCATCCGCGGCACGATCCTGCTGCTGGCGGTGATCATCGATCGGCTCAAGCAGCGCTGATCCCAATCGCGCCGCTTGCCGGCGCGCTGGAGAATCCGTGAAGACTCAATTGATTGCGCTCGATTGGGGCACCAGTTCGCTGCGTGCCTATTGGCTCGGCGCGGCCGGTGAAACGCTGGAAGAGCGCAGCCTGCCGCTGGGCATCATGCAGCTCGACGGCAGCGAAGAGGGCTTCGAGCGCGCGCTCGATCAGGCGTGCGGCGACTGGCAACGGACCAGTCCTGAAGCCCCGATGATCGCCTGCGGCATGATCGGCAGTGCCCAGGGGTGGGGTGAGGCGCGCTACGTCGATGTGCCGCTCGGCGCCGAGGAGTTGGGCTCGTCGCTTCACGCGATCGAGCGCGCCTGTGGCATGCCGCTGTGGGTGGTGCCAGGCGTGATTCAACGCGGTGACCTGCCAGACGTGATGCGCGGTGAGGAAACCCAGGTGTTCGGCCTGCTCGACGGTGACACCGATCATGGCGCGCCTTTACTCATAGGCCTGCCGGGCAGCCACAGCAAGTGGGTCACGGCCGACGGCGGCAAGTTGACCCAGTTTCAGACCTTCATGACCGGTGAGGTCTATCAGGCGCTGCTCGGTCACACGATCCTCGGTCGCACAGCGGTGCCCAGCGACAGCTTCAACGCCGCGGCTTTCGAGCGCGGCCTGCGCGTCGCACAGTCGAGCGAAGGGCAGGCCGGCCCGCTTTCGACGATTTTCAGCAGCCGCACGCTGGTGCTGACCGGCGAGCTCAGCGGCGTAGCCCAGGTCGATTACCTGTCGGGGCTGTTGATTGGGCACGAACTGGCCGCCATGAGCGCGATGCTGCAGGTGCCGCCATCGCAGCCCATCGTCCTTGTCGGTAATTCGACCCTGTGTGCTCGCTACCTCTGGGCGCTCGAGTATTGCGGCTTCGAGTCGTTGCGCTTCGCACCCGAGGCCACAACCGCCGGGCTCTGGAAGGTTGCCGCCGGCGCCGGCCTGGTCGCCACCGATACAGCAGGAGAATCATATGTTTCACCGCACGCTCGCCATTAACGGGCTGGTCGCGATCCTCCGAGGCCTGCGCCCCGAGGAGGCCGAGTCGGTTGGCAGTGCGCTCTATGCCGCCGGCATAAGGATCATCGAGGTGCCGCTCAATTCGCCGCAGCCGCTGCGCAGCATCGAGATCCTGCGCAATACCCTGCCCGAGGACTGCCTGGTCGGCGCCGGTACGGTGCTTTCAGCGCAGCAGGTGCAAGCGGTGAAGGACGCTGGCGGGCAGCTGATCGTCATGCCGCACTGCGATGAGGCGGTGTTGCACGCGGCCAAGGAGGCGGGACTCTATCTCACTCCCGGTGTCGCCACGCCCACCGAAGCCTTTGCTGCCCTCGCAGCCGGGGCCGACGCCCTCAAGTTATTTCCTGCCGAGCAGGTGGGTATCAGCGCCATCAAAGCCTGGCTGGCCGTCCTGCCCACCGGCACGGCGCTGCTGCCGGTGGGCGGGATCACGCCGCAGAACATGGCGCCTTATCTACAGGCCGGGGCGGCCGGTTTCGGCCTTGGCTCAGCACTCTATTCGCCAGGGTTGCCTGCTGACGAAGTCGGCCGCCGGGCGCATGCCTTCATCCAGGCCCGCCAAGCGGCGATGCCCTGATCACTTCCTTGCGAGAGACCTTGCGATGAAAATTACCCGCCTGACCACACTGGTGGTGCCGCCGCGCTGGCTGTTCCTCAAGATCGAAACCGATGAAGGCATCACCGGCTGGGGCGAGCCGGTTGTCGAAGGCCGTGCCCACAGCGTCGCCGCGGTGGTCGAGGAACTGGCCGATTATCTGGTGGGGCGCGACCCGCGCAACGTCGAAGACCTCTGGACGGTGATGTATCGCGGCGGCTTCTACCGCGGCGGACCCCTGCACATGAGTGCCATCGCCGGCATCGATCAGGCACTGTGGGACATCAAGGGCAAGGCGTTGGGTGTCTCGGTCAGCGAGTTGCTTGGCGGTCGTGTTCGCGAGCGCATCCGCGTGTACTCCTGGATTGGCGGTGATCGCCCGGCGGATACCGCCAACGCTGCCCGCGCTGCGGTGGCGCGTGGCTTCAGCGCAGTGAAGATGAACGCCAGCGAGGAGCTGCAGTTCGTCGACAGCCACGCCAAGGTCGATGCGGTGTTGGCGAACATGGCTGCCGTACGGGATGCGGTGGGCAGGAATATCGGCATCGGCGTGGATTTTCACGGCCGCGTGCACAAGCCCATGGCAAAGATTCTGATCAAGGAGCTCGAGGCGTATCAGCCGATGTTCATCGAGGAACCGGTACTCAGTGAGAACTACGAGGCGCTCAAGGAGCTGGCGCCGCTGTCCTGCGCACCCATCGCGCTGGGAGAGCGGTTGTACTCGCGCTGGGATTTCAAACGCATCCTCGCCGAGGGCTACGTCGACATCATCCAGCCTGACACCTCTCATGCCGGCGGCATCACCGAAACGCGCAAGATCGCCAGCATGGCCGAGGCCTACGACGTCGCGCTGGCGCTGCATTGCCCGCTCGGACCGATTGCCCTGGCGGCGTGCCTGCAACTGGACGGCGTCTGCTACAACGCCTTCATTCAGGAACAGAGCCTGGGCATCCATTACAACCAGGGCAACGATCTGCTCGACTACATCAGTAATCGCGAGGTGTTCAAATACGAGGATGGCTTCGTCGCGATTCCGAACGGGCCGGGGTTGGGCATCGAGATCAATGAGGAATACGTGCTGGAGCAGGCGCGTATCGGCCATCGCTGGCGCAACCCGATCTGGCGTCACGCCGATGGCAGTGTGGCTGAGTGGTGAGCCAGCATTGGCTGGTGGGTTGACGGATCCCACCGATCGGCGATGAGAAAGGCCCCTTGCGGGGCCTTCTGCATCAGGGCTTGGGAAACTTGTAGATGGTGGTCTGGGTGTAGGTCTCGCCCGGGTCGAGGCGAGTGCTCGGGAAGTCCGGCTGATTGGGCGAGTCCGGGTAGTGCTGCGTTTCGAGGGTGAAAGCGCTCCAGTGGGAGTAGGTCTTGCCGCCTTTGCCCTTGATGCTGCCGTCGAGGAAATTACCGGTATAGAGCTGCACACCGGGCTCGGTGGTGTACATCAACAGCCGCCGTCCGGACTCCGGATCGTACACTTCGGTAGCCAACTTGCTGAGGTCGCCTTCGGTATCCAGCACCCAGTTGAAATCGAAACCGCCGGCCTTGGCCTCGGCGAACTTCAATTGCTCGTGATCATCCTTTATGTGCTCGCCAAAGCGGGTCGGCTGGAGGAAATCCATCGGTGTGCCCTTCACCTCGGCCAGTTCGCCGGTGGGGATGAGCTTCTCGGTGACCGGTGTATAACGCGAGGCATGCAGCGTCGCGACCTGATCCAGCACGCTCGGGCTGCCGGCGCCGGCGAGGTTGAAGTAGCTGTGGTTGGTCAGGTTGAGTACGGTGGGTTTGTCGGTAGTGGCGCGGTACTGAATGCGCAGCTCGTTTTCTTCGTTGAGGCTGTAGGTCACATGGGTGGTCATGGTGCCTGGAAAGCCCATCTCGCCATCGGGCGACACGTAGCTCAGCTCGACACCGACCCAGCCGTCCTCATCGGCGGGCTTGGCCTTCCAGACCCGTTTGTCGAAGCCCTCCGGCCCGCCATGCAGGGCGTTGCTGCCGTCGTTCTGTGGGATCTGGTAGGTCTTGCCGTCTAGTTCGAAGCGGCCATCGGCAATGCGGTTGCCAAAGCGCCCGATAGTCGCGCCGAAGTAAACGTTGCCGTTCTTGATGTAGCCATCGACATCATCGAAGCCGAGCACGATGTCCTCGGTCTTGCCGTTCTTGTCCGGTATCAGCAATGACTGCAGCACGCCGCCGTAGGTGATCACCACCGCTTCGACCCCTTGGCTGTTTTTCAGGGTGTATTTCTCGATGGGCGTGCCGTCCGGCATCTTGCCAAAGCTGCCGTGCTGGTTGGACAGACCTGCCGCTTGGGCGCCGAATGTACTGATCATGAGAGACAGGGCAATTCCGTTGAGTAGCAATCTGGGTTGCATGGCTTCACCTGACATTGTTGTTGTTTTTTGCGTGGTGCACGGCGCCAGGTCGGTGTAGCACCGTTGCGCCGGCTAAAGCCTAGACAGCCGAGCCATTCCGTCCCAATACGAATTACGGTGCCTGAGATATCCAAACCGATATCTCTCTCAAGTCCTGAAACATGGGCTGGTCAGGTGCGCTGGCGGACTTCATGTTGCGCCAGTGCCCACTCGACGTGTTCGCGCACCAGTTCAGATGGGTCCTCGCGGCGAGCCTGCAGCGCTTCAAGCACGGGAATGCTCGAGGGTGCGTTGCCCAGCCCGACGGCCAGGTTGCGCAACCAGTTCTGATAACCCGTCCGCCGCAGCGGCGAGCCTTCGGTACGGCTGAGAAACTCCGCTTCGGTCCAGCGAAACAGCGCCGCCAGTTCGGCATTGTCGAGGCTGTGGCGGGGCTGGAAGTCGGTCTGCTCGGTGGGGCGAGCGAAGCGGTTCCAGGGGCAGACGATCTGGCAGTCGTCGCAGCCAAACACACGGTTGCCAATCTTCGGCCGCAGCTCGACCGGGATCGGGCCTTTCAACTCGATCGTGAGGTAGGAAATGCAGCGCCGCGCATCCAGCAGCCGTTCACCGACGAAGGCCTCGGTGGGGCAGATGTCCAGGCAAGCGTGGCAGCTGCCGCAGTGGTCGCGCGCACTGGGCTCGTCGATCGGCAGCGCGATGTCGACGAAGAGTTCGCCGAGAAAGAACCAGCTTCCAGCCTTGCGGTTGAGCACCAGGGTGTTCTTGCCGATCCAGCCGAGACCGGCCTGCTGCGCCACGGCCTTTTCCAGCACGGGCGCGCTGTCGACGAAGGCTCGGTAGCCGAACGGACCAATCACCTGCTGGATGCGCTCGGCCAGTTGTTGCAGGCGCTTGCGGATCAGCTTGTGGTAATCGCGGCCCAGGGCATAGCGCGACACATAGGCTTTTTCCGGGTCGGCCAGCTGCTGGCTCATGCGGGTGTCGCCCGGCAGGTAGTCCATGCGCAACGAGATGACCCGCAGCGTGCCGGGCACCAGTTCGGCCGGCCGCGAGCGCTTGCTGCCGTGGGCGGCCATGTAGTCCATCTCGCCCTGGTAGCCCGCCGCGAGCCAGGCCTCGAGATGCGCCTCGTGCTCGCCGAGGTCGACGCCGGTGATCCCCACCTGCTGGAAGCCGAGCTCGCGGCCCCACTCCTTGATGGAGTTGGCGAGGGCGACGGGGTCGAGAGCGGAGCTGGACATCGGAGACTGCGGCGGGAAGTGAGCGGGTGCGTATAATTCTGCCAGACATTCCGCCGCGATGATCCCTGCTCCGATGACCGACTCCCTGCCCGTCGCCCTGTACAACGCCGCCCAGGTGCGCGAACTCGATGCGCGCCTGATTGCCGCCGGCACGCCCGGTTTCGAACTGATGCAGCGTGCCGCCCATGCCGCGTGGCGCGCGCTGCGCCGGCGCTGGCCTGACGAGGAATCCATCACCGTGCTTGCGGGGCGCGGCAACAATGCCGGAGATGGCTATCTGATCGCCGCGTTGGCCCGACGTGCCGGTCGTCAGGTCAAGGTCGTTGCCGTCGGCGACGCTCAGCAGTTGCAGGGCGACGCGGCGCTGGCGCGGGATGCGGCACGCGAGGCGGGCGTCGACATATGCCCCTGGGCGGACGACGTTACGCTGGAAGGCGTGTTGGTCGACGCGCTGCTGGGCACCGGCCTTTCAGGCGAGGTGCGCGATCCCTACGCGGGTGCGATCGAGCGAATCAACGCCAGCGGCCGGCCCGTGCTGGCGGTGGATCTGCCGTCGGGGCTGTGCGCGGACACCGGCAGGGCGCTCGGTGTCGCCGTTCGCGCGGATCTCACGGTAACCTTCATCGGTCTCAAGCTTGGCCTGTTCACCGCGCAAGCGCCGGACCTCGTCGGTGAGCTCGTGTTCGATGACCTTCAGGCCGACGAGACGCAGCTTGCCAGGCTGCAGGCGGCCGCGACACGCCTTTGTCCCGCTAGCCTTCCGAGGTTGGGACCCCGCCCGATGACGGCGCACAAGGGCAGTTTCGGCCAGGTACTGGTGATCGGCGGTGACCTCGGCACCGGCGGCGCCGCGCTGCTCAGCGCCGAGGCGGCGCTGCGCTGCGGTGCCGGTATGGTGAGCCTGGCGACCCGGCCGGAGCACGTTACCGCGGCGCTGGTGCGGCGGCCGGAAATCATGTGCAGCGGTGTCGAGTCCACCTACAGCCTGACGGCCCTGCTGGCGCGTGCTGATGTGCTGGTCGTGGGCCCCGGATTGGGGCAGGCGTCCTGGGGACGCAGCCTGCTTTCGTTGGCACCGGGTTTCGGCAAGCCTCAAGTGTGGGACGCCGATGCGTTGAATCTGCTGGCGACCGGCGCGGTCGAGGTGCCGCCCGACTGTCTGTTGACCCCGCATCCAGGCGAGGCTGCTCGCTTGCTGCAGTGCGATGTCGCCGAGATTCAGGCCGATCGGCCCGGTGCCGCGCGGGCCTTGGCCGAGCGTTATCGTTGCGCCGTAATCCTCAAGGGCGCTGGCACGCTGATCGCTGCGCCGGATGGTCGGCTCGCGTTGTGTGATCGCGGCCATCCGGCGATGGCCAGTGCTGGACTTGGCGACGTGCTGGCTGGGGTGGCTGCGGCCTTCCTCGCCCAGGGTCTGGCCCCCTACGAGGCGGGTTGTCTGGCCGTCTGGCTGCATGCCGCTGCCGGCGAGAGCCATGGCCGCGAAGGGCGAGGGATCGCTGCAGCCGACCTGATCACCACCATTCGCCATCTTCTTGAGGAGCAATCGCCATGCAGGATGTGATCCTGTACGCCGCTGACGAACAGGCCATGTTGGCGCTCGGGGCGCGAATCGCCAGCGCGACCGCTGGGCGCGGCGTGATCTACCTGCATGGTGATCTGGGCGCGGGAAAGACCACCCTCTCACGCGGCCTGATTCAGGGGTTCGGCCACGACGGAAAGGTGAAGAGCCCGACCTTCACTCTGGTCGAGCCCTACGAGCTGGCCGATGCTCGCATCTTTCATTTCGACCTGTATCGGCTGGCCGATCCGGAGGAGTTGGAGTTCCTCGGCATCCGGGATTATTTCGAGGGTGATGCGCTCTGCCTGGTGGAATGGCCGGAGCGCGGGGCAGGCATTTTGCCAAAGGCGGACCTGGACATTACCATTACGCCGCAAGGGACCGGCCGCAGGCTGCACCTGACGCCGCGGGGCGAGCGGGGTAACGGCTGGTGTTCCATCCTGACCGACGGCAATCAATGAACTTCATGAGGTTGGGTATGCGCATACGCGCGCTGGCAAGTGGTTTGGCATTCATGCTCGCGGCCATGCAGGTGTTCGCCGCGTCCGATGTACAGAGCGTGCGCCTGTGGCGGGCGCCGGACAATACCCGGCTGGTCTTCGACCTCTCTGGACCGGTCGAGCACAAGGTGTTCACCCTGACCGCGCCGGATCGCATCGTGATCGACGTCGATGGTGGTGAATTGCCCAAGCCGTTTGACCAGCTGCCGCTGGAGAACACCCCCATTGCCGGCCTGCGGGCGGCCAAATATGACGCCGATACCTTGCGTGTGGTGATCGATCTGTCGTCGCAGGTCGCGCCGAAAAGCTTTTCCCTCCCGCCTAACCAGCAGTATGGCCATCGCCTGGTGGTCGACCTGTTCGACAATCCCGCGGATGCTGCCAGCACGGCGAGCGTGCCCGCGACCACGACGCCCGGCAAGCCGTCTGCCCCGGTGTCGCCGACCCTGCCGTCCGTCAAGCTCCCCGCGGTGTCCGGTGGCAAGCGTGACATCGTCGTTGCCATCGACGCCGGGCACGGCGGTGAAGACCCCGGCGCGATCGGGCCGGGCAAGGTCTATGAAAAGACGGTGGTGTTGGCCATCGCCAAGGAACTGCAGCGGCAGATCAACGCGGACAAGGGCTTTCGTGCGGAGCTGGTCCGTACGGGCGATTACTTCATTCCGCTGCGCAAACGGACCGAGATCGCCCGCAAGAAGGGCGCCGATCTGTTCGTCTCGATTCATGCCGACGCCGCGCCACGTTCGGCCGCTTACGGCGCCTCGGTGTTCGCGCTGTCGGACCGCGGCGCGACCTCGGAGACCGCGCGTTGGCTGGCCGACAGCGAAAACCGTTCCGATCTCATCGGCGGCGCGGGCAACGTCAGCCTCGGCGACAAGGACCAGATGCTCGCCGGTGTGCTGCTGGACCTGTCGATGACCGCTTCGTTGTCTTCGAGCCTCAACGTCGGACAGAAAGTGCTGAGCAACATGGGTCGCATCACGCCGCTGCACAAGCGGCGTGTCGAGCAGGCCGGCTTCATGGTGCTGAAATCGCCGGACATTCCCTCGATCCTGGTCGAGACCGGTTTCATCTCCAATCCCTCCGAAGCGCGCAAGCTGCAAACCGCCTCACATCAGCAGTCGCTGGCGCGCTCGATTCACAGCGGGGTGCGGCAGTTCTTCCACGAGAATCCGCCGCCGGGCACCTATGTCGCCTGGTTGCGCGATTCGGGCAAGATCGCGGCCGGTCCACGCGAGCATGTGGTGCGCTCCGGCGAGAGCCTGGCTCTGCTGGCCGAGCGTTATCAGGTCAGCCTGCCGCAGCTGCGTAGCGCCAACAGCTTGAAAAGCGACGTGATCAAGGTTGGCCAGACCCTGAACATTCCTGCGACGACCCTGGCTGCGCAGCCATGACGGGGGCGGCACGTATCCAGTTACTGAGCCCACGGCTGGCCAACCAGATCGCGGCGGGGGAAGTCGTCGAGCGTCCGGCGTCGGTGATCAAGGAATTATTGGAAAACAGCCTGGACTCTGGCGCGACACGGATCGAGGTAGAAGTCGAGCAAGGTGGCGTCAAGCTGCTGCGGGTGCGTGATGACGGCTGCGGTATTCCCGCCGACGACCTGCCGTTGGCGCTTGCCCGGCATGCGACAAGCAAGATTCGCGATCTTGAGGATCTCGAGCGCGTCGTCAGTCTGGGCTTCCGAGGTGAGGCACTGGCTTCGATCAGTTCCGTGTCGCGGCTTACGCTTACGTCTCGCACGGCCGATGCAAGTGAAGCCTGGCAAGTGGAAACCGAAGGCCGGGACATGCAGGCACGGGTCCAGCCGGCCGCTCACCCGGTGGGTACCTCGGTGGAGGTGCGCGACCTCTTCTTCAACACCCCAGCGCGGCGCAAGTTTCTGCGGACCGAGAAGACCGAGTTCGACCATCTCCAGGAAGTCATCAAGCGCCTGGCGCTGGCCCGCTTCGATGTCGCCTTTCATCTTCGGCACAACGGCAAGGGCGTGTTGGCACTGCACCAGGCGGCGGATGCGGCGTCCCGTGCGCGTCGCGTGGCGTCGGTCTGCGGGCCGGCCTTTCTCGAGCAGGCCATGCCAATCGAAATAGAGCGCAATGGCTTGCATCTATGGGGCTGGGTCGGGTTG
Source organism: Stutzerimonas marianensis (assembly GCF_022810315.1). Classification (NCBI taxonomy): domain Bacteria; kingdom Pseudomonadati; phylum Pseudomonadota; class Gammaproteobacteria; order Pseudomonadales; family Pseudomonadaceae; genus Stutzerimonas; species Stutzerimonas marianensis. Next base: position 88,010 of record NZ_JALGRD010000011.1, on the reverse strand, counting down.
CCGACCTATTCCCGCAGCCAGGCGGATCTCCAGTATTTCTACGTCAACGGTCGCATGGTCCGGGACAAGTTGGTCGCGCATGCTGTACGCCAGGCGTATCGCGATGTGCTGTTCAACGGTCGGCATCCGACCTTCGTGCTTTTTCTGGATGTCGATCCGGCGGTCGTGGATGTCAACGTGCATCCGACCAAGCATGAAGTGCGCTTCCGTGACAACCGCACGGTCCATGACTTTCTCTATGGGACCCTGCATCGCGCGCTGGCAGATGTTCGGCCGGAAGATCAGCTCGCACCGGCGTCCCTCAGCGCTACCCCCTCTGTCAGTGGACTGGCGGCAGGTGAATTCGCTGGGCAAAACGAGATGAGCCTGGCCGCCAGTACGTTGGATCGGCAGTCTCCCCCAGCCTGGCGAGGGGCGGGCGCAGGCTATCAGGCGCCCAGTTCGCTTCCGACCGGCACTGTCGCAGAAGCGCAGGGCGCCTATCGCGAGTTCTTTTCGCCGTTGCCCGAGTCTCCGGCGTCGACGGTGCTGCCGGAACCCCAGGATGACGTGCCACCGCTTGGCTACGCACTTGCCCAGCTCAAGGGCGTTTACATTCTTTCGGAAAACGCGCACGGCCTGGTGCTGGTGGACATGCATGCTGCCCACGAGCGGATCATGTACGAACGGCTGAAGCGCGCGATGGCCAGTGAGGGCCTGCGCGGCCAGCCGCTGCTGGTGCCCGAATCCATCGCGGTGAGCCAGCGCGAGGCGGACTGTGCGGAAGAGCATGCGAACTGGTTCCGGATGCTCGGCTTCGAGCTGCAGCGGCTCGGCCCGGAGAGCCTGGCAATTCGTCAGGTGCCATCGTTGCTGAAACAGGCCGAGGCCACTCGGCTGGTGCATGACGTGCTGGCCGACCTGCTCGAATACGGCACCAGCGACCGCATCCAGGCGCATCTCAATGAGCTGCTCGGCACCATGGCCTGCCACGGTGCCGTACGCGCGAATCGTCGCCTTACCCTGCCGGAGATGAATGCGCTGCTGCGGGACATGGAACAGACCGAGCGCAGCGGGCAGTGCAACCATGGGCGTCCGACCTGGACGCAGATGAGCATGGGTGACCTGGACAAGCTCTTCCTGCGCGGCAGGTAACCATCCTGCCTCGTCCCGCTGCGTTCTGTAGCCCTGCCTTATCGAGTAGATGATGTCCCGATTACCACCCGCGATTTTCCTGATGGGTCCGACCGCCGCGGGGAAAACCGACCTGGCCATCGAGCTTGCCCAGGCGTTGCCCTGCGAGTTGATCAGCGTCGATTCGGCACTTGTCTATCGAGGCATGGATATCGGCACGGCAAAACCGCCCTCGGCTTTGCTTGAGGCCTTTCCGCACCGCTTGATCGATATCCGTGATCCGGCACAAAGCTACTCGGCGGCAGAGTTCGTGAGCGACGCCCGCGAGGCGATGGCGGAAATAAGCGCATCGGGACGCATCCCCTTGCTGGTCGGCGGGACCATGCTTTACTACCGCGCCTTGCTCGACGGGCTGGCCGAGATGCCCCCTGCCGATGCGCAGATACGCGCCGCGCTGGAGGCGCAGGCCGAAGCCGAAGGACTGGCCGCGCTGCACAGGCAACTCGCCGAGGTCGATCCCGAATCCGCCGCCAGGATTCATCCCAACGATCCCCAGCGGCTGGTGCGGGCGCTCGAAGTCTATCGAGTCAGTGGGATGAGCATGAGCGAGCACCGTGCACGACAGCGCGCGCAAAAAGCTGGAGCGGGCGAGTCAGAGCGCTCCATCTTGCCTTATACTGTCGCGCAGTTGTCAATTGCGCCGGCACAGAGGCAGGTCCTGCATCATCGTATCGAGCAGCGCTTCGTGCAGATGGTTGAACAGGGCTTCGTCGAAGAGGTCGAAACACTTCGTGAACGTCGCGATTTGAACCCCGAGATGCCTTCGATGCGCGCGGTGGGTTATCGGCAGGTCTGGAGTTACCTGGACGGCGACTACGCTAGGGACGAAATGCTGCAGAGGGGCGTAGCCGCTACGCGCCAGTTGGCCAAGCGTCAGCTGACCTGGCTGCGGGGTTGGGATGGGATTCACTGGCTGGAAACGTCGGCCCGCGACAATCTGCCGCGCGCATTGAAATACTTGGAATCGCTCTCCATATTGAGCTGACACTGCAATTTGACCGGCTATCCTCAGACTGGATCGGCTGTGTTTGATTCTAAAAACTAATGAAAAGATCCTCTAAGGAGTGCGGCACATGTCAAAAGGGCATTCGCTACAAGACCCTTACCTGAACACTTTGCGTAAGGAACGCGTTCCGGTTTCCATTTATCTGGTCAATGGCATCAAGCTGCAGGGCCAGATCGAATCCTTCGACCAATTCGTCATCCTCTTGAAGAACACCGTCAGCCAGATGGTGTACAAGCACGCCATCTCCACGGTCGTGCCGGGGCGCCCGGTCCGTCTGCCTGCCACAGGCGATGCCGAGCAGGCTGAGTCGGGTAACGAATAAGGGGTCAGTCTTTGTTCTTTGAACGTCCCGGTGGTGGTGAACGGGCCATCCTCGTCCATTTGGATGGCCAGGATCCAGCGGCACGTGAAGATCCTCAGGAGTTCCAGGAGCTGGCGCGGTCGGCCGGGGCGGAGACGGTTGGTTTCGTCAATGTTTCGCGTCATCAGCCGTCCGCCAAGTTTCTGATCGGCAGCGGCAAGGTCGAGGAACTCCACGACCTGGTCAAGGAGAGCGAAGTCGAGCTGGTGATCTTCAATCACACGCTGACACCCAGCCAGGAACGCAACCTCGAGCGTGCGCTCGAATGCCGCGTGCTCGACCGAACCGGGTTGATCCTGGATATCTTCGCCCAGCGGGCACGCACCCACGAAGGCAAGCTGCAGGTGGAACTGGCTCAGCTCGAACACATGAGCACCCGGCTGGTTCGGGGCTGGACCCACCTTGAGCGGCAAAAGGGTGGTATCGGGCTGAGGGGGCCGGGCGAAACCCAACTCGAAACCGACCGCCGCTTGCTGCGGGTGCGCATTCGCCAGATCAAACAGCGACTCGAAAAGGTTCGTGGCCAGCGCGAGCAGGCGCGACGGGGGCGGCGGCGCGCCGATATTCCGCTGGTCTCTCTCGTGGGCTATACCAACGCCGGTAAGTCCACGCTGTTCAACGCGCTGACCGAGTCGCAGGTCTATGCCGCCAATCAGCTGTTCGCCACGCTGGACCCGACGTTGCGTCGGCTCGAGCTGAATGATCTCGGGCCGGTCGTGCTGGCCGATACCGTCGGCTTCATCCGGCATCTTCCACACAAGCTCGTCGAGTCCTTCCGGGCCACGCTCGAAGAGTCGAGTAATGCCGATTTGCTGCTGCATGTCATCGATGCGCACGAGCCGGAACGTGACCAGCAGATCGAACAGGTGCTGGCCGTCTTGACCGAGATTGGCGCCAATGAGTTGCCCTTGCTGGAGGTCTACAACAAGGTCGACCTGCTCGAGGGTATCGAGCCGCAGATCCAGCGCAACGCTGACGGCGTTCCTCAACGCGTGTGGGTGTCGGCGCAGCAGGGGCTCGGACTGGATCTGTTGCAACAAGCCATTGCCGAGCTGTTGGGTGACGATCTGTTCGTCGGGACCTTGCGGCTGCCGCAACAGCTTGGCCGTCTCAGGGCGAAGCTGTTCGAGTTGGGCGCCGTTCAGGCGGAGGCCCATGACGAGGAAGGCGGGAGTCTGCTGGATGTCAGGTTGCAGCGCGTCGAGCTCAATCGGCTGGTCAGCCAGGCAGGCATCGACATGCAACAGTTCATTGAACAACATACTTTGCAATAAAGGGTCACGCGGGTTTTCAGCCCTTTCGTAATGGGCTTTCGGTAGCATTGGCGGGCGCGCCGTTGCGCGTCTTTTGCTTTATCTGAATGGAGAGCGCTATGGCTTGGAATGAGCCGGGTGGCAACTCGAACAACCAGGATCCCTGGGGCGGTGGTGGCGGCGGTCGTCGCGGTGGCGGCGACCAGAAGGGGCCGCCGGATCTGGATGAGGCCTTCCGCAAATTGCAAGACAGCCTGAACGGAATGTTCGGCAACAAGAAGCGCGGCGGTGGATCGTCGTCCGGTGGCGGCAGTGGCCGTCGCGGCGGTTTTGGGCTTCTCGGGGTCGGCCTCGTGCTGCTGTTGGCGGTATGGCTGTTCAATGCGATCTATATCGTGGACGAACAGGAGCAGGCCGTGGTTCTGCGCTTCGGCAAATACCACGAAACGGTCGGCCCGGGTCTGAACATTTACTTTCCGCCCTTCGATCGCAAGTTCCAGGCGAACGTGACGCGTGAGCGCTCCTACAGCAAGCAGGGTCAGATGCTGACCGAGGATGAGAACATCATCGAGGTCCCGCTCACCGTGCAGTACAAGATCAGCGACCTGCAGGCCTTCGTGCTCAACGTCGAGGATCCCGAGGCGTCGTTGCAGCACGCGACCGACAGTGCTGTCCGCCACGTGGTCGGGTCTACGGCGATGGACCAGGTGCTGACCGAGGGGCGTGAAGCCATGGCGGGCGAAGTCAAGGAGCGCCTGCAGCGGTTCCTCGACAACTACGGCACCGGCATCATCGTCACCCAGGTCAACCTGCAGAGTGCGGCGGCTCCGCGCGAAGTGCAGGAAGCCTTCGATGACGTGATCCGTGCAAGGGAAGACGAGCAGCGTGAGAAGAACCAGGCCGAGTCGTATGCCAATGGGGTTATTCCCGAGGCGCGTGGCCAGGCGCAGCGCATGCTTGAGGAAGCCAGTGGTTACCGTGATGCGGTGATTTCTCGAGCCCAGGGTGAGGCGGATCGTTTCAGCAAGCTGGTCGCCGAGTACCGCAAGGCACCGGAAGTCACCCGCGAGCGCCTCTATCTGGAAACCATGCAGGAAGTAATGAGCAACACCAGCAAGGTGCTCGTGACTGGCGAAAAGGGCCAGAACAACCTGCTCTATCTCCCGCTGGACAAGATGATCAACAGCCGCAACGACAGTTCGGATCGCTCGTCTGCCGTCTCGGCATCGGGAGCCTCGACCCAGACGACGCGGCTACCGCCAGAGCTTGATCCGCGTGAAGTGCGTACAAGGGAGGTTCGCTGATGAGTAACAAGTCTCTGACCGCCCTGATCGTCGGCGTGGTGCTGGCCATCGTGGCCTGGAACAGCTTCTACATCGTGTCGCAGACCGAGCGTGCAGTGCTGCTGCGCTTCGGGCGCATCGTCGAACCCGACGTCAAGCCGGGCATTCACGTGAAGATTCCTTACGTCAACAGTGTGCGCAAGTTCGATGGCCGGTTGATGACGCTCGATACCACGACGTCGCGCTTCCTGACATTGGAAAAGAAGGCGCTGATGGTCGACTCGTACGCCAAGTGGCGGGTGGATGATGCCGAGCGTTTCTACACCGCGACCTCGGGCATGAAGCAGATCGCCGACGAGCGTCTGGCGCGCCGTCTTGAGGCTGCCCTTCGGGACCAGTTCGGTAAGCGCACGCTGCACGAGTCGGTCTCCGGGCAGCGTGACGAGTTGATGGGGCTGGTCACCAACAGCCTGAATCGTGCGGCGCAACAGGAGCTCGGGATCGAGGTCGTGGACGTCCGCGTGAAAGGGATCGACCTGCCACGTGAAGTCAACCGCAGTGTGTTCGAGCGGATGAGCTCCGAGCGTGAGCGCGAGGCCCGCGAACACCGGGCCAAGGGTAAGGAACTCGCCGAAGGCATCCGTGCCGACGCTGATCGTCAGCGTCGCGTATTGCTTGCCGAGGCGTTCCGGGAAGCGGAAGAGCTGCGAGGTGATGGCGATGCGCAGGCTGCTTCCATCTATGCAGGGGCGTACGGCCTGGATCAGGAGTTCTACTCCTTCTACCGTAGCTTGCAGGCTTACCGCGAAAGCTTCGCCAACAAGGACGACGTGCTGGTCCTCGATCCTAATAGTGACTTCTTCCGCTATCTGGAATCTTCCACCAACCGGTGATTTGCGATGGGGGTTCATCCGGCGGGGCGTCAGCGTCGCCGGGTGACCCATCGGCAAAAGGTTGCTATGATCGCTGAGCCGGGACACTCCCGGCTTTTTTGCGTCTGGGCTTCCGATAGAGGCCAGGCGTGATCCACGCATGGTCTGCCATGTAGGCCCTAGGAATGGGGTGTGGCTGAGGCCACGGTTCAAAACGAAATCGCACGCGACCGATGGCCGGCTCTAGCTGCAGCCCGGCATTCGTCTGTTTGAATGGGTTTGCCGTATCGAGGGGTGATGGCGAAATGGCAACGTTAGACCGCTGGCTCCTGCCAGATGGAATCGAGGAAGTGCTGCCCGCCGAGGCGGCGCGCATCGAAACGGCACGGCGCCGGGTGCTGGACCTGTTTCAGCGTTGGGGCTACGAGCTTGTCATCACCCCGCATATCGAATTTCTCGAATCACTGCTGACTGGCGCGGGTCAGGATCTGGATCTCAAGACCTTCAAGGTGATCGACCCGCTGTCCGGTCGACAGATGGGGCTGCGTGCGGACATCACGCCGCAGGTAGCCCGGCTGGATGCGCATACGTTGCGCCGCGAAGGGCCAAGTCGCCTGTGCTACGCCGGTAGCGTGCTGCATGCCAAGCCGCAGGCGTTGGCAACCTCGCGCAGCCCGATCCAGCTTGGTGCCGAACTCTACGGAGACAGCAGCACCTCGAGCGATCTCGAAGTGATCAGTCTAATGCTCGAGATGCTCGAACTGGCCGACGTGCCGGACGTGCACATGGATCTGGGGCACGTGGGCATTTACCGCGGGCTTGCCCGAGCGGCAGGGCTGTCCGGCCATGCCGAGCAACAGTTGTTCGATGCCATGCAGCGCAAGGCGATGGACGAGATCGAGGCGCTGACCGCTGCGGTCGAGCCCGAGTTGGCTCGCATGCTGCGGGCATTGGCTCGCTTGTGTGGCGGTCGCGAGACGCTTGATGCCGCACGTTCGTTACTCGCCACCGCGCCGGCCGCTGTGGTCGAGTCGTTGGAAGGCCTGATTCGCATCGCTGACCAAGTGGCTGCGCGATACCCGCAATTGCCTCTTTATTTCGATCTGGGCGAGCTGCGTGGTTACCACTATCACACTGGTATCGTGTTCGCCGTCTTTGTTCCGGGCGTAGGGCAGTCCATCGCTCAGGGCGGCCGCTACGACGATATCGGCGCGGACTTCGGTCGCGCGCGACCTGCGACGGGGTTTTCAACCGACCTCAAGACCTTGGTCAGCCTGGGCAATGCCGATTTGTCTTGTCGTGCCGCGGGCGTTTGGGCGCCGTGCGGTGGAGACGCCTCGCTTTGGAGGGCGATCCGCGAACTGCGTCAGCAGGGCGAGCGGGTGGTTCAGGCGCTGGATGGTCAGGATGGTGCCTCTGCGCAGGGTGTTGGGTGTGATCGTCAATTGATGCTGCGTAACGATTCATGGGTGGTAGTGCCTCTGTCCCGCTGAGTGGTGTGGTCGGATGCGCTAGGCTGATTTTGTTTCTTTGCCGGCTAGGGCCGGCATGCTTCGCCGAAGAGGACATGGGTTTATGGGTAAGAATGTCGTGGTCCTGGGCACCCAGTGGGGTGATGAGGGCAAGGGCAAGATCGTCGATCTGCTCACTGATCAGGCGGCGGCCGTCGTCCGTTTCCAGGGTGGCCACAATGCAGGGCACACGCTCGTCATCGATGGCGAGAAGACCGTCCTTCACCTCATCCCGTCCGGCATCCTGCGCGAGAACGTGCAGTGCCTGATCGGTAATGGCGTGGTGGTCGCCCCTGACGCCTTGATGCGCGAGATCACCAAGCTTGAGGAGAAAGGCGTTCCGGTTCGCGAGCGGCTGCGCATCAGCCCGGCCTGTACGTTGATCCTGCCCTATCACGTTGCATTGGATCAGGCCCGCGAGGCGTCGCGCTCCGAGGGGAAGATCGGCACCACCGGGCGTGGAATCGGGCCGGCTTACGAAGACAAGGTCGCGCGTCGTGGCCTGCGCATCGGCGATCTGTTCAATCCCGAGCGTTTCGCCGTGAAGCTGCGCGAGCTGCTCGAATACCACAACTTCATCCTGCAGCATTTCTACAAGGTCGAGCCGGTCGATTTTCAGAAGACGCTGGATGAGGCGCTGGGATATGCCGAAATCCTCAAGCCGATGATGACGGACGTCTCTGCTTGCCTGCACAACCTGCGCAAGCAGGGCGCGCGGATCATGTTCGAGGGAGCCCAGGGTTCGCTGCTGGACATCGATCATGGCACCTACCCCTACGTGACCAGTTCCAGCACGACGGCTGGCGGCACGGCAACCGGCTCGGGCTTCGGCCCGCTGTACCTCGACTACATTCTGGGGATCACCAAGGCGTACACCACGCGCGTAGGTTCCGGTCCGTTCCCGACGGAGCTTTTTGATGAGACCGGCGCCCGCCTGGCCGAGCGTGGGCACGAGTTTGGTTCGACCACCGGTCGGGCGCGTCGTTGTGGTTGGTTCGATGCGGTAGTGCTGCGTCGGGCGATCGAAATCAACAGCGTCTCGGGCCTTTGCCTGACCAAGCTCGACGTGTTGGATGGGCTGGAAACCATCCGTATCTGCGTCGCTTACAAGGATCGCAACGGAGAGCTGCTGGTCGATGCGCCGACCGATGCGGATAGTTATCAAGGGCTGCAGCCGGTATACGAAGAAATGCCTGGCTGGAGCGAGTCCACCGTTGGAGCGAAGTCGCTCGATGCATTGCCGGCGAACGCCCGCGCTTACATCAAGCGTCTGGAGGAGCTGGTCGAGGCGCCGATCGACATCATCTCCACCGGACCTGATCGCAACGAGACCATCGTGCTGCGTCATCCCTACGCCTGATCGCGCGCGCCATGGAAAGGCCGCCTTCGGGCGGCTTTTTCGTGTCAGGGGCGTGTCGATCATGCAGGCCGTTGGCGGGCTGCCAAATAACGGTCGGGCAGAAACGAAAAAACCGAGCCATTGGCTCGGTTTTTCTGAAGAGTGGTGCCCAGGAGAAGACTCGAACTTCCACGGTGTTGCCACCGCTAGGACCTGAACCTAGTGCGTCTACCAATTCCGCCACCTGGGCACATTGCGATGATTGCTCATCGACTTTTTGTCGATTGCTGGTCGAAGCCGACTTGCTTCGTACTCGATAAGCCGAAGATGAACCTGGCTGTAAGGAGTGATGGTGCCCAGGAGAAGACTCGAACTTCCACGGTGTTGCCACCGCTAGGACCTGAACCTAGTGCGTCTACCAATTCCGCCACCTGGGCACAAAACGATGATACTTCATCGCTTACGTGTTACAACGTCAACCAGACATTGTGGGCGCGAACTATACGGGCGAGGTTATGCCTTGTAAAGCCCCGCCCGGGAAAAATAATTTGCCCGAAACCTGCCGCGCGCATGCGTTTCGCGCTTCAATAGGTATAGGGCGTTCTGCCTCTATAAATGAATGAAAGGTGACATCTCTTAATGGCCGATTGGCAATCCCTCGACCCCGAGGCCGCACGTGAAGCGGAAAAGTATGACAACCCCATCCCCAGCCGCGAGCTGATCCTTCAGCACCTGAGCGAGCGCGGCTCACCAGCGACCAGGGAACAACTGGTCGATGAGTTCGGACTGGATTCCGAAGACGATATCGAAGCGCTGCGCCGCCGACTGCGCGCGATGGAGCGTGACGGTCAGCTGATCTATACCCGGCGCGGCACCTATGCCCCGGTGGACAAGCTTGACCTGGTGTGCGGTCGCGTGAGCGGCCACCGCGATGGCTTTGGCTTCCTCATTCCCGATGATGGCAGCGACGATCTGTTTCTGAGCCCCGCCCAGATGCGCCTGGTGTTCGATGGCGACCGCTGTCTTGCGCGCGTTGCCGGGCTGGATCGTCGCGGTCGCCGCGAAGGCGCCATCGTCGAGGTGATCAGTCGTGCCCACGAGACTATCGTCGGGCGCTATCAGGAAGAGAACGGCATCGGTTTCGTCCTGGCCGACAATCCGAAAATCCAGCAGGAGGTGCTTGTCACCGCTGGACGCTCCCTGGACGCCAAGCCCGGGCAGTTCGTGGAAATCAAGATCACCCATTGGCCAACGCAGCGTTTCCAGCCGCAGGGCGACGTCATCGAGGTGATCGGTAACTACATGGCACCGGGCATGGAAATCGACGTGGCGCTGCGCAGCTTCGACATTCCCTATATCTGGCCCGAGGCGGTTGAGCGCGAGGCAGCGAAGCTCAAGCCTGAAGTCGAGGAAAAGGACAAGCAGAAGCGTATCGATCTGCGCCATCTGCCCTTCGTAACCATCGATGGTGAAGACGCGCGCGATTTCGACGACGCGGTCTATTGCGAGAAGCTCAGCGGCTGGAAGCTGTTCTCCGGCGGCTACCGCCTCTATGTCGCGATCGCCGACGTGTCGCATTACGTGAAGGTTGGTTCGGCGCTCGACAAGGAGGCCGAGCTGCGCGGCACCTCGGTGTATTTCCCCGAGCGGGTAGTGCCGATGCTGCCGGAGGCACTCTCCAATGGCCTCTGCTCGCTGAATCCCCATGTCGATCGCCTGGCCATGGTCTGCGAGATCACGCTGAACAAGTCGGGGAAGATGACCGACTACCAGTTCTATGAAGCGGTGATTCATTCCCATGCCCGCCTGACCTACAACAAGGTCAGCTGCATGCTGGAGCAGCCCGCATCCGCGGAGGGCAAGCGCCTGACTGGCGAATATGCCCAGGTGCTGCCGCATCTCAAGCAGCTTCATGCGCTGTACAAGGTTCTTCTCAAGGCACGTCACGCGCGTGGCGCGATCGATTTCGAGACCCAGGAAACCCGTATCGTTTTTGGTGCCGGTCGCAAGATCGCCGAGATCCGGCCGACGGAGCGCAACGATGCGCACAAGCTCATTGAGGAGTGCATGCTGTGCGCCAACGTGGCCACCGCACATTTCCTTCAGGACCATGGCATCCCTGGACTTTATCGGGTCCACGACGGGCCACCGCTGGAGCGTCAGGAAAAATTGCGCGCCTTCCTCGGCGAGCTCGGGCTGACCCTGCACAAGGGGAAAGAAGGGCCGACGCCGAAGGATTATCAGGCATTGCTCGAGCGCATCCAGGGTCGACCCGACTTCAACGTCATTCAGACCGTCATGCTGCGGTCGCTGAGCCAGGCGGTCTACAGCCCGAACAACAATGGTCACTTCGGGCTCAACTATGAGGCATACGCGCACTTTACCTCGCCCATTCGCCGCTACCCGGACCTGTTGATTCACCGCGCCATTCGCAGTGTGATTCGCTCTCGCCGCGAGACCTCGCATGTTCGCCGCGCGGGTGCGAGCAGCATGCCGAAGGCGCGAATCTACCCGTACGACGAGGCGTCGCTCGAGCAACTTGGCGAGCAATGCTCCATGACCGAGCGCCGCGCCGATGAGGCAACCCGCGACGTGGTCAACTGGCTCAAGTGCGAGTTCATGAAGGATCGCGTGGGCGAGAGCTTCCCGGGCGTCATCACTGCGGTGACGGGGTTCGGTCTGTTCGTCGAGCTCACCGATATCTACGTTGAAGGGTTGGTTCATGTCACGGCAATGCCGGGTGACTACTACCATTTCGATCCGCTGCATCATCGCCTGTCCGGCGAGCGCAGCGGGCGCAGCTTCCGCCTCGGTGACAGCGTCGAGGTCCGCGTCATGCGGGTCGACCTGGATGAGCGCAAGATCGACTTCGAGCTGATCGGTGGTGGCAGCCGAGTCGGCATTGCCGAACGCAATGCCACGGGCGAGCGCGAACGTAAGTCCGAGCGGCCAGCGCGCGGCAAAAAGACGAGCGGCGCGAAGGACAAGGCAGACGTCAGCGCCGAGGTGCTCAAGAGTCGGGAGATGAAAAAGGCGCTGCTTTCCGAGGCCAAAGACAAGGGAGTCGCCGGCAAGCCGAAGCGCGGCAGTTCGAAAGCGAAGGGCGAGGGTGCCACGCGTAGCAAATCGGACGCGCCACGCAGCAAGCGTAAGGCGAAGTCATGAGCGACCTGGAAAGAATCTACGGCTTGCATGCCGTAGAGGCGTTGCTTCGTCACCACCCGAAACGAGTCAAGCAGATCTGGCTCGCCGAGGGGCGTGGAGATCCGCGTGTCCAGGCGTTGCTGCAACTGGCTGGGCAAGCGAAGGTTCGCGTCGGTCAGTGCGAGCGACGTGAAATGGACGCCTGGGTCGAGGGCGTGCACCAGGGCGTGATTGCCGAAGTCAGCCCCAGTCAGGTCTGGGGCGACGCGATGCTCGATGAGTTGCTCGATCGGACTGAAGGGCCGCCATTGCTGTTGGTGCTCGACGGTGTGACCGACCCCCACAATCTGGGTGCCTGCCTGCGCACGGCCGATGCGGCCGGGGCGCTGGCGGTGATCATCCCCAAGGACAAGTCGGCAACGCTCAACGCAACCGTGCGCAAGGTGGCCTGTGGGGCTGCCGAAGTGATGCCGCTCGTCGCCGTGACGAACCTGGCTCGCACGTTGGAGAGGTTGCAGCAGCGTGGCTTGTGGGTCGTCGGGACGGCGGGCGAGGCCGAGCAGGAACTCTACGATCAGGATCTGAGCGGGCCGACGGTGCTGGTGATGGGTGCCGAGGGTAAAGGCATGCGCCGGTTGACGCGCGAGCATTGCGACTTTCTTGTGCGCCTGCCGATGGCGGGCAGCGTCAGCAGCCTCAATGTGTCGGTCGCGACCGGTGTCTGCCTGTTCGAGGCACAGCGCCAACGGCGCCGCGGTAGGCCTGCGAGCTGAAGCACCCGCCTGCGCCTTGCTCGGTGCAGGGCGTTCCGAACCAGATCGCATGCCTTGCGGTCAATTGTCGATCCCGTGCCGTCGAGGCAACCCTTGCCCTTCAGTTGCACTTGCCCGGCTCTGGTCTGGCGCATGAGCCGCATCCGGCCGTGCCAGGCTAGCATCATGGAGGTTGTATGCCGCAACGCCCGCCTTTCGAGGCCCTGTTCAGGGTTTCCCCGAACGCCTACCTGTTGCTGGATCGGGATCTGGTGATCCTCGATGCCAACGATGCCTATCTGAAACTCACCGCACGCGCACTCGACGATATCGTCGGCAAGCGTATACACGATGCTTTTTCCGCAGACCCCGACGCACCTGAGACAACGCATGTCGATGAGTTGCTGGATTCCTTTGCCCGGGTGCTGCGCACGCGAGCGGTCGACAGCCTGCCGGTGATCCGCTATTCGATCCTCGTAGGGGGCGCCCATCAGGATCGCTACTGGAGTGCGACGCACACGCCCTTGCTGGATGAGAGTGGCGAGGTTGCCACCATCCTGCAGCACACCGTGGACATTACCGAATTGCAATCGCTGAAGGAGTCACTGCGTTCGGTCGAGGCGGGAGGCCAGCCATCGCAGCAGATCGAGGCGGGGATCATGTCTCGCGCCAGGTTGATGCAGAACGAAGGCAATCAGCTTCGGCAACTCTTTGCGCAGGCTCCGGGGTTTGCCTGTTTTCTGCGCGGGCCCGACCATGTGTTCGAGTTGGCCAATGCCGCCTACGAGGCGTTGACCGGGCATCGCCCGTTGATCGGTCGCACGGTACGCGATGCGTTGCCGGAACTCGAAGGCCAGGTGTTCATCGGCTTACTGGACCAGGTCTACAACACCGGTCAGCCCTATATTGGGCGTGGCATGCGCGCCTTGATTCGACGCCACCCCGGCACCGAACCGGAGGAGGTGTACGTCGATTTCGTGTATCAACCGATCATCGAGCGCGACGGTAAGGCGTCGGGCATCTTTGTATTGGGCAGCGACGTGACCGAGCAGCATCGCAGCCAGCAGGAGCTCCAGGCGCACCGCGACCATCTCGAAGAGCTGGTTCGCGAGCGAACCCAGGAACTGGTGCAGAGCGAGTCCGAGCGCCGAACGGCGGAAGCGGCGCTGATGCAGGCTCAGAAACTCGAGGCCGTCGGCAAGCTGACCGGTGGGATCGCCCATGATTTCAACAATATGTTGCAGGTCATCGGGGGCAACCTGCAGTTGCTGCGGCGCAATCTGGGAACCGATGAAACGGCGCTCCGGCGGCTGGAGTCCGCGGTCGGTGGCGTGGAGAAGGGCGCGCGTCTGGCTTCGCAGCTGCTGGCTTTCGCCAGTCGTCAGCCCCTGCTGCCTCGGGAAGTCGATCTGGGTGAGCTGCTCGATCAGATGAGTGAACTGCTCAACGGTGCGCTGGGGCGCGCCGTGCGGCTGGATGTCGACACTCAGGCTGGGCTGTGGCCGGTCTCGGCGGACATCGGCAATCTTCAGGCGGCGATCCTTAACCTGGCGGTCAATGCCCGGGAGGCCATGGTGGGCGGCGGTGAGCTCAGGCTGCGCCTGCGCAACCAGACGTTCGATGCTGCGGCACTCGTCGGCCACCCGGATGCGGTGCCGGGGGATTATGTGGAGCTGAGCGTGATCGATCAGGGCGAAGGCATGCAGCCAGACGTCCTGTCCCGTGCTTTCGAGCCTTTCTTCACTACGCGACAGGCAAGTAACGCCTCCGGACTGGGGCTGAGCATGGTCTACGGCTTCGTCAAGCAGAGCGGCGGCTTCGTTGATCTGGAAAGTGAGGCGGGGGCCGGGACGGTGGTGCGCATCTGTCTACCGCGCGACGCCTCGGCGCCGAGCCAAGCACCCCTAGCCTCGACTGCCTCGTTTGACGAAGGTGCGAGCGCGGTGGCGGAGGCTGCGCTACCTGCATCCGGCGAGGCAGGCGTCCTGAAGATTCTCTTCGTCGAGGACGACCCGACCCTGCGCATGCTGACCGGGGAGGTGATGGAGGAGCTTGGCCATCAGGTAAGTCCATGCGATTCGGCCGAGGAAGCGCTCGAACAGCTCGCTCGACGCGAATTCGATGTGCTGCTCACCGATGTCGGCCTTGCCGGCATGAGCGGCATCGAGCTGGCGCGCCAGGCGCGGGCGCGTCATCCGTCGCTGAGTATCGTCATCGCCTCGGGCTATCCGGTCGATGCGCGCCAGGAAGGGCTGGAGGGGCTGAAGTCGATGCTCAAGCCCTACGACATCCAGCAGGTGCGCACGCTGCTTGATGGCATCCGAGACGATCGCACGGGTGGGGTGCAATGCTGAGGGGGGGCTGGTCAAACATTCACCAGATCGCCTTGCGCAGGCGGGCGCGCTTCAATAGAATTGCGCCCCTTGCCCGAACGGCAGGCGTTTTCGCGCCCCGCTGTCGGCAAGACAACATCCTGATTCACTCCTTGCCTGATCCGCGCCAAGCGGCAGGCTGCAACCCGTAAGGAGCAACAATGCGTCATTACGAAATCATCTTCCTGGTCCACCCTGACCAGAGCGAGCAGGTCGGTGGCATGGTGGAGCGTTACACCAAGCTGATCGAAGAAGACGGTGGCAAGATCCATCGTCTGGAAGACTGGGGTCGTCGTCAGCTGGCCTATGCCATCGACAACGTGCACAAGGCTCACTACGTGATGCTGAACGTCGAATGCAGCGGCAAGGCCCTGGCCGAGCTGGAAGACAACTTCCGCTACAACGATGCCGTCATCCGTAACCTGGTCATCCGTCGCGACGAAGCCGTGACCGAGCAGTCCGAAATGCTCAAGGCCGAGGAAAACCGTAGCGAACGCCGCGAGCGTCGTGATCGCCCTGAAACTGACAATGTCAACGAAAACGACAATGACAGCGACAGCCGCGACAACAACGCGGACGAGTAATCCACGGACCTATTGAGGAGCCTATTTCATGGCACGTTTTTTCCGTCGTCGTAAGTTCTGCCGTTTCACTGCAGAAAACGTGAAAGAGATCGACTACAAGGATCTCAACACACTGAAAGCCTACATTTCCGAAACCGGCAAGATCGTTCCTAGCCGCATCACCGGAACCAAGGCACGTTATCAGCGCCAGCTGGCTACCGCGATCAAGCGCGCTCGTTTCCTGGCCCTGTTGCCCTACACCGACAGCCACGGTCGTTGATCGAACTGTTCGACAGAAGTAAAGGATAGACCGCATGCGCGCCCTGGCTGATTTCATCATGCGCGGCCGTATGCAAGCCATCGTCGTGGTGGCTGCCTCCGCGGCGCTGCCGATGTTGTTCTGGCTGTGTGCGGCGGCGGGTAGTCTGGTGTTGTTGCGCCGTGGTCTACGCGATGCGCTGGGTGTTCTGGTCTGGGCTGTGGTGCCCGCCTGCATCTGGTGGTATTTCGGCGATCCGCGCACCTTGCTGGTCTTGCTGGGGTCGTTTGGTCTGGCGTGGTTGTTGCGCGATCAGGCGTCCTGGTCCCGTGTGATGCTGTGTAGCGTGGGGCTCGGGTTGTTGTATGCCTGGGCGCTCGGGGTGGTTTTCGGTGAGCCGATCGCCGCACTCGCCACGGAGTTGCAGAAGGTATTGCCCGACATGCTGTCGGACGCGTACCAGCAACTCTCGACGGACGAGCAGGCGCGACTGGGTTCGCTGCTGACTCCGGTGTTGACCGGCCTGTTGGCGGCCTTGCTGCAGATCGCAACTGTGCTCAGCCTGATGCTGGGCCGCTACTGGCAGGCGGTGTTGTACAACCCGGGTGGGTTCGGCCTGGAATTCAGGGCTCTACGGCTTTCGTCGCTGCCGGCGATGTTGCTGTTGATGGGCATCCTGCTGGGGCCGAGCTTGGGCGTACAGATGGCAATGGTGGCGCCGTTGTGCAGTGTTCCGCTGGTATTTGCCGGTGTGGCGTTGCTTCACGGGCTGGTCAAGCAAGGGCGTATGGCCCGGTTCTGGCTGGTCGGGTTCTATGTGGCGCTCGTGCTGTTCATGCAATTGGTTTATCCGCTACTGGCCGTTTTGGCCGTTGTCGACAGCTTGTTTGATTTTCGCGGTCGCGCATCTCGTGATGACGATGCGGGTCCTGCGGACGGTGAAGGTTAAAAGTTAAGAGGTAAGGCTCAAATGGAAGTCATCCTGCTGGAAAAAGTCGCAAACCTGGGCAACCTGGGCGACAAGGTAAACGTCAAGGCCGGCTACGGCCGTAACTACCTGCTGCCACAGCGCAAGGCCACCGCGGCGACCCCGGCGAACATCGCCGAGTTCGAAGCGCGTCGTGCCGAGCTGGAAAAAGCGGCGGCCGAGCGCAAGGCATCTGCCGAAGCGCGTGCTGCACAGCTGGCCGAGCTGGAAGTCACCATCACCGCCACCGCGGGCGATGAGGGCAAGCTGTTCGGTTCCATCGGTACTCACGATATCGCTGATGCCCTCACCGCTTCCGGCGTTGAAGTGGCCAAGAGCGAGATCCGCCTGCCGAACGGGACCATCCGTCAGGTCGGCGAGTACGACGTTGCGGTGCACCTGCACACCGACGTCGAAGCGACCGTGAAGCTGATCGTGGTCGCTGGCTGAAGCCAGTCGTCGTCTGGCACCCTGGGTGCCTGACGCGTAACATCGGGCACGTTTCCACGCAAGTGGAGCGTGCCCTTTGTCTTTCTGAACCTACTGATTCACGAGTGCCATGAACGACATCAGCCTCCCACAGCAATACGATCTGGAAACTGCCGCCCTCAAGGTGCCGCCGCATTCGATCGAGGCCGAGCAGGCCGTGCTGGGCGGTCTGATGCTCGATAACAATGCCTGGGAGCGCGTGCTCGATCAGGTCTCCGATGGCGACTTCTATCGCCACGATCATCGCCTCATCTTCCGCGCCATCTTCGCCCTGGCCGAACGCAACTCGCCGTTCGACGTGGTGACGCTCTCCGAACAGCTCGACAAGGAAGGCCACCTGGCGCAGGTCGGTGGGCTGGCCTACCTTGGCGAACTGGCCAAGAACACGCCGTCGGTGGCAAACATCAAGGCCTACGCGCAAATCATTCGCGAGCGGGCGACGCTGCGCCAGCTGATCGGCATCAGCAACGAGATCGCCGACAGCGCCTATGCCCCGCAGGGCCGCACCGGCGAGGAAATCCTCGACGAAGCCGAGCGACTGATCTTCCAGATCGCCGAAGCGCGGCCGAAGACCGGAGGCCCGGTCGGGATCAACGACATCCTGGTCAAAGCCATCGATCGGATCGATACCCTGTTCAACGCCGGTGAGGCGATCACCGGCTTGTCTACCGGCTTCACCGACCTGGACGAGGCGACCAACGGCCTGCAACCAGCGGACCTGATCATCGTTGCGGGGCGCCCGTCGATGGGCAAGACCACCTTCGCCATGAACCTGGTGGAGAACGCCGTGCTGCGGACCGACAAAGCAGTGCTGGTCTATTCATTGGAGATGCCTTCCGAATCCATCGTCATTCGTATGCTCGCCTCGCTCGGTCGCATCGATCAGACCAAGGTGCGGGCCGGTAAGCTCGATGACGACGACTGGCCGCGGCTGACCTCGGCGGTGAATCTGCTCAATGACCGCAAGCTGTTCATCGACGATACGGCCGGCATCAGTCCGTCGGAAATGCGCGCGCGCACTCGACGTCTGGCCCGCGAGCACGGCGAAATCGCCATGATCATGGTCGACTACCTGCAGCTCATGCAGATCCCCGGGTCCAGCGGTGACAACCGTACCAACGAGATTTCGGAAATCTCGCGCTCGCTCAAGGGGCTGGCGAAGGAGTTCAACTGCCCGGTGATTGCCCTGTCGCAGCTCAACCGCTCGCTGGAGCAACGTCCCAACAAGCGTCCCGTGAACTCCGACCTTCGCGAATCGGGGGCGATCGAGCAGGACGCGGACATCATCATGTTCGTCTACCGCGACGAGGTGTATCACCCGGAAACCGAGTACAAGGGCGTCGCCGAAATCATCATCGGCAAGCAGCGGAACGGCCCGATCGGCACCACCCGGCTGGCCTTCCTCGGCAAGTACTCGCGTTTCGAGAACCTCGCGCCGGGCAGCTATCAGTTCGACGACGAGTAGTCGCCGCCTCGCTGGGCGCAGGGGCAGGGCGACGCCCATGTCCCTCGCTGAGTTCCGGTCTGCACGGTCGTGCGGAGCGGAGTAAGATTCCCGCCTCACCCGCCGTTGTACAGGAACAGTCCCATGCGTCCGCTGGTTGCCACGGTCGACCTGACCGCGCTTCGCCACAACTACCTGCTCGCCAAACAATGCGCACCGCAGCGCAAGGCCTTCGCCGTGGTCAAGGCCAACGCCTACGGCCATGGTGCGCCAGAGGCGGTAACGGCATTGCGCGAGATTGCCGATGGTTTCGCCGTGGCTTGCCTGGAAGAGGCGGAGGTGATTCGCGGGTGTGCACCCGAGGCGCGCATCCTGCTGCTGGAAGGCTGCTTCGAGCCATCCGAGTATCTGCGCGCGGCCGAGCTGGGGTTGGACATCGCCGTCCAGGATGCGCGCCAGGCCGACTGGCTGCTCACCGCCGAACTGGCGCGGCCGTTGAACGTCTGGCTCAAGCTGGATTCGGGCATGCACCGGCTGGGCTTCAGTCTGGATGGCCTGCGCGAGTGTCACGCGCGGCTCAAGGGAGCGGCCCAGGTCGGCGAACTCAATCTGATCAGTCACTTCGCCTGCGCCGACGAGCGTGGCCATGTGCTGACCGAAACCCAGCTGGAGCGCTACGCAGAACTGCTGGAGTTGTCGTTCGATCACTGTTCGCTGGCCAATTCCGCCGCCGTGCTGGCCCTGCCGCAGGCCCATATGGCCTGGATCCGGCCCGGCATCATGCTCTACGGTGCGACGCCGTTCGCCGAGCTGAGCGCCCGGGAGCTTGGACTGAAACCGGTGATGACGCTGACCGGCGCGCTGATCGCGGTGCGCGACGTGCCGGTGGGTGAAAGCGTCGGCTACGGTGCGAGCTGGGTGGCGCAGCGTCCTTCGCGTATCGGCACCGTCAGCTGCGGCTATGCCGATGGTTATCCGCGTACCGCGCCTTCCGGCACCTCGGTGGTGATCCATGGGCAGCGCGTGCCGCTGGCCGGGCGGGTGTCGATGGACATGCTTGCCGTGGATCTGACCGACCTGCCACAGGCGCAGCTCGGCGACGCGGTGGAGCTGTGGGGGGCGCAGATGCCTCTCGATGAGCTCGCCCAGGCCTGCGGCACCATCGGCTACGAGCTGCTGACCAAGGTGACCGGGCGGGTGCCGCGCCGTTATGTCGGCTGATCGGCCGGCGCGCGCCCGTCCTGCTGGACCCAGCTCGCCCGGCCTTGCTGCTTGGCGCGGTAGAGCGCCTCGTCAGCGGCCTTGTAGAGCCGGCTGAACTCCTCGGCATGGTGCGGGAAGAACGCGGCGCCAACGCTCACGGTCACCGCCAGACTGGTGCCTCGGTAAGGCACCGGTAACGACAGCTCGTGCAACAGCCGTTCGGCAACCTGGCCGGCATCCTGTTCGACGGTTGCCCCGGTCAGCAATATCGCGAATTCATCCCCACCCAGCCGGGCTGCCATGTCGCTGCTGCGCACCAGGCCGCGCAGTCGCTGGCCCAGCGTGCGTAGCAGGAGATCACCGGCATCGTGGCCATGGCCGTCGTTGATCGGCTTGAAGTGGTCCAGATCGATTAGTAGCAGCGCAATCGACTCACCGCGCCGCGCGGCCTCGGTGATGGCCGCTTCGACGCGCTCGATGAGGTAGCGACGATTGGGCAGTTCGGTCAGTGGGTCGTGGAAGGCGGCCTGTTTGAGCTCGATTTCCCGTTCGCTGAGGTCCCGGTTGGCCTGCGCCAGCTCGGCGGTACGCGCCTCCACCGCCAGGCTGAGCTGTTCGGCGCTGGCCTGAACCTGCTCCAGCCGCGCGGACTTTTCCCGGTCGGCGTGTTCCAGTGCCGCCGCCCGTTCCTGCTTGAGTATCTGGATGCGCGAGGCGAGCGCGAAGGAGAACAGGATGGATTCGGCCGCCACCGCCAGCGGAAAGACGTAGCCGCTCCAGGCCGCCGGCTGGATCACGCCCGTGGCGCGCAGTAACAGCAGGTTGACGCTGCCCAGGATCACGCCGAAGCCGCAGAAGTAGAGCAGGGCGGGAAAGTAACCCTGGCGCCAGCGGCGAAACGAGGCCCAGAGCGAGGCCGGGATCGCGGTCAGGGCCAGCGCGACGAAGACCCAGGCGCCGAACGCGCGCAGCCCGAAGGCGTTGAACAGCACGGCCGTGACATAGAGGCACAAGGCAAAGGTCAGCAGGCGGTGGGCCCAGGGCACGAAACGGCGGGTCTGCAGCAGGGTCTGGGTGAAGCGGCAGGCGCTGAAGCCCCAGAGTGCTGGAATGCTGATGCGATCCAGCCAGAAGGGCACCGGTCCGTTCGGCCAGAGGTACTGAAAGCCGTGTCCGGTCATGCCCAGGATCATCAGCAGCGCGCCGCTGGTGGTCATCACGTACCAGAAATAGGCGGTGTCGCGCAGGCTGAGGAAGATGAACAGGTTGTACAGCAGAATGGCCAGGATCAGGCCATAGATCAGGCCGAGAAACAGGTTCTCGCCCACCGCCTGCTCCTGCAGCGCGTCGAGCTGCCAGACCTTGAGCGGAAAGGAGTTGCCGGCCGGATCGTAGCTGCGCAGATAAAAGGTCAGCGGGCGCTGGTCGCTCAGCTCCGGCAAGCGGAACAGCATACGTCGGTAGGGATGGTCGCGCCCCTCATGGAAGCCGACCAGCTCGCCGGACTGGCGCTCGTGCCAGCCACCCTCGCCGTCCGGCAGATAGAGGCGCAGATCCTTGAGGGTGACCGAGCCGACTTCCAGCCACCAGTGCGCAGGCGCGTCGCTGGCCCGCTGCAGCGTCACCCGAACCCACCAGGGGTGCGGGCTCTGGCCGACGCTGGCCTTGCCTTCAGCGGGCTGGAAGTCGGCCTGCACCTCGGGGTGCTGCAGTTGCGCGATGTTGAGCTCGCCACCCGCGTCCTCAACCAGGTCAACCTGCATGTTCAGGCCGCGACCGCTGTCCGCAGGGCCAAGCGTGATCGTGTCAGCCTGGGTGAAATCCAGGTAGCAAAGATTCAGGAGCAAGGCAAAGAGGAGGGTACGCACCGAAATCTCCCGAATTCGAAGCATGGGCAAGTGGCGCGAGTATAGCGGGAGGCGAAAGCGCAGCGCGCGCCTGTCGCCAAGGTCGATAAAGACCCTGCACGCTGGTCGGATTTGGTTATTTTTTGTGCTATATTCCGCGCCCGTTTTCGTCGCCCCGGTTTTCCGCCATGCACGCCGTCAAGCCACTGTTCGACTATCCCAAGTACTGGGCCGAGTGTTTCGGCCCGGCGCCGTTCCTGCCGATGAGCAGGGAGGAGATGGATCAGCTCGGCTGGGACTCGTGTGACGTCATCATCGTCACTGGCGACGCCTACGTTGACCATCCGTCGTTCGGCATGGCGATCATCGGACGGCTGCTGGAGGCGCAGGGGTTTCGCGTCGGGATCATCAGCCAGCCGAACTGGCAGAGCAAGGACGACTTCATGAAGCTCGGCCAGCCGAACCTGTTCTTCGGCATCGCTGCGGGCAACATGGATTCGATGATCAATCGCTACACCGCCGACCGCAAGGTGCGCTCGGATGATGCCTACACCGCGGGTGGTTTGGCCGGCAAGCGCCCGGACCGTGCCAGCCTGGTCTACAGCCAGCGCTGCAAAGAGGCGTACAAGGACACGCCAGTGGTTCTGGGCGGCATCGAGGCGAGTCTGCGCCGCATCGCGCATTACGACTATTGGCAGGACAAGGTGCGTCGCTCGATCCTGATGGATGCCACGGCGGACATCCTGCTCTACGGCAACGCCGAACGCGCCGTGGTCGAGGTGGCGCAGCGCCTGGCCCGCGGAGAGCCGGTCGAAACCATCACCGACGTGCGTGGCACCGCCTTCGTGCGCAAGGATTCGCCGCAGGGCTGGTTCGAGATCGACTCGACCCGTATCGATCGGCCGGGCAAGGTCGACAAGATCATCAATCCCTATGTCAATACGCAAGATTTGCAGTCCTGCGCCATCGAGCAGGACAAGGGCGGCAGCGGCCATCCCGAGGACCCGAACGAGGCGAAGGTCGTCCAGCTGTTGCCAAACCCGAGCATCGAGCGCGACAGGACCGTCATCCGCCTGCCGTCGTTCGAGAAGGTGCGCAACGATCCGGCGCTCTACGCTCACGCCAACCGTGTTCTCCATCTGGAAACCAACCCCGGAAATGCGCGTGCGCTGGTCCAACGGCACGGTGATCACGACATCTGGCTGAATCCGCCACCGATCCCGCTGACGACCGAGGAGATGGATTACGTATTCGCGTCGCCGTTCGTGCGGGTGCCGCATCCGGCCTACGGCGGGGCGAAGATCCCCGCCTACGACATGATCCGCTTTTCGGTGAATATCATGCGCGGCTGCTTTGGCGGCTGTACCTTCTGCTCGATTACCGAGCACGAAGGTCGGATCATTCAAAACCGTTCGCACGAATCGATCCTGCATGAGATCGAGGAGATGAAGAAGCTGCCAGGGTTCACGGGTGTCGTCTCCGACCTGGGTGGGCCTACGGCGAACATGTACCGCATCGCCTGCAAGAGTGCGGATATCGAAAAGCACTGCCGCAAACCCTCGTGCGTCTATCCGGGAATCTGCGAGAACCTCAATACCGATCACAGTTCGCTGATCGAGCTGTACCGCAAGGCGCGCGCGCTGCCGGGCGTAAAGAAGATCCTGATCGCCTCGGGGCTGCGTTACGACCTCGCCGTTGAATCGCCGGAGTACGTCAGGGAACTTGTCACCCACCATGTCGGCGGCTACCTGAAAATCGCTCCGGAGCACACCGAGCGCGGGCCGCTGGACAAGATGATGAAGCCGGGCATCGGCAGCTACGACCGCTTCAAGCGCATGTTCGACAAGTTCTCCAAGGAGGCGGGCAAGGAACAGTACCTGATCCCGTACTTCATCGCGGCGCACCCTGGCACCACCGACGAGGACATGATGAATCTTGCGCTGTGGCTGAAAGCCAACGGTTTTCGTGCTGACCAGGTGCAGGCCTTCTACCCCTCGCCGATGGCCAGCGCCACGGCCATGTACCACAGCGGCAAGAACCCGCTGCGCAAGGTCACCTACAAGAGCGAAGGCGTCACGATCGTCAAGAGCGAGGAGCAGCGCCGTCTGCACAAGGCCTTCCTGCGCTATCACGACCCCAAGGGGTGGCCGATGTTGAGAGAAGCGCTGCTGCGCATGGGCCGCGGTGACCTGATCGGCAGCGGCAAGCATCAGTTGATCCCGGCGCACCAGCCGGCGACCGAGGGCTATCACAGCGCGCGCCGCAAGAACTCGACGCCGGCGGGCAGCAAGAAGGCCGGGCAGGGCGGCAAGATCCTGACTCAGCACAACGGCTTGCCGCCGCGCAGCCACGACGGCAACGCCTGGGACAAGCGCGAGCAGGCCAAGGCGGCTGCCGAAGCCCGGCGCAAGGCCGCTGCCGGCAGCGGTAAGCCTGCGAAGAACCGCAAGCCCTCCCAGCGCCCCGCCACGCCGCGCTGAGCGCGGTCCGGCGTGCGCATGGGGGGCGCCGGTTTGCCGTTCAGCAGCGGAAGGTCAGGGTGGCACGATTGAGGTCGCCGGCCAGACGCAGCATCTGTTCGCTCTGCGCCCGGCCCTGGTTGATGTGCGCCAGGTTGCTGTCCCCAAGCTGGTGAATGCGCTCGCTGTGCCCACGAATTTCGCTGACGGCGTCTCCTTGTTGCGCCGTGGCCTGGGCGATCTGAGCGGCCATCCGCTCGATGCTGCCGATGGTCTCGACGATCCGCAGCAGTGCCTGGTCAGCCGTCTCGGCCAGCTCGGCCGTGCCCCGTGCGTGATCGACCTGCACGCGCATCGCGGCCAGCGACTGGTGCGCCGCCTTCTGCAGCGTGGCGATCAGGTGTTGGATTTCTTCGGTCGCGCCGCTGGTCCGTTGCGCCAGGGTGCGTACCTCATCGGCCACCACGGCGAAGCCTCGGCCCTGTTCGCCGGCCCGTGCCGCTTCGATCGCGGCGTTGAGGGCGAGCAGGTTGGTCTGCTCGGCAATCGCCCGAATGACGGTGAGGACGCTGCCGATGGAGCTGATCTCTTCGGCCAGCTGCTCGATCACAACGGCATTGCCCTGGACTTCATCGACCAGCCCGCGCAGGCCGGCCAGGCTCTGCCCAATCACCTGCTGGCCCTGGCCGACCGCAGCGCTCGCGGCGCGCCCGGCTTCAGCCGTCTGGCCTGCGCCATTGGCCACGTCCTGAATGGTGGCCTCCAGTTCGGTCAGCGAATCGCGGATCTGCGCGGTGTCGTCGGTCTGACGGCTGGCGCCCTGGTGCAGGCTGCTGCTCATCTGCGCCAGGTTGTGGCTGCTCTGGCTGACCTCTTCGGCGTGTTCGCGCAGCGTACCGACCAGGCCCAACAGATAGCCGCGTAGCTGGTTGAGCGACGTGGCGATCTCCATCAGTTCCGGGGTCTTCGAGCGCAGCGTTACGCTCTGGCTGAAGTCGCCCTGCGCCCAGGACGAGAGCGCTGGGGCGAGTCGCTCGAGCGCTCGTGTCAGGCGCCGCTGCAGTTGGTCGATCGCCAGGGCGATCAGCAAGATCAGCGCGATGATGGTTCCCTGGATCGTGCGCACCTCGAATTGAATGTCACCATATTGAGCGCGAATTTCGGGTTCCAGCGCGCTCAGCGCGACCTGCAGCCCGGCGATGCGTTCGGCGCTACTGGTGGCCAGGTCGCCGCGTTGGCGGATCAGGTCCCGGGTACGCTGAAGTTCGGCGGGGTAACGCTTGAGCAAGCTCGACAGTTCGCGCTTGAGGGCGACTCCCTCGTCCTCGCTACTGGCTGTGGCTTCGCTGTCCAGGTCGAGCATCGCGGCGAAGGCGCTGGCGCCGGAGCGCTGCTCGCTGACGACGCCCAGCAGAGGCAGGGACTCGATCCGCTCCACTTCCTGGCCAAGCCCGGCCAGGGCCTGTTCGACCTCCGACGCAAGCTCGTCGCGGCCGCTGTTCACCAGTTTTGCCCGAGCATGGCTCAGGCGGAGCAGGTGACGGCTGGCTTCGAACAGCGGTGGCTGGTAGCGCGCGGCAGTGTCGGTGGTGCTCTTGCCGACATAACGCTGAAGTTGCTCGAGCGTGCCGGCCAGCTCGCGTTCGGCTTGCAACAGCAGGCCTTGCGGGTCGCCGGCGAGCTTGCCGGCGGCCAACAGTTCGCCCTCGGTAAACTGGCGCAGCTCGTCCAGGCTTGGCCGGACGCGCTCGCCGAACGTCGGCGGTAGTTCATCGAGTTCGCTGGCCAGGGTGTCCAGCGATTGGATGGCTGTGCTGTGACGCAGCGTGTCACCCGTGGCCAGATAGCCGCTGATGTTGCGGGCGACCTCGGTCTGAAACTGCTGTGACAGCGTGAGGTACTGCGCCATGAGCTGATAGGGGCGGCTGAGCGCACGCTCCGACCACCAGAGGGTGAGGCCGAGCGCCAGGCAGATCGCCACGAGCAGCAGTGTATTGATGGTAGTGAGCGACTTCAGGCGCATTCCTGGCCTCCAGCTGGGCGGGGAGGCCTAGGACAATATGGCTAAATGATGTCACTCATGTGACAGCGTCGAACCGCTCCACGCGATTGCGTCCGCCTTTCTTGGCACGGTAAAGCGCTTCGTCCGCCTGCTGCGTCAAGGTCTTGGTGTCAGCGGCCATGCTCAATTCGGTGATGCCGCAGCTAAAGGTGCACGTCAGATCGACCGGTTGCGCGGGAAAGCGAATCTCGGCGAAGCGCTGGCGGATTTCATCGAGCACCTTGAAAGCATCCGCCGCCGAAGTGTCGGGCAGCACCACAGCGAACTCCTCGCCGCCGTAGCGGCCGATGTGATCGGTCTTGCGCAGCCGTTGCTTGAGGAACAGGGCAAGGCTCTTGATCACCCGGTCGCCCATCGGGTGCCCGTAGGTGTCGTTGACCTGCTTGAAATGGTCGATGTCGATCATGGCGAAGCACAGCGACTGGCCGTCGCGCCGCGCGCGGGTGCTGGCATCTTCGAGCAGTTGCAAGCTGTGCGTGTGGTTATACAGCCCAGTGAGGCTGTCACGCACGATGCGTGCCTTCAGGTGACGGGCGCGCTCGGCGCGGGTACGCACCGTGGCGATGAGATGGCTGGGCTTGATCGGTTTGGTGAGGAAATCGTCCCCGCCTTCGTTCATCGCATCGAGTTGCTTGTCCAGGTCGTCTTCGGCCGACAGGTAGATGATCGGCACGCTGACGTAACGCTCGTGCTGACGGATGACCTTCGCCAGCTCCGTGCCCATGCAATCGGGCATGTACATGTCCAGGATGATCAGGTCGGGCTGGAATTCGGCCAGATGGTTGATCGCCTGGATGGGCTCGTTGAGCGTCCGCGTGATGATGCCTGCGTTGTTCAGAACGCGCTCGGTGTGGGTGGCCTGCGCACGTGAATCGTCGATGATCAGCACGCGGAAGGGTTCGTAGTGCGCGGTGCGGGTAAAGATTTCGATGCGTTCGAGCAGGCTCGACGCATCGAGGCTGCCCGTGAAGAAATCCAGGCCGCCGGCCCGTACCGCGGCGAGGCGCATCGGCGTGTCGGTATCGTTGTGGCTGAAGAAGATGATCGGCAGCTTGTCTTCCAGCCCCTGCTGGATGCGCTCGACCATTCGCAGCCCTTCGCCGGTGCCGTTGAAATCCACATCCATGACGATCGCGGCCGGATGCCGTTGATGCATGGCGGCGAGGAACTCATGGTCGTCGGCGAACGCCTGCGCCGCCATGCTGAAGAACTCGAGCTGGCGGACCACGTGCAGGGCCCGTTCGTGGTTGTCGAGCGCAATGTAGACCGGCTTGCTCAGCGGCGGCACGTACGACGAGTGGCCGCGCGGGTCGCCATGGCGCAGGCCGGTCCGCGCGAGGCGATAGACCAGTTGGCTAAGGGTGGCGATGGTGTCGCTCGATAGCCGCCCGCGGTTGTCACGGATGTCGCCCAGGCATTCTTCGATGCTCAAGGCAAGCTGGCGATGCTCGGTTTGCCCGAAACGCTCAGCGAAGCGGCGCAGACGCTGGTTGGCATCGCTCAGGGCGTTGCGATAGGCATCGCTCCACTCGTTGCGCTGCAGTTGCTGCCAGACTTCCAGCACTTCCCTGGCCTGGTGAATCACCCGTTGCGCGAAGTGTTGCTTGAGATTTTCCTGGTCCGCCATTTCCCGTTTTCCTGGCCCGTTTCGACCGATCTGTCGAGGGCGATGGTGGCTGCATGCTACCACCTAACCCGGGGGGCAATGGTGCCTGCTTAGGCGCGCTGGTTCTCATTGTGCGATCGTGCAGGGTCGGCTGCGTTATAGTGGCTCGCCGGCCGCAACGCTTTGCTGCCGCCGACGGTCGAACCTCTGAATTCGAGAGAAGGACATTGCACATGTTGGATTGGAAGAACCGCCTCGGCCGCTCCGGCTCGTCGGGAAGCAGCGCAACGGCGGATAGGGCGGGGCACCGCTCGCTGCTGCTGGCCCTGGCTGCGGTAGTTGGTCTCTACCTGCTGGTTTCGCTGATTCTGGGCTGGTACTGGAGCCGCGAACCGGATCGTTTCCCGGTCCAGCAGCACGTGCGGCAGGCGGCAGAGGCCTCCCAGCGGCAGATCGCCAATGGCTACACGACGGTCGAGACCCTCAAGCAGGTGGCCTCCACCCTGCTCGACAAGCCGGGCGGCTACCTGACCAACGACATTGCTCCGCCGGGCCTCTGGCTGGACAACATGCCGTCCTGGGAATACGGGGTGCTGGTCCAGGTGCGGGACCTGAGTCGAGCGCTGCGCAAGGATTTTGCCCGCTCGCAGTCACAATCTACCGAGGATCCGGATCTGTCCAAAGCCGAGCCGCTATTCAACTTCGACAACCGCAGCTGGACGCTGCCGGCCAGCGAAGCCGAGTACCGCAACGGTATCCGCTTTCTCGACCGCTACCTGGCGCGTCTGAGCGACCCGGCGCCCAAGGCGCAGTTTTATGCTCGGGCCGACAACCTGAACAACTGGCTCGGTGATGTCGGCACGCGACTGGGCTCGCTCTCCCAGCGCCTGTCGGCGAGCGTAGGGCGCGTCCGCCTGGATGCGAAGCTGGCACCCGAGCTACAGGCCCAAGGCGTGGCGCCCGAGGTCGAAGAGGAGCGTGTCGAGACGGCATGGCTGCAGATCGACAATGTGTTCTACGAGGCGCGCGGTCAGGCCTGGGCGCTATCTCATCTGCTGCGTGCGGTGGAAGTCGACTTTGCCGATGTGCTGGCGAAGAAGAACGCGACCGTCAGCGTGCGGCAGATCATCCGTGAGCTCGAAGCGGCGCAGGAGCCGCTGTGGAGCCCGATGGTGCTCAATGGCAGTGGCTACGGGGTGCTGGCGAACCATTCTCTGGTGATGGCCAATTACATATCGCGGGCGAACGCGGCGATCATCGACTTGCGCAACCTGCTGTCGCAGGGGTAGCCGCTTGAGGCTGAAGGCCTGGGAAGCCCAAGCAATGCCGCCGATAGCAATGCCGGGCTGGCCAGCTGGGCTGGCCTTCAGCGGCCACTTGGCTAGTCCAGGCCGAGCTTCTTCAGGCGATAGCGCATCGAACGGAACGACAGTCCGAGGCGTTGCGCAGCGGCCGTGCGGTTCCAGCGCGTCTCCTCCAGTGCCTGCATGATCAGCTTGCGCTCGACCTCTTCAAGGTGATCCTCGAGATTATCGATGCGCGCCAGGCTCGCTTCGCTGCCGTCGCCTACGCCGGGCGCATCGGCTAAGCGCAGGTCGCCGGCCTTGATCTGATCGTCCTCGCAAAGGGTATAGGCGCGCTCGAGCATGTTCTCCAGCTCGCGGACGTTACCTGGAAAGCGGTAGCTCTGCAGCTTGGCCAGTGCATCGGGGTGCAGGCGGGCGGGCGTGTCCCCGCATTCCTGTGCGAGGCGCCGGAGCATGGTATCGGCCAGCTGTGCGATGTCTTCGCGACGCTCGCGTAGCGGTGGAACACGCAACTCGATGACGTTCAGGCGGTAGTAGAGGTCCTGGCGGAAGCGGCCAGCGCTGACTTCTGCGGCAAGATCCTTGTGCGTGGCGCAGAGAATCCGCACATCGACCACCACCTCTTTGGCTCCGCCCACGGCGCGAACGGCCTTTTCCTGGATGGCGCGCAAGAGCTTGACCTGCATCGGCAGGGGCAGGTCCGCTACCTCGTCGAGAAACAGCGTCCCGCCATTGGCCGCCTGGAACAGACCGAGCTTGTCTTCGATGGCTCCGGTGAAACTGCCCTTCTTGTGCCCGAAGAACTCGCTCTCCATCAGCTCCGACGGGATTGCGCCGCAGTTGACCGGGACGAAAGGCTGCTCGTTGCGCGGGCCTTGCTCATGAATAAGGCGCGCCACCAGTTCCTTGCCGCTACCCGACTCGCCGCTGATGTAGACCGGTGCCTGGCTGCGCGCGAGCTTGCCGATCTGCTTGCGCAGCTGGTTCATGGGCGGCGACGAGCCCAGCAGGCGGCTGTCGACTGTCAGGTCGTTGGGGTTGGGTGCGCGCAGGCGAAGGGCCGAGTTGACCAGCTCGCGCAGCCGACCAAGATCGACCGGCTTGGTGAGGAAATCGAAGGCGCCGGCCTTCAGCGCGCCGATCGCCGTGTCAAGGCTGCCGTAGGCGGTGATCATGGCAACCGGGAGCTGCGGGTGCTTCTGCTGGATGTACTGCACCAGCTCCAGCCCGGTGCCGTCGGGCAGGCGCATGTCGGTCAGGCAGAGGTCATAGTGCTCGCGGGCCAGGCATTCGCGCGCCTCCTTGAGGTTGCGTGCGCTGCGGGTGTCGAGTTTCATGCGCCCAAGGGTGATCTCCAGGAGCTCCCGGATGTCGGGTTCGTCATCGATGATCAGGGCTTTTTGCCGGGCGGTCATGGTCTCGTTCTTTCTTCTGCGACGGGTAGGGCGAGATACGCGGGGCTTGCAATGGTAACGCTACGCGTGGCGCTTTGTACGCTGCCCTGGCCGTTGTGTGACCTGTTGCCGGCTCCGGCCGGATCAGGCGAGCTTGCGCGGGTGGGCAAAGACGATCCTGAAGCAGCTACCGCCTTCCTCCCGTTCACGATAGTCCAGGCGCGCCTGATTGCTCTCGCAGAGTTCGCGGGAAATGTACAGGCCCAGGCCCGTGCCTTTGCTTTCGGTGGTAAAGAACGGCTCGAAGATGTTCTGCACCTCGTCGGGCGGCACGCCTGGCCCGTCGTCGAGCACTTCCATTACCGGCAGATCGCTGGCCTCGTCACGAAACAGCCGTAGCCAGACCTGCGCTTCGTCATGGCGCTTGGCGCTGTAGCGCAGGCCGTTCTGGACCAGGTTGGTGAGCACCTGGATGAGCTGGTTGGGATCCATGCGGGTCTGCAGCGAGCTGCCCTGGGTTGCCACGTGGACGCTCTGATGCGGCGGCAGGCTGGTGCGAAATTCGCTCGCGAATCGATGCGCCCAATATTTGAGGTCGAGCAGTTGCGGTTCGGCCTGGCGTCGCCGAGACAGTTGCAGCACGTTCTCGATCACCAGGTTCATTCGTCGTGAATGATCCTGAATGATTTGTGCGAGTCGCAGATCCGGTCCTTCCAGCGCATCGGACTCCTGCAGCAATTGCGCGGCATGGCTGATGGCGCCGAGCGGGTTGCGGATCTCGTGCGCAATGCTCGCGGTAAGACGACCAAGCGAGGCGAGCTTCAACTGTTGTGCCTTTTGTGCGATCTGTGAGATGTCCTCGAGAAAGACCAGCGTGTCCCGCTTCACGCCGTGCTGCAGGCTGGCGAAGCTCGGCTGCAGAATGACCCCGTCGGGGGCCGCCTGGAAATTGCCGGGGCGCAGGGTGGGATTGTCGCGCCAACGCTGGAGGGCCTTGAGTAGTTCGGGGCAGCGCGGAGCTAGGCGTTCGCCAGTCAGCTCCGTCTGGCCGAGCAGTTCCAGCGCCCCCTGGTTGGCCAACAAGACGCGATCCTGCGGATCCAATACGAGGATCCCGGTGCGCATGCGCTGCAGGATCTGTGCATTGAGCGCCTCGAGGTTGGCGACTTCTTCGGCGCGTTGGCGGGCCAGGCTTTCGCTGTCTTGTAGCCGCCGGGTCAGCCCCTGCACGAGCAGGGCAGCGGCGAAGCACAGCGTGCCGAGCGCGGCGGCCTGCACATATTGGCTGCTGGCTTGCGGGTTGGCGAGGCTGAGATAGAAGGTCAGGTAGATCAGACCGGTGGCCGCCACCGCCGCAATGAGGAAGCCAAGGCGCCCGCGCAGCAGGACGTTGGCGATCGCTACCGCCACGATCAGCAGGTTGCCGATACCGCTTGGCGTGCCGCCTGCGAAATAGAACAGTGCCGAGAGCAGGCTGACGTCCAGCACGGCCAACGCCAGTACTGACACCTCATGCCGCGGGTTCTGCAACAGTACGGCCGCCAGGATGTTGAGGATCAGATAGATCCAGGCGCCATAGGTAAAGGCCTGGGGGTTGCTCATGGTCATCAGGTCGCTGTGCAGGTCACTGCTGACGAGCAACACCAGCACCAGGCCGATCGTGACGCGATAGAGGTGGTAAAGGCGAAGAATGCGCCGTCCCTGAGGGCTGAAAAGCGTCAGGCGTTCAGTTCCCACCAGGCTTGCTGCCCTGTTGCAGGTGGGCCTGGCTGCAGTACCACTGATCATGGCTTTGCAGCGCCTGCTCCTCAGGGACGTGTACGCCACAGTGGGCGCACCGGACCATCTTCAGGCTGGCCTGCTCGGTCCGCTTGCCGGGCCGGGTGCTGGCGGGTTTCTTCAAGCGACGCCAGAGCCAGAATACGGCGGCGATGAGGATGATCCAGAACAACAGGCGAAACAGACCCATATCGGTACTTCCTGGCTAGGCCGTGGGCGGGGCTGTCATCCGGACAGCCCGGGTAGCAAGTCAGATTGAGGCCGGGCTGGACTCAGTCGAACAGGCCGAAGGTCAGGTAGCTCCACCAGGAGCGTCCCTCGTCGCGCTCGTCGTCAGACTCGGCTTCCGCCTCGCGCAGCACCGGACGCAGCTCGTCCGGCAGGTCCTTCGCGGCGGCTTCGTACTGACGCAGCACGTCCCGGTTCGATTGCGTAGTGTCTGGCGAAGCGTTTTCGGTTTCAATCAGGCCGAGTGTGGCGCGCGACAGCCAGCTGCGGTTATCCGATTCCTTCTGGCGCGGCACGAACTCACCGTCCTGCAGGCTCGGGTGATCCGGGTAGTTGAGCTTGAGGGTCTCGAGGCTGCTGTTTGACAGCTCGTCGAGATCCAGGTGCTGGTACGCCTCGGTCATGACAGCCAGGCCATCCCCCACGGCCGGTGTGCCCTGGAAGTTTTCGACCACATACCGGCCGCGGTTGGCGGCGGCGACATAGGCTTGGCGGCGCAGATAGTAATCAGCCACGTGAATCTCGTTCGCGGCAAGCAGGTTGCGCAGGTACACCATGCGCGCCTTGGCGTCGGGCGCGTAGCGGCTGTTGGGGTAGCGGCTGGTCAGCTGCGCGAACTCGTTGAAGGAATCGCGCGCCGCGCCCGGGTCGCGCTTGGTCATGTCCAGCGGCAGGAAGCGCGCCAGCAGGCCGCGGTCCTGGTCGAAGGAGGCCAGGCCCTTGAGATAGTAGGCGTAGTCGACGTTCGGATGCTGAGGATGTAGGCGGATGAAACGCTCGGCCGAGGAGCGGGCCGCTTCCGGCTCGCTGTTGCGATAGTAGGCGTAGATCAGTTCCAGCTGTGCCTGCTCGGCGAAGCGGCCGAACGGATAGCGGGACTCGAGGGCCTTGAGCTTGTTGATGGCGCTGGTGAAGCTGCGGTCGTCCAGGTCGGCCTGTGCCTGCTGGTAGAGTTCCGCTTCGCCGAGGTTCTCGCTGATGGTTTCCTTGGACGAACAGGCAGCGGTAAGGGCGAGTATGGCGATCAGCAGCAGGTGTTTCACTTGCATGGC
This sequence comes from Stutzerimonas marianensis, assembly GCF_022810315.1. Taxonomy (NCBI): domain Bacteria; kingdom Pseudomonadati; phylum Pseudomonadota; class Gammaproteobacteria; order Pseudomonadales; family Pseudomonadaceae; genus Stutzerimonas; species Stutzerimonas marianensis. Next base: position 54,285 of record NZ_JALGRD010000011.1, on the reverse strand, counting down.
GGCTTGCGTCCCTGTGACGGCTGGCTGTCTCGCGCGGAGCCGTCCTGTTATGATGGGCGCCCCGGCGGGCCAGGGCAAAGACGCCGTATTTAAACACAAGGCCGTTGCCGAAACCAAAGGCTCCACCTCTGCAGTCAAAGGCGGATTCGAAAGCCGCCAACCTCGCCTACCGGTGCGGCGCCGCACTTGTCGCGGTTTGCCTGAGACGCCAAGGCGACGTCCGGCCCAATCGCTGCCCCACTCCATTACGAAGCGTTCAAGTTATGTCGACGATTTCCAGCCAGGCCATTCAACTCCGCGCCGAGGTGCCGTTCGAGCTGGGCGGGCAGCGCCTCGACCAGGTCGCCGCGCAGCTCTTCTCCGAGCACTCGCGCTCCCGGCTGGCGGCCTGGATCAAGGATGGGTTGCTTACCGTCGACGGTGCCTCACTGCGCCCGCGCGATCCGGTGCATGCGGGGGCCGTCCTGGAGCTTTCTGCCGAACAGCAGGCCCAGGGGGAGTGGGTAGCGCAGGATATTCCCCTCGACATCGTCTTCGAGGACGAGCAGATCCTGGTATTGAACAAGCCGGCCGGGCTGGTCGTCCATCCGGCGGCAGGGCACGCTGACGGTACCTTGCTCAACGCGCTGCTGCACCACGTCCCGGAGCTGATCAACGTACCTCGTGCCGGGATCGTGCATCGCCTGGACAAAGACACCACCGGTTTGATGGTGGTGGCCAAGACGCTGCAGGCACAGACTCGCCTGGTCGAGCAGTTGCAGGCGCGCAGCGTCAGCCGAATCTACGAAGCCATCGTGATCGGTGTGATCATCAGTGGCGGTACCGTCGATGCACCGATCGGGCGTCATGGGCAGCAGCGACAGCGTATGGCCGTTACCGACGGTGGCAAACCTGCGGTGAGCCACTACCGTGTGCTGGAGCGGTTCCGTTCGCACACCCATGTACGGGTCAAGCTGGAAACCGGGCGCACCCACCAGATCCGAGTTCACATGGCGCATATCGGCTATCCCCTGGTGGGCGACCCGCTCTACAGCGGCCGGTTTCGCATTCCGCCGGCGGCCAATCCGACCATGGTGCAGACGCTGCGCGACTTTCCCCGTCAGGCCCTGCATGCGCGCTTTCTCGAGTTGGATCACCCGGTCACCGGGCAGCGGATGAAGTGGGAGTCGCCGCTGGCCGACGATTTCGTCTGGCTGCTGAGCCTGTTGCAGCAGGATCGCGAGGCATTCGTCGGATGACGTCATGGCCCGCCGACTGGCTCGTTCCTGCCTGGCCCGCTCCGCATCGGGTGCGCGCCTGCGTGACGACCCGCGACGGTGGTGTCAGTCAGGCGCCTTTCGAGGCGTTCAATCTGGGTGATCATGTCGGTGACGATCCGCAGGCGGTCGCGGCCAATCGTCAGCGCCTGCAGGATACGCTGGGTCGTGCACCGGCCTGGCTGAAGCAAGTGCATTCGACGGTTGTGGTTCGTGCGGAGGCCGGCGCTTGCCCCGAGGCCGACGCAAGCTGGGCTGACGAGTTGGGCGTCGCCTGCGCGGTGCTGACGGCCGACTGCCTACCGGTGCTGTTCTGTGATCGGGAGGGAAGCCAGGTGGCCGCGGCGCACGCGGGCTGGCGGGGACTCGCTGGTGGCATTCTCGAGGAAACGGTCACTGCGATGGCGGTCGAACCTGGCCGTCTGATGGCATGGCTCGGCCCGGCGATCGGGCCCGGCGCATTCGAGGTGGGCGGAGAAGTCCGCGATGCTTTCGTTGCGTCCCATCCGGCTGCACTGCAAGCCTTCACACCCAGCCACAACGACGGTCGCTACATGGCCGATCTCTATTGTCTGGCCCGTATTCGCCTTGCCGCCTGTGGCGTCGCGGCGGTCTATGGGGGTGGCTTTTGCACCTATCGAGAGCCCCGCTTCTATTCCTACCGGCGCGCGCCAAGCACCGGCCGCTTCGCCAGCCTGATCTGGCTGGAGTGATTCGCGGCCCTGACCTGTCGTCGTGATGGCCCTGCTGGGGGCGCCCGGGATGACCTGCGTCAATGTCGTCCGACTTGAATCTCCAACAATCAGCCTCATCTAAAGTCTCATCTCGCAGGCTTTCGTTCGAGGTGCGGTTCAGTGCGCCGGCCTGCTTTTACTCGTAAAGGTGACCCCATGCGTATCGACCGTCTGACCAGCAAGTTGCAACTTGCGCTTTCCGACGCCCAGTCCATCGCCGTCGGCCTCGATCATCCCTCGATCGAGCCGCTTCATCTGATGCAGGCCCTGCTTGATCAACAGGGTGGCTCGATCAAGCCGCTGCTCATGCAGGTCGGTTTCGACATCAACGGCCTGCGCCAGGCGTTGACCAAGGAGCTGGACCAGCTTCCGAAGCTGCAGAACCCCACCGGTGACATGAACATGTCACAGGATCTGGCGCGTCTGCTCAACCAGGCTGATCGCCTGGCTCAGCAGAAGGGCGACCAATACATTTCCAGCGAATTGGTGTTGCTCGCATCGCTCGATAGCAATACCCGCCTGGGCAAGTTGCTGCTCGCACAGGGCGTGAGCAAGAAGGCGCTGGAAAACGCCATCAACAATCTGCGCGGCGGCGCGGCAGTCAATGACCCCAATGCGGAGGAGTCGCGCCAGGCGCTGGACAAATACACGGTCGACATGACGCGGCGCGCCGAGGAGGGCAAGCTCGATCCGGTGATTGGGCGTGACGACGAGATTCGTCGGACCATTCAGGTTCTGCAGCGGCGTACCAAGAACAACCCCGTGCTGATCGGTGAGCCTGGCGTAGGCAAGACGGCCATCGTCGAAGGGCTGGCGCAGCGTATCGTCAACGGTGAGGTACCCGACGGGCTCAAGGACAAGCGCCTGCTGGCGCTGGACATGGGTGCGCTCATTGCCGGTGCCAAGTTCCGCGGCGAGTTCGAGGAGCGGTTGAAGGCCGTGCTCAACGAACTGTCCAAGCAGGAAGGTCGGGTCATCCTGTTCATCGACGAGCTGCACACCATGGTCGGCGCCGGCAAGGCCGAGGGCGCCATGGATGCCGGAAACATGCTCAAACCGGCCCTGGCGCGCGGTGAGTTGCATTGCGTCGGCGCCACCACGCTGGACGAGTACCGGCAGTACATCGAGAAGGATGCGGCTCTCGAGCGGCGCTTCCAGCGCGTGCAGGTCGATGAGCCCAGCGAAGAGGACACCATCGCCATCCTGCGTGGCCTCAAGGAGCGCTACGAGGTGCACCATGGGGTGAGTATCACCGATGGCGCGATCATCGCGGCTGCCAAGCTCTCGCACCGTTACATCACCGACCGCCAACTGCCGGACAAGGCGATCGACCTGATCGACGAGGCAGCCAGTCGTATCCGCATGGAGATCGACTCCAAGCCGGAGGAGCTGGATCGCCTGGAGCGTCGTCTGATTCAGCTGAAGATCGAGCGCGAGGCGCTGAAGAAGGAAGAGGACGAGGCGACCCGCAAGCGTCTGGCGAAGCTGGAAGAAGATATCGCCAAGCTCGAGAAGGAATACGCCGATCTCGAAGAAATCTGGAAGTCGGAGAAAGCCGAGGTGCAGGGCTCTGCGCAGATGCAGCAGAAGATCGAGCAGGCCAAGGCCGATCTCGAAGCGGCGCGACGCAAGGGCGATCTCGCGCGTATGGCCGAGCTGCAGTATGGCGTCATCCCGGATCTCGAGCGCAGCCTGCAGATGGTTGATCAGCATGGCAAGACGGATAACCAGTTGCTGCGCAACCGGGTGACGGACGAGGAAATTGCCGAGGTGGTCTCGAAGTGGACCGGCATTCCGGTTTCCAAGATGCTCGAGGGTGAGCGGGAGAAGCTGCTGAAGATGGAGGACCTCCTGCATCAGCGCGTCATCGGTCAGCACGAGGCGGTGGTGTCGGTCGCCAATGCCGTGCGCCGGTCTCGTGCAGGGCTGGCGGACCCCAATCGTCCGAGCGGATCCTTCCTGTTCCTAGGGCCGACCGGGGTGGGCAAGACCGAACTGTGCAAGGCGCTGGCCGAATTCCTATTCGATACCGAGGAGGCCATGGTCCGCATCGACATGTCCGAGTTTATGGAAAAGCATTCCGTGGCCCGGCTGATCGGCGCACCGCCCGGCTATGTCGGATTCGAGGAGGGCGGCTACCTCACCGAGGCAGTGCGCCGCAAGCCGTACTCGGTGGTGTTGCTCGACGAGGTTGAAAAAGCCCATCCGGACGTGTTCAACATCCTCCTGCAGGTACTCGAAGATGGCCGACTGACCGACAGCCATGGTCGCACCGTGGACTTCCGCAATACCGTAGTGGTGATGACATCCAATCTCGGCTCCTCGCAAATCCCGGAGCTTGTGGGTGATCCGGATGCCCAGCGCGCCGCGGTCATGGATGCGGTGAGCAGTCACTTCCGTCCGGAGTTCATCAACCGGATCGACGAAGTGGTGGTCTTCGATCCGCTTGGGCGCGAGCAGATCGCTGGCATCGCGCAGATCCAGCTTTCGCGGCTGCGTCAGCGGTTGGCTGAGCGGGACCTGAGCCTGGAGCTCACCGACGAGGCGATGGATAAGCTGGTCGCCGTTGGCTATGACCCGGTCTACGGGGCGAGGCCGCTCAAGAGAGCTATCCAGCGTTGGATCGAGAATCCCCTGGCGCAGCGGATTCTATCTGGGGCCTTCGAGCCAGGCGCGACCATCTTCGGCAAGGTTGAAGGTGACGAGCTGGTATTCGGCTGACAGGGCAGGCGTGCCGGACTGAGTCCGGCGCGCCGGGGCAACGGCACGAGGCGCCGATGCCCTGCTGAGGTTCGCGCAAGGCATTGTAGTAAATCGTGTTTTTTCTGTTGACAGGCGCCTCGATAACCGTAAAATGGCGCGCCTCTGAAGGGCGTTTGCAGTAGCGAGCCCTGACGAGTAGGAAGCTTCAGTTCCGCGATAGCTCAGTCGGTAGAGCAAATGACTGTTAATCATTGGGTCCCTGGTTCGAGTCCAGGTCGCGGAGCCAATTTCCTTTTCGGGGTATAGCGCAGTCCGGTAGCGCGCCTGCTTTGGGAGCAGGATGTCGGGAGTTCGAATCCCCCTACCCCGACCATCTTCTGGGTCGTTAGCTCAGTTGGTAGAGCAGTTGGCTTTTAACCAATTGGTCGTAGGTTCGAATCCTACACGACCCACCATATCGGTCTCGTCGAATCGAGGCCCGCCAAGCCGGAAGGTCCTAGGATCTTCCGGCTTTTTGCTGTCTCCGATTCTATCTGCGATGCGCTTTGCCGGCAGACGTGCGAGCGTCCGCCGGCCTGTATCGGTCAATGGAGCTTCAGGCGTGGGACGGTGCTGGTGCTCAGTTTGTCGCCGATCATCATCAGCGCCGTGCGGGCCATGCCGTACAGCGCGATCTGGTGCATGCGATACAGGGAGATGTAGAACATGCGTGCCAGCCAGCCTTCCAGCATTACATTTCCGGTGAGATTGCCCATCAGGTTGCCAACCGCAGAAAAGCTCGACAGCGAGATCAATGAGCCGTAATCGCGGTAGCGATAGTCCGGTAGCGCCTTGCCTTGCAGGCGCAGTGCAATGGATTTGGCCAGCAGCGAAGCCTGCTGATGCGCCGCCTGCGCGCGCGGCGGAACATTGCGGTCGCTTTCCGGTTGCGGGCACGCGGCGCAGTCGCCGAAAGCGAAGATGTTGTCGTCACGCGTCGTCTGCAGGGTAGGCTGCACGACGAGCTGATTGATGCGGTTGGTTTCCAGTCCGTCGATGTCGCGCAGGAAGGATGGCGCGCGGATACCGGCGGCCCAAACCTTCAGGCTGGCGGGGACGAAATGACCATCCTTGGTGTGCAGGCCGTCGGCCGTGACCTCGCTGACCGCCGCGTCGGTCAGCACGGTGACGCCAAGGTCGCGCAGTGTCTGATGGACCGGCAGGCTGATGCGCTCAGGCAGCGCGGGAAGCACGCGTGGGCCCGCTTCGATCAGGGTAATGTGCACGTCCTCCGGCTTGATGCCGTCCAGCCCGTACGCGGCCAGTTCGCGCGCGGCGTGGTGCAGTTCGGCGGCCAGTTCCACGCCGGTGGCGCCGGCGCCGACGATGGCCATGTTAATGGTCCCGTGACGGCCTTCGCTGGCGTGAGCGCGCATATAGTGGCTCAGCAGGTTGCGGTGGAAACGCTCGGCCTGCTCCCGGGTGTCGAGAAAAATGCAGTGCTCGGCAGCGCCCTGGGTCCCGAAATCGTTCGTGGTGCTACCCACGGCGATCACCAATGTGTCATAGCTCAGTGAGCGGGCAGGCACCAACTCGACACCATGGTCATCGTAGGACGCCGCGAGGTGAACGCACTTCTCGGCGCGGTCCAGGCCGCACATCCGGCCCATCTGGAACTCGAAGTGGTTCCACTTGGCCTGGGCGACATAGTTGAGTTCGTCTGCCGAGGAGTTCAACGATCCTGCGGCGACTTCATGTAGCAGCGGTTTCCAGATATGCGTGAGGTTGGCGTCTATCAGCGTAACTCTGGCCTTGCGCCGCTTGCCCAGGGTCTTGCCAAGGCGGGTGGCCAGTTCGAGGCCACCAGCGCCGCCCCCAACGATAACGATGCGATGTGTCATGGATGGAACTCATAAGGCTACGGAATTCGGCTGGCGCAGGTGGGAGCATGAGGCTCATACCACCAGGCGACTGAGGAGGCGGCTCACTAGGCCCAGTCCGATCACGACAGCCAGAACCAGTAGAAGCAACAACCACGGGCGAAAGGGCTTTCGCTCGACCTGATGCTGCGGGGCGCTGAGGTAGTGATCAACGCGCTTCTGGTCTTCGGGGGACAGGCGGCTGGGCATAGACACCTCGATAGGAGATGCAGGCATTCTAGCGGTGCCTTGGCAAAAGCCAAGCGCGTTGATGTTCGGTGGCGGGGCGGTGAACACCGGGGCGGGCGCCCCGGCGGGTCAGCGACTGTTGTTCTTCAGGCTACGAAGGTTGCCGATGACCGATTCAAGCGCACGGTCGAACAGCAGGGCATCGTTGAGCAGGCGGATGGCGCCGCGACGAAACTCGATGGCCAGGCCCATGCGGGTCTTTTCCAGCACCTTCATGCCGGTACGGTTAACGAATATGTACTTGCCGGTGGGCTTGATGATCGCGGCCAATTTGCAGCGCAGCTTGTGTTCCTCATCCTCTTGGAATTCAACCCAGCTGCCGACGCGCAGGTTGTCCACCGCCGTCAGTGCATCGTCGTTGGCTTCCAGGTCGACCTCGGGCTCCTCTTCGCGGCTTTCGCCAGGCGCCAGCAGGACGATCTCTTCCACAACCTCGACCATGGCCGGAGTCGAGGCATCTTCCACCTGCTCGATCTGCTGCTCTCCGGTGCTCGTGGAGTCTTCCTTGGGCGACAGTGCTTCGGCAGGCTTCGGCGCGAATTGTTGCAGCGTCTGCACGTGCAGCGCTTCGAGCTGAGTGAAGAAATCACTGGTCGAGAAGGGGTCGAACGCAGCGCTGACGAGGCCTTCGCGAAGATTCTTCAGCAGGCTCGGCACCACGTCCAGCAGGCGCGCACGCGAGCTCGGGTCGTCGTGCGGCGTTACGCTCCAGATCAGGTCGTCCATGGTCGCCAGAGCGGCTTGCCATTGCTCCGACTGGGTGCCGTATTTCAGGCACGTCAGCAACAGAACCTTGCTCCAGGCTTCCTGCAGCAGGCGAACAACGACTTCGGGAAGCGTCTTGCCCAACAGGCGCTCGTTGAGCGCGTGCTCGACTTCCTGACGCGCCATCTCGGCCTTTGCGCGACCCTCTTCAGCATCTCGTGTGCGTTGTTCGAGAAGCTCGCTACGGCGGCGCTCGTCGCCCGTAAAGGCAAGGAAGTCGGCCAGCAGTTCCGAGAATATGGCCGGGTCGTCGACGAAGTCGTTGAGCAGGCGGGAAACCACCTGTTCGATCTTTTGGTAAAGGCTGTCGCGCTGAGCCTCGTCCTGGTCGCCCCAGCCCATGGAGGCCGACGCAATTTCATTGAGCAGACGACGAGCCGGGTGACTGCCGCGGCTGAAGAAAGTCTTGTCCAGCACCGCCACCTTCAGCACCGGAATTTGCAGCCTTCCGATGAGCGCCTTGAGGGAGTCCGGCAGGGTGCGGTCATCGAGGATGAACTCGAACAGCATCGAAACCAGGTTGATCACGTCTTCGTCGACTTCGCCGACGACCCGGGACTTTCCGCTCTTGGCGCTGACGCGGTGCAGCAATTGTTCAAGCTGGGCCTGCAGATCGAAATCATCGATCTGCTGGGGCGCACGGGTTTGCATGTGCGACAGCAGGCGCATCAGGTCGTTGCTGGAAATCGGGATCGCATCGCTTGGCACGTTGCGGGCTGGCAGGGCGCTGCCACGCAGCTCGGAGAGCAGTGCATGGAGGGTGCTGAAGGCTTCCTGGTAGCCCTCGTCTGCCTGGCGCGCGGAGTCTGCCGCATGGGTGCCTGGCGCGCTGTTACCTGCCGGCGCATGACCGGTGCGAGCCTGAGGGCGTCGCGGCGGGGTCGATTGCAGTTCGGGGAGAACGCCTGCGACGACCAGGGTCTGGTTGGATTCGGCATACAGCTGGTCGAGATCGGTCAGAACGTAGCGCTCGAACAGCTTGAGGATAATCAGCTTGACCTTGATGTCGACGCTCAGGCAACGGCAAGCCTCGATAAAGAATTCGCACAGCTGCTGCGGTCCGAGCGGATTGCTCTTGTCCTCGAGCTTGCGGCTCACCAAGGCGTTCATGCGTGTGGTCAGGTGGCTGAGCGGCTGGGTTGCGCGGTTCATCACCTTCGTGACCATGGTGTCGACGGCGACGGACTCTTCGAGTTCGTCGTTCTGGACCAGCGCCAGGCTTTCGAAGGAGGCTTCTGATTCTGCGGGCTTGCCGATTTCGTACTGGTTGAGGCGAGAAAAGGACTCGAAGATTTGCTGCAAGAAGCCGCGTTCGATACTGCGGCGCTTCATGCGCAGCTCGCGCATCGCCTCGAAGAACGCATTCTGTTCAGCGTTACTGGTCGCGCGGTCGGCTATCTCGAAGAGTGAGTCATCGGCATTGTCGAAGAGGGTCTGAAGCGCCAGGCGCAGCTGCTGCGCAGCCTTGTCGCGCACGCTGATCAGCGCGACAGGTAGTCGACCTGCCGGTGAGGTCGGCTTTTGCTCAGGGGCAGCCTTGAGGTGCACCACTTTCGCATCGGTTCGCATCGATTCTCTCCGGTCGCCTGCTGGGGCGCTTCCAACGCGTAGCATGCCGTTGTGTGGGGGGGTAGAGCAACGGCTGCAGGCGTCTGGCTTCAAAAGCCATTTTCGTGACGTCAATTTATGACGGCATTATATGCATCCCGTTCGGTAGCCTAGCCCGGATTTTTGTTGGACATGATGCAGCTCACAGATACTCACGGCTTTTCCTACAGGCGGTCATGTGCGCTCGGCTAACGGCTGCGACCCGCGTCACTGACTGCTCTATCGCTCGGCTACGCCTTATACTCTCGCCGAATCTGAAGGGAGCCTGTCGTGACCAATCTCACTCTTGCCGATCTTGGTGCCGAGGTCGAAAACAACGTCCGCCGAGCGCTTGCCGAGGATATCGGAACCGGCGATATCACTGCGCTACTGATTCCTGAGGAGCGCCTGGCGCATGCCTCGGTGATCACGCGCGAAGCGGCGGTCATCAGCGGCACGGCCTGGGTGGACGCGGTGTTTCGTCAGCTTGACCCTCGCGTTGCCGTGCACTGGCAGGTTGTCGACGGTCAACGGGTCGCGGCGAACAGCGTCCTGTTCCATCTCGAGGGGCCCGCTCGCGCGTTGCTCAGCGGTGAGCGCACAGCGCTGAACTTCCTCCAGACCTTGTCCGGTGTCGCGACTCGCTGTCGCTACTACGCCGACCTTGTCGAGGGAACCGGGGTTCGTCTGCTCGATACCCGCAAGACCCTTCCCGGTCTGCGCATGGCCTTGAAGTACGCGGTGACCTGTGGTGGCTGCCACAACCATCGGATCGGCCTTTACGACGCCTTTCTGATCAAGGAAAACCATATCGCCGCCTGCGGCGGGATATCGTCTGCGGTCGCCGCGGCGCGCCGCATCGCGCCGGGTAAACCGGTCGAGGTGGAAGTCGAAGATCTGGATGAGCTGCAACAGGCCCTGCAGGCCGGAGCGGATATCGTCATGCTCGACGAGCTCAGCCTGGAGGACATGCGCCGGGCCGTGGAACTCACGGCTGGGCGTGCCAAGCTGGAGGCGTCGGGCGGGATCAGCGATGACACCTTGCGGACGGTGGCTGAAACGGGTGTGGATTACATTTCGATCGGCGCATTGACCAAGCATGTACAGGCGATCGATCTGTCCATGCGGTTGAGGCAGTAACGCTTGTGGCGGCCGCGCCAGGGCGCGTGCCGCAGTTGAGCGCAGGCGCTGCTGTCAGTGGCGACTCTTGAGGCCGAAATTTTCGTGCAACATGCCGGGCGCGTCGGCGTCCTTCGGGGCGTAATCCTTCGGCGGCTCGGTGAAGGTAGGTGAGTTCAGGCGTTCGCGCTGAGTGTGGCTGTCCTGGCTGTGCAGGGCGGCGAGCAGGCGCTGGCGAGTCTGCTCGTCGAGCGCCAGCTTGTCCGCGCCTTCGGACAGGTGGTCCTGCATATCCTGGTAGCTGTTGGTGAGCTTGCGCAGCAGGCTGGCCGTCGTGTTGAAATGGCTCACCACTTCGCTCTGGTAGGTATCCAGGCGCTCCTGCAGTTCATCTACCTGGCGCTGCGTGCTGTTGGGCGCGCTGTTACGGGCTATCAGGTAGCCGATGGCGATGCCGGCAATCACGCCGACTATGGGGAGCAACCAGGTCGCGAGGGTCTGTTCCACGAGTCCTTCCTCTATATAAACGGCTGTGCTGAATCAAGCCGTGGAAAAGGGACCGCCGATGCTCGGGCGGGGCGATAGGCTCTCCAGAGGGCCTGCGCCGGCCCGCGCATCGTCTGCGCGGTGGTCTTTCCACGGCTTGATACGTTAACGTCTCGTACCTGCCCTGTATACCGTGACGCGAGCTTGCGGTCACCAGGCAGCGCTAGCGAGACGAGCCAACTTCTTCCAAGATCACGGAGCCACTTTTGTTGAAACGTGAAAATCCCATCACCATCCAGGGCCCGGCCGGTGTGCTGGAAGGGCTTCATTTCGAGCAGCCGCAGGCGCGGGGGCTGGCGCTGATCTGCCATCCCAACCCGGTCAAGGGCGGCACCATGCTCAACAAGGTCGTTTCGACCCTGCAGCGCACGGCGCGGGACGCGGGTTATGACACGCTGCGCTTCAACTTCCGCGGTGTAGGCGCAAGCGCGGGCAGCCACGATATGCGAATGGGCGAGGTGGAAGATGCCGAGGCGGCGCTGGCGTGGCTGCGTGAGCAGCAGCCTGGGCTGCCGGTCACTTTGCTTGGGTTTTCCTTTGGAGGCTTCGTTGCGGCGGCGCTGGCGGGCCGAATGGAGGCGCGGGGCGAACCTCTGGATCGGTTGTTCATGGTCGCGCCGGCCGTGTCGCGGCTGGACGGCCTGCCGCTGGCCGAGCGTTGCGCATTGACCATCATCCAGCCGGATGACGACGAGGTCATCGATCCGGCCACGGTACATGCTTTTTCCGCAGCGCTGACGCGCCCCCACGAGCTGCTGAAGGTGGCAGAATGCGGCCACTTTTTCCACGGCAAGCTGGTGGAACTCAAGGAGCTGGTTGCGCCGCGCCTGGATTGATCCGGCTGGCCACCCTAGAAATGAGATGAATGCATGAAGACCCGAATCCTTACCGGCATCACCACGACCGGCACGCCACACCTGGGCAACTATGCGGGGGCCATCCGCCCGGCGATCGTCGCCAGTCGGGATGCCGATGTCGATTCCTTCTATTTCCTGGCGGACTACCACGCGCTGATCAAGTGCGACGACCCGCGGCGCATTCAGCAGTCGCGGCTCGAAATTGCAGCCACCTGGCTGGCCAGCGGCCTCGACGCCGAGCGCGTGACCTTCTATCGCCAGTCCGACATTCCCGAGATCCCGGAACTGACCTGGTTGCTCACCTGCGTCGCAGCCAAGGGCTTGCTGAACCGTGCCCACGCCTACAAGGCGGCTGTGGATCGTAATGTCGAACTGGGCGAAGACCCGGATGCCGGTGTCAGCATGGGCCTGTTCAGCTACCCGGTCCTCATGGCGGCAGACATCCTCATGTTCAACGCACATAAGGTGCCGGTCGGGCGCGACCAGATCCAGCATGTGGAAATGGCTCGCGACATTGGTCAGCGCTTCAACCACCTGTTCGGTAACGGCAAGGAGCTCTTCACCGCGCCGACCGCCCTGATCGAGGAAAGCGTGGCGACCCTGCCGGGGCTCGACGGGCGCAAGATGTCCAAGAGCTACGACAACACCATTCCGCTGTTCGCCAGCGCCAAGGAGCTCAAGAGCACCATCGCGCGCATCGTCACCGACTCGCGCCTGCCCGGCGAGCCGAAGGATCCGGACGACGCGCACCTGTTTACCCTGTACCAGGCGTTCGCCACACCGGAACAACTTGCCGAGTTCCGTGCGGACCTGCTCGCCGGCCTCGCCTGGGGCGAAGCCAAACAGCGCCTCTTCGAGCTGCTCGACGCCGAACTTGGCGAGGCGCGCGAGCGCTACCATGCGCTGATGAGCCGACCGGGCGACCTGGAAGATATCCTCCAGGCGGGCGCCGCCAAGGCCCGCCAGGTGGCGACGCCCTTCCTGGCCGAACTGCGCGAGGCCGTGGGGCTGCGCAACTTCCGCAGCGAGGTGAAAAGCGCCGCTCCGGCAAAGAAGAAGTCGGGCAAGCGCGCCCGCTTCGCCAGTTTCCGTGAGGAGGATGGCAGCTTCCGCTTCCGCTTCTTCGCCGCCGATGGCGAGCAGCTGCTGCTGTCCCGCCCATTCGTCGATCCCAAGGCGATCGGTCAGGTTACCCAGCAGCTCGCTTCGCAAAGCGTCGATGCGCTGGAACTGCGCGCCGATGAAAACGATCAATTCACACTGTGGCTCGACGGCAGTTGCATCGCCGACAGCCCGGCCTATCCCGATGAACAGGCGCTGGAGGCAGCGATGCTGCGTCTGCGTGAGGCATTGGCAACCCTGGCCGAATGAAACCGGAGCGCGATCCACCCGTGCATGGGCGGATCGCGAGGATCGATGGACCTACCGAGGCGCTAGCGCTTGAACGATCTGCGTAAATTGCCAACGACCAAGGGCACGGCTACAGTGTCGGCCCCGTTTCACTGCCCAGACCCCGCCATGACCCCTCTCGAACGCTATCAGGCAGACCTGAAACGTCCTGATTTCTTCCACGACGCGGCGCAGGAGAATGCCGTTCGCCATCTGCAGCGTCTGTATGACGACCTGGTCGCCGACGAGCGTGGCAAATCCGGCCTCTTGGGCAAGCTGTTCGGCAAGAAGCAAGAGCCCATCAAGGGCCTGTACTTCTGGGGCGGCGTCGGGCGCGGCAAAACCTATCTAGTCGACACCTTCTTCGATGCGCTGCCCTTCGAGCAGAAGACTCGCACGCACTTCCACCGTTTCATGAAGCGCGTCCACGAGGAAATGAAAACCCTCAAGGGCGAGAAGAACCCGCTGACGATCATCGGCAAGCGGTTCGCCGACGAGTCGCGGGTGATCTGCTTCGACGAGTTCTTCGTCTCCGACATCACCGACGCGATGATTCTCGCGACCCTGCTCGAGGAGCTGTTCAAGAACGGCGTGAGCCTGGTGGCGACCTCCAACATCGTGCCGGATGGCCTTTACAAGGACGGCCTGCAGCGGGCGCGCTTCCTGCCGGCGATCGAACTGCTGAAGAAGCACACCGAGATCGTCAACGTCGACAGCGGCATCGATTACCGTCTGCGCGCGCTGGAGCAGGCCGAGTTGTACCACTTCCCACTCGATGCCGAGGCCGAGCAGAGCCTGGAAAAGAGCTTCCGTAGCCTGTTGCCGGAGAAGTGCAAGATCCAGGAAAACGAAGCCCTGATGATCGAGAACCGTGAAATCACCGCGCGCAAGGTCGCCTGTGGTGTCGCCTGGTTCGAATTCCGTGCGCTGTGCGACGGCCCACGCAGTCAGAACGACTACATCGAGCTGGGCAAGATCTTCGACGCCGTGCTGGTTTCCAACATCGAGCAGATGAACGTTGCCAAGGATGATATGGCGCGTCGCTTCATCAACATGGTCGACGAGTTCTACGATCGCAACGTCAAGCTGATCCTGTCGGCCGAAGTGGAATTGAAGGACCTCTACGCTGGCGGGCGCCTGGAGTTCGAGTTCCAGCGCACACTGAGCCGCCTGCTGGAAATGCAGTCTCACGAATACCTGTCACGGCCCCACAAGCCCTGACGGAGTCTCCGCTCGAGCTGGGCGCGGCACCGATACGCGCCCAGCTTCCAGCACTCAACCGTTCTTCAATCGATACTGTTGCCGATACTGGTTCGGCGACAGCTCCGTGTGCTGGCGGAACAGCCGGGCAAAGAAGCTCGCATCGTCATAGCCCACTTCGTAGCTGATGGTCTTGATGCTCTTGCGGGTGGTCGAGAGCAGACTCTTGGCCGTTTCGATCCGCAGCCGCTGCAGGTAATGCAGCGGTTTGTCGCCCGTGGCGCTCTGAAAGCGGCGCATGAAGTTGCGGATACTCATGCCGTGGTCGCGGGCGACGTCCTCGAAACGGAATTTTTCGGCGAAGTGTTCTTCCAGCCATTCCTGAATCTGCAGCACGCGGGTGTCCAGGTGCATCTTCTGCCCGCCGAATCCGATGCGTCCCGGGCTATAGCTGCGTTGCACCTCGAAGAGGATATCCCGCGCCATGCCCTGCGCGACGCTGGAGCCGCAGTAGCGCTCCACGAGATGCATATAGAGGTCGCACGCCGAGGTCGTACCGCCGGCGGTATAGAGGTTGTCGCTGTCGGTCAGGTGCTTTTCCGGGGTGAACAGGACCTGCGGAAACCGCGTGCTGAACTCGTTGGCGAAACGCCAATGGGTAGTGGCCTCGCGAGCATCGAGCAGGCCGGCCTGAGCCATCCAGAACACCCCGGTGGCTTCGCCACAGATGGCGCTGCCGGCTTGGTGACGTGATTGCAGCCAGGGCATGACCTGCGGATAGCCTTGGCAGAGCGCATCGAAATCGCCCCAGAACGCCGGCAATATGACCGCGTCGGTCGCGTCCAGCGCGCCATCCACCTCGATCCGCGTGCCGCTGAAGGTCGTCACGGGTTGTCCGTCGGGGCTGACCAGCAAGGTCTCGAAGGCTGGTGCGAGGCCGTGACCGTGCTGTTTGCCGGAGCGCAGGGCGGCCATGTGGAAGAAGTCCTTGGCCTGCATGAGCGTAGAGGCGAAGACGCCTTCGGTAGCAAGAATGCTGACGCGCTTCAGGGGGTGTGCATTGGGCATCGGAAGTCTGGCTGTTCTGTTTATTGTTATGGAAATGCAGGGTAAATCTGCCGCGATCCGGCGGGAGCGTCTTATTTTTTTGCGCAGCTGTCCAGTCGCCGTAGGTCTGAGTAGGTTGAACCGGCCGCGCCCGCGCAGCCTCGAACCCAAGACCCAGCCTTGAGACCCGATGGAGCAATCAGGAGATGTCTGCCACCACACGCCCAGAACCGCCGACCTTTGCCGACTGGAACGGCGACACCGCCGCGGCACGGGAAACCCAGATCCAGCTTGCTGCCCGGGTGCGGCTCGAAGACGATTTCGGCGTGTTGCGTCTGATCGCAGGCGTCGACGTCGGCTTCGAGGAGGGCGGGCGGATCACACGTGCGGCGGCGGTGCTGCTGGATGCTGAAACGCTGGAAGTGCAGGCCCAGGCATTGGCCCGCATTCCCACCCGCATGCCCTATATTCCCGGGCTGCTCTCGTTCCGTGAGTTGCCGGCTGTGCTGCAGGCGCTCGACGCGCTGGGCGCGACACCCGACCTTGTGTTCTCGGACGGGCATGGCATCGCCCATCCTCGCGGCCTGGGGATTGCGGCGCACCTGGGCGTGATCACCGGACTGCCGACCGTCGGCGTGGCGAAGAAGATCCTCACCGGTGTGCACGAACCTGTGGGGGAAACGCGCGGTGAGCAAGCCGACCTGCTCGACAGGCAGGGCAGGGTGATCGGCACGGTGTTGCGCAGCAAGGATCGGGTGCGCCCGTTGATCATCTCGCCGGGCCACCGTGTCAGCCTGACCACCGCACCGGAGCTGGTGATGCGCTATGTGACCCGCTATCGCCTGCCGGAGCCGACGCGCCTGGCCGACCGGTTGGCGTCGCGACGTGACGAGAAGCGCATCGGATGAGCGGCCGACTGAGTCTGCACCGCTTGCCGGCCGAGCCCCGCAGGCGCTAGCCTGCTACGCCGCCATTCACCCAGGACCTGCCGCCATGCAACTGGATCACGCCACTGGTTGGTGTCGAGGTGTGCGCCATTGCCCGTCACCCAACTTCAACCCGCGGCCCGAGGGCGAGATCTCGTTGTTGGTGATTCACAACATCAGCCTGCCGCCCGGCTGCTTTGGTACGGGCAAGGTCCAGCAGTTCTTCCAGAACCGCTTGTCAGTGGACGAGCATGACTTCTTTCGCGAAATCGCGAACCTGCAGGTGTCGGCCCACTTCCTGATCGAGCGTGATGGCGCGATCACCCAGTTCGTCTCCTGCCTGGACAGAGCCTGGCATGCCGGCGTTTCGTGCTTCGCCTCGCGCGAGGGCTGCAATGATTTTTCCATCGGCATCGAACTCGAAGGGACCGACGACCAGCCCTTCGACGATGCGCAATACGACAGCCTGATCCGCCTTGGCCGTCTGTTGCAGCAGGCCTACCCGGCCATCACCCCAGAGCGGGTCTGCGGACACAGCGACATCGCCCCCGGACGCAAGACCGATCCGGGCCCCGCCTTCGACTGGCAGCGCCTGCGTGAGGCGGCCATCGTCGTCTGAATCGAAACAAGGGACTCGACAATGATTTTTCTGGTGCTACTGCTGGTGCTGGTCATCGACAAGCTCACCGACTGGCGGCGCGAGGTGCAGCAGGATGGCCCCTGGCTGCGGCTGTTGCAGCGCGTCGAAGGTCGCCAGGGCCAGGCCAGACCCTGGACTGGCCTGTTCGTGCTGGTCCTCGCGCCAGTGCTGGTCCTTGGCGTCCTGCTCGCTCTGCTGCAGCCGCTGGCCTACGGTTGGCTTGCGCTGCCGCTGCACCTGCTGGTCGTGCTGTACAGCCTGGGCCGAGGCGATTTCAAGCGGGAACTGGGGCCGTTTCGCGATGCCTGGCACCGTGGCGACGAAGAGGCGGCCGCGCTGGTTGCCGAGCGCGACCTGAATCTCTCGGCCGAGGATCCACCAGGGCTGCTGCGCGCGGTCGAGGCGCAGCTCTTGTGGCGCAGCCACCAGGGCTTCTTCGCGGTGATCTTCTGGTACTTGCTGCTGGGGCCGATGGCGGCGCTGGCCTATCGCTTGCTGGTGCTCTGCGTGGCCCATGGTCGCAGCGAGGCCCTGCGTGAGCGGGCCGGATCATTGCTGCATGCCTTCGATTGGCTCCCGGTGCGGGTACTGCTGGCCAGTTTTGGCCTGGTCGGCAATTTCGTCGCGCTGCACCACGCCGTGCTCAAGGACTTGCTGCACTGGGACATTCCTGCCCGCCGGTTGCTTGCCGAAGCCGGCCCGGCCGCGGCGGATCTCGGCGAATCCGCTACGGGCGAAGCCGGCCTTGCGCGACTCGACAGCCTGGCGGCCATGCTGGTGCGCACGCGCCTGCTCTGGTACGCCGTCATCGCCGGCTGGACCCTGGTTGCCTGATCGTCGCGGCATGCTCAGTCGTGCCGCGGCAGCTCACCATCCGATAAGTACGCTGTATAGGCCGGAATCGACGCGCCTTCTGCCAGTTGTGGTGCTGTCAGGGTGCCACTACCTTAAGTTGCGATATCCGGGACCGATATCCCTGAGTGGTCACTGGCCTCCTGACGAGCCTTCGCGGCGCGCAAGAACAAAAATGGGAGAGCGTCCTTGAAAATCCTGTTGCATCCCGCCATTGCTTTCATGAACCGGCTCAGTTTCGGCATGAAGTTCAGCCTGATCAGCGTGCTGTTCTTCGTGCCCATGCTGCTGACCAATTTCTATCTGGTGCGCGACTCGTACCGCCAGTTCGTCGGCACCCGCACCGAACTGCAAAGCCTGTCGCTGCTCGGCACCGCCATGCAGTTGCGCCGAGACGCTCAGGACTGGAAGGACCTGGTCGAGATCGAAGGCATCATCGGCCAGACCGGCGAGGATCAGGCCCTCAAGACGCGCCTGGCGAAGGTGGAGGCTGACCTTGAGGCGCGTGTCCGGGCGCTTGAGCCGGTCAGCGAGCATCCCGAGCAGGTCGCTGAGTTCACTGCCCGCCGCGACGAGCTGGCGGCCGCCCTGCAGGCGGCGCGCAATCAGCAGTCGCTGCAGGCCAAGGCGGCGATGGCACGGGCGCTGCTCGGCCAGTCTCAGGTAATGATCAAGCTGGTCGCCAGCCAGTCCGGCATGAGCCAGGACGCCCATCGCGACGTGCGCCTGCTGACCGAACTGCTCAGCTCGGTCACCCCGGGCATCACCGCGACGCTGGGCGAGGGGCGGGCGGTGGGCGCCTACACCTTCGGCCAGGGCTACCTGAACTCGGATGCCAGCAACAAGCTCGACGACTTGCTGCTCGAGCTGGAAAAGCAGGACGTGCAGTACGGCGCGCAACTGCAGGACGTGCTCGGCAGCGCCAAGGCCGCGCAGCGGCTCGATGGGCTGGCGCGCGCCAGTCGTGAATCGCTGCAGTTGAGCAACGAGCTGTTCCAGGATCAGGTGATCATGGCCGAATCGCTCGACGGCCCCTGGGAAGACTTCTACGAGCGGGTCAGTGCGGAGATGGCCAAGACCCATGCGCTCAATGATGCCGTGCTGACGCTGCTCGACGAGGAGCTGGCCCAGCGGCTCGGTGAGAAGCAGTTGATGATGACTGTCCTGCTGGCCGCGCTGGCGCTGGTATTCCTGCTCGTCGTCTACCTCTACAGCGGATTCTACGTGTCCACCCGCGCCTCGCTGCGCAGCCTTGGCGCGACCATGGATCGTGTGGCGGCCGGCGACATGACGGCGCAATTCGCCGTGCAGAGCCGCGACGAGCTCGGCGAGCTCGGCCAGGTGTTCAATCAGACGGTGGCGCGCATTCGCGAGCTGATCGAACGTGTCGGCCAGACGGTCGGCGAGGTTGAACGCCAGGCGGCACGCGTGGAGCAGGTATCCGGGCAGAGCAACCAGACCGTGTCCGAGCAGCGTGCGCAGATCGAGCAGGTCGCCACGGCCATGAACCAGATGTCGGCGACTGCACAGGAGGTTGCGAGCAGCGCCGAGTCCGCTGTTGGCAGCGCGCAGGACGTCAATGAGGAAACCGTCACCGGCCGCGGCCTCGTGGAAGCGCAGGTGGGCGGCATCGAGCGACTGGCCGAAGCGATCGAACGCTCGGTCGGAGTGATCAACAAACTGGCCGACGACAGCACGGCGATCAGCCAGGTGCTGGACGTGATCAAGGGCGTCGCCGAGCAGACCAACCTGCTGGCGCTCAATGCGGCCATCGAAGCGGCGCGCGCTGGTGAGCAGGGGCGCGGCTTCGCCGTGGTGGCTGACGAGGTGCGCAACCTGGCCCGGCGCACCCAGCAATCGACCGAGGAAATCGAGCAGATGATCGGCCGGCTGCAAGGTGGCGTCGGCGCTGCGGTCAAGACGATGCATGACAGCCATGCGCTGGCCGACGAAACGGTCGGCCAGTCGGCACAGGTGCGTCAGGCGCTGGAGAACATCCTCGCGGCGGTTGGCACCATCGTCGATCAGAACCAGCAGATTGCCGCCGCTGCCGAGCAACAGACCGCCGTCGCGCACGACATCGATCAGAACATCGTCGCGATCAATGAAGCCGGTGAACGCACCGCCGCGGGCGCTGGCCATACCGAGCAGGCGAGCCGCGAACTGTCGCAGTTGGTCGGCCAGCTGCAGCAGCTGATCGGCGCCTTCCGCGTCTGATCAGCATCGCCGTTTATCGGCCCGCCTGAACAGCGCCTCGCGGCCCCGGGTCTGCCGAACAGGCATTTCCGGGAGCTGCTCCATGGCCAGTACCGCGAAAAAAACCGACCCCGCCCTGTGGGACGAGGTCAAGCAGGCGGTTACCACCGGCGACAAGGGCGGCAAGCCCGGCCAGTGGTCCGCGCGCAAGGCGCAGTACGCCGTGCAGGAGTACAAGAAGCGCGGCGGCGGCTACGAGGGCCGGAAGTCGGCCGACAATCACCTGCGCGAGTGGACCCGCGAAGACTGGGGCACCGAGTCGGGCAAGCCGTCCGGCGAGACGGGCGAGCGCTACCTGCCCAAGCACGCGCGTGAGTCGTTGAGTGACGCGGAATATGCCCGCACCACGCGCAAGAAACGCGCGGACTCGCGGCGCGGGCGGCAGCACTCGCCCCAGCCCGAGGACGTGGCACGCAAGGCCAGCCGTGAACGCGAGCCGGCATTGAGCGGCCTGAACAAGGCCGAGCTGATGCGCCGGGCGGCCAAGCGCAACATTCGCGGACGTTCGAGCATGAAGAAGGACGAACTGGTCGCCGCACTGCAGCGCGAGGGGGAGCGATGAGCACGTCTGACGAACAGGCCCGTCGCGACACCCGTGAGGAATTCCAGCGTGTCGTGAACATGGCGCCTGCAACGCTGCGGCGTTGGCTCGACAGCGAGCAGAGTCGCAGTGTCGGCATGACCGCCGATGGCGAGAAGGTATCGTCGCCCGCCGATGGTGAGGCGGTGGGGCACCATATGGGTGAGCGTATTCTCGCGCTCAAGGACACCCGTCAGGCCGATCTTGACGAGGATGACTACCAGGCCATGCGCAAGGTTATCGGCTACGTGCACCGACACCTGGCGCAGCGCCCCAATGGCGAGTTGCGCGACAGCCGCTGGCGCCATTCGCTGATGAACTGGGGTCACGATCCGCTGGCGGACTGAGCCGAGGCTACGCCCAGCCGAACAGGTCGCAGCTGTTGCGATAGCTTGCTTCGGCCAGTTCCTCGGCACTGACGCCGCGCAGCTCGGCGAGCTCACGGCAGATGTCGGGTAGAAATTCCGGGCTGTTGCGTTCGCCGGCGTGGCTGTGCGGCGTGATGTCGGGGGCGTCGGTTTCCAGCACGATGCTGTCGAGCGGCAATTGCTGGAGTACCCGGTGCATCCGGTGCGCCTGCGGCCAGGTCCCGGCGCCGCCGAGGCCGAGCTTGAAACCGAGCTTGATGTACTCCCGTGCTTCCTCCCAGCTGCCGCTGAAGGCATGGGCAATGCCGGTGCGCTTGAGCTTGTAGCGCTTGAGCGTAGCGATCATGTCCGCATGCGCGCGGCGCACGTGCAGCAGCACCGGCAATTCGAATTCATTGGCCAGGCCGAGTTGCGCCTCGAGTAGCGCCTGCTGGCGCGGCTTGTCCGGATCTTCGATGTAATAGTCCAGGCCGATCTCGCCGATGGCGCAGAGCTTGTCGGCGCTGCGCAGGCGCTCTAGCCAGTCGCGCAGCCGGTCGAGATGTTCGGGGCGATGGTCCTGCAGGAACACCGGATGCAGGCCGAGCGCGGCGTAGACGGCGGGCGCGTCTTCGGCCAGCTGCCAGACCCGCGCCCAGTTGGCCTCATGGACGCCAAGCACCAGGATGCGCTCGACGCCTGCCGCCTGGCAGCGGTCGAGCACCGCCTGCCGGTCATGGTCGAAAGGGTCGAAGTCGAGATGCGTGTGGGTGTCGATCAGTGGCACGGCTGGGGGCTCCGATGGTTCAAGAGGCCTTGTCTTCCTCGATCTGGATGTCGCTCACGCCGAGCTCGGCCATGCGACTGTGCTCGCTCTTGCGCTCAGGGCTCTCCCAGGGCGCATCCGTGGCGGCGCGGGGCTCACGCACATGATGCAGGAGGATTTCCAGTTCGGCCTGTTCCATGTTCGGTTCATCGAACGAACTTAGCGTGAGCGAGGCCGGGTTGCCGTTGATCAGGTAGTGGATGCGGTAGCGTTTCAGTTCGGTCATGGCGGCCTCGGATCGTCGGACTGTGTAGCATCCGACCGCCGATTCGTCCTCAGGCTCCCGGTTTTTCCTGCTCGGATTCAAGCAGAGCGGCCTTGCGCTCGATTCCCCAGCGATAACCGGTCAACGACCGATTGGCGCCGACCACCCGGTGGCAGGGCACCAGCAGGCCGACCGGGTTGCTGGCGCAGGCGCGGGCGACGGCACGCGCGTGGGTGCCCAGGTGTTCGGCCAGCTCACCGTAGCGGCGGGTCTCGCCGACCGGAATGTCGCGCAGGGCTTGCCAGACCCGCTGCTGGAAGGCGCTGCCGCGCAGATCCAGTGGCAGGCGGGCCGCGCGCGTGGGCTCCTGCAGCTGAGCCACGACCGCTTCCAGCCAGGCACCCAGGCCTGGCTGGTCGCGAACCAGCTCGGCGGCGGCGAAACGTGACTGCAGCTCGGCAACCAACGCGTCCTCGCGATCACCAAACAGCAGCGCACAGATACCACGCTCGCTCGCGGCGATCGCCAGCAATCCCAGCGGGCAGTCGCCGATCGCATAGCGCAGCCCTTCTCCCTGCGCTTTGCGCCGCCGCTGGGCCGGACTCATGGCCGTGCTGTGCTGATAGGCGCCCCGGGTGCTGCCAAAGCCGGCATCCAGCGCCGCGCCGAGGACCGAGTCGGCGCCGGCCAGTGCCACTTCCAGCCGAGCCTGGCGGCGCGCTGCGGACCAGGCACGCGGGGTCATCCCGGTACGGGCCTTGAACGCGCGGGCCAGATGCGAAGGGGAAAGGCCGATGCGGGCAGCCAGCTGCGCGAGCGGCATCGCCCCGTCGTGGTCGTCCAGCAGCCGACAGGCTGCAATCACTAGCGCGTCCATCTGTTCGGCCGGGCTTTGGCCGTGCGGCGAGCACCGCTTGCAGGGACGAAAGCCGGCGGATTCGGCTTCTTGGGTATCGCTGTAAAAACTCACCCCGTCCCGGCGCGGGCGGCGTGCCGGGCAGCTGGGGCGGCAATAGATGCCGGTCGAGTGCACGGCGAAGACGAACCGGCCGTCGAACGTTTCGTCTCGGTCGCAGAGCGCTTGCCAGCAGCGGTCCAGGTCGAACATCGGTGGGCTCCGTGAGTGGATGACACGATTGTCCCCCCGGCGCGGCTTCGCGCCAATCCGAAGTACGCTTTCAAACTGGCTACCGAGCATGGAAGGGCCGTGACGATTGCCGTAACCTGCAGATCTGCATAGCCAAACAGGGTCTGTGAGCCGCTGATGAAAACGCCAAAACGACTCGAGCCGTTGGTCGAGGATGGGCTGATCGACGAAGTACTGCGCCCGCTGATGAGCGGCAAGGAGGCAGCGGTCTACGTGGTGCGCTGCGGTGACGAGCTGCGTTGCGCCAAGGTGTACAAGGAAGCGAACAACCGCAGTTTCCGCCAGGCCGTGAAATATCAGGAAGGACGCAAGGTGCGCAGCAGCCGCGACGCCCGCGCGATGGCCAAGGGCTCCAAGCATGGACGCAAGGAAAAGGAAGAAAACTGGCAGAACGCCGAAGTGGCTGCGTTGTACCGACTGGCTCAGGCCGGGGTGCGGGTGCCCAAGCCTTATGATTTTCTCGATGGCGTGCTGCTGATGGAAATGGTCAGCGACGAAGATGGCGATGCCGCGCCGCGCCTGAATGACGTCGAGTTGCATCCCGACGATGCCCGCGAGTTCCATGCGTTCATGATTGGCGAAGTGGTCAAGATGCTCTGTGCCGGGCTGGTGCACGGCGATCTTTCCGAGTTCAACGTGCTGCTGGACGAGCACGGCCCGGTCATCATCGACCTGCCACAGGCGGTCGACGCGGCGGGCAACAACCATGCGTTCGACATGCTCGAGCGCGACGTTGGCAACATGTCCGCCTATTTCGGGCGCTTCGCACCCGAGCTCAAGTTCACGCGTTATGCCAAGGAAATGTGGGCGCTCTATCAGGAAGGCAAGCTGACGCCCAAGACCGAGCTGACCGGTGAGTTCGCCGAAGCGGAGGATGCGGCGGACATCGATGCGGTAATGCGGGAGATCAAGGCCACCCTGGCCGAGCAGGCGCGCAAGGAGGCGGCACGCGAGGCGGTGGATCAGCCGAGGGATGAGGTGCCCGAGCCGCCTTGGATGAAGGGCTGAACTGGCTCCCCGCGGCGGCACATCGCGCAGCGATTCCATTCGACCTTCCCAGCGGGCGCGGAGGGTATCGTCTGTCGGCATTGGCTCGATGGACGAGTGAATTCGGCCCTCATGCCAACGGACGGGCCCGTACGCGCGCCCGTACGCGCTAAGCAAGGTGCCGACTTTGCGGGCGAATTCATTCGCCCGGGGGCTCACCTTCCGCCGTTACCCCACCAGCCTGCCACCCACCGCCCAGCGCCACGAACAACGCCACCTGCGCGGTCGCCAGGGCGGTGCGGCCCTGCAAGGCCTGCTGCCGTGCCCGTAACGAGCCACGCTGGGCATCGAGCACTTCGTTGAGGTTCGCCTCCCCCAGGCGATAGCTCTTCTGCGCCAGCGCATAGGCGTACTGGCGATGGCGCAGCGTCCGGCGCAGCGAGTCCAGCCGGCGTTGTTGTCCTTCGATGCGCACCAGTGACCGTTCGACCTCTTCCAGGGCCTCGGCCAGTGCCTGCTGAAAGCTCAGATAGGCGCCTTCGCCCTCGACATCGGCCAGGTCGATGGCCGCACCGCGTCGTCGGTAATCGAGGAAGGGCAGGCCGAAGGTCGCGCCGAGGCGGGCAAAGTTCGAGGCGCTGGAGAAGGCGTCACCCAGCGCCAGGCCGGACCGGCCTACGGCGGCTTGCACCGCCAGGGTCGGGAACAGGTCGCGACGGGCCGCCAGCGACTGCAGCTGCGCCGCTTGCAGTTGCGTGGCTTCGGCAATGAGGTCGGGGCGCCGGCGCAGCAGGTCGATGGGCTGCCCCGGTGGAATCGGCTGGCCTGCCAGCGGAACCCTGGCGGAGGCGCCCAGCTGGCGAGCGGTGGTGCCGGGCGGTTCGGCCAGCAGGGTATCCAGCGCCAGGCGCGCTTCGGCGAGGTCGATGTCCAGTTCATCGAGGTCGGCTTCCAGCGACGCCCGCTCGGCGGCACTGGCCTCGACATCCAGCCGCGTGACCTCACCGGCATCGAACAGGCGGCCGGCGATGCGTTCGAGTTCCCTGGCCAGCTCGATGCCTTCGACCAGCAGCGCCCGCTGGCCTTCCAGGGCGCGCAGCTGCACGTAGCCCTGCGCCGCGTTGGAGGCGACGGCCAGGCGAGCAGCGATCGCCTGGGCCTGTGCCGAGCGGATCTGCTGGCGGGCACTGTCGGTTCGCGCACGGGTGGCGCCGAAGATATCCAGTTCCCAGCTGGCCTGTAGCGCCAACTCCCAGTTGTCGAAGGTGATGACGTCGTCGTCGGGGATGAACTGCCCGACCGGGCTGTTCGGGTCGGGCTCGCTGTCATTCTCGATCCACTGGCGGCTGGCCGAGCCGGGCAGGTCGAGCGTCGGAAAAAGTCCGGCACGGGCCTGGCGCAGCTGCGCGCGTGCCGTGTCGACGCGCAGCATGGCCTGGCGGATGTCGCGGTTGTTGTCCAGTGCCTGGCGCACCAGGCCGGTGAGCGCCGGATCCTCGAACAGCTGCCACCAGGTGGCCAGGGCCTCGGTGTCTGCCGGTTGCTGGCGCACGGCATGAAACCAGGTGTCGGGTACATCCGGCTGCGGACGCTCCGGCACGTTCGAGCAGGCACCCAGCGCGAGGGCCAGCGCCCAGGCCAGCGGCTGGAGAGGCAGGCGGCCGGTCATCTGGTTTCCTCCGGTTTCACGCGCATGAACAGCAGGTACAGGCAGGGCACCGCCAGCAGGGTCAGCAGAGTGGCAAAGCCCAGCCCGCCCATGATGGTGACCGCCATGTTGGCGAAGAATGGGTCGAACAGCAGCGGGACCATCCCCAGCACGGTGGTGCCCGCCGCCATCATCACCGGACGTAGGCGCGAGGCCGAAGCTTCGACGATGGCGGTCAGCCGTGGGACCTCGTCGGCGATCTGTCGGTCGATCTCGTCCACCAGCACCACGGCGTTCTTGATCAGCATGCCCGTCAGGCTGAGCAGGCCTAGCAGGGCCATGAAGCCGAATGGCTGTCCGGTGACCAGCAGGCCCAGGGTGACGCCGCAGAGCGCCATCGGCACCACCAGCCAGATCATCAGCGGTTGTCGAACCTTGGCGAACAACAGCACGGTGACCAGCACCATGGCGAGGTAGGGCACGGCGAGGGTGGCGGCCAGCGCTTCCTGCGCGTCGGACGACTGCTCGTGGTCGCCGCCCCACTCCAGCGAATAGCCGGGCGGCAGCGGCATGTCCTCGATCAGCGGGCGAATACGCTCGAAGGCATCGTTGGTGTTTTCCCCGTCACGTGGCTCGGCGCGAATCGCAATGGTGCGTTCGCGCCCGTGTCGGCGAATGGTCGAGTCCTCGGTCGCGACGTCGATGCCGTCGGCCACCTGCGCGAGGGGGACGTAGCGGTTCATCGCCGGGCTCCAGATCAGCCGCTGCATCAATTCATCCGGCTCGGCGCGGTCCTCCTCGGTCGCGCGCAACAGGATCGGGATCAGCTCGTCGCGCTCCCGGAACACGCTGACGCGCTGTCCCTCGCTGGCAACGGACAGCGCACGGGCGACGGCCTGGCGCGTGAGGCCGGCGTCGGCCAGGCGATCCAGGTCCAGCCGCGGGCGCAGCACCGGCACCGGGGCACGCCAGTCGTCGCGGATGTTGAAGACCTCGCCCTGCTCGTGAAGGATGCGCTGGCCCTCGGCGGAAAGCGCGCGTAGCTGGTCCAAGTCCGGTCCGCTGATGCGCGCTTCCAGTTTGGCTTCGGCATTGGGCCCGAACATGAACTGCGCGGCGGCGACGTCCGCCGAGGGGTAGCGTCCTGGCAGCGTCTGGTTCACGTCTCGCACCAGATCGGCGATCACCTCGGCGTCTTCGGTGCGCACCAGAAAGTGCATCAGCGAGGGGTTCGGCTGCTCCGGTGCATAGGTCAGCATGAAGCGCGAGGCGCCGGCGCCGACGAAGGTGGAAACGTCCGTCACGCCCTCGAGTTCGTGCAGATAGCCCTCGACCTCTTTGGCGGTGCGGCTGGTGTCGCGGATATGCGTGCCCTGCGGCAGGAACAGGTTGACGTAGAAGATCGGCGTGCTCGATGGCGGAAAGAAGCTCTGCGGGACGCGGCTGAAGCCCAGGACGCTGAGGACGGTGAGGATCACCAGCACGCCAACGGTCAGCCAGGGGTGGGCGAGCACGCCGCCGGCGATTCGCCGGTAGCGGTTGTAGACCGGCCCGCTGTAGGCCTCGTCCTGGCCTTCGCCCGCCGTATCCCGGTCGCCCTTGCGCTCGAGCAGGTAATGGCCGAACAGCGGCACGACCAGCAGCGCGAGCAGCCAGCTCAGCAGCAGGGAAGTGGCGATGACGAAGAACAGCGAGAAGAGGAATTCGCCCGTCGTGTCCTGCGACAGGCCGATCCCGGCGAAGGCCAGGATGCCGATGATGGTCGCGCCCAGCAGCGACCACTGCGTCTGCTGCAGCGTTTTGCGTGAGGCCTCGAGAATGCTGCGCCCACGCTGCTTCTCGATCAGCATGCCGTCGCAGACCACCACCGCGTTGTCCACCAGCATGCCCATGGCGATGATCAGCGCGCCCAGTGAAATGCGCTCCAGCTCGATACCGGCCAGCCACATCACCAGCAGCGTGCCGAGCACGGTGAGAAACAGCACGGCGCCGATGATCACCCCGGCGCGTAGCCCCATCGCCAGGCAGAGCACGCCCACCACGATCGCGACCGAGAGGAACACGTTGAGCGCGAAGCTGTTGACCGATTCGTTGACGATGCTGTGCTGCTGATAGAGCGGGTGCAGCTCTGCGCCCAGCGGCATGCGGGGCTGCATGGCCTCCAGCGCCGCCTCGACGCTCTGTCCGACCTCGACGATGTTGCTTCCGGAGACGCCGCTGATGCCGATCGTCAACGCAGGCTCGCCGTTATGCCGGATCAGCTGGCGTGGCCGCTCGGCGTAGTCGCGGCGAATGGTCGCGATGGAGCCGAGATCGACGCTCTGCGGCCCCTGGCCGACCGGCAAGGCGCGCAGGGCGTCGAGTGAGTTAAAGGCGCCGGTGGGGCGGATGGTGACGAAGTATTCGCCGGCCCGCACGCCACCGGCATCGACCGCTGCGTCGGCGTCCCCCAGCGCGGCGATGAATTCCTCGGGCGAGAGGTTCAGGGCCGCCAGCCGCGCCTGGTCGACTTCCACCAGGATGCGTTCCTCGCGCACGCCCGCGATCTCGACCTGGCCCACGCCATCGGCGGTGATCAACCCGCGGCGCAGGTCCTTGGCGACCTCATGCAACTCCCTCAGCGTCAGGCCTTCGCCGGTCAGGGCGAAAAAAATGCCATAGACGTCGCCGAAGTCGTCGTTGACCAGTGGCGGATCGATCCCCGGCGGCAGCTCCTGCTGGGCATCGCCGACCTTGTTGCGCAGCTGGTCCCAGATCTGGTCGAGCTCATCGCCGGAATAGCTGTCCTGGATTTCCACACGAATTTCGGCCTGGCCGATCATCGAGCGCGAGCGGATCTCCTTGACCTCGGCCAGCTCCTGGATCGCGCTTTCCAGGGGTTCGGTCACCTCCTGCTCGACCTCGAGCGCGGTTGCGCCGGGGTACTGGACCGTGACGATCGCTTCCTTGATGGTGAATTCCGGATCTTCCAGCCGGCCCATTTCAAAGAAGGCGAGCACGCCGCCGACCAGACAGATGAGGACCAGCAGCCAGACGTTGACCGGTTTGCAGATGGCGTAGCGGGCCAGATCCATCAGTGCGTGCCCGCGCTCTGGTCGCGCCGCTCGGCCTTGATCGCCTGGCCGTCGGCGAGCTTGCTACCCCCGGCGGCAATCACCAGCATCTCCTCCGCGAGGTCGCCGCTGATGATCGCCTGGTCCTGCTCGATGCGTTCGAGCCGGACGTCCTCCCGCCGCGCCTGGCCGTCGACGGCCGCCCAGATGAAGTGGTTGCCGTCGGGCGCCGTCTGGATGGCATTGAGCGGCACGTGAAAGCGCGGTGGGCGGTCCTGTTCGAGCGGGGCCGGGCGCTGCAGCCGGACGCGCACGGCCATGCCTGGGAGCAGGTTGTAGCCCTCCGGCGGTTCGCCCTGGAGGATCAGGCGATAGGTACGCGAGCCCTCGCGCGGTTGCGTACTGTGTTCCTTGTAATGCAGGTCAAGGGTGACGCCAGCGATCACCAGCTCGCCTTCGGCCTGCAACTCGGCATTCAGTGGCACGCTCAGCGCCGCGGTTTCGGGCAGGTCGACGCCCACCTCCACGTGCTGGTTGTTCTGCAGTTCCAGTATGGGGGTGCCGACGCTGACGACCATGTCCGGTTCTGCCAGACGCTGAGCCACCACGCCGTCGAAGGGGGCGGTGAGCGTGCTGTGCTGGATGTCGCGCTGTGCGCTGTCACGAGCCACCCGTGCCGCCACGACGTTGGCCTGCAGAGGCTCGACGGCGGCCGGCGCGAGGATGCCCTCGGCCAGCAGCGCGCGCTTGCGGGTCAGGTCCGCTTCCAGCTGGCGCAACCGTGCCGTCGCCTCGCGCTGCTGGAGTTCGTAGTCGGTGCGATCGAGCTGCGCCAGCGGCTGGCCCGCCTCGACGCGCGTGCCTTCGTCCACCAGGATGCGTTCGATACGCCCGGCGACCTGAAAGGCGAGCTGCGTGGTGGTGACGCTTTCCACCACACCGGGGAAGCGCAGCGCCTCCGGTGCCGGATCCACGCGGCGCAGCGGTTCGACATAGGCGATGCGTGGCGGGACTTCGGCTGGCGCCTCGTCCTCGGCGCAAGCGGACAGGATCAGCGGCAGGCAGACCAGCGCCAGACGGCGCAGGGCGTGAAAGCGGCTTCGGGGCTCTAGCGATGACATCCAGACTCCTGCGCGAGGTTCCGGAGCGGGACGCTCACGGATCGGGCAACAGTCTCAATAGAACGCGCGGTCTACTCGGGAGTTCGCTGATCGATACGTTGACTGATCGGTCCGTCCGGCCTGCGGCAACGGGTCTGCGCTTGGTCGCGCGCGGATTGGGCGTATCATGGGGCGGCGTTTCAATGTCAGTGCCGGAGAGGGTCGCTATGCAAGGTCAGCCACAGGTCATCGAATATCTCAAAGAACTGCTGCGCGGGGAGCTGGCGGCGCGCGATCAGTATTTCCTGCACTCACGCATGTATGCCGACTGGGGTTTCACCAAGCTCTACGAGCGGATCAATCATGAGATGGAGGAAGAGACCGAGCACGCCGACGCGCTGCTCAAACGCATCCTCTTCCTTGAAGGCACGCCGGACATGACGCCCGAAGCGATTCATCCTGGCCATACGGTGCCGGACATGCTGCGCAGCGACCTGGCCTTGGAATACAAGGTCCGTGAAGCCCTGGCCAAGGGCATCACCCTCGCCGAGCAGCACGGCGATTACCAGACACGTGAAATCCTGGAGCTGCAATTGCTCGACACCGAGGAAGATCACGCGTACTGGCTGGAGCAGCAACTCGCGATGATCGATCGCATCGGGTTGCAGAATTACCTGCAGACGCAGGCCAGCTGATTCGATACGAGGCCAGGCGCGATGCCTGGCCTCGTCGTTTTGGCTGGGTCAGATGCGGAAGCGGCTGACCATCGACTGCAGCTGACTGCCCAGCCGAGCCAGTTCGACACTGGACGACGCGGTTTCCTCGCTGGCAGCTGCGGCCTGCTCGGACAGGTCGCGCACATTCACCACGCTGCGACTGATTTCCTCGGCAACCGCGCTCTGCTCTTCGGCGGCCGTAGCGATCTGCTGGTTCATGGCTTGAATGTTGGAGACGGTATGGGTGATGCGCGCCAGTGACGTACCGGCGCGGCGCGTCAGCTCCACGCTGCTCTCGGTGAGGTCGCGGCTGTTCTGCATGATCGCGGCGACCTGTTGCGTGCCGCCTTGCAGTGCGGTGACGAGCTGCTCGATCTCTTCGGTCGATTTCTGGGTGCGCTGCGCCAGGCCACGTACCTCGTCGGCAACCACGGCGAACCCGCGACCGGCTTCACCGGCGCGCGCAGCTTCGATCGCGGCGTTGAGTGCCAGCAGGTTGGTCTGCTCGGCAACCGCGCGGATCACGTTCATCACGCTGCCGATCTTGTCGCTGTCGCTTTGCAGGACAACCATCGCGTCGGAAGACCGGATGACTTCGCCAGCCATGCGCTCGATCTGAGCAACCACTTCGGCGACGACGCGATCGCCCTCGCGGGCTTCGTGATCCGCCTCAGTGGCCGCCTGCGCTGCCTGTTCGGCATTGCGCGCGACTTCCTGAACGGTTGCCGACATCTCGTGCATGGCGGTGGCGACCTGGTCGGTTTCTTCCTTCTGGCTGTTCACGCCGGCGCTGGTCTGGGTGGTTACGGCCGACAGCTCCTCGGCCGCGCTGCTGATCTGGCTGACACCGTCGCGGATACCGCCGATCAGCTCGCGCAGCGTGGTGCCCATCTGCTGGATGCCCTGCTGCAGCACGCCCAGTTCGTCACGACGCGTGACCTTCGCGGTGGCGGTCAGATCGCCGGAAGCGATGCGCTCGACATCGGCCAGCGTGGTGCGCAGCGGCAGGATGATCTGGCGCGTGATCAGCCAGGCCGCGAGGATACCCAGCAACAAGGCCAGCAGGGTGCTGACGATCAGGCGGTTGCGCGCTTCGCCGCTTTCGATGTCGAGGCGGTCCAGCTGGAACTGATAGAGGGCATCGCTCAAGCGGACGATTTCTTTCTGCTGGTCGGTCATCTCCTGGCGTGCCTTGGCGATGGCCTGGGTCGCGCCGACGAAGGTTTCGATGGCGCTTCGGTAGTCACTCAGCACCGTGCGGATCTGCTCGACGGCGTCGCGGCTGGTCTGATCGAACTGGCTGCGGTACTGATCCAGCGTCGCGACGGCCTTGTCGAGCTGTGCATAGACGGCCTGGATGTTGTCCGCGGTAGTGGCGGCCAGGTAGACGCGCAGCAGGTACTGCGCGTGCTTGATGTCTTCACGCATCTGCGTGACGGCGCGGTATTGCTCGAAACGCTGCGGCTCGTACTCGGGCAGCTGCAGGGCGCGTGCGTTGAGCGCGCCGGTCAGGCTGTCCAGCTTGACGGCGGCGGCGCCCATGCTCCGCTGCGCGCCGTTGGCGGCGACATAGGCCTGGCGCATGTCGTTCAACGAGTGCTGGTACTGCTCGTTGTAGCCGGCCTGCTCCTTGAGCATCGCGACGTTGATCGGATTCTTGAAGGTGTTGAGCAGCTTGGTCTGCTGAGCCAGGTAAATGCCCAGGTTCTTGTCCAGGCGCTCGGTGGATTCGGCATCGCCGTTGGCCAGCATGAATTGCAGGCGTGCGATGCGCAGGTTCGTCAGGGTGTTGTTGAGCTGAGATATCTCGGTCATCCAGCCACTGCGCTGGATCACGCTGCCAAGACTGCCCCAGCCGTTCCAGGCCAGGATCAGTGTGAGAACCAATACCGCGCCAAAGCCCAGTGACAGCTTTCGGCTGACGCCAATGTTGCCAAACCAGTTGTTCATTCAGGTACCACGTGAGGAGACGATTCAGGGGGTGGCGGTCCGTCGCCGATCAGAAGCGCCCGCTATCGGCAGGGCGCTCCAGTGCTTTAGGTGTAACGCTGCATGTCGTCAGCAAGGCGACGAGCGGTTGCCGGGCCGCCGCGAAGGCCCGGCGCGCTACGCATCAGTCGCGGGCGATGTTGGCCACGGCCGTCGCCGGAGCGGACAGCTGCAAGCGCTCGCTGGTCATGGCGCGGATTTCTTCGGTCAGGGCGGCGTCCTCGTTCAGCGAGCGGCCATAGGCGGGGAAGATCGCCTTCAGTTTCGCTTGCCACTGCGGGGTTTCGACCTGTTGCTTGAAGGTCGTCTGCAGCAGCTTGAGCATGATCGGTGCGGCTGTTGACGCACCCGGCGAGGCGCCGAGCAGGGCGGCGATGGAGCCGTCCGCCGCGCTGACGATCTCGGTGCCGAACTGCAGCACGCCACCTTTCTCCGGGTCGTTCTTGATGATCTGGACGCGCTGCCCTGCGGTGATCAATTCCCAGTCTTCGGCCTCGGCCTGCGGGAAGTACGCCTTCAGTTCGGCGATGCGGTCCTCCTGGCTCAGCATCAGCTGGCCGATCAGGTATTGGCTCAGGTCGAGGTTGTCCAGGCCGGCCTGGACCATGGGCAGCGCATTGTCGGTGCTCATCGAACCGGGCAGATCCATCAGCGAGCCGTTTTTCAGAAACTTGCTGGAGAAGGTCGCGAAGGGTCCGAACAGCAGGACCTTCTCACCCTCGATCACACGCGTGTCCAGGTGCGGTACGGACATGGGCGGCGAGCCGACCGAGGCCAGGCCGTAGACCTTGGCCTGGTGCTGGGCGACGACGTCCGGGTTGCGTGTCATCAGGAACTGGCCGCCCACCGGGAAACCGGCGTAGCCCTTGGCTTCCGGGATGTCGGCCATCTGCAGCAGCTTCAGGGCGCCGCCGCCGGCACCGATGAACACGAAGCGCGCCTTGACGCTGGTCTGCGCTTCGTCGTTGGCGAGGTCGGCAGAGACCACGGTCCAGGTGCCGTCCGCGTTGCGCGTGATGTCGCGGACTTCGTGTTGCAGCTGCATCGTGACCTGTTCGCTCTTGCCGAGGGCTTCGAACAGTTGACGGGTGATTTCTCCAAAATTGACGTCGGTGCCAAGGGGCATCCGTGTCGCAGCGACCGGCTGATCGGCGTCGCGGCCGTTCATGATCAGGGGTACCCATTCGCCGATCTGCTGCGGCTGCTCGGAATACTCCATCCCGCGGAACAGCGGGCTCTGCTGCAGCGCGGCGTGGCGCTTGCGCAGGAACTCGATGTTGTCCTCGCCCCAGACGAAGCTCATGTGCGGGACGGCATTGATGAAGCGGCGCGGCTCCTGCAGCACGCCGCGCTCCACCTGGTGGGCCCAGAACTGCTTGGAGAGTTCGAACGACTCGGCAATGCTCACGGCCTTGCTGATGTCGATGCTGCCGTCCGCTTTCTGCGGCGTGTAGTTCAGTTCGCAGAAGGCCGAGTGCCCGGTACCGGCGTTGTTCCACGCGTTCGAGCTTTCGTCGGCGACGCTGGGCAGGCGCTCGTGGACTTCGAGGGTCCAGTCCGGCTCCAGTTCGTGCAGGTAGGTCGCCAGGGTGGCGCTCATGATGCCGCCGCCGATCAGCAGGACGTCGACGGTCTTTTCCGGTTCGTTGGGCTTGGAGCAGGCGATCAGTGTCGTGCACATGAACGCCAGGATCAGTTTCTTCATCGGTGGTTCTGTTTGCCTGTTGAGGTATGCGAATGAACGGCAACCGTTCAGCGGACCGCTGAGGGCTGGCCCTCGTGGTCGGTAAGCGGCGCGTTCGGAAAGGCCTGTGGCCCGGATGCAAGGCGGCGGGACCGGCTCCGGACTTAAATCCGGTGACCGAACGGGGCGGGGTTCGCCGCGCCCGCCGTTGCGAGGGGCGCGGATTCTATTAGGGAGCTAAGTATTTGGCAACGGCACGGCGGCTCGTTCGGATCCCTTACTCGTTCTGTTCCGTGTGGCAGCGACCACCGGATTCCAGGTCCCTGAGGATCGGGCAATCGGGGCGCTGGTCGCCGTGGCAGGTTTCGACCAGCTCCTGCAGGGTGTCGCGCAGCCCCACCAACTCGGCGATCTTCTGGTCGAGCGCTTCGATATGGGCACCGGCAAGGGCCTTCACGTCGGCGCTGGCTCGCTGGCGGTCCTGCCACAGGGCCAGCAGCTTGCTCACTTCCTCCAGCGAGAAGCCCATGTCCCGCGAACGCTTGATGAAAGCGAGCCGGTGCAGGTCTTCCTCCGTGTAGTGACGGTAGCCGTTGGCGCTGCGGCCGGCTGGCGAAATGAGATCGATCGATTCGTAATAGCGAATCATCTTCGCCGAAAGTCCGCTCTTCTTGGCTGCCTGACCGATGTTCATGCAGGGCTCCAGGAAACGATGAGGTTGGGCGGGGCGCGCATCACGGCCCGGGCTTCCAGCGCTTGAGTAGCAGGGCGTTGCTGACCACGCTGACGCTGGACAGCGCCATCGCTGCGCCGGCAACCACCGGACTGAGCAGGCCGAAGGCCGCCAGCGGAATGCCCACCAGATTGTAGATGAACGCCCAGAACAGGTTTTGCTGGATCTTGCGATAGGTGCGGCGGCTGATTTCCAGCGCCGCCGGCACCAGCCTCGGGTCGCCGCGCATGAGCGTGATGCCGGCCGCGTGCATCGCCACGTCGGTGCCGCCGCCCATGGCGATACCCACGTCCGCCGCAGCCAGCGCCGGGGCATCGTTGATGCCGTCACCGACCATGGCCACCACCGCACCCTTGTTTTTCAAGTCGGCGACCGTGGCCGCCTTGTCCGCCGGCAGCACTTCGGCGTGCACGCTGTCGATGTGCAGGGCTTCGGCGACGACCCGCGCGCTGCCGCGGTTGTCGCCGGTGATCAGGTGGCTGCGAATAGCCCTGGCGTTCAAGGCGGCCACGGCGTCGGCCGCGCCCTCCTTGAGGCTGTCGCCAAAGGCGATGAGCCCGAGCACGTGCGGCTGCGGTGCGGTTTCGATCAGCCAGGAGAGGGTGCGACCCTCGTCCTCCCATTCCTGGGCGCGGTTGGCCAGATGCCCCGGCTCGAGACCGTTCTCGTCCAGCAGCCGGCGGTTGCCCAACGCGAGCGAACGGCCATCGAGCTCGCCGGCAATGCCACGTCCGGTCAATGACTGGCTGCGGGTGACGTCGGCCGTCTCGAGGTGCAGTTCTTCACAACGCTCCAGCACGGCGCGGGCGAGCGGGTGCTCACTGCCGCGTTGCAATGCACCGGCCTGACGCAGCAGCGTGGCTTCGTCCCCGTCGATCGCATGGAGATGGACGATGCGAGGCTTACCCGAGGTCAGGGTGCCGGTCTTGTCGAAGGCGACGGCGGTCACCGCGTGGGCGACTTCAAGCGCCTCGGCGTCCTTGATCAGGATGCCGTGGCGCGCCGCGACGCCAGTGCCGGCCATGATCGCGGCAGGCGTCGCCAGGCCCAGGGCGCAGGGGCAGGCGATGACCAGCACAGCGACCGCGTTGATCAGCGCCACCTCCGCCGGTGCGCCAGTCAGCAGCCAACCGGCCAGCGTCAACAGGGCGATGACCAGCACCGCCGGGACGAACACCTGGCTGACCCGGTCCACCAGCTTCTGGATCGGCGCCTTGGCGGCCTGGGCGTCTTCCACCAGACGAATGATGCGCGCCAGCACTGTCTCGCCGCCCAGCGCAGTGGTACGTACCAGCAAGCGGCCTTCGCCGTTGATGGCCCCGCCGGTGACGCGGTCTCCAGGGGCCTTGGGCACCGGCAGGCTTTCACCGCTGATCAGGGCTTCGTCGGCTTGGCTTTCGCCTTCGATGACTTCGCCGTCAACCGGGAAACGCTCGCCCGGGCGGACCAGCACCCGGTCGTCCAGGCGCAGGGCAGCGATGGCGACCTCTTCCTCGCGGCCGTCGATGATCCGCGTGGCGCGGTCCGGGCGCAGGGCTTCAAGGGCACGGATCGCCGCACTGGTCTGACGCTTGGCGCGGCTTTCCAGGTATTTGCCGAGCAGTACCAGGGCGATGACTACCGCCGAGGCCTCGAAGTACAGATGCGGCATTTGTCCGGCAGGTGCCGCCCACCATTGGTACAGGCTCAGGCCGTAGCCGGCGCTGGTGCCAATGGCCACCAGCAGGTCCATGTTGCCCGCGCCGGCGCGCACGGCCTTCCAGCCCGCGACGTAGAACCGTGCCCCGAGGATGAACTGCACAGGTGTCGCCAGGAGAAACTGCACCCAGGGCGGTAGCATCCAGTGCTGGCCAATCAGGTCGCCGAACATGGGCATCACCAAGGGGGCGGCCAGCAGGAGCGCAGCGATGACGGTCAGCCGTTCGCGGCGAAGGCGGCGCTCGCCCTCGTCGACGGCGGGGCGCTCCTCGTCCAGCGGTTGCGCCTGATAACCGGCGTTTTCGACCGCCTGGATCAGCAGGGCGGGGTCCGGTGCGCCCAGCACCTCGATGCGGGCGCGCTCGCTGGCCAGGTTCACCGAGGCGCTGCGCACGCCGGGGACTTTCAGCAGGGCACGCTCAACGCGACCCACGCAGCTGGCACAGGTCATGCCGCCGATCGCCAGCTCCAGCGTCTGCGCCGGTACGCTGTAGCCGGCCTTCTCGACTGCCTGCACCAGGCCGGCGAGATCGACGGCGTGCGCGTCCACTCGCACCTGTTCGGCGGCGAGGTTGACCTCGGCGCGGTCGACGCCAGGCACCTTGAGCAGCGCCCGCTCGACGCGTCCGGCGCAACTGGCGCAGGTCATGCCGCTGATGGGCAAGGTGTAAGGGGTACCGGACATGAGGATTCTCCGAATGGCCTGTTGCTGCGCATGATCAACCTTTACCTCGTGGCAAGGTCAAGCCCCTTATCCAGTTGCCGCAGCCCGGCTTGACCTTGCTACCGTGGCAACGCACAACCTGAGCCGATCAGTCATACGGAGGAGCCAACCATGCGAAGTTTTCAGGTGACGGGCATGACCTGCGCCCACTGCGAACGGGCAGTGACCCAGGCGATCAAGGCGCGCGAGTCCGGCGCAGTGGTACAGGTCGATCTCGAGCGCGGGATCGTGGAGGTCGAGGGGGAGCTGAGCGAGCAGGCGATCCGTGAGGCGATTGAGGAGGAGGGTTACAAGGTCGCCTGAGCCAGGGCCATCGCTATGCGTTGCCCCGGCGAGGCGCGATCACGCCGGGGCGCTGGCTGGCGGCACGGCGTCCCAGTCCGCTACGAGCCCGCGGAACAGCGGATCGACCAGCGCCGCGGCGTCTTGCTGTGGGTCGAACAGCGTCTGGTCACGCGTCCAGTCGCTGAACAAGCCGACAATCAGTGCGTGGATCGTCCGTGCCGCCAGGCGCGGCGTAACCCCCGGTAGCAGTTTGCTGCCAGCACATTCCAACAATTTTTCGCAGAGCTCGATGAACTGGTTGATGAACGCATGGTGACGCTCTTCCGCCTCGCGCAGTTCGTCGGTGAATTCGCAGCGATGCAGCAGGATGGTCATGATCCGGCGCTTCTGCTCGTCCCGCGCCAGCGAGGCTATGCCGTCGAGGCAGAGGTCGCGCAACGCCCGCAGCGGCTGTTGCTGCGTGCAGCTACACAGACGCTCAGCCATCTGCTCCGGCGGCAGGCGGACCTGGTTGAGCATTTCGTGAAAGAGGTGTGCCTTGTTCTGGAAGTGCCAGTACACGGCGCCGCGCGTGACGCCGGCGTCACGCGCGATCTGATCGAGGCTGGTGTGCGCCACGCCCTTGTCGAGAAAGAGCCGCTCGGCTGAGGCGAGCAGGGCGATACGGGTTTTTTCGGCGTCTTCTTTGGTTCTTCGCATGTCTGGCTACGGCAGCTTGAAGCTGAGTCAAAAGGCCCTTGCGGGCGGGCAGTTCGGAGTTCATCCCTCAACTTCTGCAACTTTGCTTGTTTACAATCGTCTGTGTATGTAACAGCATCTGACCTTTCCTGTAAACGTTCGATCCCCTGCCCGGCGTTTCCCTTGCTGCGGCGGTGCCTGTTCCTTTTTGTCCCGCGAGTCGTTCTCGATGCCTCTTCCGATCTTGTTGATCCTGGGCGCGCTCAGTGCCTTCGGCCCCTTGGCCATCGATTTTTACCTGCCCGCCTTTCCAGCGATGGCGCGCGCTTTTGCCACGGATGTCGAGCATGTGCAACTGTCGCTGGCGGCTTATTTCGTCGGGCTGGCCTTCGGGCAGCTGATCTACGGCCCCTTGGCCGACCGCTACGGGCGTCGCTGGCCGTTGCTGGTCGGTGTCACCCTGTTCACGCTGGCGTCGCTCGCATGCGCCTTGGCGCCGTCGCTGGACTGGCTCGTTACGGCGCGTTTCGTCCAGGCGCTCGGTGGTTGCGCGGGCATTGTGGTGACCCGAGCGGTGGTGCGTGACAGCTGCGACCCAGTGCAGGGAGCCAAGGTGTTTTCCCAGCTGATGCTGGTGATGGGGCTGGCGCCGATTCTCGCGCCGCTGGCCGGCGGGGTGCTGATGAATGCCTTCGGCTGGCCGGCGATCTTCGTTTCGCTGACGATCTTCAGCGCGCTGTGTGGCATTGCGGTCGCCTGGCGCCTACCGGAAACCCTGCCCGCCGACGCGCCCAAATTGCCGCTTGGCGGCACGCCACGGCGTTATGTCGCGCTGTTCAAGGACCGGGAGTTCATCGCCTATGCGCTGGCCGGGGGCGTGGCGATGGCCGGCATGTTCGCCTATATCGCCGGTTCGCCGTTCGTCTTCATCGAGCTCTACGGGGTGCCGGCCGAGCACTACGGCTGGCTGTTCGGCAGTAACGCGGCAGGCTTCATCCTCGTCTCGCAGATCAACGCGCGCCTGCTGCGGCTGCGTGGGCCG
Source organism: Stutzerimonas marianensis (assembly GCF_022810315.1). Taxonomy (NCBI): domain Bacteria; kingdom Pseudomonadati; phylum Pseudomonadota; class Gammaproteobacteria; order Pseudomonadales; family Pseudomonadaceae; genus Stutzerimonas; species Stutzerimonas marianensis. The sequence continues at coordinate 14,819 of NZ_JALGRD010000011.1, read as the reverse complement.
GGTTTCTGGCTGCGGCGCTTCGTCTGGTTCTACTTCGCCTCTGGTGCGGCCCTTCTGCTGCTCGCGTTGAGCGAGCCGGCGTCGCTCTGGCCTCTGTTGATCCCGCTATTCGCCGGGCTGGCAAGCCTTGGCAGCATCCTGCCGAACGCGACCGCCTGTGCCATGGCACGCCAGGGACAGCAGGCCGGACTGGCCTCGGCGCTGATGGGCAGCCTGCAGTTCTGCGTCGCGGCGTTGGCCTCGGCATCGGTGGGCTGGCTGCACGATGGCACGGCGATGCCGATGGCCCTCGTGATCACCCTGTGTGCGCTGACGGCGGCGTGTCTGGCCTGGTACACCAGCCAGCACACCTTTTCCGGGCGGGGCGGCGAGGCCGCCTCGTCCTGACGCCGAATCAGAAACCTTCGAGCACGATCTTGCCCTTGGCTTTGCCGCTTTCGATGAAGGCGTGAGCGCGGCGCAGGTTTTCGGCGTTGATCGTGCCGTAGTGCTCGCCCAAGGTCGTCTTGAGCACGCCGCTGTCGACCAGCTCGGCGACCCGGTTGAGCAGCCGGTGTTGTTCGATCATGTCCGGGGTCTGGTACAGCGAGCGGGTGTACATGAACTCCCAGTGCAGCGACAGGCTCTTGCGCTTGAGCAGGCTGATGTCCAGGCTCGCGGGGTCGTCGATCAAGGCCAGACGCCCCTGAGGCTGCAGCGCCTCGACGATCTGCGGCAGGTGCAGGTCGGTGTGGGTCAAGCTGGCGACGTGGGTGACATCGGCGATGTTCAGGCGTTGCAATTCGGCAGCCAGCGGCTGGCTGTGGTCGATGACCTCATGAGCGCCCCGGTCGCGCACCCAGTCGCGGGTCTCGCCGCGCGAAGCCGTGCCGATCACCTTTAGCCCGGTCAGCTGGCGTGCCAGCTGCGTCAGGATCGAGCCCACCCCGCCCGCGGCGCCGACGATCAGCAGACGCTGGCCGTTGCTTTCGTTGCCCTCGGCGATCTGCAACCGGTCGAACAGCAACTCCCAGGCGGTGATCGAGGTCAGTGGCAGCGCGGCAGCCGCGGCGAAGTCGAGCGACGCCGGCTTGCGGCCCACGAGGCGCTCGTCGACCAGATGCCGCTCGCTGTTGGCACCAGGGCGGTCCAGCGCACCGGCGTAGTACACCTCGTCGCCGGGCTGGAACAGGCTGACCTCGGCTCCGACCGCCCGCACCACGCCCGCCACGTCCCAGCCGAGGACCTGATATTGCCCCTCGTCCGGCTGCATACGGGTGCGGATCTTGGTGTCGACCGGGTTCACCGAAATCGCACGGACCTCGACCAGCAGGTCGCGCGGCCCCGGTGTGGGCTCTGGCAGTTCGATGTCCTGCAGCGAACGCGGGTCGTCCGCCGGAAGGGATTGCTGATAACCGATGGCTTTCATGGGCTCTCCATGGAAAGTGAGATGGAATGTGGCCATGTTCGGCTTTCGTTTCGAGAAGAAAAAGCGCTTATTCTGCAGAGGCTCTTTCAACAGGTTTTTGAAAATGCTGCGCACCGATGACCTGCAGGTATTCGTACTAACGGCCGAACTGGGCAGCCTCTCGGCGGCAGCTCGGCGTCTTGAGCTGTCACCGGCGGTGGCCAGTGCCGCGCTCAAACGGCTGGAGGCAACGCTGGGTTGCCGCCTGCTGGCGCGCTCCACGCGCAGCCTCCGCTTGACGGGCGAGGGCGAGCAGTACCTGCCCCACGCGCGCGCGGCGCTGCAGAGTCTGGTTCACGGCCAACAGCTGCTGGCCGGCGGCAAGGCAACCATCAGCGGGCCGTTGCAGCTCTCGGCGCCCTCGGATTTCGGGCGTAACGTGCTGTTGCCGTGGCTCGATGCCTTTCAAGTGCAGCATCCGCAGCTTAGCCTGCGGTTGCTGTTGGCCGATCGCAACGCGGATCTGTTCCGACAGCCGGTGGACATCGCGTTGCGCTATGGCCTGCCGGAGGATTCGAGCCTGGTGGCGCTCCCCGTAGCGCCGACCAACCGGCGCGTACTCTGCGCCGCGCCGGCCTACCTGGAGCGACACGGCCCGCTGCGGTCGCTTGCCGAGCTCACCGGCCACAATTGCCTGCGCTACATGCTGGCAGGACGGGTTCACGAGCGTTGGTGCTTCCATGACGGGCGGCGCGAGCTGGTGCAGCACGTCGGTGGCGACCGCATCAGCGACGATGCCGATGTGGTGCGGCGCTGGGCCTTGGCGGGACGGGGGGTGGTGTACAAGTCCTGGCTGGACGTCGCCCATGATGTGCAGGCGGGACGGTTGCAGGTGTTACTGCCGGAGCTACGGGGCGAGCCGGCGCCGCTGAACCTGATCTGCGCCCATCGGGCGCATCTCGGTGAAACCTTGCGACTGTTGCGCGAGCACCTGATCGAGCGGTGCCGGGTGTTGCTCGATCAGGCGCCCTTCGCCTACGACTAGCGTCGCTGTGTGCGTCAGCGGGCCAAGCGGGCGTCGAGGCTGTTCTGCGCGAGTCGGCGGGCCTGGTCTTCGGTCATGCCGAGGCTCTCGTGCAGGGCCATGAAGTTCTCCGTCACATAGCCGCCGAAGTAGGCCGGATCGTCCGAATTCACCGTGACCTTCACGCCCTGTTCGAGCATCTGCAGGATGTTGTGCTGGCTCATGTCGTCGAACACGCAGAGCTTGGTATTGGAGAGCGGACAGACCGTCAGCGGAATCTGCTCGTCGATCAGGCGCTGGATCAGCTTCGGATCTTCCGCTGCGCGCACGCCATGGTCGATGCGGCTGACCTTGAGCAGGTCCAGCGCTTGCCAGATGTACTCCGGCGGGCCTTCCTCTCCGGCATGAGCGACGGCCAGCAGCCCTTCGGCACGCGCCTTGGCGAAGACGCGCTCGAACTTGCTCGGCGGGTGCCCGACCTCGGAACTGTCCAGGCCCACGGCAAAGAAGGCGTCGCGGAAAGGCATCGCCTGCTCCAGCGTCTTGAACGCGTCCTCCTCCGACAGATGACGCAGAAAGCTCAGGATCAAGCCGCTACTGATGCCCAGCAACTCGCGGCCGTCGGCCAACGCTTCGCTGATCCCGCGCAGCGCGACCTCGAATGGAATGCCGCGGTCGGTGTGCGTTTGCGGGTCAAAGAAGGGCTCGGTGTGCACCACGTTCTGCGCTTCGCACTTCTGCAGGTAGGCCCAGGTCAGGTCGTAGAAATCCTGCTCGGTGCGCAGCACGTCGGCACCGGCGTAGTAGAGATCGAGAAACTCCTGCAGGTTGCCGAAATTGTAGGCATTGCGCAGCGCGTCGACGTCGTTCCAAGGCAGGGCGATCTTGTTGCGCTCGGCGAGACCGAACAACAGCTCGGGTTCGAGCGACCCTTCGAGATGCAGGTGGAGTTCGGCTTTGGGCAGGGCATTGAGCCAGTCGTACATGGGCAGCGTCTCATCATCCGGTTTGCAGGCATTCTAACGATCGTGCAAAGCAACCGATATGCCAGCCTTTGGGCAGCCGGCCATCAAAGCACCCTGGCGTTGCGACCTGGTGTCGTGGTGATGACAGTTCGATGACGCTGCCGAAAAAATGATCAGACCGCTGCAGCGCAGTAACCATCGGGGCCGGACATCTTATTCCCAATGTTATCCACAGGTTTCTCCACGGCAATCGGGCATAAGTCTCAAGGCAAACTGCCAGGAATGATGGCGAAAAGCTGGCTAGGCAAAAATTAGCAAAAAGTCCTTACTGTTCAATGTATTGCTGCCTCTCTTTGAAGCGCTGAAAGAGATTTGCTCAATAAATGAGCATCGGCGTGCAGGGCGCGCCGTTTCGCTGTCTCGCCAATTCATCAAAGCGTTATCCACAGAGCGCTCCACAGAAAATGTGGAACAAACGGCAGCGGTTTTCAGGACGCGGCTTCCGACAGACGGCTGTGCCCGCGAGTGATGTCCGCCAGCAGTTGCTGGAGATTGGCTTGCGCCGACGGTGGCAACGCCAACACCAACTCGGCGCCCTCGGCATCGAAGGTTTCGGATTCGATTAGCGTCTCGTAATCGGCCAGCCGTGCCTTGAGCAGGGCCAAATCGGCGAAGCGGCAATGGCAGCGGCAACGAATCCGCTCGATCCGTTCGACACGCTCGCCGGCCTGCAGGCATTTGGCGGCAAGGCCACCATAAGCACGGGCCAGGCCGCCGGTGCCAAGCTGGATGCCACCGAACCAGCGGGTGACGACCACGACCACGCCGTCGCAGTCCTGGCTCTCGATCGCCGTCAACATGGGCCGCCCGGCGGTGCCTCCGGGCTCGCCGTCGTCGCTGAAGCGATATCGGTCGCCGATCTTCCAGGCCCAGCAGTTATGCGAGGCCGTGTTGTCGCTCACCGCCAGGATGAACGCCTGGGCTTGCTCCGGTGCGCTGACAGGCGCGGCCTGAGCGACGAAGCGGCTCTTGCGGATGAGTTCCTGGTAGACACAGGGCGAGGTGAGCGTGAAAGGCATCGTACGGACTGACTGGTTGAGCGTGCGCGCATTGTAGCGGGCGGACCTGGTGGGCCAACCAGGCGGCGCGCCACCGCTCGGCCCTTGACGTGAACTTCCTCGGGCGGGATGAAACCCAAAAAGGGTAGGCCTAACGGCTCGCTGCGAGCGAGCCGTCAGGGTCGCGCTCAATCTCTCCGACGAAGCGAGGTGATCCATGCTCAATGCCAAGTACCAGTCCTGTATCGAAGCCTGTTCCAACTGCGCCATCGTGTGCGAAACCTGCGCCGCCTCATGCCTGCGTGAAGACGATGTGAAGATGATGGCACGCTGCATCGAGCTGGACCGCGACTGTGCCGACCTTTGCGCCTTGGCAGCCGTGCTCATGACGCGCGACAGCCAGTTGTCCAGGGAGATGTGCCGCATCTGCGCGCAGGCGTGCCGCGCATGTGCCGAGGAGTGCGCCAAGCACCAGATGGACCACTGCCAGGCCTGCGCCAAAGCCTGCCGCCAGTGCGCCGAGGAATGCGAGAAGATGGCCGCGTGAGGGTCGACCTGCGTGACGGGCCGCGCCGCCGTGCTCGGCCCGCCGCTACGCCAGCCAGTCCAGCGTCAGGATCAAACGGCGCTCGCCGCGCATGACCGGCGGCGAACGGTGGACGATGCCGGCGCCTTCATTACCCGTCCATTTCTCCCCTTTGAACAGCGCCACTTCGCCTGCACGTAGGCGATTGACCGGCGTGCGTTCGTTGGGCTCGGCGGTCTGATCGCCCAGCCGTTTACGGTCCATCGCGCCTTCCTCCAGCCACTCGCTGCCTGCACCGGTGTAGGTTGTGATCAGCCGCAGCGGCACGTGATCGACATGAAAGCGCGGGCACATGGCTTTATCCAGCACGCGCAGGCGCAAGCCGATACGGCGAGCCTCGAGCAGGCAGGCGTAGGCTTGGGCGAGCCATGCCACGTCAGCGACGAAACCGGCGTGGCCTGCGATGTCTCGATAGGCCGCGGCGAGCCCGGTTAGACGGACGTCGGCGTCACGCCCCACGTCAAGGGTGAGTGATTCCGCCAGGGGCTCGCCCAAGGCCAGCAGCGTCTCGGTAAATTCGCGGATGTGCAGCGGAAGGTCACGCTGCCACACCGCCAGGTTGACGCCGTCTTGCAACGCGTCGGCCAGTACGCCGGGTGTTTGACCGAAGCGCTGATCCGGCGCCGGACGAACAGCCTGGTATGCCAGCATCAGGCGGCCTCCTGGTGCCAGGGCGCGAACGGGTCGGGCAGGCGCAACCAGTGTTCGGGGCCGAGGCTCAATTCCTGCTCGCTGAGCAGGCAGGCGTCGAGTTCGGCGCGCAGCCGGGCGAAATCGATGTTCTGGCCGATGAAGACCAGTTCCTGCCGGCAGTCACCGCTGTCTTCATGCCATTTCCGCTGAATCGCTTCGCGCGACTCGGCATCGGCCGGCCACTGCGACTCGGGCACGAAACGCCACCAGCGGCCGGCGTATTCGTGACGCATCAGGCCGCCTGCCTGCGACCAGCTTCCCGCTGCCTGCGGGCGGCTTGCCAGCCAGAAATAGCCTTTCGAACGCAGCAGGCGGCCGTTGGTCCACTCGCGGTCGAGGAAGTCGTGAAAGCGTTGCGGATGGAAAGGGCGTCGCGCGAGGTACGCCGTCGACGCGATGCCATATGCCTCGGTCTCCGGTACGTGTTCGCCGCGCATCTCCTTCAGCCAGCCGGGCGCCTGGGCCGCGCGCTCGAAATCGAAGCGGCCGGTATCGAGGATGCGCGCGAGCGGCACCTGCCCCATGCTCATCGGCAGGATCTCGGCCTGAGTGTTGAGCCGGCCGAGGATGGCCGTCAGCTCTTTGCGTTCGGCGCTGGAGATCAGGTCGATTTTGCTGATGAGGATGACGTCGGCGAACTCGACCTGCTCGATCAGCAGGTCGGTGATCGATCGTTCATCGTCTTCGCCCAGGGTTTCGCCGCGGCTGGCGAGGCTCTCGGCTTCGTGGAAATCGCGCAGGAAGTTCACGCCGTCGACCACCGTGACCATGGTGTCCAGGCGCGCCAGATCCGCGAGGCTCTGGCCCTTTCGTCACGGAAGGTGAAGGTTTCGGCCACTGGCAACGGTTCGGAAATGCCGGTGGACTCGATCAGCAGGTAGTCGAAGCGACCCTCGCGGGCGAGCTTGCCGACTTCCTCGAGCAGGTCTTCTCGCAGGGTGCAGCAGATGCAACCGTTGCTCATCTCTACCAGTTTTTCTTCGGCACGGTTGAGGCTGACGTCGCGCTGGACCTCGCCGCCGTCGATGTTGATCTCGCTCATGTCGTTGACGATGACCGCCACGCGGCGGCCTTCACGGTTCTTCAGGATATGGTTGAGCAGGGTGCTCTTGCCGGCGCCGAGGAAGCCGGACAGGACGGTAACGGGGAGGCGGTTCATGGCGGTCTCTCAGGCGGATCGTTGGTGTTTTTCGCGCGCTTCCTGGCGCTCCTTGGCTTCGATGCAGAGCGTGGTAGTGGGTCGCAGCAGCAAGCGTCTCAGGCCAATGGCTTCGCCTGTCTCGACACACCAGCCGTATTCACCGCGGGCAATCGCATCGAGCGAGCCATCGATCTTGTCGAGCAGCTTCTTTTCGCGCTCGAGCAGTCTCAGTTGCCATTGGCGCTGCTCCTCGGCGGTGCCCACATCGGACGGATCGCTGCTGGGTTCCTGCTCACGCAGCGTCTTGAATTCTTCTTCGATGCGCGCCTGCAGCTCGGCGCGCTGGCGCAGCAGCAGGTCGCGGAAGAAGGCCTGCTGGGCTTCGTTCATGTAGTCATCGAAAGGTTGGGCAAGAAGTTCGGCTTCGGTCATGGCGGCGGACGCGGTAAATGGCAATGCGATAGTTATAACATAGCATTTTATGCATCGCGCAAGGCCTAGTAGTCGGCGTGCAGGCGATTTGGTCCGAATCGGCGCACCTGGTTTGTGCGCGGCGCACGAACCCGGTGCAAGCGCCCACACGGGCGATGACCACGCATTGCCGCTCGTGCCGGCCGCCGTCACCGCGCTACAGTAGCGGCTCGTTCGAGCCCAGCCGGTAATCCCGTGACCGATAAGCCTTCCGTACCACCACGCAAACGCCTCACAGCCAGCGAGACGCCTCGCCCGAAAGGCGCCGTCCGCGAGCCGAGCGCCAGCGCGCAGAACCGCCGCCTGCGCATGATCGAAGGCAAGCGCACCAGCATTCTCCAGGCCGCGCTGGAGCTGTTCTCCCGCTTCGGCCTGCACGGCACCAGCCTCGATCAGGTGGCCACGCAGGCCGACGTCTCCAAGACCAACCTGCTGTACTACTTCGGCAGCAAGGAAGAGCTCTACCTCAGCGTGCTGCGTCACCTTCTGGAGGTCTGGCTGCGGCCGCTGCAGGCACTCTCTGCCGAGCAGGACCCGGTCGAGGCGATCCGCGACTACCTGCGGGTCAAGCTCGAGCTGTCTCGCGACCATCCCGCCGAATCCCGCCTGTTCTGCATGGAAATCATGCAGGGCGCGCCCCTCCTGCTGGGCGAACTGGAACAACCCTTGCGTGAGCTGGTGGAAAACAAGGTCGCGGTGGTCCAGGGCTGGATTGACGCCGGCAAGCTGGCCCCGGTCGAACCGTATCACCTGATCTTCTCGCTCTGGGCGACCACTCAGCACTACGCCGACTTTCGCGTGCAGATCGAGGCGGTGGCGGGCAGGACGCTGGATGACCCGGCCTTTTTCGAGGAAGCGCTGCAGAGCCTGCAGGCGCTGATACTGGATGGGGTGAGGCCACGTTGAGCCTCTGAGCTTGCATGAACTACCGCTGCTGTCTGTACTGGCTGCTCTACCCGCGGGGCCGAAGCGCCCGGGGAACCTCCGGTATCAGCGCCCCCATGGAGTGAAACGATGAAACTGACATTCCAGCCCGGCCGAAACATCGCGATGAAGGTGCCTGCCCACGAGTACCAGCGGACGCTCGCGTTCTACCGCGAGATGCTCGCACTGGAAGAGCTCACCCCAGCGGGCGCTGAGGGTGAACACACGCCGCGCTTCGATTTCGGCGGCAAGGTGCTCTGGCTGGACTGCGTGCCGGGCATCAGCCAGGCGGAAATATGGCTGGAGATTGTCACGGATGACTTGGAAGCTGCCGCCGCACACTTTGACGAACATGACTGCGTCCGCCGGGATGAAATCGAACCCCTGCCGGAAGGTTTCAGGGCGTTCTGGATATCGAGCCCGGCGAATATCATCCATCTGATTTCCGAAAACACCGCGTCCTGACATACAGGCGGCCTGATGACGAACGCTACCTGTGATTTCGGGACTATGACGTGCATCCGCTTCTCGGAAATCGAACGGTACGTGCCTGCGCTGCCGGGACTCTATGAGATCTACAAGGACGACGGGGCGGCATTGAAGGTTGGAATTGGAGTCAACCTGCGCAAGCGGCTGATTCAACACCGGCGGTCGCGCCAAAGCCGGCTGATCCTCAGGACTGGCGGTGACTGGAACAACCCTGCCGATGTCCGCAGTGCGCAATCGATTCTGGCTAAACACCTGTACTTTGCCGGCAGCATCGACGGCTACGACCTCCGAACGGAGGCGGGTCGGCAGGCGTTTCTCGAAGAGCGTTGCTATATCAGCTTCCGGATTACTGCGAGCCGTGAGGAGGCCCGCTCGCTGGAACGTGAGCTGGAGGCTGGCGGAGCCTTTCCTTTTCAGGGATGCGTGAATCCTGAGCGTTGAGCCCCGCCGGGAGGTGCCAGCAGTCGCCCCGCTTTCAAACCACCTGCCTTTGCCCATACCCCTGCGCGACCTGCACTGCCATCACCAGCGCAACTATGGGTAGCAGCCCGATGTTCACCGCCGCCCAGCCTGCCTGGGCAATGAGCGCGCCCGAGGCGAAGGACATCAGCGCCGCGACGCTGCCGTTGCTCAGTTCCATCAATCCTTGTGCCCGCGCGCGTTCGCTCGCGGCGTGGCCCTGGCCCAGCTGAGTGGTGCCGGCGACGAGCATGAGGTTCCAGCCGATGCCGAGCAGGCAGCTGCTGAGCAGGAAGTGCCAGTGGCTGACGCCGAGCAGGGCGACCACTGCGCTGACGATCAGCAGTCCTCCGCCAAGGCAGGCGACCAGCCGGCAGCCGAAGCGATCCACCAGCGGTCCGGCGACGAACGCCGGGAGGAACATGCCGAGCATGTGCCACTGGATGACCTGGCCGCTGGCGTGCAGATCCAGACCTTCGCCATGCATCGCCAGGGGCGTGGCGTTCATCACCAGGATCATCAGGCCGTGTCCGGCAGCGGTGGTCAGCACCGCGGCGCGAATGGTCGGCCGTGCGAGCAGCGCCTGCCAGCTGACCGTCGCCGCATCGGCCCGGGTCGCCGGCATTCCCGAGGTCGCCGGCAGCCCGGCCAAGACCATGAACCCCAGTGCCGCCAGGCTGGCGATCAGCAGATAGGTGCCGGCGAAGGGCACGTCAGCGAGATCGCGCGCCATATGGCCGAGCGTGGGCGCGATCAGCGCCGCCAGCACGCCACCACCGATCACGCAGGCCGTGGCGCGCCCCTTGAAGGCATCGCTCACCGCTTCCAGCGCGGCGAAGCGGTAATACATCGCCGAGGCCTGGTAGGCGCCGATGGGCAGAGCGCCGACACAGAGCAGGGTGAAGCTGTCGAGCCAGAGCGACAGCGCGCTGATCAGCCCGCCCAGCACGCCGGCCAACGCACCGATGAGAAAGCCGGCGCGGCGACCGCGGCGTTGCATCAGGCCCGCCAGTGGTTGCAGGGCGAGCAGGCCGCCGAGCATCAGCAGGGCCAGCGGCAGCGTGGCGAGACCGGCCACTGGCGCCAGGCGCAGCCCAACGATGGCGGTGAAGATGATCCCGGTCATCGAGCAGGACCAGAACAGCGCCTGGGCAATGAACAGACGCAGGACCTGGGGATTGCTGAGCAAAAGGTGCATATGGGCGGCTCCTTGAAGGTCGCGAGCGGGCACAGCGCTGCCTGGCCAGATGCCGAGCGGGCTGGGAACGGTGATTGAGGTCGGTTGCGTCAGCCGAAGCGCTGATAGAAGTCCCGCGGGCTGACCGACAGGTGCTTCTGGAAGCTGCGCCGGAGATTTTCCGGATGGCCGAAACCGGTCAGCCGCGCCACCGTCGCGATCGAGGCCTGGGCGTCGAGCAGCAGATTGCGCGCGGCTTCCAGGCGCACCCGTTCGATGTACTGGCCCGGGCCCATGCCGGTTTCCTGGCTGAACAGGCGGCACAGGGTGCGTGGGGTCATATGCGCCTGGGCGGCCAGCGCCTCGATGGACAGCTCGTCGCCGAGATGCCCGGGAATCCACTCCAGCAGCGCGGCGAGGCGCGCCACGCTGCCGCTCGGCGCCGCCAGCATCGGGCTGAACTGGGTCTGCCCGCCGGGCCGGCGCAGGAACATCACCAGCCGCTGGGCGACTGCCAGCGCCAGCGCGCGGCCGAGATCGGACTCGACCAGGGCCAGCGCCAGGTCGATGCCGGCGGTGACGCCCGCGGAGCTGAACAGGTGCGACGCCTGCGGATCGGTCGGGTCGTAGGTGTGCAACCGGTCGCCCTGCACCTCGATGGATGCGTACTCGCCCAGCGCAGCGAGGTCCGCCCAGTGCGTGGTCGCCTTGCGCCCGTCGAACAGCCCGGCCTCGGCCAGGATCAGCGCGCCGGAACAGACCGAGCCGAGGCGCCGCACCCTGGGTTCGGCGCCCCGCAGCCAGGCAAGCAGCCGTTTGTCGCGCCTCTGCGCATCCACGCCGACCCCACCGGGGATCAACAGGGTATCCAGCGTGGCGGGAGCGCATTCGGCCCAGCTGGCATCCGCCACCAGCTTCAGCCCGGCCGAGGTGGCGACCGGACCGGCTGCAGCGCCCAGCAGCACCAGCTCGTAATGCCTTGGCAGACCCTGGCGCTGGCGCTCGACGTTGGCCGAGGCGAACACCTGCATCGGGCCGGTGACGTCCAGGCTCATCACATCCGGGTAGATCAGGCAGGCGACGGTGCGGGTGGCGTCCATGGTGCAGCTCCCAGGGTGGATGGCTGCAGTCTGCTGCCGAGACGCCGCTGTCGCAATGACAAGGTTCCCACGAATCTTGCCAGCATCGCGCCATGCGAACCTGCGCTCATGCACGATCAGCAACGCGAAAGTCGACTTTTGTGGATGGCGGCCTGCGCTTCAGGCGCCGCTGCGCTTGATCCGCAAGCGATACTGCCCCGGCGTCATGCCGACCACGGTCTTGAAGTCGTGGATGAAATGCGCCTGGTCGCTGTAGCCGCAGGCCAGGGCGGTGTCCAGCAGTGCCTCCCCGGCGCGCAGTTCCCGGCGCACCAGGGCCACGCGCTGGATGCGGCTGAACTGCTTGGGCGTCAGCCCCACCTGATGGCGGAACAGGCGTTCCAGCTGGCGCTGGCCCAGCGGCACGCTCTGCAGCAGATCGGCCAGCCGCGCCCGGCCTTCGCTGGCCGCGATCCGGTTGAGCAGCTGCTGCACCGGGTTGCGCCGTGCCTGGATCTCTTCGAGCCGGCGGAGCAGTTCGCGTTCGACCACGGCCTGCTGCGCGTCCCGCTCCAGCTCGGCCAGCCGATCGACCAGATGCGCCAGGCCCAGCCGGGGCCAGTCGGCCTCCTGAAATCCGTGAAGCTCATCGAGGCCGATGCCAAATACCGCAGCGCCCATGCCGGGGCGAAAACGCACCCCCATCAGCCTGACCTGGCCGGCCAGCTGCAGGCGGGTGCTGGCCAGCTGCGGGCCAGCGATCAGCGCCCGCGGCCCGCGCAGCGTGCCATCGAAACTCAGCGGATCGGCGAAGTTGAAGATCACGCCACTGCCGCCGTCCGGGTGCAGCAGCTGTTCGTCGTAGACCTGCGAACCGTCACCTTCCATCCACCAGAAACGCTGCACGTACGCCGCCAACGCCGGGGTCGGCGGGCGGACAACGAAGCCCTGCAGGCAGGGCAGACGTTCGTGCAGGGACTCGGTCATGGCGAGGGCCGTTGGAAGATGTCGAAAATCTACAATAGCGCAGCGCGGCGGCTGCGTAGCCTGGGTTGCACATTCAAACCGAGGAGTGAACACCATGCGCATGAATTACCACGCCGCTGCCCCCGAAGCCGTCAAGGCCATGAGGAGCCTGGAAAGTTACCTGGTGCGCCAGAGCCACAGCGAGGACGGCATCGACAAGCCGCTGATGGAACTGGTGAAAATCCGCGTGTCGCAGCTCAACGGCTGTGCCTACTGCATCGACATGCATACCCAGGATGCGCGCGCGCTGGGCGAAACCGAACGACGCATCTACGCCCTCACCGCCTGGCACGAGACGCCCTTTTTCAGCGAGCGCGAGCGTGCTGCGCTGGCCTGGGCGGAAGCCAATACGCTGCTTCCGCAAGGTGTGTCGCAGGCGCTGTTCGACGAGGTGCGCGCGCAGTTTTCCGAGGCCCAGCTGACCAACCTGACCCTGGTCATCGCCACGATCAACGCCTGGAATCGCTTCGGGGTGTCCTTCGCACCGGTTCCGGGGAGCTATCAGCCTGCCTGACTGTCCGATGCAGCCGCTCGTCCTTGAAGGTCGGGCGGCCAGCTGCAGTCAGGGCTGCAGTTCTTGGTTGCCCATGGCTCAGAAGCTCTGCGCCTGCCGCGCCGCCGGCAGCGCGCGCAGCTGGGTCATGCACTGCGCCTGGCTGGGCGTGCGCACCACCTCGAGTTGGGCATCCTTCCCGACACTGACGAGGTAGGGTTTGTTGTAGCGCGGGCCGTCGCGCCAGCTGCTGAAGCGCTGGTCGCTGTAAGCGCAGTGATAGCGCATATGGCCGGAGAAGCCCTTGAAGCGGTCGCGGCGAAAGATGTGGTGGTACAAGAGCCAGTCGCGTTTGCTCTGCCCGTCGCGCACGGCGTCGAGACAGCCCTGCAGCTCGGTGATCTGTGGCTCGTGAAGGAAAATGCTCTGCGCCAGGCTGGAGCCATCCAGCTGCACCGTCGCCACCAGATAGACCTGCCGCTCGGCCGCCTGTGCCGACACCGCCAGAGACAAACCCATCGCCAACATCCCTGTTCTGATCACGTGCAGCGCTCCTGATGAACCATCCATTCGAGGCCGCACCCTAGCCGAGCAAAACGCGGCGAACAAGCGGGGCGTTGATGAAACACGCCGCGTCCGACCGCCTGCCGACATCGGTCCGACGGTCTGAACTCCCCAGGCGGCGACGGTCGAAACCCTGTGTATGAATTCTGCAATCAAGCGGGGAAATGAAATGTTGCATGCACTTCCAGTCATGCGCGGTGGCGTTGCGATACATTGCCCTGCCTTTGGCAACGAAACCTCCCTTACATGACCCTCCTGATAGCATTCGCTGTCTTATCCATCCTCGTTTCATTCATCTGTTCGATCCTTGAAGCCGCACTGCTCTCGCTGACGCCCAGCTTCATCGCGCATCAGAAAGCCTCCAGACCGAAGCTCTACGAGCGCCTGAAGAAGCTGAAGGACAACGTCGACCAACCGCTGGCGGCGATCCTGACGCTCAACACCGTCGCGCACACCGTTGGCGCCACCGGCGTCGGTGCGCAAGTCACCGTCGTCTTCGGCAACGGTTATGTCGGCATCGCCTCGGCGGTGATGACAGTGCTGATCCTGGTGCTGTCCGAGATCCTGCCCAAGACCATCGGCGCCCGCTATTGGCGCACGATCGCGCCCTATCTGCCGCCGCTGCTCAACGGCATGATTCTGGTGCTCAAGCCGTTCATCTACCTGTCCGACCTGATCATGCGTGCAGTCGGAGGCAAGGAGCCGGAGCATGACATCCGCCAGGAGATCAAGGCGCTGACAGTGCTTGGCCGCGAGAACAAGCGCCTGGACGAAGACGAGTTGCGCGTGATCAGCAACATCCTGGATTTGCACGAAATCAGGGTGCGCGACGTGATGACGCCGCGGACGGTCTGCGACTACACCTCGCCGGACACCAGCATCGGTGCATTCAAGGCGCAGGTCACCGACAGCCAGTTCTCGCGCTATCCGGTGATTGGTGAAGACGAAAGCCCGCTGGGCGTGGTGTTCCGCTACGACGCGCTGGCAGCCACCGATGACCAGGCGCCGGTGTCGACGATCATGAAGCCGGTGCGCGTCTCGCCGGAGCTGACCAGCGTCGAACAGCTCATGACCCAGCTGCTGCACGAGCGTCAGCACATGAGCCTGGTTTATGACGAGTTCGGCAGCTGGCGCGGGCTGGTGACATTCGAAGACATCATGGAAACCATCATTGGCCAGCCGATCATGGACGAAACGGACGACATCCCGAACATGCGCCGCTTTGCCAAACGCCGCTGGGATCACCGCATCAAGCGCGCCCGCGAGATGTAGGGGCGAATTCA
>NZ_JALGRD010000103.1:0-201 GCF_022810315.1 Stutzerimonas marianensis | reverse complement strand
TCCGCTTGCTTGCGCGGCGCCCACGGCTGCTTTTCCACCTCTCGCTCCCGGTCAGGACGTTTTGCATCCTTTCCGATCGCCGCGGTGAAGTGGACCTGCCTCCGCGGAGCCCATCCTGACACTGCGCCCGATGATCCTTCGCTCCCCGCCCTGGCTTTCTTTACAGAGTACCTGGAACGGATCGACGCTTGGGACTCGCTA
>NZ_JALGRD010000102.1:0-224 GCF_022810315.1 Stutzerimonas marianensis | reverse complement strand
CAGGGATTAACCACGTGGCGCATACTATTCACTTTCACGGCCTGGATTTGACACCAGCGGTTGACGGTGTGCCTTCGCTGCCGGTTGACCCTGTGCTGGAACATAAAGCTTTTACCTACGAATTGACTCCACAATACGAAGGCTCTTTTTTGGGTCATTGCCATGTGGACAGTTTTAATCATATCCTGGCCGGTATGTATTTCCCAATTATTATCCATCAGGAC
>NZ_JALGRD010000101.1:0-242 GCF_022810315.1 Stutzerimonas marianensis | reverse complement strand
ATGAATTAACACCCTTTAATGAGTATTAAACCGGTATTGGACGCCTTTCCTTATTGTTTACGGTTGAACCCGCTTTACCTGATCTGCTTACCAAACCACGGCCCACTAGAGAATCTTATTAAACCAGTACTTCCGTTAAGTAAGCCCTGGATATTGCCCATTTAAAGTTTGAGAATAGATTGAAGGTTATCCACCTCCAAGATCTCTAATCATTAGCTTTACCTGACAAAATTAATTATGAT
>NZ_JALGRD010000100.1:0-254 GCF_022810315.1 Stutzerimonas marianensis | reverse complement strand
TTAAAAAGACAACTGGCTAAAGTTAAGGAAGAACGAGACATCTTAAAAAAAGTATTGACCATATTCGCCGAGAAAAAGAAGTGAGTGCTGCGGATATGGCTCAAACCATACAAACTTTAGCACTCAATGTCAGACTAAGCTGTCAACTCCTTGATGTTCCTGAATCAAGTTATTATGAACGGATTAACCGACATCCATCTAAAACTCAATTAAGGAGACAATACCTGTCACTCAAAATTTCTCAACTCTTCAAT
>NZ_JALGRD010000099.1:0-262 GCF_022810315.1 Stutzerimonas marianensis | reverse complement strand
GCAGCAATCGCGCCGCCCTGACAAACCGGTTGCCATCCAGCCGGTTTGCCCGAAGTTGCCGGTGGTCTGATCGGCGGAAAGATCTGGAGCGATGCTCCTCACCGCCTGCACGCGTTTTCCCGGCGCGTAGACCCTTCACCGGCCGGAGCTGCGTCTCTGTGCAGCATGTCGCCAACCCAGCGCCTGCGCCTTGTGCGTGCGGCGAGTCTTCAACCTGCATCATTTCATTGAAGTCACGAGTTGTTTGTACGTTATGCTCCGT
>NZ_JALGRD010000010.1:0-202793 GCF_022810315.1 Stutzerimonas marianensis | reverse complement strand
CACCACTTCCGGGCGGCCCACGGCCAGCTCGAAGCCTTCGCGACGCATGTTTTCGATCAGTACCGAGAGATGCAGCTCGCCACGACCGGAAACCTTGAACTTCTCGGGCGAGTCGCCCGGCTCGACGCGCAGCGCCACGTTGTGCAGCAGCTCCTTGTCGAGGCGGTCCTTGATGTTGCGGCTGGTGACAAACTTGCCTTCCTTGCCGGCGAAGGGCGAGTCGTTGACCTGGAACGTCATGGACACGGTCGGCTGGTCGACGGTCAGCGGCGGCAGCGCCTCGACGTTGTTCTGGTCACACAGGGTGTCGGAGATGTAGAGCTCTTCCATGCCGCTGACACAGACGATGTCGCCGGCCTGGGCTTCGGGCACCTCGACACGCTGCAGGCCGGAGTGACCCATGATCTTGAGAATGCGGCCGTTGCGCTTCTTGCCGTCGGCGCCGATGGCGGTGACCGGCGTGTTGGCCTTGATGGTGCCGCGGGCGATCCGGCCGATGCCGATCACGCCGAGGAAGCTGTTGTAGTCCAGCTGGGAGATCTGCATCTGGAACGGGCCGCTGGTATCCACTACCGGTGCCGGTACATGGTCGACGATCGCCTGGAACAGGGCGTCCATGTTGTCGTCCATGTTCTCGTAGTCCATGCCGGCGATGCCGTTCAGGGCGCTGGCGTAGACGATGGGGAAGTCCAGCTGCTCGTCGGTGGCGCCGAGGTTGTCGAACAGGTCGAAGATCTGGTCGATGACCCAGTCAGGGCGCGCGCCGGGGCGGTCGATCTTGTTGACCACGACGATCGGGCGCAGACCGGCCTTGAACGCCTTCTGGGTCACGAAGCGGGTCTGCGGCATCGGGCCGTCCTGAGCGTCGACCACCAGCAGTACGGAGTCGACCATGCTCATCACGCGCTCCACCTCTCCGCCGAAGTCGGCGTGGCCGGGGGTGTCGACGATGTTGATGTTGTAGTCCTTCCACTTCAACGCGGTGTTCTTGGCCAGGATGGTGATGCCGCGTTCCTTTTCCTGGTCGTTGGAGTCCATCACGCGCTCGTTTTCGGCCTCCTTGCGGTCCAGGGTGCCGGACAGGCGCAGGAGTTTGTCGACGAGGGTGGTCTTGCCATGGTCGACGTGGGCAATGATGGCGATGTTGCGTAGATTCTCGATCACAGGTCTGTTTCTCTGTAAAAGCGTCTGGCTGTAGGCCGGCCGCTGAAAAAAGGTCGGTTCGCAACGCGAATCCGAAGAAGGTACGAGCCGGGGCGTTACCCGCGGTTTGGCATTACCGATCGGGAGGGCGGTGACGGATGCTGCCGCCCAGCAGGCCGGGCTGTTTAGCTCGGACGATAAACGCGCACATTGACGTGCCCCTCGCTCAACAGATGATGAGCATGCAGGCGGCTCATGACACCTTTATCGCAATACAGCAGGTACTGGCGGTTGTCGTCCAGTTCCTTGAAGCGGTTGTTCAGCGCATAGAACGGCAAGGTTTGCACTTCGATGCCCGGCAACTGCAGAGGTTCGTCCTCGGCCGCGTCGGGGTGACGGATGTCGAGCACCACCTGGCCGGCGCTGGCGGCGGTGACCTCCTCGACCTGCACATCCTGGCCCAGCTCGTCGATGACCCGGTCGATGGCGACCTGGCGGGCGTTGGCCAGGGCGCGATCCAGGATGGCCATGTCGAACTGCTTCTCTTCGTGCTCGACGCGATAGCGCTTGGCCTTGGTCGTCGGGTTCACCGAAATCACCCCGCAATACTCGGGCATGTTCTTGGCGAACTCGGCGGTGCCGATCTCGAAGGCGGTGTCGATGATGTCCTGCTTGTGGCTGGCGATGAGCGGGCGCAGCACCAGCATGTCGGTCGCCGAATCGATCACCGAGAGGTTCGGCAGGGTCTGGCTGGATACCTGGGAAATCGCCTCACCGGTGACCAGCGCATCGATGTGCAGTCGCTCGGCGATCTGCGTCGAGACGCGCAGCATCATGCGCTTCAAGACCACGCCCATCTGGCTGTTGTCGACCTTCTGCAGGATCTCGCCGACCACTTCCTCGAACGGCACGCTGATGAACAGCACGCGGTGCGAGCTGCCGTATTTCTTCCACAGATAATGAGCCACTTCCATGACGCCCAGCTCGTGCGCGCGGCCGCCGAGGTTGAAGAAGCAGAAGTGGGTCATCAGCCCGCGGCGCATCATCTGGTAAGCGGCCACGGTGGAATCGAAACCACCGGACATCAGCACCAGGGTCTGCTCCAGCGCGCCCAGCGGATAGCCGCCGATGCCGTCGTGCTGCGCATGCACGATGAACAGGCGCTGGTCGCGAATCTCCATCCGGACTTCGATTTCCGGTGCCTTCAGCGAGATGCCCGCGGCCCCGCACTGCTGGCGTAGCTGGCTGCCGACATGTCGTTCGACGTCCATGGAGCTGAACGGGTGCTTGCCGGCGCGCTTGCAGCGCACGGCGAAGATCTTGCCAGCCAGGCGATCGGCGAAATGCGATTTGCACTTCTCCACCATGTCGTCCAGGTCGCCCAGCGGGTACTCATGCACCTCCAGGCAATGCGCGATGCCCGGGGTGCAGCGCAGGCGCTCGATCATGTCGCGCAGCAGCCTGGCGTCGGTCTGCGCGGTTTCCACTTCAATGTTGTCCCACACCCCTTCCACCCGCAGCTCGGGATCCAGGTCACGCAGCACGGCACGGATGTTCTTCGCCAACTGGCGAATGAACCCCTTGCGCACCGGCGGGCTCTTGATGGTGATTTCGGGAAAAACCTTGACGATCAGCTTCATGTGGACAGCGCGGCGCTGGCATGGCCTGAAAAAGAGGGGGGCGGAGTATATCGGAATTGATCAAGCTTTAGACAATTTTATCGGTCGCCAGCGGTTTCGCACCTAAATGGAACAAGCCCGCGCTGTCGAGCACCAAATAAGTGCAACGCAAAGGAAAAATCTTGCCGCACGGGCCGCAGAAAGCCCATACGCGGCCTTTATAGGGCAGCCGGACCCATCTCGGAGCACTGGCATGCAATTTGCTCCCTTGTGAGGCAGGTCGCCTTGTCGGAGTATCCCCGCTCGGCTTCACCCTAGATTTCGGAAGCAACCTGTCAACGCTTCCACCACTTGGAGAGCACCATGTCGAAGTCGCTTCAACTGATTAAAGAATACGACGTGAAGTGGATTGATCTGCGCTTCACCGACACCAAGGGCAAGCAGCAGCACGTCACCATGCCGGCCCGTGATGCCGATGACGAGTTCTTCGAGCATGGCAAGATGTTCGATGGTTCCTCCATCGCTGGCTGGAAAGGCATCGAAGCCTCCGACATGATCCTGATGCCGGACGACAGCACCGCCGTGCTGGACCCGTTCACCGAAGAGCCGACCCTGATCCTGGTCTGCGACATCATCGAGCCCTCGACCATGCAGGGCTACGAGCGCGACCCGCGCGGCATTGCCCGTCGCGCCGAGGAATACCTGAAGTCGACCGGCATCGGTGACACCGTATTCGTCGGCCCGGAGCCGGAGTTCTTCATCTTCGACCAGGTGAAGTTCAAGTCCGACATCTCCGGCTCGATGTTCAAGATCTACTCCGAGCAGGCTTCCTGGATGACCGACCAGGACGTCGAAGGCGGCAACAAGGGCCATCGTCCTGCCGTCAAGGGTGGCTACTTCCCGGTTCCGCCGGTCGATCACGACCACGAAATCCGCACCGCCATGTGCAACGCCCTGGAAGAAATGGGCCTGACCGTCGAAGTTCACCACCATGAAGTGGCGACCGCCGGCCAGAACGAGATCGGCGTCAAGTTCAACACGCTGGTGGCCAAGGCCGACGAAGTCCAGACCCTGAAGTACTGCGTGCACAACGTGGCCGATGCCTACGGCAAGACCGCGACCTTCATGCCCAAGCCGCTGTATGGCGACAACGGCTCGGGTATGCACGTGCACATGTCCATCTCCAAGGATGGCAAGAACACCTTCGCCGGTGACGGCTATGCCGGCCTGTCCGAAACCGCCCTGTACTTCATCGGCGGCATCATCAAGCACGGCAAGGCGCTGAACGGCTTCACCAACCCGTCGACCAACTCCTACAAGCGCCTGGTCCCGGGCTTCGAAGCACCGGTCATGCTGGCCTACTCGGCGCGCAACCGCTCCGCCTCGATCCGCATCCCGTACGTCAACAGCCCGAAGGCGCGCCGCATCGAAGCACGCTTCCCGGATCCGGCTGCCAACCCCTACCTGGCCTTCGCTGCCCTGCTGATGGCTGGCCTGGACGGCATCCAGAACAAGATCCACCCCGGCGATGCGGCCGACAAGAACCTGTACGACCTGCCGCCGGAAGAAGGCAAGCTGATCCCGCAGGTGTGCGGCAGCCTGAAAGAAGCCCTGGAAGAGTTGGACAAGGGCCGCGCCTTCCTGACCAAGGGCGGCGTCTTCACCGACGAGTTCATCGATGCCTACATCGAGCTGAAGTCCGAGGAAGAGATCAAGGTCCGCACCTTCGTTCATCCGCTGGAGTACGACCTGTACTACAGCGTCTGATGCGATACGCGTGATTGGAAAAGGCCTCCTTCGGGAGGCCTTTTCTTTTTCCTGCGGCGCATATCCGGCAAGCTTGTTGCGACGGCTCGCAAATACCGGATCGAGGGCTTGCCCGAATGCGGGCAGGGTGCAAGGCTTCAGACTTCCCACTCGCGGAGTTCACCATGCGCATCGCAATGCTCAGCCTGCTCGTGCTGTTGTCGGCTCCGACCATGGCGCAGATCTACAAATACACCGATGAACGCGGCAACACGGTGTACACCAACCAGCCCCCGGATGGCGTAGCGGCCGACCAGGTCAAGCTGCCACCGGCAAACACCGTGGACATTCGCACCCCGGAACCACCTCCGCCCCTGCCGGGCGAGGCGCAAGACGCCCAACAGGCGCAGCCATACCGCAGCCTGGCCATCGGTGGCATCCCTGACGAAGAGGCCCTACGGGCGAACAACGGCAGTTTCATGGCGACCGCCGAGCTCGATCCGCCGCTGCGCCGCGGCCACCTGTTGCGCTTCCTGCTCGACGGCGAGCCACTGGCCGCACCCAGCGCTTCGACCTCCATGCAGCTGAACAACGTCGACCGCGGTAGCCATCAGCTGGAGGTGGAGGTACTCGCCAACGGCCAGGTCGTGCAGCGCGCCAGTCAGGCGTTCACCGTCCAGCGAGTGAATACCTCAAGCCCGGCATTACGACCTAAACCTACCCCTCCGAAACCGACACCGGCGAAGCCAGGCGCATGATCAGCATCAACCGCGCTTGGGCTGCCCTTCTTCTGGTCCTGGCGCTACCGGCATCCGCCGAAATCTATAGCTACATCGACGAGCAGGGGAACCGCGTCTTCACCGACCGCCCCGGTGGCCGTGCAGTCGAGACGATCAAATCGCGGCCCACCAACGGCATGCCGGCGGTTGAAACACAGCGACGGCCAAGCGCCCAACCGGCTGCGCCAGAACCGGACGCCATCCGCTACCGGCTGCTGGAGATCGGGCATCCCGCTCCTGAGGCGACCATTCGCAGCAATGCGGGCAACCTCGAGGTCAGCGCCACCAGCGATCCAGCCCTCGATCCGGCCCATGCGTTCCGCCTGCTGCTGGATGGCAAGCCCTTCGGCGAAACGGTCCGCACGCCGCAGTTCTCGCTGAGCAACATCGACCGGGGCACGCACCAGCTGGTGGTCGAGATCGTCGATGCCAGCGGCAATCCCTTGAAAGCCAGCCCGCCGCACACCTTTCATCTGCACCGCACCTCGCTCGCCCAACGCCGTCGGGTCAGGCCATGCGTGACGGCCGATTACGGCGTTCGCCCGGAATGCCCCCTGGCCGACAAGCCTGTCGAGAAGAAAGATATTCCCTTCGTGCCCTTTCTGTGATCATGCTGCGCACCGATATGGTGCGTAGCTGAGCCAAGCTGTTCGTGCCGCCTGCGAAACGCGGGATGCCCTGCTCTGGAGCGCCCATGGCCGCAGCGCCGCGCCGAAAAGGAGCGCCTTGGTTTGCTTCTTGCATTTCCTGTCGTCATCTCCCGGATGCAGATAGCCATGATCTCCGAAGCCCTACAGCGCCTGCTGATCGAGAATCTCACCACCGCCACGCTCCTGCTCGATTCACGGTTGCGCCTGCAGCACATGAACCCGGCCGCCGAAATGCTGCTGGCGGTGAGCGGGCAACGCAGTCATGGCCAGTTCATCAGCGAGCTCTTCACCGAGTCACCCGAAGCGCTCGCTGCGCTGCGCATGGCTGTCGAGGAAGCCCATCCTTTCACCAAGCGCGAGGCGACCCTGACCTCCGCCAGCGGCCAGTCGTTGACGGTGGACTACGCCGTGACACCGGTGCTGACCAAGCAGGAGACGATGCTGTTGCTCGAGGTGCTGCCGCGCGATCGCCTGCTGCGGATCACCAAGGAAGAGGCCCAGCTGTCCAAGCAGGAAACCACCAAGATGCTGGTCCGCGGCCTGGCCCATGAGATCAAGAACCCGCTCGGCGGCATCCGCGGCGCGGCGCAGTTGCTGGCCCGCGAGCTGCCCGAGGAGCACCTGAAGGATTACACCGAGGTGATCATCGAGGAGGCCGATCGGCTGCGCAATCTGGTCGATCGCATGCTCGGCTCGAACAAGCTGCCGTCACTGTCGATGGTCAACATCCACGAAGTGCTGGAGCACGTGGCGAGCCTGATCGAAGCTGAGTCACAGGGCAGCCTCATTTTGGTGCGCGACTACGACCCGAGCATTCCCGAGCTGCTCATGGACCATGAGCAGATGATCCAGGCCGTGCTCAACATCATGCGCAACGCGATGCAGGCTCTTGCCGGGCAGACCGAACTGGGCCTCGGTCGACTGACCCTGCGTACCCGCACCCTGCGCCAGTTCACCATCGGCCATATCCGCCACCGCCTGGTCGCGCGCATCGAGATCATCGACAACGGCCCGGGTATTCCCGCCGAACTGCAGAACACCCTCTTCTACCCGATGGTCAGCGGCCGCCCCGACGGCACCGGCCTGGGCCTCGCGATCACCCAGAACATCATCAGTCAGCACCAGGGCCTGATCGAATGCGAAAGCCATCCCGGGCATACCGCGTTCTCGATCTTCCTGCCGCTGGAAAATGGAGCACCAACCGCATGAGCCGCAGCGAAACTGTCTGGATTATCGACGACGACCGTTCCATCCGTTGGGTGCTGGAAAAGGCCCTGCAACAGGAGGGCATGACCACTCAGAGCTTCGATAGCGCCGAAGGCGTGCTGTCGAAACTGGCGCGGCAGCAGCCGGACGTGATCATCTCGGACATCCGCATGCCGGGCATCAGCGGGCTGGACCTGCTGGCACAGATTCGCGAACTCTACCCGCGGCTTCCCGTCATCATCATGACGGCGCACTCGGACCTCGACAGCGCGGTGGCGTCCTACCAAGGGGGGGCATTCGAATACCTGCCCAAGCCATTCGACGTCGACGATGCCGTCTCCCTGGTCAAGCGCGCCGGGCTGCATGCCAAGGAGCAGCAGGCGACCCACCAGCCGGCCGGCCAACCGCGCACCCCGGAGATCATCGGCGAGGCGCCGGCGATGCAGGAGGTGTTCCGCGCGATCGGCCGTCTCAGCCACTCCAATATCACCGTGCTGATCAACGGTGAGTCCGGCACCGGCAAGGAGCTGGTCGCCCACGCCCTGCATCGCCACAGCCCGCGCTCAGCCTCGCCCTTCATCGCTCTGAACATGGCAGCGATACCCAAGGATCTGATGGAATCGGAGCTGTTCGGCCACGAGAAGGGCGCCTTCACTGGCGCAGCCAACCAGCGTCGCGGGCGCTTCGAACAGGCCGACGGCGGCACCCTGTTCCTCGACGAGATCGGCGACATGCCGGCCGACACCCAGACCCGTCTGCTGCGCGTGCTGGCCGACGGCGAGTTCTACCGCGTCGGTGGCCATACGCCGGTGAAGGTGGACGTGCGCATCATCGCTGCGACCCATCAGGACCTGGAAAGCCTGGTGCAAGCCGGCAAGTTCCGCGAAGACCTGTTCCACCGGCTCAATGTCATCCGCATCCATATCCCGCGGCTGTCCGACCGACGCGAGGACATCCCCGCGCTGGCCTCGCACTTTCTCGCCAGCGCGGCGACGGAGCTCTCGGTCGAAACCAAGCTGCTCAAGAGCGAGACCGAGGAATACCTGCAGAACCTGCCCTGGCCCGGCAATGTGCGCCAGCTGGAGAACACCTGCCGCTGGATCACGGTCATGGCGTCCGGGCGCGAAGTGCACGTCGACGATCTGCCACCGGAGCTGCTCAACCAGCCTGCCGACGCCATGCCGTCGAACAACTGGGAGCAGGCGCTGCGCCATTGGGCGGACCTGGCCCTGGCGCGCGGCCAGTCGAACCTGCTCGACGAAGCGGTACCGGCCTTCGAGCGCATCATGATCGAGACGGCGCTCAAGCACACCGCCGGGCGCCGGCGCGATGCGGCCCTGCTGCTCGGCTGGGGCCGCAACACCCTGACGCGCAAGATCAAGGAACTTGGCATGGGCGGGGACAGCGGCGACGACGACGAAAACGACGAAGGCTGATCGCCAGCGCCGCGGATCAACCCCGCGGCCGCACCTGGAGGTCCAGCCGCCAGCCGCCTTCGACCTTCTCGCCATGCCATTGCGCCACCAGTGGCCGGGTCGCGACCAGGTGCAGCAACAACCCGCGCTCAGTGGTCTGAACGCGCCAGTTGCTGCGCACCCCGGTCAGCTCGATCTGTCCGTTCTGCGCCTCGCCCTGCGCCTGAAACAGCATGCCCACCGCACCCTCGACGTCCTGGCTGTAAAGTTCCGGCTCACGATCGAACCACAGCCGCAGCCCGTCGTCCGTGGGCTCCACGCGCAACAGCTGCACCGGCCCGGGCTTGAACACACGCCCAAGAAACGAACCGAACAGCAGCCCGAGCAGTACCAGCGAGGCGAAATAGCGTCGTCGCAAACGAGGTAGCGGATCCTCATCCGCAGTAGACTGCCGGTCGTTTTCAGAGTCGGTGCCGCGCATGTTCCATGTGATCCTTTTCCAGCCGGAGATTCCGCCGAATACCGGCAACATTATCAGGCTCTGCGCCAATGCCGGCTGCAGCCTGCACCTGATCGAGCCCCTGGGGTTCGAACTCGACGACAAGCGCCTTCGCCGCGCCGGCCTCGACTATCACGAATATGCCCCGCTCCGGCGGCACGCCGACCTGGACAGCTGCCTGGACAGCATCGGCCGCCCCCGGTTGTTTGCCTTCACCACCAAGGGCTCGCAGCCGTTCCATCAGGTCCGCTTCCAACGTGGCGATGCCTTTCTGTTCGGCCCGGAGAGCCGTGGCCTGCCACCGGAGATCCGCGACGCCCAACCCAGCGACCGGCGTCTGCGCCTGCCGATGCGCCCGGACAGCCGCAGCCTGAACCTGTCCAATACCGTCGCGGTAGCCGTGTACGAGGCCTGGCGCCAGCTCGATTTCGCCCTCGAATAGGTCGCTATCCGGTCCTTTTACCCTGTTGTCAGTAAGGTTGAACGTTCATACCCACCCCACGTCGTAACTAGTACTTGCCGCCGCGCACAGCACAGGAGGATGACGTGAGCCAGCCATCGTTCAAGCCCTACCAGGCGCCCTCCGGCGGTTGGGGTTCTGCCTACTCGGTAGCCAACATTCTGGTGCGCGAGAGGATTCCGCTGTCGGGCGCCGCGCTGCTGCTCAAACAGAACAAGCCCATCGACGGCTTCGCCTGCGTCAGTTGCGCCTGGGCCAAGCCGCACCCGTCCCGCCCGCTATCTTTTTGCGAGAACGGCGCCAAGGCGACCGCCTGGGAGAACACCAGCCGGCGTTGCGGACCCGACTTCTTCGAACGTCACACGGTGAGCGAACTGCTCAACTGGACGGACTTCGACCTCGAACAGCAGGGCCGGCTGACCCATCCCATGCGCTATGACGCGGCCAGCGACAAGTACCGCCCCGTCGCCTGGGATGAAGCCTTCGCCGAGATCGGACGCGAACTCAAGGCCATGGCCGACCCGAACGAGGTGGTGTTCTACATGTCCGGGCGGGCAGCGCTGGAAACCGCCTACATGTACGCCGTCCTGGCGCGGATGTACGGCACCAACAACCTGCCCGACAGCTCCAACATGTGCCACGAGAGCACCTCCGTTGCGCTGCCGGAAAGCATCGGGGTGCCGGTCGCCACCGTAACCCTGAACGACCTGCACAAGATGGACGGCATGCTGTTCTTCGGCCAGAACACCGGTACCAGCAGCCCGCGCATGCTGCACCAGCTACAGGAAGCGCGCGAGCGAGGCGCGCCGATCATCACCTTCAATCCCATTCGCGAGCGCGGCCTGGAGCGCTTCGTCAATCCGCAATCGCCGCGCGAGATGCTGACACCGGACGAAACGAAGGTCAGCACCCAGTACCACCAGGTGAAGATCGGCGGCGACATCGCCGCGATCGCCGGCATGTGCAAGGCCTTGTTCGACCTGGACGACGAGGCTGTCGCGGCCGGCCGCCCGCGCGTGCTGGACGTCGCATTCATCGAACAGCACACCCAGGGCTTCGAGGCCTTCGAGGCGCGCATGCGGGGCTACAGCTGGCCGATGCTCGAGCGTCGCTCCGGTCTCAGCCGCAGCGCGATGGAAGCCGCTGCCGTCGAGTACGCCCGTTGCGATCGGGTAATCGCTGCCTACGGCATGGGGCTGACCCAGCACCGGCATGGCGTGCAAGCGATCCAGATGCTGGTCAACCTGCTGCTCATGCGCGGCAACATGGGCAAGGAAGGTGCCGGCATCCTGCCCGTGCGCGGGCACTCGAACGTACAGGGCCAACGGACCGTCGGAATTACCGAAAAGGCCAAGAAGGTGCCGGCGGACAACCTTCGCCGCCAGTTCGGCTTCGAGCCGCCCAGCGAGGATGGCGTCAATACCATCGAGGCTTGCGAGGGCATTCTGGACGGCCGAATCAAGGGCTTCGTCGCCATGGGCGGCAATTTCGTCCGGGCCATCCCGGACACGCTGCAAATGGAGCCGGCCTGGCGCAAGCTGCAGCTCTCCGTACAAGTCTCGACCAAGCTCAACCGCAACCATCTGGTGACTGGCAAGATTTCCTACATCCTGCCATGCCTGGGCCGCACCGAAATCGATCGCCAGGCGACCGGCGAGCAGCACCACACCACTGAAGACAGCACCGGTTGCATTCGGGCCTGGCGCGGCGTGGCCGAGCCGGCGGCCGAGGGGCTGCTGTCAGAACCGGCGATCGTTGCGCGACTGGCAAAGGCCACGCTGGTTGACAACCCGAACCTCGACTGGGACGCCTGGGTCGGCAATTACGGGCTGGTCCGCGACGCCATCGCCGAGAGCTATCCCGAGATCTTTCACGACTTCAACGTGCGCATGATGGAGCCCGGCGGCTTCCACCGTCCGCTGGGTGCGAGCAAACGCGAGTGGGCGACCGAGTCAGGGAAGGCCAACTTCATCAACCCGCCTTCGCTTGCCGAAGACCCGGACACCGAGGCCGGCGGCCACGAAGCCCGCGATGTGCTGCAGCTCATGACGCTGCGCAGCAACGACCAGTTCAACACCACCGTATACGGCTACAACGACCGCTTCCGCGGCATCCAGGGCACCCGCGCGGTGATCCTGATGAACAGCAACGACATGGCACGGCTCGGCTTTGCCGAAGGGGACAAGCTCGAGGCGATCACCGTGGTCCACGACGGCGTACACCGTTCGGTCAGGCCGTTGCGCGTCACGCCTTACAACATCCCGGAAGGCTGCTGCGCCGGCTATTACCCCGAATGCAACGCGCTGCTGCCGGTCTGGCATCACGCCGAGCGCAGCAAGGTGCCGGCGGCCAAGTCGATTCCCGTGCGGCTGCGTAAGGTGATCGCCTTCAGCGACGACCCGAAGGTGCCGCGCGAGCCCGATCCACCAGCGGGCGTCGGTGCCGCGTAAGGCGACCCCTGCAGGCCGGTGCATCTGCCCATCGGGTCGCACCGGCCGGCTTCGCGCCCCACGCTGGGTTGAGGATTCAACGCCTGGTTGAAATGCGTGGCAGCGTGCCCCATATCAAGCGCATTCGGGCATTCATCGCCCCGCTGCGTGGAGATTTCCCCCTTGACCACCATCGTTTCAGTGCGCCGCAACGGCAAAGTCGTCATGGGCGGCGACGGCCAGGTTTCCCTTGGCAATACCGTCATGAAAGGCAACGCCAAGAAGGTTCGTCGCCTCTACCATGGCCAGGTGCTAGCCGGTTTCGCAGGCGCCACCGCCGATGCCTTTACCCTTTTCGAGCGCTTCGAAGGCCAACTGGAAAAACACCAGGGCCACCTGGTGCGCGCCGCCGTCGAGCTGGCGAAAGACTGGCGCACCGACCGTTCGCTGAGCCGCCTGGAAGCCATGCTCGCCGTGGCCAACAAAGACGCCTCGCTGATCATCACGGGTAACGGCGACGTCGTTCAGCCGGAACACGACCTGATCGCAATGGGCTCCGGCGGCGGTTTCGCCCAGGCTGCGGCCCTCGCCCTGCTGCAGAAGGGCGGCGACGAGATGAGCGCCCAGGAAATCGCCGAAACGGCATTGAACATTGCCGGCACCATCTGTGTCTTCACCAACCAGAATCTGACCATCGAGGAACTCGACAGCGCCAACTGAGCGCTCGAGTCCCGGAGTACCTGAAACATGTCCATGACGCCTCGCGAGATCGTCCACGAACTCAACCGCCACATCATCGGCCAGGACGACGCCAAGCGTGCCGTCGCCATCGCCCTGCGCAACCGCTGGCGGCGCATGCAGCTGGCCCCCGAGCTGCGCCCTGAAGTCACGCCCAAGAACATCCTGATGATCGGCCCGACCGGTGTCGGCAAGACCGAGATCGCCCGTCGCCTGGCCAAGCTGGCCAACGCGCCCTTCATCAAGGTCGAAGCGACCAAGTTCACCGAGGTGGGCTATGTCGGTCGCGATGTCGAATCGATCATCCGCGATTTGGCGGATGCCGCTCTGAAGCTGCTGCGCGAGCAGGAAGTCGTGAAGATGCGCCATCGCGCCGAGGACGCCGCCGAAGAGCGCATTCTCGATGCGCTGCTGCCCCAGGCCCGCCCGGTGGGCTTCAGCGAGGAGCCGATGCAGAGCACCGATTCCAACACCCGCCAGCTGTTTCGCAAGCGCCTGCGGGAAGGTCAGCTGGACGACAAGGAAATCGACATCGAAGTGGCCGAGAACCCGGGCGGCGTGGAAATCATGGCGCCGCCGGGCATGGAGGAGATGACCAACCAGCTGCAGAATCTCTTCGCCAATATGGGCAAGGGCAAGAAGAAGAGCCGCAAGCTGAAGATCAAGGACGCGCTCAAGCTGGTCCGCGACGAGGAAGCGGCGCGCCTGGTCAACGAAGAAGAGCTCAAGGCGCGTGCGCTGGAAGCGGTGGAGCAGAACGGCATCGTCTTCATCGACGAGATCGACAAGGTCGCCAAGCGCGGCAACACCAGCGGCGCGGACGTCTCGCGTGAAGGCGTGCAGCGCGATCTCTTGCCGCTGATCGAGGGCAGCACGGTCAATACCAAACTGGGCATGGTCAAGACCGACCATATCCTGTTCATCGCCTCGGGTGCCTTCCATCTGTCCAAGCCCAGCGACCTGGTGCCAGAGCTGCAGGGCCGCCTGCCGATTCGGGTCGAGCTCAAGGCCCTGTCGCCCGAAGACTTCGAGCGCATCCTCACCGAACCGCACGCCTCGCTCACCGAGCAGTATCGTGAGCTGCTGAAAACCGAGGGGCTGGCCATCGAATTCACCGGCGACGGCATCAAGCGCCTCGCGGAGATCGCCTGGCAGGTCAACGAGAAGACCGAAAACATCGGTGCGCGCCGCCTGCACACGCTGCTCGAGCGCCTGCTCGAGGAAGTCTCCTTCAGCGCCGGCGACCTGGCCGGTCAGCAGAACGGCGAACCGATCCGCATCGACACCGCCTACGTCAACAGCCACCTCGGCGAACTGGCCGAGGATGAGGATCTGTCGAGGTATATCCTTTAAGGCAGCTGAACGCCAGGAGCCGGAAGTGACAGCGCTGCTTCCGGCTTCCGGCCTCTACCGAGTAGACGTCCATGCACATTCCCACCGCGATCAAACTGCACAAGCGCTCCAGGACACTGGAACTGGAATACGGAACGGCGCGCTATGAACTGCCGGCCGAGTTCCTGCGTGTCCATTCGCCGTCCGCCGAAGTGCAGGGGCACGGCAACCCGGTACTGCAGACCGGCAAGATCAATGTCGCGCTCGAGGGCATCGAGCCGGCTGGACAGTACGCACTCAAGCTCGTCTTCAGCGACGGCCATGACAGCGGCCTGTACACCTGGGACTACCTGCATCACCTCGCGACGCACCAGCAGGCGATGTGGGACCGCTATCTGGACGATCTGACCAAGGCGGGCAAATCCCGCGACCCGGATGTTTCGCCGGTGAAGTTGATGCTTTAGGGGCTGGGGCGAACCACCTGCCGCTTCATCTCCTGGTGCATTCCTCGGCCTTCGCGACAAAACGACACGGCCGACGCAACGCGCGAACGCTCGACCTTCCAGGCTCCAGCGCTTTTGTCGGCTCCATCGCTTTTTAGGTTTAGAATGCGGGGCACATTCTTCCGGTGACAGTGACATGACCGATCCCCGCAAAGCGCATGACGCAGAGCCCACCACGCACTTCGGCTACAAGAACGTGCCGGAGAGCGAGAAGGCCCAGAAAGTGGCTGAAGTCTTCCACTCGGTGGCCGCCAAGTACGACCTGATGAACGACCTCATGTCCGGTGGCGTGCACCGGCTGTGGAAACGGTTCACCATCGAGCTGTCCGGCGCGCGCCAGGGCAACCGCATTCTCGACATTGCCGGCGGCACGGGTGATCTCACGCGTCAGTTCTCACGCATCGTCGGGCCGACCGGCGAGGTGGTACTGGCAGACATCAATGCCTCGATGCTCAAGGTCGGCCGCGACCGGCTGCTCGACAAGGGCGTGACCGGCAACGTCAAGTTCGTCCAGGCCGACGCGGAAAAGCTGCCCTTCCCGGACAACCATTTCGATGTGGTCACCATCGCCTTCGGCCTGCGCAACGTGACCCACAAGGAAGACGCGCTGCGCTCCATGCTGCGGGTGCTCAAACCGGGCGGCCGGCTCTTGGTGCTGGAGTTCTCCAAACCCACCAACCCGCTGTTCTCCAAGGCCTACGACGCCTACTCGTTCAGCCTGCTGCCGATGATGGGCAAGCTCATCACCAATGACTCGGAGAGCTACCGCTACCTGGCCGAGTCGATCCGCATGCATCCGGACCAGGAAACGCTCAAGGGCATGATGGCCGACGCCGGTTTCGAGCGCGTCACCTATCACAACATGACCGGCGGCATCGTCGCCTTGCATCGCGGCATCAAACCCTGATGTTGCGCACGGCCCTGCTCGCCGCCGCCGAGCGCGGCATCAATCGTGCCCTGCGCCTGGATCCGAGCGCCCTGCCGCGGCTGGCCCGGCTCGCGGGCAGGATCATCGAGGTCGATTGCACCAGACCTGCCTGGCGCCTGTATATCCTCGCCGACAGCGAGGGCCTGCGGCTGGCAGCGGACTGGGGAAGCGAACCCGACTGCCGGCTGCGCGCACCGGCGGCGAGCTTGCTGCGCCTGGCCACCAGTCGCAACAAGACGGCGATCCTGCACGGCCCTGACGTCGAGATCGACGGCGACAGCGGGGTCTTGATGGCCCTCGCCGAAGTCTTGCAGGACCTGGAGCTGGACTGGGAGTACGAAGTCTCGCGTCTGCTCGGACCTGTCGCGACCCAGCTGCTCGGCACCGGCGTACGCAACCAGGCCCAATGGTGGCGCGACAGCGCCGACAGCCTGCGTCAGGACCTGGCCGACTACCTCAACGAAGAATCGCGAACCCTGGTGGGCACCGCCGAGGCCGAAACCCGCTTCGCCGAACTCGACCGCCTCAAGCTCGATCTCGACCGCCTCGAGGCACGAATCGAACGGCTCGCCCAATCCCTGAATCCAGATCGTTCCGAATGAAGCTGTTCGCCGCGGCACGCCGCCTTTTTCGCATCCTGCTGGTGGTCATCCGCTACCGCCTCGACGACATCATTCTCGACCTGCCGATGCCCTGGTGGCTGCGTGCGACCAGCTATCTGCTGCCCTGGCGCTGGCTACCGCGCCGCCGTAGCGCGCTGTCCCGCGGGGCCCGCCTGCGCCTGGCACTGGAAGGCCTGGGCCCGATCTTCATCAAGTTCGGCCAGATTCTTTCGACCCGCCGCGACCTGTTGCCGCTGGATATCGCCGAAGAGCTGGCGATGCTGCAGGACCGCGTGCCGCCCTTCGATTCGGCCGTCGCCACCGCGCTCATCGAGCGTCAGCTCGGTGCGCCGGTCGGTCAGCTGTTCGCCCGCTTCGACAGCAAGCCGCTGGCCTCCGCCTCGGTGGCCCAGGTGCACGCGGCCAAGCTGCGCAGCGGCGAGGAAGTGGTGGTCAAGGTGGTACGGCCCAACCTGCGACCGGTCATCAGCCAGGATCTCGCCTGGCTGTTCCTGCTGGCCAAGACGGCCGAGCGCGCCTCCACCGAGGCCCGTCGCCTGCATCTGGTCGAGGTGGTCGACGACTACGCCAAGACGATCTATGACGAACTGGACCTGCTGCGCGAGGCGGCCAACGCGAGCCAGCTCAAGCGCAACTTCCAGGGCTCGCCGCTGCTCTACGTGCCGCAGGTGTACTGGGACCTGTGCCGGCCGCAGGTGCTGGTCATGGAGCGCATCTACGGCGTGCCGGTGACCGACATGACGCGCCTGGCTGAGCAGCGCACCGACATGAAGCAGCTGGCCGAGCGCGGCGTGGAGATCTTCTTCACCCAGGTCTTTCGCGACAGCTTCTTCCACGCCGACATGCATCCCGGCAACATCTTCGTCAGCACACATCAGCCGTGGAACCCACAGTACATCGCGGTGGATTTCGGCATCGTCGGCAGCCTCACGCCCGAAGACCAGGACTACCTGGCCCGCAACCTCGTGGCCTTCTTCAAGCGCGACTACCGCAAGGTCGCCCAGCTGCACATCGACTCGGGCTGGGTCCCGGCGGAAACCAAGGTCAACGAGTTCGAGGCGGCCATCCGCACCGTCTGCGAACCCATCTTCGAAAAACCACTCAAGGACATCTCTTTCGGCCAGCTGCTGGTACGCCTGTTCCAGGTGGCTCGACGCTTCAACATGGAAGTGCAGCCGCAACTGGTGCTGCTGCAGAAGACGTTGCTGAACATCGAGGGGCTGGGGCGCGAACTCTACCCCGAGCTCGACCTCTGGGCGACCGGCCAGCCCTATCTCGAACGCTGGATGCGCGAGCGCATGAGCCCGAAACAACTCTTGAAGAACGCCCAGGCGCAGATCGAACAACTGCCGCACCTGGCCGGCATGACCCGCGAACTGCTCGAGCGCATGTCCAACCCGCACGCGAACAATCTGCCGCCGCCTTGGCGCGAACAGCGCGACCATTGGCCGCTGCGCCTGGTTGGCGCGGCCCTGCTGGGCGGTGGTGCGACGCTGGCGGCCAGCGCGCAGAGCCTGTCGGCGCTGGCCACCTGGCCCGCCTGGCTGATGCTGGCGGCCGGTGTCTACATCGTGGTGCGCCGATAGCCAGCGGTCGGGCGGGCTGGCACACTGGACGCACTGAGTGGAGAATCCGATGAACTGGCTGGACCAAATCAACTGGAACGAAGACGGCCTGGTGCCGGCCATCGCCCAGGACCATCAGACCGGGCGCATCCTGATGATGGCCTGGATGAATCGCGAGGCGCTGGCGCTGACCGCGGCAGAAAACCGCGCCATCTATTGGTCACGTTCGCGTGGCAAGCTGTGGCGCAAGGGCGAGGAGTCCGGGCATGTGCAAAAGCTTCATGAGCTGCGCCTGGATTGCGACGCCGACGTCATCGTGATGAGGGTCGAGCAGATCGGTGGTATTGCCTGCCACACCGGCCGCGAAAGCTGCTTCTATCGGGTCTTCGAGAACGGTGACTGGAAAACCGTCGACGCCGTGCTCAAGGACCCGCACGCGATCTATGCGGAGCACAAGCATGAGTGACACCCTCACCCGCCTGGCCGAGGTGCTGGAAGCCCGCAAGGGCGCGGCCGCCGACAGCTCCTATGTTGCCAGCCTGTATCACAAGGGCCTGAACAAGATCCTGGAAAAGGTCGGCGAGGAATCGATCGAAACCATCCTCGCCGCCAAGGACGCGGCCGCCAGCGGCGACGCCAGCGACCTGATATACGAGACCGCAGATCTCTGGTTTCACAGCCTGGTGATGCTTGCCGCGCTGGACCAGCACCCGCAGGCGGTGCTGGACGAACTGGACCGGCGGTTTGGACTTTCCGGGCTGGCGGAAAAGGCCGCACGCCCACAATCCTGACAATCTATTTGGAGTAATGCAGCATGGGTTTTGGTGGAATCAGCATCTGGCAACTCCTGATCATCCTGCTCATCGTCGTCATGTTGTTCGGCACCAAGCGCCTCAAGGGCCTGGGTTCGGACCTCGGTGACGCGATCAAGGGTTTCCGCAAGTCGATGGGCACCGAGGACGAGAAGCCCGGTGTCGAGGAAAAGCAGAGCCACACCATCGATGCCGAGGCCCGCAAGGTCGACGATCCAGCCAAGAAGAACTGACACGCCATGTTCGATATTGGCTTCACCGAGCTGTTGCTGGTCGGCCTGATCGCGCTGTTCGTGCTGGGCCCGGAGCGCTTGCCGGGCGCCGTACGCACCGCAGGTCTGTGGATCGGCCGCGCCAAGCGCAGCTTCGCCAACATCAAGGCCGAGGTCGAACGCGAGATCGGCGCCGACGAGATCCGTCGCCAGCTGCACAACGAGCGCATCCTCGACCTCGAGCGGGAAATGAAGCAGAGCATCATGCCCAGCTCGCCGAACAGCAGCGCCGCCTCGCCGCAATCCGCCACACCGCCGCCGGATGCCAGCAGCGACCTGAGCGCGCCCGCAACCGAAACCAAGCCCGTCGACACGGCCCCCGTTCCCCGCCCGGACAAATCGCCTGAGCCATGAGCAATACATCCATCGACGACCAGGAAATGCCGCTGGTTGCCCACCTGACGGAGTTGCGCAAGCGCTTGTTGCGCTGTGTGGCGGCCATTCTCGTGCTGTTCGCCGGGCTGTTCTATTTCTCCCAGCAGATTTACGCGTTGGTGGCCGCGCCGCTGCGGGCCTACCTGCCCGAAGGCGCGACGATGATCGCGACCGGCGTCGCCTCGCCGTTCCTCACGCCGTTCAAGCTGACCATGATGGTGGCGCTGTTCCTGTCGATGCCGGTGATCCTGTACCAGATCTGGGGGTTCATCGCGCCCGGCCTGTACAAGCACGAGAAGCGCATCGCGGTGCCCCTGCTGATTTCCAGCATCTTCCTGTTCTACGGCGGCATGGCCTTCGCGTACTTCGTGGTGTTCCCGATCATGTTCGGTTTCTTCGCCAGCGTGACGCCCGAGGGTGTGGCGATGATGACCGACATCGGCCAGTACCTGGACTTCGTGCTGACGCTGTTCTTCGCCTTCGGCGTGGCGTTCGAGATTCCGGTGGCGACCTTCCTGCTCATCTGGGTCGGTATCGTGGACGTCGCCACCCTGCGCAAGAGCCGGCCCTACGTCGTCGTCGGCTGTTTCGTCGTCGGGATGGTGCTGACGCCACCGGACGTCTTCTCTCAGGCGTTGCTGGCCATCCCGATGTGGCTGCTGTTCGAAGCCGGGGTCATCGCCGGCAGCATGGTGGAAAAACGCGAGGTCGAGTTCCGCGGAGATGCGGAGGGTGATCGGCCGCAACCCGGCGACCAACCGCCCGCTCCCCGTCCGTGAACCTGCTGCTGCTGGAGGCGGCCGACCTGGTCGCCGCCGACCGTGCCGTGGTGCGCGACCGCCGACTCACGCATATCCATGAAGTGCACCGCGCCGAAGCGGGCGAACGCCTGCGCGTCGGCCTGCTGGGCGGCGACATGGGGATGGCACGGCTGCTGCGCCTGACGCCCGATGAAGCGGAGCTGGCCATCGAGCTGGACCGCGCTCCGCCGGCGAAACTGCCGGTCACCCTGCTGTTGGCCCTGCCACGGCCGAAGATGTTGCGCCGGGTGCTGCAGACGGTCGCCGCCATGGGCGTGCCCAGGCTGATCCTGCTCAACAGCTATCGCGTGGAAAAGAGTTTCTGGCAGACGCCCTTCCTCGAGCCGCAGGCGATTCGCGAGCAGCTCCTACTGGGGCTGGAGCAGGCGCGCGATACCGTGCTGCCAGAGGTCGTCATCGAGAAGCGCTTCAAGCCCTTCGTCGAGGATCGGCTACCGGGGCTGGCTGCCGGTACGCGCGGGCTGCTCGGCCACCCCGGCGACCATCCGCCATGCCCGCGCGCGCTGAATGAGCCGGTCACGCTGGCCATTGGCCCGGAAGGCGGCTGGATTCCCTACGAAGTCGAGAAGCTCGCCGCCGCCGGCCTGCAGCCGGTGCAGCTCGGTGAGCGCATCCTGCGGGTCGAGACGGCCGTCAGCGCGCTGCTGGCCCGCCTGTTCTGACGGTCCTCGGCGCCGGTGTCGCCACCTACCGATGAACGTGACGCACGCCATGGGGACTGGCCTGTCATAACACCTGAATCCTCAACAGGCAGTAGCCGCCATGCGTCCCTTGACCATCGACATTCACCGGCTGGAATACGCGCTGGACAACCGCGACGCCAGTGAACATTACCTGGATCTGGAGTCTGGCGAGATCCGGGCGGTCTTTCCTGGCGAGTCGCCACCCGGCGTCAACGAAAAATACGACGTACAGGACGACCGCTACCTGCACATCGAGCCGCTCGGCCTGGCGCAATCGGTCGCCATGCGCGAGGCCTTTCTGTTCACCCTGCACGACCCCAACGCACATGCGGTGCTGAGCCACGCCCTGCAGGGTCGCAAGCCGCTGCGTACCTTCGATTTCAAACTGGAGGATTTCCCCGCGGCGCGTCAGGCCTGGCAGGACTACCAGGCCGTACAGCTACGCGAATACGCCATCACCTGGCTGCACGAAAACGGCCTGGAACCGTCGAAACGCTGAAGCCCGCCTCTCAGCTCTCCAGCAGAAAGGTCACCGGACCGTCGTTCTGCAGGTGCACCTGCATGTCCGCGCCGAAGCGTCCGCATGCGACCCGCGGATGCTGCAACCGCGCCTGGGCCAGCAGGTAGTCATACAGGGCTTCACCGAGCGCTGGCGGCGCGGCGCTGGAGAAACTCGGGCGCAACCCACTGCCGGTATCGGCGGCGAGGGTGAACTGCGAGACCAGCAACAGGCCGCCGCCGGTCTCGATCAGCGACCGATTCATCTTGCCCTGCTCGTCGCTGAAGACCCGATAGCGCAGCAGCTTGTGCAGCAGCTTGTCGGCGCGCGCCTGGTCGTCTTCGCGCTGGACGCCTACCAGCACCAGCAGCCCCTGGTCGATGGAACCGACCACCTCACCCGCTACCTCGACCCGCGCCTGACGCACACGCTGGATCAGTGCCCTCATCAGGCTTCCTCGGGTGGCAGGTCGAGCAGGCGCTGGGCGATGTCTGCCGCGGCGCGGACCAATGCATCGCAGATGCCCGGCTCGGCGGCCGAATGCCCGGCCTCGCGGATGATCTTCAGTTCACTGTTGGGCCAGGCCTCGTGCAGTTCCCACGCGTTCTCCAACGGGCAGATCACGTCGTAGCGGCCGTGCACGATGATGGCGGGCAGATGAGCGATCTTGTGCATGTCGCGCAGCAGCTGGTTCGGCTCGAGAAATGCCTGATTGATGAAGTAGTGGCATTCGATCCGCGCCATCGCCAGGGCTCGATGGGTATCGGAGAAGCGATCGACCACCTGCGTATTCGGACGCAGGGTGGCCGTGCGCCCTTCCCAGCAGGACCAGGCCTTGGCCGCGTGCATCTGGGCAATCTGATCGGTGCCGGTGAGTCGCTTGTAATAGGCCTTGATCAGGTCGCCCCGCTCCTCCGGCGGGATCGGTGCCAGGTAGTCCTGCCAGTAGTCCGGGAATATCCGGCTGGCACCCTCCTGATAGAACCAGGACAGCTCCTGCGGTCGGCAGAGGAAGACGCCACGCAGGATCAGCGCATGGACGCGCTCGGGATAGGCCTGGGCGTAGGCCAGCGACAGGGTCGAGCCCCAGGAACCGCCGAACAATACCCATTTGTCGATGCCCAGGTGCTCGCGGATGCGCTCGATGTCGCTGACGAGGTGGGCGGTGGTGTTGTGCTCCAGGCTGGCGTGAGGCGTCGAGCGGCCGCAGCCGCGCTGGTCGAAGGTGACGATGCGGTACAGCGTCGGATCGAAGAAGCGCCGGCTCAGCGCGTCGCAACCGCCGCCCGGGCCGCCATGCACGAAGAGCACGGGCAGGCCTTCCGGTGACCCACTCTCGTCGACATAGAGAACATGCGGTGCTTCAACCGCCAACTCGTGCCGGGCGTAGGGTTTGATCTCCGGGTATAAGGTCTGCATGGCACACTCCATGGTCGGGACGAGGGGCAC
Source organism: Stutzerimonas marianensis (assembly GCF_022810315.1). Lineage (NCBI taxonomy): Bacteria > Pseudomonadati > Pseudomonadota > Gammaproteobacteria > Pseudomonadales > Pseudomonadaceae > Stutzerimonas > Stutzerimonas marianensis. The sequence continues at coordinate 180,247 of NZ_JALGRD010000010.1, read as the reverse complement.
TGGCCGCCTGGCGGTTCCGGCATCATAACGAGGATCGAGAGGTTAGGCATGCCCATATGGAAATTAGCAGTAATCGCCGCCATTGCCGCGCTGGCACTCGTCGGGTGCGGTCGTGACGATCCGCAAGCCGCACTCGAAGCGGCCGCGCGATCACTGCAGGACAGCATCGAGAAAAAGGACACCGGCGCGCTGATGGAGCGAATCCATGCCGACTTCAATGCCAACCAGCAACTCGACCGGGACTGGGTCAAACGCACCGCTACGCTGATGTTTCTGCGCAACCGAAAGGTCAGCGTCATCGCGCTGGGCAGCCGAAGCTGGATCGACCCCAGCTATGCGGACAAGGGCCATACCGAGGCGCAGGTCGCCATGACCGGCGCGGAAGGCCTGGTGCCCGAGCGCCTCGGCCATTACGAGGTGAAACTCGAATGGTGGATGGAAGACGGCGAGTGGCAGCTGGCACGGTTGAATTGGGAATAGCGGCCCGCGGATCGAGTCGCCCTGTAGCGAACCCGCGCACCCCGACGGCCATGCCCGCGAACAGGCGAAGCGCCCGAACTCCTCAGGACGATTCGCCGCGCCAGATCAGTTCGCTGGTGTCGTAGCCGCGCTGGCGGGCTTGCTCGAGCAGCCTGTCCCGCATGCTGGCATCGATCTCCTGATCGCGTGACAGCAGCCAGAGGTAATCACGGTCAGGGCTGCCGACCAGCGCCACGCTGTAGGCCTCGTCGAGGTACAGAATCCAGTAGTGACCCTTGGTCAGGCCCGGGAAGAGATTGCTGAACCAGTTGTCGAAACGTACCCAGAGCCGATCGGTGCGCCCAGGCGCCTGCGGCACCGCCTCGCCGACAGCCTGTTCCCATTCCCCGTCGCCGGTTTCGCAGCGGTTGGTCACAGCCACACGGCCGTCCTGCTGCAGCTCGTAGTGCGCCTCGGAACGCACGCAATTGCGCTGGAAGAACATGGGCAGGCGAGCTTGTTCGTACCAGGTCCCCTGGTAACGCTTGAGGTCGACCTGGCCGACGGTTTCGGGCGCATCGTCCGGCTTCGAACCGGCACAACCGGCGAGCAACGTGGCGGTAAACAACAGGATCAGTGCACGCATCGGGTTCTCCTCATTTCAGGCCCTGGCCGGAAAACATCATGACCTTGTCGCCCGCGAACTGGACACTGATGAACCGATTCTTCTGCCCCCAGGTGCAGCTGGACATGCCCAGCGCACCGGCGCACTCGCCCGGCTTGCCGAGCAATTCCTCGACCTCCGCTCGCGACATGCCCGCCTTGAGCTTGGCGAAATTCTCCTGGGTGACCGGGCTGCAGGCAGCCAGCAACGCAACGGCGGGGATCAGCAGCAGATGACGAAACGACATGACGGGGTTCCTTTCGCTAGCGGTCGGCCTCGCTTGGCCGCCCATCGGTTATGCAGATTAGGGGGCTGGAGCCTGGGTAGGTTCCGCGCAGCTTGAGGTTACAGCAGGACCAGGCGCATCCAGATGACGATCTCCCATGGATGGCTAGAAGCGCGAGCCGGGCTCGGCCAGAAAGGCCTGCTCGGCCTCGGTGGACGCTCGGCCAAGGATGTCGTTGCGATGTGGAAAGCGCCCGAAACGAGCGATGACCTGACGGTGGCGCTCGGCGTAGTCGAGGAAGTCGGCGAACAGAGCCTGCTCGTCCGGTGCCGCGATGGTCACGAGCGTTTCGAACTGCTGCACCGCCTGGTCTTGCAGGCCGAGGTGCTCGGCATGCTCGAGCACCAGGTAGATGAAGACGCGCTGTAGCGGCGTGAGCAGTACGTCACCGCCGTGGGCCATGCCGTCGCGCACCAGTTGCTGCGCACGCTCATCACCGGCGAAGGCCCGGGGCGTGCCGCGATAGATCATGCGCGGCAGCTGGTCGAGCAGCAGCACCAGGGCGAGCCAGCCTTCGGGGCTCTCGGCCCAATCGGAGAGTTCGCCGGCCAGCGCCTGGTCCACCCACTCGCCGAAACGCTCGCGGGCCTCGGCGTCCTGCTCGGCCTTGTAGCCGAACCAGAGACGGCTCTTGGCGTCGGCGATTTCCCGGGCGGTGCCGCCCTCGCCGAACCACCAGAGCAGCAGGTCCCGCCAGGGCGCTGGCATGGATCAGCCCTGGTGGTAGCCGGTGGCGCGCTCGACTTCTTCCTTGGAGCCGAGGAAGACCGGTACGCGCTGGTGCAGCGATTCGGGCTGGATGTCGAGGATGCGCTGGGTGCCGTTGGTGGCGGCGCCACCGGCCTGCTCGATGATGAAGGACATCGGGTTGGCTTCGTACATCAGGCGCAGCTTGCCGGGCTTGCCAGGCTCCCGCGCATCCTTGGGGTACATGAAGATGCCGCCGCGGGTCAGGATGCGATGCACATCGGCCACCATCGAGGCGATCCAGCGCATGTTGTAGTTCTTGCCCAACGGGCCCTCGGCACCGGCGAGCAGCTCGCTGACGTAGCGCTGCACCGGGGCTTCCCAATGGCGCTGATTGGACATGTTGATGGCGAATTCGGCGGTGGATTCCGGCACCCGCAGGTTCTCGTGAGTGAGGACGAAGCTGCCCAGCTCGCGGTCGAGGGTGAAGCCCATGACGCCATTACCAAGGGTCAGCATCAGCATGGTCTGCGGACCGTAGATGGCGTAGCCGGCCGCCACCTGCTTGGTGCCCGGCTGGAGGAAGGCTTCTTCGCCGAGGGCATCGTTCTGGGTGAAGCACTCACCCGGGCAGCGCAGCACCGAGAAGATGGTGCCGACGGAGACGTTGACATCGATGTTGCTGGAGCCATCCAGCGGGTCGAACACGAGCAGGTAGGCGCCCTTGGGATACTTGCCGGGAATCTGGTAGGCATTGTCCATTTCCTCGGACGCCATGCCGGCCAGGTGACCGCCCCATTCGTTGGCTTCGAGGAGGATTTCGTTGGACAGGACGTCGAGCTTCTTCTGCACCTCGCCCTGGATGTTTTCGGTCTCGGTCGCCCCGAGCACGCCGCCCAGAGCGCCCTTGGACACGGCGTGGCTGATCTCCTTGCACGCTCGGGCCACTACCTCGATAAGGAAACGCAGATCAGCAGGGGTGTTGTTGCTGCGGGTCTGCTCGATCAGGTAGCGACTCAGGGTTACGCGTGACATGGGATGGCTCCGGAGGATGAAAAAACCCGCGCAGTTTAGCAGGCCAGGGGGAAACTAACCTTCCCTCAGACCCGCCAATCCGCTGCAGGTTCAGCGAAGCGGCAAAGTGCCTGCACGCTCCGTCAGGCGCCGTTTTCCGGCGCCTTTCACTACCTCCATGCGGCGCGTCAGAGCACCTTCCAGATCTCCTCGGCGTACTCGCGAATGGTCCGGTCCGAGGAGAACCAGCCGGTGCGCGCGGTGTTCAGCACGGCCGAACGCCACCAGCTGTCGGCATCGCGCCAGCGCGCCTCGACGTCCAGCTGCGCCTTCCAGTAGGCCTCGAAGTCTGCGCAGACCATGAAGGTATCGTGCCATTTGAGCCCGTCGATCAGGGCGGTGTAGCGCGACGGGTCGTCGGAGGAAAAAGCGCCGTTGCGAATGGCCATCAACACTTCGTTGAGCCGCGGCGACTCGATGATGGTGGCCTCGGCGTTGTACTCGTTGGCCTGCTTGCGCGCCTCCACTTCCTGGGCAGTCATGCCGAAGATGAACATGTGCTCGCGGCCGATCTGCTCGGCCATCTCGACATTGGCGCCATCGAGGGTGCCGATGGTCAGCGCACCGTTGAGGGCGAACTTCATGTTGCTGGTCCCCGACGCTTCGAGGCCGGCCGTCGAGATCTGCTCGGACAGGTCCGCCGCCGGGATGATGCGCTCGGCCAGGCTGACGTTGTAATTGGGCAGGAACACCACTTTCAGCAGGCCGCGCACGGTGGGGTCATCATTGATGGTCCGGGCGATGTCGTTGGTCAGTTTGATGATCAACTTGGCGGTGTGGTAGCTGGCCGCCGCCTTGCCGGCGAAGATCTTCACCCGTGGCACCCAGTGGCCGCCCGGGTCGGAGCGGATCGCCTGGTACAGCGCGACGGTGTGCAGCAGGTTGAGCAGCTGCCGCTTGTACTCATGGATGCGCTTGACGTGCACGTCGAACAGCGCCGTCGGGTCCACGCAGATGCCCAGGCGCTCCTGAATCATGCGTGCCAGCAATTGCTTGTTGTGCCGCCGCTGCGCCGCGAAACGGGCGCGGAAGTCGGCCTGGTCCGCGAAGGGCTCGAGCTGGCGCAGCAGGGTTTCCGGCGAGTCGAGCAATTCCTCCCCGACATGCTCGACCAGCAGCTGCGTCAACTGCGGGTTGGACTGGTAGAGCCAGCGACGGAAGGTGATGCCGTTGGTCTTGTTGCTGATCCGTTTCGGATACAGCGAATGCAGGTCGGTGAACACCGTCTCGCGCATGAGCCCGGTGTGCAGCGCGGAGACGCCGTTCACGCAATGCGAGCCGAGGAACGCAAGGTTGCCCATGCGCACACGGCGACCATGGTCCTCCTGGATCAGCGACACTGATCGCAGCAGGTCGAGGTCGTGGATGCCGCGCTCGCGCAGCGCATCGAGGTGCTGGGCGTTGATCAGGTAGATGATCTGCATGTGCCGCGGCAGCAGGCGCTCCATCAGGCCGACGGGCCAGGTTTCCAGCGCCTCGGGCAGCAGCGTGTGGTTGGTATAGGACAGGGTGCCGACGGTCAGCTCCCAGGCCTTCCGCCAAGGGATGTCGTGGACATCCACCAGCAGGCGCATCAGCTCGGCAACAGCGATTGCGGGGTGGGTGTCGTTGAGCTGGATGGCGGCGAATTCCGGCAGGTTCAACAGCGTGCCGCGCTGGTCCAGGTGACGGCGCAGCAGGTCCTGCAGGGACGCGGCGACAAAGAAATATTCCTGGCGCAGGCGCAGCTCCTGGCCAGCCTCGGTGCTGTCGGCCGGATAGAGCACGCGCGAGATGCTCTCGGCGCGCGCTTCCTCGGCCACGGCGCCGATGTGGTCGCCGGCGTTGAAGCGCTCGAGGTGGAAGTCGGCTTCGGCGCGTGCGCGCCACAGGCGCAGGGTGTTGACGCTCGCACCGCGCCAGCCCACCACCGGGGTGTCGTAGGCGATGGCGCGCACGCCTTCGGCCCAATGCCAGAAATGCTTGGGTTGCTCCTGACTGCCACTTTCCTGTGGCATGGCCACGACGTGCCCGCCAAAGCCGATCAGGTAGGTGACCTCCGGGCGCTCGAATTCCCAGGGGTTGCCGAAATTCAGCCAGGTCTCGGTCTGCTCGTGCTGCCAGCCGTCCACGATCGCCTGCCGGAACAGGCCATGGTCATAGCGGATGCCGTAGCCGTGCGACGCAATACCCAGCGTGGCCATGCTTTCCATGAAGCAGGCCGCCAACCGGCCGAGGCCCCCGTTGCCGAGCGCGGCGTCGGGCTCCAGCACGCGGATGCGCTCGAAATCCACGTCCACGCCCGCCAGCGCCTCGCGCGCCACCTCGAGCAGGCCCAGGTTGCTCAGGCTGTCGGTGAGCAGGCGGCCGATGAGAAATTCCAGCGAGAGGTAGTAGACCCGCTTCTTGCCCTGACGATAGCCCTCTCGTGTGCGGTCCATCCATTGGTCGATCATGCGATCGCGTGTCGCCAGCGCCACTGCCTCGAACCAGTCGTGGTCGGATGCGTGCTCCGGGTCCTTGCCGATCGAATAGGTCAGCTTGCTGATCACGCTTTCTCGGAAAGCCGAAACCTCATCAGCAGCAGCATTGGTTGGTTCTTGCGTCATGGACAGACCTCGTGAAACAGACGGGATAATGAGGGGTTCATGGCAGCGCCGGGTTCCCGGCAAACGGCAATACAGACAGGTTTGCAGGTTTCGACCGACTTTGCGTGACCGTCTGTCCGTCGTTCGACTCATCGGATTCGCTGGAAATTCCATGGCGGCTCGTTATGATCGCGCGCCCGCCTGACCCGATGACGCCACCGTGAAGACTCGCCTGATCGCCGCTGCCGACCCCGATCGCCTGGAAACCTGGGCGCGCTACAGCAACGGGCTGTGTCGCGACTGCCGCGCGACCTGCTGCACGCTGCCGGTCGAGGTGCGCATCGAGGATCTGATCCGCCTGGGCGTGGCCGATGCCTTCGAGCGGGCCGAACCGGCGAAACAGGTTGCACGGCGACTGCAAAAAGCCGGCATCGTCGAGCACTTCAACCACAAGCGAGAGGTGTTCACGCTCACCCGGCTGGCCAACGGCGACTGCCTGTACCTGGACCGGACTTCCCGGTTGTGCACGGTCTATGCCAAGCGTCCGGACACCTGCCGCAACCATCCACAGATCGGCCCGAGGCCAGGGTACTGCGCCTATCAGCCGAAATCGGCGACGCGCTGATACGCCTCGGACGGGCAGGCCCTGAACCGCCTTCGCAGGCGATAAAAAAGCGCCGCAGGAAACTGGCAATATCGTGACTCAACAGTCATGCTTGACGTCTGCCTGTATCCGCAAACGTTAGGAATCTACCCGGCATGAGCCGCGATAGCCGCTACCTGGAAGCCATCCTGCACCACGACATTCCCCTGACCCGGGCCATGGGCCTGCGTGTCGAGAGCTGGGAAAACCACGAGCTACGCCTGAAGGTCCCACTGCAAGCGAACATCAACCACAAGAGCAGCATGTTCGGCGGCAGCCTCTATTGCGCGTCGGTGTTGGCCGGATGGGGCTGGCTGCACCTGCGGCTGCGCGAGGCCGGTATCGAGGACGGGCATATCGTCATCCACGAAGGCCAGATCGAATATCCGCTGCCGGTGGTCGATGACGCCACGGCCATCTGTCCCGCCCCGGACGACAACGCCTGGGAGCGTTTCGAGACCATCTATCGCCGCCGCGGCCGCTCGCGCCTGACGCTGCAAAGCCGCATCCTCGCCGCCGATGGCCGCGACGCCGTGCGCTTCACCGGCCAGTTCGTGCTGCACAAATAGGTCGCGCCAGCCCGACCTGTACCAAACCGGTGCAGCGGGCACGCAACGCGGCCCGACGTTGCGCAAGGCGCCAGACGGCGCCCTGCTCCAGCCTCAGACATAACGCGACTTTGGCGTGGCCATCGGCAGCGGGCCGTCGCCGATCAGGCGGAACTCGCCGCGCGCGGCATCATAAGCGCGAATTTCGCTGGTACCGATGTTGTAGACCCAGCCGTGGATGAACAGCTGACCGCTGGCCAGGCGCGCTGCCACCGACGGGTGGGTGCGCAGGTGGTCGAGCTGGGCGAGGACGTTTTCCTCGGTCAAGGTGCCAAGCGTGTTGTGATCGGCGCACCCGCAGTTTTCCTCGACCACCGTACGCGCGACCTCGGCGTGGCGCAGCCAGCTGCGCACGGTCGGCATGCCGTCGAGGCTCGAGGGGTTCAGCACGGCCTTCATCGCACCGCAGTCGGAGTGCCCGCAGACGATGATGTGCTGGACGCCGAGTGCCATCACCGCGAATTCGATCGCCGTCGACACGCCGCCGTTCATGATGCCGTAGGGCGGCACGATGTTGCCCACGTTGCGGGTGACGAACAGGTCGCCCGGCGAACTCTGGGTGATCAGCTCCGGCAGGATGCGCGAGTCGGCGCAGGTAATGAACATCGCCCGTGGCGTCTGCTCGTTGGCCAGCTTGTTGAACAGCTCACGCTGCTGCGGATAGATCTCTTCGCGAAACTGCATGACGCCCGCGATCAGGTTGTCGAGCGCCTCCTGCGCCGTCTCGCTCTTCTTTTCTTCAAGGCTCATAACGCGTTCTCTTTTCGTTTTGGTTGGGGTTCGACGCTGCGCCGCTCGCGTACGGCACCGCGAAGCTGTGACAGCGCGTAACGGCCCGCGGCCACATCACCTGTCATCAGAAGATAGACCAGCCGATCCGCTGCGAGAGTTTCTCCAGCGCCGCCATGCCGATCAGCGAATTGCCGGCCTGATTCAACTCCGGCGACCAGACGCACACGGAAAAACGCCCCGGCACCACGGCGACGATGCCGCCGCCCACGCCGCTCTTGCCGGGCAGACCGACGCGGTAGGCAAAATTGCCGGCCTCGTCGTACAGGCCGCTGGTCGCCATGATGGCGTTGACCTGCTTCGCCTGGCGCGGGCTGAGCACAGGTTCGCCACCCGCCAGGCAGGCTCCGTCGCGGGCAAGGAAACCGAAGGCGCGCGCGAGGTCAATGCAGCTCATGCGCAGTGCGCAATGATGGAAGTAGCTGCGCAGCACCGCTTCGACATCGTTGTGGAAATTGCCGAACGCCTGCATCAGATACGCCATGGCGGCATTGCGGGCGCGGTGCTGGTATTCCGACTCCGCGACCACCGAATCGGAGACGATCAGCGGGTTGTCCGCGAGATGCCGGACGAAATCGCGCATCGACAGCGCCGGCACCGCGAAGCGCGACTGGTTGATGTCGCAGATCACCAGCGCGCCGGCATTGATGAAGGGATTGCGCGGTTTGCCTCGCTCGAACTCCAGCTGCACCAGGGAGTTGAACGGCTGCCCAGACGGCTCGTGACCCAGCCGTTCCCATAGCGATTCGCCGCAATGCTTGATCGCCTGTACGAGGCTGAAGACCTTGGAAATGCTCTGGATGGAGAACGGGGTCGTCGCATCACCCGCGTGAAACAGCTCGCCGTCGGCGCTGTAGACGGCGATGCCGAGCTGGTTGGCCGGCACGTCCGCCAGCGCGGGAATGTAATCAGCCACCTTGCCCTGCCCGAGCAACGGGCGGACCTCTTCGAGAATCTCTTCAAGCACTGCTTGCATGCATACGGCTCCAACCGGGTCAGCTGGATTGACGCCCGTCTGGCCTGGCGCATCACAGCCGAGGGTGGAATGTCCCCTCAGAATTTCTCGGGCCGCAAGACCTGCACATCGGCGAGGTAGCAGACCATGGCGAAGTTGTCGTAGTAGCGCGCCTGCAGGTGCTCGGCGATGTGTTCGGCGAGTTCGCGGGCACAGATGATTTCCAGGCGGATGTTGCCCTCGGTATCCCACTCGGCGCTGCGCACGCCACGGCTGCCACGCCCACGGGCCTCGGACAGCGTCCAGCCCGGCGCGCCAAGCCGGTCGAGGTCGGCCAACAGCTTCTTTTCCAGCGCCGCCTCGCAAATTACTGTGAGCAGAGTTCGGGTCGCGGTCGTCATGTCAGAGCCCCCAGGCGATCAGGGTTTCGGCCAGCGCAAGATACAACGGGATGCCGACCAGGATGTTGAAGGGAAAGGTAACGCCCAGCGACGCGGTCAGCGAGAGCGAGGGATTGGCCTCCGGCAGCGCCAGGCGCATGGCGGCCGGCACGGCGATGTAGGACGCACTGGCGGCCAGGGTCGCCAGCATCGCGGTGCCGCCGAGCGACAACCCCATCAGCCGGGCCAGCAGCGCTCCGATCAGCGCACCCACCAACGGCATGCCCAGGCCGAACGTGACCAGGCGCAGACCGTATCGCCTGAGCGCGCCCAATTGCCCCGAGGCGATCAGCCCCATCTCCAACAGGAAGAGCGCCAGCACCGGTTTGAACATACTGGTGTAGAAGGGCTCGAGCGGCTTGATCGCCTCCTTTCCGGCGATGGCACCAATGATCAACCCGCCCAGCAGCAGCATGATGCTCTTGCCCAGGAAGATCTCCCGGCCGAGTTCGCGCCAGTTCGTTTCCCGCGTGATGCCCTTGGCCAGGATGATGCCGACGAGAATCGCCGGTATTTCCAGGATCGCCACGAACAGCGGCATATAGCTTTCGAAGGCCACCTGGTTGGCCAGCAGAAAGGCCACCACCACGGCGAAGGTACCGGCACTGACCGAGCCGTAATGCGCCGCGACGCTCGCCGAGTCGACGCGAGAAAACCCCAGCAGGCGCAACGCCGGAAACGCCAGCAGCGGCAGCGTGCAGCCCAGCAGCAGCACCAGCGCCGACTGGCCGAGCAAGGCCGCGCTGGCCTGCTCGGCCAGTTCCACGCCACCGTGCAGCCCGATCGCCAGCAACAGCAGGATCGACAACGTGTCGTACAGCGCCGGCGGCAGTTTCAACTCGCTTTTCACCAGGCCGGCGAACAGGCCGAACAGGAAGAACAGCACGACCGGGTCAAGGCCCATCGATACCTCCTCGTCTCATATCTAGCAGGCAAAAAAAGGGAGCCTTGCGGCTCCCGAAGGGACGTCTGTCAGCCCTCGATCTCGATCAGCAGATCACCGGGGGTCACCCGGTCCCCCTTGGCTACGTGCACCGCTTTGACCGTACCGGCGATCGGTGCCTGGATTTCGGTTTCCATCTTCATTGCTTCGGTGATCAGCACCGCCTGGCCGGCCTTGACCGCATCGCCTTCCTTGACGAGCACATCGACGATGTTGCCCGGCATGCTGGTGCTGACGTCGCCCGGCGCGCTCGCCTGCTTGCGCTGACCGCCGCTGCCGCCGCCGACGAAGTTGTTCAGCGGCTCGAATACCACCTCTTCCGGCATCCCATCGATGGAGAGGAAGAAGTGCCGCTTGCCCTCGCCCTTCACCCCGACGCCGGTGATGTCGACGCGGTAGGTCTCGCCGTGCACGTCGATGACGAACTCGGTCGGCACACCCTGCCCGCCCGCCGCGGTCGCCGTGCTGCCGTCAGGAATCGGCAGCAAAGTTTCGGGCACCAGGGTGCCGGCCTCGCGCTCCTCGAGGAATTTGCGGCCGATGTCGGGGAACATGGCATAAGTCAGCACGTCTTCTTCGGACTCGGCCAACGCGCCGATTTCGCGCCGCAACTTGTCCAACTCGGGCTTGATCAGGTCCGCCGGGCGCACCTCGATGAGCTCTTCGCCGCCGATGGCCTGGCGCTGCAGCTTGGCGTCGATAGTGCCCGGCGCCTTGCCATAGCCGCCCTGTAAATAGAGCTTCACCTCGTTGGTGATGGTCTTGTAGCGCTCACCTGCGAGCACGTTGAAGAAGGCCTGGGTGCCTACGATCTGCGAAGTCGGCGTAACCAGCGGCGGGTAGCCGAGGTCCTTACGCACGCGCGGGATCTCGGCCAGCACTTCGTCCATGCGGTTGAGCGCGCCCTGCTCCTTGAGCTGGTTGGCCAAGTTGGAAATCATCCCGCCCGGCACCTGATTGACCTGCACGCGGGTGTCGACGCCGGTGAAGTCGCTCTCGAACTGGTGGTACTTCTTGCGCACCGCATAGAAGTACAGCCCGATCTCCTGGATCAGTTCCAGATCGAGGCCGGTGTCATAGGGCGTGCCCCGCAGCGCGGCGACCATGGACTCGGTGCCGGGGTGGCTGGTGCCCCAGGCCATGGAGGAGATCGCGGTGTCGATGTGGTCGGCGCCATTCTCGATGGCCTTGAGCTGACACATGCTGGCTACGCCCGCCGTGTCGTGGGAATGGATGAACACCGGCAGATCGATCTCGGCCTTCAGCGCGCGGACCAGGTCGCCCGTGGCGAATGGCGTCAGCAGGCCGGCCATGTCCTTGATGGCGATGGAGTCGACACCCATGTCACGCATCGCCCGCGCCTGTTCGACGAACAGCTCGACGGTATGCACCGGGCTGGTGGTGTAGGCAATGGTGCCCTGGGCGTGCTTGCCGGTCTTCTTGACCGCGCGGATGGCGGTCTCCAGGTTCCGGACGTCATTCATCGCATCGAAGATGCGAAACACGTCGATGCCGTTCTCGGCCGCCTTGGCGCAGAATGCCTCGACCACATCGTCGGCATAGTGCCGGTAACCCAGCAGGTTCTGCCCACGCAGCAACATCTGCAGCCGGGTGTTCGGCAGCGCCGCCTTGAGCTGGCGCAGGCGCTCCCAGGGATCTTCCTTGAGGAAGCGCACGCAGGCATCGAAGGTCGCCCCGCCCCAGACTTCCAGCGACCAGTAGCCGACACGGTCGAGCTTTTCGCAGATGGGCAGCATGTCCTCGGTGCGCATGCGGGTGGCGATCAGCGACTGATGGGCATCGCGCAGGATGGTGTCGGTTACGGTGATTTTCTTCTGAACAGTCATGGTTCGTTCCTCACAGTCCTGCGTGGGCGGCGATGGCGGCAGCGATGGCCAGAGCCAGCTCGCCCGGCTTGCGTTTGATCGAGTAGTTCAGCAGCTCCGGATGGTTGTCGACGAAGCTGGTGTTGAACTGCCCGCTGCGAAAATCCGGGTTGGCGAGGATCTGCTGATAGTAGGTCGCGGTGGTCTTCACGCCTTGTACGCGCATGTCGTCCAGTGCACGCGAGCCGCGGGCCAGCGCCTCTTCCCAGGTCAACGCCCAGACGATCAGCTTCAGGCACATGGAGTCGTAGTACGGCGGAATGGTGTAGCCGGTGTAGATCGCCGTGTCGGTGCGCACGCCCGGGCCGCCGGGGGCGTAGTAGCGGGTGATCTTGCCGAAGCAGGGCAGGAAGTTGTTGCGCGGCTCCTCGGCGTTGATGCGGAACTGCAGGGCGAAGCCGCGATACTGGATGTCTTCCTGCTTGACCGAGAGCGGCAGGCCGGAGGCGATGCGGATCTGCTCGCGGACGATATCGATGCCGGTGATTTCCTCGGTGATGGTGTGTTCCACCTGTACCCGGGTGTTCATCTCCATGAAGTACACCTCGCCTTCGGCGAGCAGGAACTCCACGGTGCCGGCGTTCTCGTAGCCCACCGCCTTGGCGGCGCGTACCGCCAGGTCGCCGATGTAGGCACGCTGCTCGGGCGTGAGCTGCGGGCTCGGGGCGATTTCGATGAGCTTCTGATTGCGGCGCTGGATCGAGCAATCGCGCTCGAACAGGTGCACGGTATTGCCGAAGCTGTCGGCAAGGATCTGCGCTTCGATGTGCTTGGGCTCGACGATGCACTTTTCGAGGAACACATCGGCGCTGCCGAACGCCTTGGTGGCCTCGGAGATCACCCGCGGATAGGCCTGAGCCAGCTCTTCGGGCGTATTGCAGCGGCGAATACCGCGCCCGCCACCGCCGGATGTCGCCTTGAGCATTACCGGATAGCCGATGCGTTCGGCTTCGGCCAGGGCCTGCTCGGCGCTGGCGACGTTGCCTTCGGTGCCGGGCGTAACCGGCACACCGGCCTTGATCATGCTGCGCCGCGCCTCGGTCTTGTCGCCCATGCGGCGGATCACGTCAGCCCTGGGGCCAACGAACTTGATCCCACGTTCGGCGCAGATCTCGGCAAGCTCGGCGTTCTCAGACAGGAAGCCGTACCCCGGGTGCAAGGCATCGCAACCGGTCTCCACGGCCAGATTCACCAGCTTGCGGGGGTTGAGGTAGCCGGCGAGGGGGTCGTCACCGATGAAATAGGCTTCGTCGGCACGCTTGACGTGCAGCGCGTGACGGTCCGGCTCGGCGAAAACCGCCACTGAGCGCACGCCCATTTCTGCGCAGGCCCGCACGATGCGGACGGCGATTTCACCGCGATTGGCGATCAGCAGCTTCTTGATCACGCTGTCATTCCCTTCGGTCGATGAGCGGTGTCCACTGAGGACATTCGTGCCTGCACGCCGTGCAAGCCTTTAAACCCTACGCCCGCCGGTACGATTAATTGAAATGAATAATAGTTTGATGCTGAATAAGTAATTACTTATAGATGGCGTTGCAAGGCTGGCGCGCGCCTGCGGCAGTTGACGAGCCGAGCCGGATGACGGCACGAAAAAAGGCAGCGAACACTATGCGAAAAACCATGATGAGGCTGACATTGCGTCAGCTACAGGTGTTCCGGGCGGTATGCGAAAGCCGCTCCTACAGCCGTGCTGCAGACGAGATGGCGCTGACCCAACCGGCGGTGAGCCTGCAGATTCGCCAGCTCGAAGAGCTGATCGGCCAGCCGCTGTTCGAATACCTCGGCCGGAAGCTCTACCTCACCCCGGCCGCCGAAGCACTGCAGCGTGCCAGCACCGATATCTTCGGCCGGCTGGACAGCCTCGACATGCAACTCTCCGATCTGCAGGGCTCGCTGCAAGGCCAGCTCAACCTGGCCGTCGAATCGAGCGCCAAGTACATCACCCCGCACCTGTTCGCCGCCTTCAAGCGGCAACATCCCGAGGTCAATCTCGAACTGGTGGTGGTCAACCATGCGCAAGCGGTCAAACGGCTGTCGGTGAGCCGCGACGACCTGCTGATCATGTCGCAGGTGCCGACCGACATGGACCTCGAGTTCATGCCATTCCTGGACAATCCGATCGTTGCAGTCGCCCCGGCGGGCCATCCGCTGTGCCAGATCGGCGACCTCACATTGCAGGACCTGACCGCCTATCCATTGCTAGTCCGCGAGCCTGGCTCAGGCACACGCAAGGCCAGCGAGGACTACCTCAGGCAGAAGCGCGCCCACTTCGCCCAGACGACCCAGGTCGCCTCGCTCGATGCGCTGCGTGAAGCCGTGGTGGCCGGACTGGGCGTGGCGCTGATGCCGCGCCATGCCGTGCACCTGGAGGTGGCGCACGGCCTGTTGTGCGAGCTGCCGGTGCAGGAACTGCCGCTGTACCGCAGCTGGTGCGTGGTTCATCCGCGCGGCAAGCGTCTTAGCCCGGTGGCGCAAGCGTTCTTCGCGTTCATCCGCGCCGAGCGGGCCCGGATCAGCGCCCTGGCTACACGCTTTGACGCCGCTCCGACAGCCCATCGAGCATCGGGCTGATCATCAACAGGTCGGGGAATTCGGTCAGCTGGGCCTGCAGTTGCCGCTGTTCGTCATAGCTTTCGATCGCACGCCGGAAATACATACGGCGTTCGTCCTGCAACTTGCGACGGGTACGGGCATCGAGGTTGACGTGAGCTTCGCGGTGCGGGGCCATGCGCTTTCTCCCGAAACAGAAGGTGGGAGTTCCAGCATCAGAGCACCGCGTGACGGCATGAGGTCAGCGAGATGACAGGGTGATGACCGTCGCCCGGCGGCTAGTCTTCATGCGCCTTCACCGATTTGGGCGACAGGCGCAGGCTGCGCAAGCTGCGCTTGACGCTTTTGAGGTGGTTGACCAGGCTTGGTCCGCGCGCCATGGCAACGCCCATCGCCAGCACGTCGATGACCACCAGGTGCGCGATGCGCGAGGTCAGCGGGGTGTAGATTTCGGTGTCTTCCTGAACGTCGATCGCCAGGTTGATGGTCGCCAGCTCCGCCAGTGGCGTCTGGCTCGGGCAGAGGGTGATCAGCGTGGCCCCTGTCTCGCGAACCACATTGGCGGTGATCAGCAGGTCCTTCGAGCGCCCGGACTGCGAGATGCAGATCGCCACGTCGGTCGGTTTCAGCGTGACCGCGGACATCGCCTGCATGTGCGGATCGGAATACGCCGCCGCGCTGAGCAACAGGCGGAAGAACTTGTGCTGCGCATCGGTGGCCACCGCGCCGGACGCGCCGAAGCCATAGAACTCGACACGCTCGGCCGCCGCCATGGCCTTCACCGCTCGCTCCAGCGCGTCCGGGTCGAGTCGCTCGCGCACCTCCATCAGCGTATGCAGCGTGGTGTCGAAGATCTTCAGCGCGAAATCGGTGACCGAATCGTTCTCACTGATGGCGAACTGACCGAAGCTGGCGCCGGCGGCGAGGCTCTGCGCGAGCTTGAGCTTCAGATCCTGGAAGCCCAGGCAACCAATGGCGCGACAGAAGCGGACGATGGTCGGCTCGCTCACCCCGACCGTGTGGGCAAGATCCGCCATGGAGCTGTGCATCACGGCCGCCGGATCGAGCAACACATGGTCGGCGACCTTGAGTTCCGACTTGCGCAGCGAGCTTCTCGATTGGGCGATGTGTTGCAGCAGGTTCACGTTCGGGACTCGCTATGATCAGTACCTGACAGCCTGATCGAGCGTGGCTGCATGCTCGGTCCAGACGTGCCGGCTGGGTGTAGTGGGCTTGTAGTTATACTACAAGCGACGCAGTATCGCCCAACTGCTGGCGGTTGAAAACGCAAGCGAGGCAGGCAAGACAAGGCCAAAGCAGCCGAAAGCGCGGGCAATGAGACTCGGCCCCACCCATCCGAGACCCACCCGCGAGGCCTGCCCATCGAGCCCATCCACCCTCTGAGGAGCGATGCTGTGTCCATTTCCTGCGACATGCTGGTGTTTGGCGGCACCGGCGACCTGGCGCTACACAAACTCATCCCGGCGCTCTATCACCTGCACCGCGAAAACCGGCTGCACGACGATGTGCGGATCATCGCGCTCGCCCGGCAGGACATCGACCGCGATGCGTACCTCGCCCTGACCGAGCGTCATGCCCGGGCCGAAATCGCGCGCAGCGACTTCGAGCCTGCGGTCTGGGACAGGTTCAGCCAGCGCCTCGACTATTTCGCCATGGACGCCTCCCAGCGCAGCGAATTCATCCGCCTCGCCCATTATCTCGGCCAGGCCGAAGGCCGCGTGCGCGTGCATTACCTGGCGACCGCGCCCACCCTCTTCGTGCCCATCGCTTCGAATCTGGAGAGCGCCGGCCTCGCCGGGGAAAACGCGCGCATCGTGCTGGAAAAACCCATTGGCCACTCGCTCGACTCGGCGTTGGAGATCAATGAAGCGATCGGCATGGTGTTTCCTGAATCGCGCATCTACCGGATCGATCACTACCTGGGCAAGGAAACGGTGCAGAACCTGATGGCCCTGCGCTTCGCCAACGCGCTCTTCGAACCCATCTGGCGCGCCGGGCACATCGACCATGTGCAGATCACCGTGGCCGAGACGCTGGGCGTGGAGAACCGCGGCAGTTACTACGACCACGCCGGCGCCATGCGCGACATGCTGCAGAACCATTTGCTCCAGTTGCTCTGCCTGGTGGCAATGGAGGCACCGGTGCGCTTCGATGCGAAATCCATCCGCGGCGAGAAGGTCAAGGTGCTCGAGGCGCTCAAGCCCATCACCGGAGGCGATGTCCAGGACAAGACCGTGCGCGGCCAGTACGGCGCCGGACGGATTGGCGGCCACGACGTGCAGGCCTACTACTTCGAGAAAAACGTCGACAACGACAGCGACACCGAAACCTTCGTCGCGGTGAAGGCGGAAATCGACAACTGGCGCTGGGCCGGCGTGCCCTTCTACCTGCGTACCGGCAAGCGCATGGCGCGCAAACGCTCTGAGATCATCATCACCTTCAAGCAGGTGCCGCATCAGCTGTTCAGCAAGGGCGAGGTAAACCGTCTGGTGATCAGCCTGCAGCCCGAGGAAAGCATCAGCCTGCAGCTGATGGCCAAAGCACCGGGCAAGGGCATGCAGCTCGAACCGGTGGAGCTGGACCTGAACCTTGCACACGCCTTCAGCAGCACGCGCCGCTGGGAGGCCTATGAGCGGCTGCTGCTGGACGTCATCGAGGGTGATTCGACGCTGTTCATGCGCCGCGACGAGGTCGAGGCGGCCTGGAACTGGGTGGACCCCATCCTGCGCGGCTGGCAGAGCCACTATCGCAAACCACGCCCCTACCCGGCCGGCACCGACGGACCCGAGCAGGCGCGCCGCCTGATCGAACACCAGGGCCGCCAGTGGTGGCGCCAAGCCACCTGAACACCGCATCACGCTTTGACTGGAGTTCCCCGTGAGGCCCGCGATAGAGCGGCTTGCGGGGAATTACCCACAACTAACGCGACCACCCCCAGGCAACTTGCGCGCATCGCTCTCGAAACTCCACACCAACTAACGCGCCATAAAAATTTCATTTACGGGATGAAGTCGGCCTTTTCAGGCCGAGCACGGGCGAATATCGCGTAGTGCGAGCGCCGTTCAACCCAAGCCTTTTCCTGCTGATTTGGCCTCGATTCCGCCAGCAACTTTCGCCGTATCGACCGACGGGTCACAGCCGTATTCGGCGCCAAACTTTACTGCGCTCCAACTCTAGCGACTTTCCTTATAAATCAATCACTTGGATATCTATCGCCTGCGCTTTTCGCTATCGCCGATTCTCGCGCTTCGCAGCCACCGTCTCACGGCGAAAATATTCCCCGATCAGCCACAGATGTTCCGAACCGGATGGATTAGTTTCAGCCGCGCATTTCGCTTGTTTCATGAATAGTTCAACTTTCACGATGAGCGGCCAACTTCGTCGATATGGGAACTGGCATACTCCGGCGGCTATCGCCCTTGGGGTTGAGATTCTTTTTTCGATGTGTTTATTCTTGAAAAGGATTCAATCAGCAACCCAAAAGGTTTTGTTTTGAGTGTTCCTACCGTAACGCTCCGTCGCCCCCACGACGGCGACGGTTATCCCCTCCATGAGCTGGTCGCACGCTGCCAGCCACTGGACACCAATTCGGTGTACTGCAACCTTCTGCAATGCTCCGATTTCGCCGACACCTCCATCGCTGCGGTCAACGCAGACGGTCATCTGGTCGGGTTCATTTCCGGTTACTGCCCTCCTGCCCGCCCGGACACGCTGTTCGTCTGGCAGGTCGCCGTCGACTCGTCGATGCGCGGTCAGGGGCTGGCGCTACGCATGTTGATGGCCCTGGTCGCCCGGGTCGCCAACGAGCAAGGCGTATGCAACCTGGAAACCACCATCTCGCCGGATAACGGGGCCTCCCAGGCGCTGTTCAAAAAAGCCTTCGCCAAGCTCGGCGTCGACTACAGCACCCGCACCCTGTTTTCCCGCGCCGAACATTTCGCCGGCAAGCACGAAGACGAAGTGCTCTACCGCGCCGGCCCGTTCGCCGCACCCCATTCAGAAGAAGAACTAGAGGAAACCGCATGAAAACTTTCGAACTGCACGAATCTGGCGTTCGCAGCTACTGCCGATCCTTCCCCGTGGTCTTCAAGCAGGCTCGTGGCGCAGAACTGATCACCCGCGAGGGCAAGCACTACATCGACTTCCTGGCCGGTGCCGGTACGCTGAACTACGGCCACAACCATCCGGTACTCAAGCAGGCGCTGCTCGACTACATCGCCGCCGACGGCCTGACGCACGGCCTGGACATGTACTCGGACGCGAAGGAGAACTTCCTCTCCACCTTCGATCGCCTGATCCTCAAGCCGCGCAACATGGACTACGTCATGCAGTTCACCGGCCCGACCGGCACCAACGCGGTCGAGGCCGCGCTGAAGCTGGCGCGCAAGGTGACCGGACGCAACAACATCATCAGCTTCACCAACGGCTTCCACGGCTGCAGCATCGGCGCGCTGGCCGCGACCGGCAACAAGCACCACCGTGGGGCCGCGGGCGTGGCCCTGGCCGACGTCAGCCGCATGCCCTACGCCAACTATTTCGGCGACAAGGTCAACACCATCGGCATGATGGACAAGCTGCTCAGCGACCCGTCCAGCGGCATCGACAAGCCCGCCGCGGTCATCGTCGAGGTGGTCCAGGGTGAAGGTGGCCTGAACGCCGCGTCCGCCGACTGGATCCGCAAGCTGGAAAAACTCTGCCGCAAGCACGAGATGCTGCTGATCGTCGATGACATCCAGGCCGGTTGCGGCCGTACCGGCACCTTCTTCAGTTTCGAAGAGATGGGCATCAAGCCGGACATGATCACCCTGTCCAAGTCGCTGTCTGGCTACGGTTTGCCGTTCGCCATGGTGCTGCTGCGCAAGGAATTGGACCAGTGGAAGCCGGGCGAGCACAACGGCACCTTCCGCGGCAACAACCACGCGTTCGTCACCGCGGCCGCTGCCATCGAGCACTTCTGGAAGGACAGCGCGTTCGCCGATAGCGTCAAGGCCAAGGGCAAGCGCATCGCCGACGGCATGCACAAGATCGTTCGCCGCTACGGTCCGGACTCCCTGTTCGTCAAGGGTCGCGGAATGATGATCGGCATCAGCTGCCCGGACGGCGACACCGCCGCCGCCATCTGCCGCCACGCCTTCGAGAACGGCCTGGTCATCGAAACCAGCGGCGCCCACAGCGAAGTGGTCAAGTGCCTCTGCCCGCTGGTCATCAGCGAAGAGCAGATCGACAAGGCCATGAGCATCTTGGACAAGGCGTTCGCCGCCGTGATGTCCGAGCAGGCCGCCCACCAGGCTTCTTGAGAGGATTCAGAACATGATCGTACGTACCCTGGCCGAATGCGAGCAGTCCAACCGCAAGATCAAGACCGAGACCTGGGACAGCACCCGGATGCTGCTCAAGGACGACAAGATGGGCTTCTCGTTCCACATCACCACCATCTACGCCAACACCGAGACCCACATCCACTACCAGAACCATCTGGAGTCGGTGTACTGCATCAGCGGTAATGGCGAGGTGGAAACCATCGCCGACGGCAAGATCTACAAGATCGAGCCCGGCACCCTGTACATCCTCGACAAGCACGACGAGCACCTGCTGCGCGGCGGAAGCGAGGACATGAAGATGGCCTGCGTGTTCAACCCGCCGCTCAACGGTAAGGAAGTACACGACGAAAGCGGCGTCTACCCGCTCGAAGCCGAAACCGTTTGAGACTTGGAACAGGGCGCGGAGCCATCCGCCCCCGTCCCAAAAGACCGAAGGAATAGAAAGGAGAGCGAACGTGAACCCCGTGCAAGCCGACCTGTACCCTTCGCGCCAGCAGGACGAACCCAGCTGGCAGGAGCGTCTGGATCCGGTTGTCTACCGCCACGACCTGACCGACGCCCCGATTTCGCCGGAAATGATCGAAGGTTTCGAGCGCGACGGCTACCTGGTCATCCCCAACCTCTTCAGCGCCGAGGAAGTCGCGCTCTTTCGCGAAGAACTCGACCGCATGCGCCAGGACCCGGCGGTGGCCGAGTCCGGCAAGACCATCAAGGAACCCGACAGCGGCGCGATCCGCTCGGTGTTCGCCATTCACAAGGACAACGCGCTGTTCGCGCGGATCGCCGCCGACGAGCGCACCGCCGGTATCGCCAGCTTCATCCTCGGCGGTGACATCTATGTCCATCAGTCGCGCATGAACTTCAAGCCCGGCTTTACCGGCAAGGAGTTCTACTGGCACTCGGACTTCGAGACCTGGCATGTCGAGGACGGCCTGCCGCGCATGCGCACCCTGAGCTGCTCGATCCTGCTCACCGACAACGAGCCGCACAACGGCCCGCTGATGCTGGTCCCCGGCTCGCACAAGCATTTCGTCCGCTGCGTCGGTGCCACACCGGAGAATCACTACGAGAAGTCTCTGCGCAAGCAGGAGTTCGGCGTGCCGGATCACGACAGCCTGACGCAACTCGCCGACCGCTATGGCATCGACACCGCCACTGGCCCGGCGGGCACCGTGGTGTTCTTCGATTGCAACACCATGCACGGTTCGAACAGCAACATCACGCCGAGCGCGCGCAGCAATCTGTTCTACGTCTACAACCATGTGGATAATGCCGCGCAGGCCCCGTACTGCGGCCTTTCGCCCCGCCCGGCCTTCGTTGCCGAGCGCGAGGATTTCGAGCCGCTGCAGATCCAGAAACAAACGTATCTCTGACTGTTCGTATCAGGCCCATTCTTGGGCCTGATCTTTGTCGGCCGGCCAGATGGCGCGGCCCAGGGATGACATTCACCCCCAAGACGGGACGTTGAATCGATGCATACCGTAGAAAAAATCGGCGGCACCTCCATGAGCCGCTTCGATGAACTGCTGAGCAACATCTTCATCGGCCAGCGAACGGGTGACGCCCTCTACCAGCGCGTCTTCGTCGTGTCCGCCTACAGCGGCATGACCAACCTGCTGCTGGAACACAAGAAGACCGGCGAACCCGGGGTCTACCAGCGCTTCGCCGACGCCCGGAACGAAGGCGCCTGGCTCGACGCGCTCGAAGCCGTGCGGCAGAAGATGGTCGAGAAGAACGCCGAACTGTTCCAGACCGAATTCGAACTGCGCGCGGCCAACCAATTCATCAACGCGCGCATCGACGATGCCCGCGAGTGCATGAGCAGCCTGCAGCGCCTGTGCGCCTATGGCCACTTCCAGCTCGACGAGCACCTGATGAAGGTCCGCGAGATGCTCGCCTCCCTCGGCGAAGCGCACAGCGCCTTCAATTCGGTGCTGGCGATCAAGCACCGTGGCGTCAACGCCAAGATGGTCGACCTGACCGGCTGGCACCGCGATGCGCCGCTGCCCTTCGAGGAAATGGTGCGCGAGAGCTTCGTCGAGGTCGACCTGGCGCGCGAGCTGGTAGTCGCCACCGGCTACACCCATTGCAGCGAAGGCCTGATGAACACCTTCGACCGCGGCTACAGCGAGATCACCTTCGCCCAGATCGCCGCGGCCACCGGTGCGCGCGAGGCGATCATCCACAAGGAGTTTCACCTTTCCAGCGCCGATCCGAACCTGGTGGGTGCCGACAAGGTGGTCACCATCGGCCGCACCAACTATGACGTGGCCGACCAGTTGTCGAATCTCGGCATGGAGGCGATCCACCCGCGTGCGGCCAAGACGCTGCGCCGCGCCGGCATCGAGCTGCGCATCAAGAATGCCTTCGAGCCCGACCATGCCGGCACGCTCATCAGTCAGGACTACAAGAGCGAGCGGCCTTGCGTCGAGATCATCGCCGGGCG
Source organism: Stutzerimonas marianensis (assembly GCF_022810315.1). NCBI lineage: Bacteria > Pseudomonadati > Pseudomonadota > Gammaproteobacteria > Pseudomonadales > Pseudomonadaceae > Stutzerimonas > Stutzerimonas marianensis. The sequence continues at coordinate 157,905 of NZ_JALGRD010000010.1, read as the reverse complement.
CAAGGACGTATTCGGTATCGAGGTCTTCGACCAGGACATGCTCGGCGACGTCGGCTACGACATCGAGATCAGTCGGATGCTCAAGCAGTTGCGCCTCTATGTCGTCAACAAGGACTCCGACGCCAACAGCATCACCTACTATGCCTCGGGTTCGCGCAAGCTGATCAACCGCGCCGCACGCCTCATCGAGGAGAAGTACCCGGCGGCGGAGGTCACCGTGCACAACGTGGCCATCGTTTCGGCGATCGGCTCGGACCTCAAGGTCAAGGGCATCCTCGCCAAGACCGTCGCAGCCCTGGCAGGCGCCGGCATCAGCATCCAGGCGGTGCACCAGTCGATCCGCCAGGTGGAAATGCAGTGCGTGGTCAACGAGGAAGACTACGACGACGCCGTCGCCGCACTGCACCGCGCATTGATCGAGCCTGAAAACCATGGCGACGTGATCGCCGCGGCCTGACCGACCGCCCACGCGTGTGCGACCCACCGCCGGGCCCGGCTACTGCTGGGCCCGGCGGTCTGCCGTCTGCCAGTCGTTGTCCGGAGCATGGCGGTGGCGATACCAGGTCGCGAAGAACACCAGCGCCAGCAACAGCTCGGCCAGATCCCCGCCGTAATACATCAGTTGCGCCGCCGCCTCGATTTCCGCCAGTGAATGCCCGGCATCCTTGGGGAAACCGTGGGCGTACATCAGCTTGCCCAGTGTCGAGTGCGCAGCGATCGCCGCAAAGAGCACCACCAGCCTGACGAACATGCCCGGGCGATGCGGTGCCGGGTCGGGGCCGGCGATGGACCAGCAGAACAGATAACCGGCCAGCACGAAATGCAGGTGCAGCCCGACATGCACCAGCGGCTCGCTGAAGCTCAACTGATACAGCGGCGTCAGGTACAGCAGATAAAGCCCGCCGATATCCAGCACCAGCGCCGTCACCGGGTGACTCAGCCAGCGTGCCGGCGGCGTCCCGGCGAGCTGCATGATGCGCCTGGCGCGCACCACCGGTACGCTGCGCAGCAGCAGGGTGCCAGGGGTGCCGAGCATCAGCGCGATGGGCGCGAACATGCCCAGCAGCAGGTGCTGCGTCATGTGGCCACGCAGATCGTTATGCCCCCACTCGACCATGGACGGCGACAGCGCGATCACCAGCAGGCCGCAACCGAGGCTGAAACTGCCCAGCCGCCAGCAGCTCCAGCCCTTGCGGGCGCGGCGCTGCGCACGGACGCCAAGCAGATACGCGAACCATAGCCCGATCGTCATCAGCACCAGGATGAACATGCCGCTGAGGGCAAGCAGATGCGCCTGATGCGTCATTGGTCGATCGTCTCCCGACGTGCGCGCTGCCAGATCAGGTACGCGATCACCAGCAGCAGCGCGCCGAAGCCGTTCCACGCCAGGTCGTACGGCCAGAGCTGATCGACGTACCGCACCTGATGCAGACGCAGCAGCTTATGGTTGACCAGCCCGTCGAAAAGCTGGAAACCGCCGGCGCCGAAACACAAACCGGCCCAGGCATGCATGCGCGACAGCGCGCCTCGGCGGCTGAGCGTGAGGAACAAGCGAAAGCCGGCCGCCAGCATGAGCAACTCGGCGGCGTGCAGGAGCCCATCGGACAGCAACGAGACGGCCAGGGTGGAGCGATCGAAGAAGTGGTGCCAGGCGAGCACCTGATGAAAGATGATCTCGTCGACTGCCGCCATCAGGCCGACGCCCAGAAATATCGCGGCGATCAGGCTGCCTCTGGCATCGACGGTGGTGGCGTTCACGCGGGCCTCCGGTGGATTCACGGGTGGCTCGCGTCGGCATCGGGAGAGTCGACCAAGCCCTGCCTATCTAGTGATGACTTGCGCCGAGCCCTGGAGTTCGCCATGACGTCACTGACGGAGGCGAACAGGCGCGGCCAAACCCGGTAGAATCCCACACCTTTCTTGTTGGTATACCGAGCCATCCCACCATGAGTCCCCTGCGCACCGAACTGCTCTCGCCAGCCGGCACCCTCAAATCCATGCGTTATGCCTTCGCCTACGGCGCCGATGCGGTCTACGCCGGGCAGCCCCGCTACAGCCTGCGCGTACGCAACAACGAGTTCGACCACGCCAACCTCAAGCTCGGCATCGACGAGGCCCACGCGCTGGGCAAGCAGTTCTATGTGGTGGTCAACATCGCCCCGCACAACGCCAAGCTCAGGACCTTCATCAAGGATCTGGAGCCGGTGGTGGCGATGGGGCCGGACGCGCTGATCATGTCCGACCCGGGCCTGATCATGCTGGTGCGCCAGCATTTTCCGCAGCAGACCATCCACCTCTCGGTGCAGGCCAACGCGGTGAACTGGGCGACGGTGAAGTTCTGGGAAAGCCAGGGCGTCTCCCGGGTGATCCTCTCCCGCGAGCTGTCGCTGGAGGAGATCGGCGAGATCCGCGAGCAGGTGCCGGGCATGGAGCTGGAAGTGTTCGTCCACGGCGCGCTGTGTATGGCCTATTCGGGCCGCTGCCTGCTGTCGGGCTACATCAACAAGCGCGACCCCAACCAGGGCACCTGCACCAATGCCTGCCGCTGGGAATACAAGACCCACGAGGCCAAGGAGGACGAACTGGGCAACTCGGTTCACCTCTACGAGCCCATCGCCGTGCAGCCGGTCGAGGCGCAGGGCAACCCGACCCTGGGCGTCGGCGCACCCACCGACAAGGTGTTTCTGCTCGAGGATGTCTCGCGTCCCGGCGAGTTCATGGAGGCGACCGAGGACGAACACGGCACCTACATCATGAACTCCAAGGATCTGCGCGCCGTGCAGCATGTCGAGCGGCTGGTGCAGATGGGCGTGCACTCGCTGAAGATCGAGGGCCGCACCAAGAGCCACTACTACGTGGCGCGCACCGCACAGGTCTACCGCAAGGCCATCGATGACGCCCTGGCCGGCCGCCCGTTCGACAAGTCATTGATGGACACCCTCGAATCCCTGGCCCACCGCGGCTACACCGAGGGCTTCCTGCGCCGTCACGTGCATGACGAATACCAGAATTACGAACGCGGCTTCTCGCTCTCCGAGCGCCAGCAGTTCGTCGGCGAACTGACCGGCGAGCGGCGCAACGGCCTGGCCGAGGTGATCGTCAAGAACCGCTTCGCCGTCGGCGACCGGCTGGAGCTGATGACGCCGCAGGGCAACCTGAACTTCACCCTCGAGCATCTGCAGAAGAAAAACGGCGAACGCACCGACATCGCCCCGGGCGACGGCCACGTCCTCTACCTCCCGGTGCCGGACGATGTCGACCTGCGCTACGCACTGCTGATGCGCGAACTGGACGGCAGCACCACCCGCGGCTGAAAGGCACGGCGCGCCGCATGAGGCCGAGGGGACCCGAGGGGTCATCTGATGGCGCTGCGGCGTGCCGGGTCGTTGGGCGAATCAATTCGCCCCTACGAAAGCCGCCGGGTGCGTGGACGAAGCGCCGGCCTCAAGCCTCAAGCCTCAAGCCTCACGCCTCAAGCCTCAAGCCTCAAGCCTCAAGCCTCAAGCCATCATCCAGGATCCCGCGCCCCTTTACCCCAGCAACCTTACGAACTCGGCCGCCGGCACCGGCCGGCTGATCAGGTAGCCCTGCATTTCGTCACAGCCGTGGGCCTTGAGGAAATCCATCTGCGCCTGGGTTTCGACGCCCTCTGCCACCACCTTCAGGTCGAGGCTGTGAACCATGGCGATGATGGCGCGAACGATGGCCGAGTCCTCACCTTCCTGCGTCAGCTCGGAAACGAAGGAGCGATCGATCTTCACGTAGTCCACCGGGAACCGCTTGAGGTAGCTGAGCGAGGAATAGCCGGTGCCGAAGTCGTCGATGGCGAGCTTCACGCCCAGTGCCCGCAACTGCTCGCTGATACTGATGGCGTTGTCGACGTCATCGAGCAGCTGGCTCTCGGTCAGCTCCAGTTCGAGTCGGTCGGGGGGCAAGCCGGTCTCCTCCAGTACCTGGCGCACCAGGGTGATGAAATTGCCCTGGCGCAACTGCTTGACCGATAGGTTCACCGACACACGGATCTCGGCGAGCCCATCGAGCTGCCATTGCCGGGCCTGCCGGCACGCCTGCCTGAGCACGAACTCACCCAGCGGGATGATCAGGCCGGTCTCTTCGGCCAGATGGATGAAATAGCCCGGCGCAAGCAGGCCCTTTTTCGGATGCCGCCAACGCACCAGCGCCTCGGCGGCGTCCAGGCAGTCGGATTCGACATTCAATCGCGGCTGGTAGAAGACCTCCAGCTGGCCTTCCTCGAGGGCGCGGCGCAGCTGGTTTTCCAGCTGCAGGTTCTCCAGGCTCGACCCCTGCAGCCGCTCGGTGAAGAACTGCAGCGTGTTGCCGCCCAGGTGCTTGGCGTGCTTCATCGCCATGTTGGCCTGCAGCAGCAGCGCCGTCGCGTCACGCGCGTTGTCCGGCATCAGGCTGACGCCGATGGAAGCGCTGACCACCAGATCCTGGTCGCCCAGCTGGATCGGCTTGCTGATCCGCGACAGCAGCCGACTGCCGCTGTGGGCCAGGGCGGCGAGACTGCCATAGCCCTCGAGCACCACGACGAACTCGTCGCCGGACAGACGGGCGATGGTGTCGGCGTCGGACAGCGTGTGCGACAGGCGTCGTGACACCTCCCGCAACAGCTGGTCCGCCACTTCATGGCCGAGGCTCTCGTTGAGCACCTTGAAGCGGTCCAGATCAACGTAGAGCACCGCCAGCCCCCGGTTACTCGTACGGTTACGCTCGCAGGCTTCGTTCAGACGCGCCTTGAGCAGACCGCGGTTGGCCAGCCCGGTCAGTTCGTCGTAATGGGTGAGGTAGCGCAAGCGCTCCTCGACCTGTCGCCGCACGCTGAGATCGGAAACGAAGGCCACCACATTGGTCACCTTCCCCTGACTGTCGTGGACGACACGCATCTGCGCCCACTGCGGGTAGACCTCGCCGTTCCTGCGCGTCTCGATCAACTCGCCCTGCCAGCTTCCCTGCTGGGCGAGCGCCTCGCGAATCGCGGCGTACTGCTGGCGGCTGTCCTCGGAGCTGGCCAGCACCGCGACACTCCGTCCGATCAGCTCCTCGCGACTGAACCCCGACAGGTTGCAGCAGGCCTGGTTGACTGCGAGCAGACGGAAGTCGGGATCCATGATCGCCATCCCCTCGCCCGCCGCCTCGAACACCGTGGCGGCCAGGCGCAACTGTTCGGCCTGGCGGCGACTTTCGTTGATGTCACGTCGCGTACCGATCATGCGCAGTGCGCGCCCGTTGGCGTCGCGCTCGATGACGCGACCGCGGTCCTCGATCCAGACGGGGCTACCGTCGATCCGCAGCCCGCGATACTGCACGACATAGGTTTCGGTCTCGCCCTTGAGGTGCGCGATCATGTCCCGCTGGACCCGCTCGGCATCGTCCGGATGCAGCTCGGGGCGTTTCTGCTCGACCAGGCGCAGGCGGCTGTGCTGGCCATCGCCGAAGATGGCCTCCATGCGCGACAGGTGCACCTCATTGCATGTCAGGTCCCAATCCCACATGCCCAGTTCGCTGGCTTCCATCGCCAGGATCAACCGTGCCTCGCTCTCGCGCAGCTCGGCGGTACGCTCGATGACCCGCTGCTCGAGCCCGTCGAAGGCTTCGCGCAGCATGATTTCGGCATGCCGCCGTTGGTCGATCTCGCGGGCCAGCTCGTCGTTGAGCTGACTGGACTCCTCGCGCATCCGCTCGAGCCGCTTGATCAGCTGTTGATTATCGAGGCGTTGCTGAAAGCTTGAGGTCAGGAGCCGGTTGATCTGCCAGGCGATCATGCACAGCGTGATCAGCACGATGCTCGCCAGTACACCCCAGCCCTGCAGCTGCGGCTCGCCGCTGCCGAGCAGCACCGCCGCGGCGGGCAACAGGCTGGGAATGGCAAAGGCACCGAAGGCCCGCAAGGACACGCCGCAGGCCACGCTGCCGGCGAAGATCACCGAGCCGAGCGAACCGAACAGCGCCGCCTGGGTGAGAAAATCCCCGACCGGGGCCAGCTCGATGAGCGCGTAGGACAGCATCAGCGCACTCGCCGCGCTGCTCACCAGGAACGAGCGCAACCACCAGGGGCGCTGGCGATCGGCCAGCTCGGCACGCTGAAAGGCCAGGGTCTGCTGCAGCCGCAGCAGGATGAGGGTTGAGGTCACACCGGCCCAGAGCAGCAGCTCCAGCCGTGCGACCCGGTCCCAGAGCAAGGTCACGAACACCACGCACGCCAGCGCCAGCAGCAGCAGAGACACCCGCGAGCCCTGGTAGAGCAGCCGGGTACGCTCGGTCTGCTGATCGGCATCGTCGTCGACGGCAACCGGTGTGCCGACCATCGACGTTGATTGGGTGGACTGGACGGAATCGATCATGGCGGGTTCTTGTTGTACGTCTTCGTTTGAGCCAGGCGACGCGATCACTGCTCGATAATGGCACGTTGCTAGCGGAGGATGACAGCCCGCTCCGACCAAAGACATGCCCTACCCCACAGCATCGGCCCGACGGCAGCAAACCTTGAGCCAGACCCTACGCCTCGTCCGGGCACACGCCTAGGCCCGGACTGTCGCAGGCATGGCCGGCATCCGTCCGGTGCGCGAGCGGTTCGACGCGGTTTCCGGCTAGAATGGCCGCCATGCACGACGATCTCTCGCTTCTCCTGAACTCTCTCAACGATGCCCAGCGCCAGGCCGTGGCCGCGCCGCTGGGCCGCCAACTGGTTCTCGCCGGTGCCGGCTCGGGCAAGACCCGTGTGCTGGTGCACCGCATCGCCTGGCTGCACCAGGTCGAACGGGCATCATTGCATTCGATTCTTTCAGTGACCTTTACCAACAAGGCCGCCGCCGAGATGCGCCAACGCATCGAGCAACTGATGAAGGTCAACCCGCAGGGCATGTGGGTCGGCACCTTCCACGGCCTGGCGCATCGCCTGCTGCGCGCCCACTGGCGCGAGGCCAAGTTGGCGGAAAATTTCCAGATCCTCGACTCCGACGACCAGCAACGGCTGGTCAAGCGGGTGATCCGCGAGCTCGGCCTGGACGAGCAGCGCTGGCCGGCGCGCCAGGCGCAATGGTGGATCAACGGACAGAAGGACGAAGGCCTGCGCCCGCAGCACATCCAGGCCAACGGCGACCTCTTCCTGACCACCATGCTGAGCATCTACCAGGCCTACGAAGAAGCCTGCGCGCGCGCCGGGGTGATCGACTTCTCCGAGCTGCTGCTGCGCGCGCTGGACCTGTGGCGCGACAATCCGGGCCTGCTCGACCATTACCAGCGGCGTTTCCGCCACATCCTCGTCGACGAGTTCCAGGACACCAACGCCGTGCAGTACGCCTGGCTGCGCCTGCTGGCCAAGGGCGGCGAAAGCCTGATGGTAGTCGGCGACGACGATCAGTCGATCTACGGCTGGCGCGGCGCACGGGTCGAGAACCTGCACCAGTTCAGCGAAGACTTCCAGGACGCCGAAACCATCCGCCTGGAGCAGAACTACCGCTCCACCGCCTGCATCCTCAAGGCCGCCAACGCGCTCATCGCCAACAACCAGGGCCGGCTCGGCAAAGAGCTGTGGACCGAAGGCTGCGAGGGTGAACCGATCAGCCTCTATGCGGCCTTCAACGAACACGACGAAGCCCGCTACGTGGTCGAGAGCATCGAGAAGGCTATCCGTGATGGCCTGAGCCGCAGCGAGATCGCCATCCTCTACCGCTCCAACGCGCAGTCACGGGTGCTGGAAGAGGCGCTGCTGCGCGAGCGCATCCCCTACCGCATCTACGGTGGCCAGCGCTTCTTCGAGCGCGCCGAGATCAAGAACGCCATGGCCTACCTGCGGCTGATCCAGGCGCGCGACAACGACGCGGCGCTGGAGCGGGTGATCAACGTGCCGGCGCGCGGCATCGGCGAAAAGACGGTCGAATCCCTGCGCCAGCTGGCGCGCCAGCAGGAAACGTCCATGTGGGCCGCGCTGCACCAGGCCGTCGGGACCAAGGTGGTCTCCGGCCGCGCCGCCAGCGCGCTGAACGGTTTCGTCGAGCTGATCGACACCCTCGCGCTCAAGGTCGAGGGCCTGCCGCTGCACAGCATGGCGCAGCTGGTCATCGAGCAGTCCGGCCTGCTGGCCTACCACCGCGACGAAAAGGGCGAAAAGGCCCAGGCGCGAGTAGAAAACCTCGAAGAACTGGTTTCCGCCGCACGCGCGTTCGACAACTACAGCGAAGGCGAGGAAGACGAACAGACGCCGCTGGCCGCCTTCCTCGACCACGCCTCGCTGGAGGCCGGCGAGCAGCAGGCCGGCGACCACGAGGACAGCGTCCAGCTGATGACGCTGCACAGCGCCAAGGGCCTGGAGTTTCCGCTGGTGTTCCTGGTAGGCATGGAAGAAGGCCTGTTCCCGCACAAGATGAGCCTGGAAGAGCCGGGCCGGCTGGAAGAAGAGCGCCGCCTGGCCTACGTGGGCATCACCCGTGCCATGCAGCAACTGATCGTCACCTATGCCGAGACTCGGCGGCTCTATGGCAGCGAGACCTACAACAAGGTGTCGCGCTTCATCCGCGAACTGCCACCGGCGCTGATCAGCGAAGTGCGCCTGAGCAACACCGTCAGCCGCAGCTTCAATAGTCGCGGCATGGGCGGCGGCTCGCTGTTCGACGGCGCCAATGTGCCGGAGACCCCCTTCAACCTCGGCCAGCGCGTGCGCCACTCGCTGTTCGGCGAGGGCACCATTCTCAATTTCGAAGGCGCCGGCGCGCAGGCGCGCGTGCAGGTGAATTTCGAGAGCGAAGGGAGCAAGTGGTTGATGCTCAGTTATGCCAAACTGGAAGCGCTATGACGTTAACGTCAACCTCGACCCGATACTAATAATTCTGCAAAGGAAAACCCACTGATGAAACGTCGCCACTTGTTTGGTGCCGCCGCTGCCTTGCTTGCGGCCCTTGGTCTTGCCGGCTGCAACGACGAGAAGAAGGTCGAATCCGGCGCCGAGCCGCAGGCCACCGCCAGCGAAGCGCCGAAGACCTTCAACTGGAAGATGGTCACCGCCTGGCCGAAGAACTATCCCGGCCTGGGCACCGCGGCCCAGCGCCTGGCCGATCGGGTCAACACCATGAGCGACGGTCGGCTGACCATCAAGGTCTACGCCGCAGGCGAACTGGTGCCCGCGCTCGAGGTGTTCGATGCCGTTTCGCGCGGCACCGCCGAACTGGGCCATGGCGCCGCCTATTACTGGAAGGGCAAGGTGCCCACGGCGCAGTTCTTCACCTCGGTTCCGTTCGGTCTGTCCACCAGCGAAATGAACGCCTGGCTGACCCGCGGCGACGGCCAGAAATTCTGGGACGAGGCGTATGCGCCCTATGGCGTCAAGCCGATGGTCGTGGGCAACACCGGCATGCAGATGGGCGGCTGGTACAACAAGGAAATCAACTCGCTCGCCGACCTGCAGGGTCTGAAGATCCGCATGCCCGGCCTCGGCGGCGAAGTGCTGAGCCGTCTGGGCGCCACCACCGTCAACATGCCCGGCGGGGAAGTCTTCACCGCCCTGCAGACCGGCGCCATCGACGCCTCCGACTGGGTCAGCCCCTACAACGACCTGGCGTTCGGCCTGCACAAGGCGGCCAAGTACTACTACTACCCGGGCTGGCAGGAGCCGCAGGCCGTGCTGGAGCTGCTGGTCAACCAGAAGGCGCTCGACAGCCTGCCCGAAGACCTGCGCGCCATCCTCACCGAGGCGGCGCTGGCGGCGAGCCGCGACATGCTGGATGACTACGTCTACAACAACGCCATGGCGCTGGATCAGCTCAAGCAGCAGGGCGCCGAGCTCAAGCGCTTCCCTGACGAAGTGCTGAACGCCATGCGCGAGCAGGCCGACGTGGTGCTTGGCGAGCTGGCCGCGCAGAGCGAGCTGAACGGTCGCATCTGGGCCTCGATGAAAGCCTTCCAGGCGCAGGTCAAGCCGATGCACGAAATCTCCGAAAAAGAGCTGTATAACTGGCGCTGACAGCGCCCGACCGCGACCCCGCCCCGGCGGGGTCGCGCTTTCTCCTGGCACGACCTGACGGATGGGTGACCCCGCCCCAGGCGAGCCGCAGAGCATGATCGCCGCTACCGGCGCAAAAGTCGGTAACACACTGTCGCTGGCGAAGCCTCCTTCGGCTCGGCAGGATGCGAGTCGTTAATCCACCTGATAAAGCGGGAATCCTTAATGCAACGTGTGCTCAGCATCTTCATGGCACTGTGTATCGGCCTGTCGTTCAGCCTTGACGTTCACGCCAAGCGCTTTGGCGGCGGCAAGAGCTTCGGTGCGGCGCCCAGCCACCAGACCCGTCAGGCGCAGCCCCAGCAGCGCAACGACAGCGCTGCGCAGCAGCCCGGTCGTCAGCAGCCCGCTGCGGCCAGTGGCGCGTCCCGTTGGCTCGGCCCGTTGGCCGGTCTGGCCGCCGGTGGCCTGCTCGCCTCGATGTTCATGGGCGACGGCTTCGAAGGCATCCAGTTCATGGATATCCTGATCTTCGGCCTGATCGCCTTCCTGCTGTTCCGCTTCCTTGCCGCCCGTCGTCGCCAGCAGCAGCCAGCCATGGCCGGGCATGCCCCGATGCAGCGCGAGATGCCGGCCCAGCCGTCGATCTTCGGTGGCAGCAACGCCGCACCCGCTGCCGCTCCGGTGATCAACGCACCGGCCTGGTTCAACGAGCAGAACTTCGTCGCTGCGGCGCGTGAGCATTTCCTGTCGCTGCAGCAGCATTGGGATGCCAACGAGATGGACAAGATCGCCGAGTTCGTCACCCCCCAGCTGCTCGACTTCCTCAAGCGCGAACGTGCCGAGATTGGCGAAGCCTACCAGTCGACCTACATCGACGACCTGCAGATCGTTCTGGACGGCGTCGATGACCAGGCGGAAAAAACCATCGCCACCCTGACCTTCGTCGGTGTCGCCAAGACGTCGCGCTTCGACCAGGGCGAGCCCTTCAGCGAAAGCTGGCGTATGGAGCGTACGCAGGGCGAAAACCAGCCGTGGCTGGTGGCCGGCATCCGTCAGAACGTCTGATCCGCTCGCAACGCCCCCGCAACCCCGCCCCCGTGGCGGGGTTTTTTATTCACGCAAAAATGGCGCCTGGGCATCCACCGGATGCGGGCGGCCGAGCAGAATTAAGCCGTAGTTCTCAACACCTCGAGATTCGTCGCCACCGGCTGAACCCTGCCGGAAAAACGGCGTCTATGCTGTTCGCATAACAGCAAGAACAAGAGGTCCTGCGTGTCAGGCAACATCCCCCTGGGATTAGGTAATGGCGCTACGATCCGCCTAAACGCCCCCGTCCCGTCGTATTCGGTCATGCAGCCATGACCAGCGCCCGTCTGCCTTCCATCGACAAGCTCCTGCGTGCGCCCGCCTGCGCACCGCTGCAGCATCGCTATGGTCGCGAAGCGCTGCTGAAGACGCTGCGCGATCTACTCGACGAGCTTCGCGAACCTGCCCGTCACGGCCAGCTGGCCGCGCTGGAGCTGTCCGAAGCGGTGCTCGCCGGGCGTGCCGGCGAACGCCTGGCTAGCCAGCACCGCAGCCGAGTACGCCGCGTGTTCAACCTGACCGGCACGGTGCTGCATACCAACCTCGGCCGCGCGCTGCTGCCGGATGAGGCAATCGAGGCAATCACCCTCGCGGCGCGCTACCCGCTCAACCTGGAATTCGACCTGGCCACCGGCAAGCGCGGCGACCGCGACGACCTCATCGAAGGGCTGATCCGCGAGCTGACCGGCGCCGAGGCGGTCACCGTGGTGAACAACAACGCCGCCGCCGTGCTGCTGGCCTTGAACAGCCTCGGCGCCCGCCGGGAAGGCATCATTTCCCGCGGCGAGCTCATCGAGATCGGCGGCGCCTTCCGCATCCCGGACATCATGGCCCGCGCCGGCGTGAAGCTGCATGAAGTCGGCACCACCAACCGCACCCATGCCAAGGATTACGAAGCGGCCATCAACTCACGCTCCGGGCTCCTGATGCGCGTACACACCAGCAACTACAGCGTGCAGGGCTTTACCGCCAGCGTCGCCACCGCCGAGCTGGCCAGCATCGCCCACGCCCATGGCTTGCCGCTGCTCGAAGACCTCGGCAGCGGCAGCCTGGTAGACCTCTCGCGCTGGGGCCTGCCCAAGGAGCCGACGGTGCAGGACGCGCTGCGCGACGGCGCCGACATCGTCACCTTCAGCGGCGACAAGCTGCTCGGTGGGCCGCAGGCCGGGCTGATCGTCGGCAGCCGCGAGCTGATCGCCAGGATCAAGAAGAACCCGCTCAAGCGCGCCCTGCGCGTGGACAAACTGACGCTCGCCGCGCTGGAAGCGGTGCTCAACCTTTACCGCGACCCGGATCGCCTGGCCGAGCGCCTGACCAGCCTGCGCCTGCTCAGCCGCCCGCAGGCCGACATCCAGCAGCAGGCCGAACGCCTCGCCCCGCCGCTCACCGCCATGCTCGGCGAGGGCTGGCAGGTCCAGGTCGAACCTGCGCTGGGCATGATCGGCAGCGGCGCCCAACCGGTGGCACGCCTGCCCAGTGCGGCCCTGTGCATCCGCCCCCTGCAACCGCGTCGGCTGCGTGGCCGTAGCCTGCGACAGCTGGAGGAAGCCTTGCGCAACCTGCCGATCCCGGTGCTCGGGCGCATCGCCGAAGACGCGCTCTGGCTCGACCTGCGCCAGCTTGACGATGAGCCGGGCTTCGTCGAACAGCTGGGCCTGCTGCAACAGGAACTCTGCGCATGATCATCGGAACCGCCGGCCACATCGACCACGGCAAGACGGCTCTGCTCAAGGCCCTTACCGGCCAGGAGGGCGACCGCCGCCGCGAGGAGCGCCTGCGCGGCATCACCATCGACCTCGGCTACCTGTACGCCGCTCTGGACGGGAACGAACTCACCGGCTTCATCGACATGCCCGGCCACGAACGCCTGGTGCACAACATGCTGGCCGGCGCGTGCGGCATCGACTGCGTGCTGCTGGTGATCGCCGCCGATGACGGCGTGATGCCGCAGACCCGCGAGCACCTGTCGATCATCGAGCTGCTGGGCATCCGCCGCGCCCTCGTGGCCCTGAGCAAGATCGACCGGGTCGAACCCGCACGGGTCGAAGAGGTCCGCCGCGAAATCCGCGACCTGCTGGCACCCGGTGCGCTCGCCGAGGCACCGATCTTTGCCGTATCCAGCCTCACCGGGGACGGCATCGACGCGCTGCGTGACGCCCTGCTGCACGAAGCCGACCAGATCGAACAGCGCAGCGACGAAGGCTATTTCCGCCTCGCCATCGACCGCGCCTTCAGCGTCAGCGGCACCGGCGTGGTCGTCACCGGTACCGCCTTCGCCGGGCGCGTAGCGGTCGGCGATGAACTGATGCTGAGCCCTGGCGGACGCCCGGTACGGGTACGCGGGCTGCATGCGCAGAACTGCGAGGCCCAGCAGGCCCGTGCGGGCCAGCGCGTTGCCCTGAACATCGCCGGCGACCGCCTTTCGGTCGAGGACATCAGCCGCGGCGACTGGCTGCTGCACCCGGCGCTGCAGGCCGACACCCGGCGTATCGACATCGAATTCGTGCTCCTGCCCAGCGAGGCGCGTGCGCTCAAACACTGGACCCCGGTGCATGTTCACCTCGGCGCCCAAGACGTTACCGGGCGCATCGCCCTGCTCGAAGGGGAATGCCTGGCGCCGGGCGGCCATGTACACGCACAGCTGCTGCTCAATGCGCCGGTGCATGCCGTGCATGGCGACCGAGTGGTGCTGCGCGACCAGTCCGCCCAACGCACCCTGGGCGGCGGGCGCGTACTCGACCCCTTCGCCCCGCCGCGCAACCGCCACCGCCAGGCGCGCCTGGCGCAGCTGCGCGCGCTGTCCGGCGAGAGCCTCGAAGACATCCTGCCGGCCCTGCTCTCCAGCGCCCTGAACGGCATCGAGCCGGCCGTGCTGGAACGCCAATTCAATCGCCCGCGGCACACCTGGCAGCTCGGCGACGACGCCCTCGACATCACCACCCGCCTCGGCCCGCGCCTGTTCGACCGCGGCACCTGGGATTACCTGCAACAAAGCCTGGTCGCCGCACTGGGCCGCTTTCATGAACAGCAACCCGACGAGCTCGGCCCGGACCGCGACCGCCTGCGCCGCTTCGCCCTGCCCCAGCTCGAACGCCCGGTGTTCATCGCCCTGCTCGATCAGGTGCTCGCCAGCGGCGCAGTCGAAGCCAGCGGCCCCTGGCTGCACCTGCCGGGCCATCGGGTCCGCCTGAGCGATGAAGAAGAGGCCCTGAAGGCGCGGTTGTGGCCGCTGATCGACTCGGCCCGCTACGACCCGCCCTGGGTGCGCGATCTGGCGCGCGAACTGGATGTGGAAGAAGAACGCATCCGCTTGCTGCTGCGCAAACTGGCCCGCATCGGCGCCCTGCAGCAGGTCGTCAAGGACCTGTTCTACCCCGAGACGACCATCCGCCAGCTCGCCGCCCGCATCCTGGAAATGGAGCGCCAGGCCGGCGTCATCCGCGCCGCCGCCTTCCGCGACCAGATCCAGCTCGGCCGCAAGCGCAGCATCCAGCTGCTCGAACACTTCGACCGCATCGGCTTCACCCGCCGCTTCGGCAACGAGCGCAAAGTCCGCCGCGACAGCGCCTTGGCCTCGGAGACCGAGCTCAGGTAGCCTGTGCTTCCTTTCCAGCTACACCCTTCCGCCTAACGGAAGGCAATCGCACCCGGTGGTGCGGCCGGGCTTCAAATCCTCTGATCACTTAGTTTATTAGTGGGCTACGTTGGTAATACCTAGCGTATCGTGGGTGTCCTGCATTCAATTTGGTTAATGCCGGGCTTCGTTGGCATTCTTTTTCGACACATTTTCGACACTGCCGAGTCTTCCGTTTCTGATCAACCGATCATTTACATCCCAAGAAAAGCGCTCTATACGGCTAAAGGGTGATAAATGGGTTTTGGTCGTATCTATTAAATACATAACGCTATTTCGGGCAGTTTTGTTCGTCGCAACGGCGTAAAAACACCCTAGCAAAAAGACAGCCAATGCTAACCGATTAATAAATCGAAGCCTCTTTTCCGAGCGATCTATCAAGCTGAGTAGCTTTTCTTTTGCCTGTTCAGCGCTAACCCTTACCTCATCTTCATCTTTCATTACCTCGTATCTTTTAAGCGAGCGCTTTATCTGATCCTTTAAAGACGCATACGCTTCGTTATGTATATTATTAGCTATGACAGTTAACAGCCAAATACACAACAAACCAAAACATACAAGGAACAATGCCAATGAATCAGTATTACGCACCAATGCAGCTATTGCTATTATCGCCCCCGGGATA
The DNA here is from genome assembly GCF_022810315.1 of Stutzerimonas marianensis. NCBI lineage: Bacteria > Pseudomonadati > Pseudomonadota > Gammaproteobacteria > Pseudomonadales > Pseudomonadaceae > Stutzerimonas > Stutzerimonas marianensis. The sequence goes on along the minus strand of NZ_JALGRD010000010.1, from coordinate 142,599 downwards.
GCAAAAGCTTTAGTCTGACTGGACGATATAGACTCGTTAATCTTACCTATATAGTCAGTTGACTTTTCCTCAATTTCACTAAGTAGTTTATTTACCGAAAACTTATGTAAGTATAAATCATAGTTCTCTTGATACTTCTTTCTTAACCGCCTACCCTGCCTTATCAATGCAGGAATAGAAGTTTCCTTCTGCGAATCCTCCAGAATTTCAGATAAAGATGTTCGCAATACATCGCGACGCTCTTTCTGGTGCCCATCTATTAAACTAATATCGTTCCGCAATTGCTCAAGATCGTCTTGATAAACTTCTCCCTCTGGTATTTCCAGAAGCTCATCAAGAGTTATCTTGCCGGGATCTATCGTATATATTTTTGCGCCTTTCTCTGTGCTTATAAAGAACACCAGAGCGGCATGATTCGCTTCCGACCCAAGGTGATCCTTTAAAGTGAAAAGCAAACTTCGCCATCCAAGATAATACTCAATTGCTTTTATCTTGTTGCTCTTCGGCTCTTGGCCGCTGTATAAATGCTCTTGTAGAACGTAAAATTTTTCCGGAATCTCAGAATTTCTTTTTACGTAATCCCAGAAATCGTAAATGGTCGGAAAAAGGGTGAATGACCATTCCATGCGTCCGCGTCAAGGTTGATAGATAAACAGTGACCTAGCTTGCCAGATTCAACTATTTCGTCTTCGGTATAGCCTACGCTAACGATTTCATTGAATAGCAGTCCTAAGCGGGATTGCTCTAGATATATCTCTAGAACACCCGAGTCCAGCTGATAGTCCGAATCTCTTATAAGATCAGCTATCTGCTTCATCTTTTTCGCCTATCACTGCTTTGATCTGGTCCCTATCCGCAGCGCTCAGTGGGATCTTAAGGTAGGTCAGATTACTGTCGACGATAACCGGCTTTCCGCTGTAGCCGATAGAAGCGGCCTTGATATTTACCGTATAGTTACTTTGGAAATCAGTTATCTTTATTGTTACGCCTTGGTTGAGAGAGTACCTTGTAGCCTCAAAAACAGCGTTGATTTGATATCCATTTTCGTTAGCAAACTTTGAGAATTTCCCGACCGCCAAATGATCAGGCGGAAGCGCACCATCAATGACATTCTGAATCTCTTTTAACTCGACCTGCTGACCGATGTTTTTTTCAATGTACTCGTATACCTTTTGAGTAATTGAAGCCTGCATCTTGTGCTTTATTGAATTCAAAGCCGAAAACTGCTTAATAGCTTCGAATATATTTCCAACGCTCTCTTTATTTGAAACCTGCGTATCACACCCAAGCGCCGACTTAAAGAACTCAGCCTTTGATCGCCCTTCAATAAAATGCAAATAAGCAGCGCCATCTTTATTCGGGTAAACCTCAGAGAATAGCGTTAGATCGAACATTGCTGCTTGTCGCAGGGCGTCAGTATCTATCGGCTGCAATCTCTTTGGCTCTAGCGTTTTCTCATCAAATTCGAATGCTCCTTTCTTATCGAGCATTACCACTAGCAAACGACCGGCATCATCTTCTTCACCAGTATTCTTATAGTGCATAAAGACGACATTGCCGCCGACCAGCGAGGTACTATCAGATTCGTTTGCTAAGCTTTCGAGAAGCTTCATCTCGTTCTGAACCAAAGCTTTGAAGTCAATTTGACCTGCAATGTACTCTGTCAGATTCTGTGGCGTTTGATTAGAAGGAAGCCCAGAAAAATAACTATGGAACTTATTCTTCTTTCTAAACTTCTTCTCAAGCTTTTCAACAAATTCAATGGAAGCCTCGTTTTTGAGATTCCAAATATTGCCTAGATAGCTCCTGAAGGGAGACCTATCTACTGATCTATCTCGCTCAAGTGATGCTGTGATCCCAGCCTGAATTGTAAACTTCGAGCTTGGCAATTCTGTACTTTCAACAGCATCTTCAATTCCGATTACTTGGTTATTCATGCGTGATATCCCTAGCGCAATTTTTGCTGACTGATCTAATTGGACGGCACAAGCTTTGGTTGTGCTCTTATACTTATATGCCGCACGCTTCGGCTTTTTTACTAGCGGTTCTTTGAGTAGCGTTCTGACTGTGTTGCTGCCACCAAAACTGGCATTCAGCTGACTTGTAACGTTTTTCCTGTTCGAGTCTTGCTAGCTCGGCTTGGCGACTGGCTTGCTGTTGAGCTTGCTGCTGTGCTCGCGCATTCGCTTCTGCGGCCGCTCGCTGCCGCATTTCAATTTGCGACTGGCGGGTACTCTGCTCGGCTTGTTTGAGGGCTTGCTGCATATAGAGGGCAGCTTCATGGACGGCGGCTCGCACCCGCTGTTCCTGGATATAGTCGTAGAGCAGCTTTCCGCCCCATAGACCGCCAACGATGATGATTGCCGCCAGGATAATGGCTTGGCTGGTGTCCATTGGTCGGTGGGCGTGTTGAACGCTGGATCGGCCCCAACCACGACGTTCATTGCGATCGTCGATTTCTTCGTCCATGCCGAAGCTAAGCGTGCTTAGCTGCTCGTCGATATCACGCTTATCCATGTGATCTGTCCTTTAACCGTACCTTGTTCCATGTACTCGGGCATACCAGCGCCTAGTCACTTCAGCTGTGATCGCTATTCCGCGCTCTGTTTGATCGAGCTTCGGCTGGCCTCGTCATCCAGTGCGGGTTATCGGCCGCCGCTCCTGATTTAGGTAAAGATGCTACTACTTCCTAAACGGCGGTGCGATGCGGAAATCATGGCCGTGCTGGCCACAGACGGGGCACCATAGAGCTCATAAACGTCGTCACCGCTATATCAATTTGCTACGCTCTTTCACCCGCTAGCAGGGGCTTATTGGCTAGCGACCGCTAAACGATTCGATTTAGCTAAGTACCGCCGCATACGGAAGGCAATCGCACCCGGTGGTGCGGCCGGGCTTCAAACCCGGTTGGGGGCGGCAGCCGTTCCCGGGTGAGTTCGACTCTCACTGCCTTCCGCCATCTTCGCCATAAGCCCCTCTCCCGCACATTCTCCGCCTCTCGAACCGTTCTCTCTAGCTGCAGCCGTTCCGCTCGTTTTTCCAATCGGCCCCATAGACAAAAGCCATCTCCCGATCGAGCGCACGTCTGGAAAAGCTGGACTAGGATTTCCTGCACGCGGAATCAGGAGATCGACCATGTTGGCCACATTACTTCCGACTTTGAGGGAACTGGACCTTCCGTTGCGCCTGAAGCTGTGGGACGGGAAGGAGATGGACATTGGCCCGGCGCCGTCGGTGACGCTGGAGATAAAGGACCCGAACCTGGTCGCACAGCTCGCGCACCCCAGCCTGGATCTGCTGGGCGGTGCCTACGTCGAGGGTCAGATCGATCTGCATGGGCCGCTGGAGGAGATCATCCGCATCGGCGATGAGATCACCCGGGCGCTGGGTGACGAAGGCGACTCGGTGCCGACCCGCGAGGCCCATGACAAAGCCACGGACGCCGAGGCCATTTCCTATCACTACGACCTCTCCAACGCGTTCTACCAGCTGTGGCTGGATCGCGACATGGTCTATTCCTGCGGTTATTTCGAAACCGGCACCGAGGACCTCGACCAGGCGCAGCAGGCCAAGCTCCGCCACCTGTGTCGCAAGCTGCGCCTCAAGCCGGGCGACCGGCTGCTCGACGTGGGATGCGGCTGGGGTGGCCTGGCCCGGTTCGCCGCGCGCGAGTATGACGCCGACGTGTTCGGCATCACGCTCAGCCGCGAGCAGTTAAAGCTGGCACGCGAGCGCGTCGCCGCCGAGGGGCTGGAGGGTCAGGTCAGGCTGGAGCTGATGGACTACCGCGACCTGCCGCAAAACGAGCAGTTCGACAAGATCGTCAGCGTCGGCATGTTCGAGCACGTCGGCCATGCCAATCTGCCGCTGTATTGCCGCCAGCTGGCCTCGCTGGTGCGCCCCGGTGGCCTGGTGATGAACCACGGCATCACCTCGCGTTACATCGACGGCCGCCCGGTCAGCCATGGCGCGGGCGAGTTTATCGATCGCTATGTGTTCCCGCACGGCGAGCTGCCGCACGTGACGGAGATCGGCGCCTGCATCAGCGAATCGGGCCTGGAGATCGTCGATGTGGAGAGCCTGCGCCTGCATTACGCACGCACGTTGCAGTTCTGGAGCGAGCGGCTGGAAGCGCGGCTGGACGAGGCGCAGCGGATGGTTCCGGAGCGCGCCCTGCGGATCTGGCGGATCTACCTGGCGGGCTGTGCCTATGGTTTCCGCCGCAACTGGATCAACCTGCACCAGATCCTGGCGAGCAAGCCGCTGCCGGACGGTAGCCATGAGCTGCCCTGGTCGCGGGCGGACTTGTACGCCTGAGCCGCTGGCCTGGCGCCCAGTGCGCCAGGCCGAAGCCGTCAGCGCAATAACAGCAGCGGCGTCGTGGTGGTGCGAATCATGTTGGTGGTAGTGCTGCCGACGAGGAACTGGCGAATACGTGAGTGCCCGTAGGCGCCCATGACCAGCAGGCCGATGCGGTGCTCGGCCTGGTAGGCATGCAGCGTGGGTTCGACCTCGCCGGCGCGGATCGCGATCTGCACCTCGAACCCGGCGGCACGCAGCGCGTCACGGGCCGATTCGAGCAGCGCGCGGCTGTCACCGGTGTCCGCCCCGACCATCACCAGATGGATGGGAATGCCTTTGAACAGGGGGCTGGAGGCGATCATTTCGACGCCCTTGCGGGTGGTCGCGCTGCCGTCGAAGGCGAGCATGACGCTGTCCGGTGCGGTGAATCCGGTCGGGGTGACGAGGATCGGCCGGTGCAGCGTGCGGATGACGCTTTCCAGATGGCTGCCGATGAGCGCCGTGTCGACGCCGCTGTCTTCGCCCTGCTTGCCGATCACCAGCAGACGGATGTCGGATTCCAGCTCGCGCAGGCTCTCGACCAGATCACCATGACGCTGCCGCACGTCCGGCTGGGCCACGCCCGCGGTGATGGCGCGTTGCCGGGCGGCATCGAGCATCATCCGTCCTTCTTCGAGGGCGAGCTTGCTGCGCTTCTCGTCCAGCGCGGCCAGCTCTTCGAGCAGGTACTCGCGGCTGCCCAGGCCGATGATGCCGCTGAGGTTGCCGGCGGCCGGGTATTGCTGCTGATCGAGCACGTGCAGCAGGGTCAGCGGTGCGTCCAGCTTGCGGCTGGCCCAGGCGGCGCAGTCGCAGACGGCCGCAGCCTGGGGGGAACCGTCGATGCAGGCCATTACTTGATTCATTGCAGCTCTCCTGATCAGTGGCCCATGAGGCTGTCGATGGCCTCGGGTTTGTCGTGTACGCCGAAACGGTCGACGATGGTGGCGCTGGCTTCGTTCAACCCCAGCACCTCGACTTCAGTACCTTCGCGGCGGAACTTGATGACGACCTTGTCCAGCGCCGCGACGGCGGTGATGTCCCAGAAATGCGCATGGGTGAGGTCGATCGTCACCTTCGCCAGCGCTTCCCTGAAGTCGAAGGCGCGAGTGAACTTGTCCGAGGAGCTGAAGAAGACCTGACCGACCACTCGGTAGACCCGCGCATGGCCGTCGACGTCCAGTTCCGAACCGATGTGCAGGTAGTGCCCGACCTTGTTGGCGAAGAACATCGCCGCCAGCAGCACGCCGGCGAGCACGCCGTAGGCCAGGTTGTGGGTGAAGACCACCACCACCACGGTGACCACCATGACGATGTTGGTCGAGAGCGGGTAGCGCCTGAGGTTGCGCACCGAATCCCAGCTGAAGGTGCCGATGGAGACCATGATCATCACGGCCACCAGCGCGGCCATGGGGATCTGCCCGACCCAGTCGCTGAGGAACACCACCATCAGCAGCAGCACGACGCCGGCGATCAGCGTCGACAGGCGGGTGCGACCGCCGGATTTCACATTGATCACCGACTGCCCGATCATCGCGCAACCGGCCATTCCGCCGAAGAGGCCGGAGACGATATTGGCGACGCCCTGGCCCTTGCACTCGCGGTTCTTGTCGCTGCCGGTGTCGGTGAGGTCGTCGACGATGGTCGCGGTCATCAGCGATTCCAGGAGGCCGACCACGGCCAGCGCGGCGGAGTACGGGAAGATGATGGCGAGGGTTTCGAAGGTCAGCGGCACTTCCGGCCAGAGGAAGACCGGCAGGGTGTCGGGCAGCTCGCCCATGTCGGCGACGGTGCGGATATCCAGGCCCAGGTACACGGCCACCGCCGTCAGGGTCAGGATGCAGACCAGCGGCGACGGGATGACCTTGCCGAGCGTTGGCACATAGGGGAACAGGTAGATGATGCCCAGGCCCGCCGCGGTCATGGCGTAGACGTGCCAGGTGACCCCCGTCAGCTCCGGCAGCTGGGCCATGAAGATGAGGATGGCCAGCGCGTTGACGAAGCCGGTGACCACCGAGCGCGAGACGAAGCGCATCAGCGAGCCGAGACGCAGGTAGCCGGCGCCGATCTGCAGCACACCGCAGAGCAGGGTGGCCGCCAGCAGGTACTGCAGGCCGTGCTCGCGCACCAGCGTCACCATCAGCAGCGCCATGGCGCCGGTCGCCGCCGAAATCATGCCCGGACGACCACCGACGAAGGCGATCACCACGGCGATACAGAAGGAGGCGTACAGCCCGACCCGCGGGTCCACCCCGGCGATGATGGAAAAGGCGATGGCCTCCGGGATCAGCGCCAGCGCGACCACCAGACCCGCGAGCACATCGCCGCGAAGGTTGCAGAACCAGTTTTGTTTGATCGTTTGAAGCATTGTGGTTTTCCAGAGCAAAAGCACCACCAACGGCATCGAAGCGACGCGCTGATTGATACAAGGCTAGTTTCTGAATGGGGAACAGGGTGCAAATCGCGTGCGCGAAATGCGGAGCACGGGGCAGCGCGACCGTCCTAACCGGAGATCGGCTCAGGCGAAGGGCATTGCGCTATGGCGGACTGGGCAGCCAGGTCATGCTTGGGGACACACTCGTGAGGGCTTCGAAGGCTCGAAGCGGCCAGACAGGGCGCGGATGATAGCTCAGCTACCCGTCAGGTGCGACCCGCCGGTCGCGTACCGGCCTGCGGCTGCGGGGCGCACCCAGCGCGGCAGGCATGGCTAGCGCCAGATGTCCTCGAGCTTGTTGAAGCCCCATTGCACGGGGTCTTCCCGACCGACGATGCGGTCACCCGGGTTGCGCCGCGACAGGTCCAGGTCCTGCGGCTGGATCTGCATCCGCGTCTTGCTCGAGAAGAACACCCGCACCACCGGCTCGGTGAGGCGATCCTCGTGCTGCTCGATGACCACACCCAGGCGCCCGGATTCGAGCCTGACCAGCGACCCCAGGGGGTAGATACCGACCGAGCGGACGAAAGCGTGGAAGATCCGCGTGTCGAAATGCCCGCTCCACTGCGCCATGCGCGCCACCGAATCGGCCGGGTTCCAGGCCGTCTTGTACGGGCGGTTCGAGGTGATGGCATCGTAGACGTCGCAGACCGCGCCCATCCGCGCGAACAGACTGATCTCCTCGCCTTTCAGGCGATGCGGGTAGCCAGTGCCATCGAATTTCTCATGATGATGCAGGCAGACGTCCAGCACCGAAGCAGGCAGGTTTTCGGCGGCGGACAGCAGCGCGTGCCCGCGCTCGGGATGGCTGCGCATGATGGCGAACTCATCGTCCGTCAGGCTGCCGGGCTTGTTCAGCACAGCGCTGGGCATGGCCATCTTGCCGACATCATGCAGCAGCCCGGCGAGGCCGGCCTCGCGCGCAGTGGCTTCGTCGAGCCCCAGTTGGCGCGACAGCGAGACCATCAGCGCGCATACCGTGACCGAGTGCATGTAGGTGTACTCGTCCTTGTGCTTGAGCCGCGCCAGGCCGATCAGCGCCGAACCATTGCGCGCCAGCGAATCGCTGATGTCCGAAACCAGCGGCAGGCAGGAGTCGACGTCGATGGCCTTGCCCAGGCGCGCCTCGTTGAACAGCTCGCCCACGGCCTTCTTCGATTTGCTGAGGATCCGCGCGGCCCGCTGCAGCTCATCGCGTACGGTGCAGCGCGGCACCGTAGCCACGGTGGGCAGCTCCGGGGTCGCCGTGGCGTTCGTCGACGCCATCTGCTCGCCTGCTGCCGGGCCGACGACCGGCGCCAGGTCGAGGCCCTTGCTCAGATCGATCCACACCGCGACCAGCCCGCTGGTACGCAGCCGCTGGACATCGTCAGGCTTGTCGATGACGAACCTGCTTTTCCAGAAGGGGTTGGAGAGCCAGTCGCCCTCGAAGGAGTGGATGTACATGCCGGCACGAACGGCATCGACGGGGATTTTTCTCAGCATGACGGCAACTCGAAAACGACATGACCCAGGCGGGCCTGTCGGCGAGCGTCCCTGCCCGCCAGACGGCGCGCATCGGTCAGGCCGGGCGGCAACTGACCGAGCAGTCACATTGCCACCATCTCCCAGCCCTGTACATCAGCCTTTAGCCGCGTGAGGCGTCGCTTCCGACAGGCGGCGTGGCTTACCATGGCCGCCACCCTTCGATGAGCCGAACCCGTGCCCGCCAGCCGTTATCGCGTCGTCCTGACCGTCCTGCTGATCCTTGCCGGACTGCTGCTGTGCATGCACCTGGCAGGGCGTGTTGCCGAACAGCGCGCCTGGGACGAGCGCAGCCAGGAGGCACGCGGCCAGCTGCAGCTGTACGCCCAGGCGATCCATACGCAGGTCCAGCGCTTTCGCTCGGTGCCGGCGCTGTTGGCGCTCGACAGCGACATCCGCCAGCTGCTCGCCAACCCGGACGACCAGAACCTGCGTGAACAGCTCAACCTGCGCCTGGAAGCGCAGAACCAGGCCGCCGGCTCGTCCGTGCTCTACTTGCTGGACCGCCACGGCGAAACCCTGGCGGCCAGCAACTGGCGCGACTGGAGCAGCTTCGTCGGCAACAACTACGCCTTCCGCCCCTACTTCCTCGACGCCCTGGCGAACGACTCGGGTCGCTATTTCGCCGTCGGCGTGACCACCGGCATTCCCGGCTATTTCCTCTCCAGCTCGGTAAAGAACGACCGCGGCGAGGTCATCGGCGTGCTGGTGGTCAAGCTCGAACTGGAAGATATGCAGCGCGAATGGGTCGGCCAGTCGGGCATCCTGCTGATTTCCGACTCGCTGGACATCGTCATCCTGACCAACCGGCCGGCGTGGCGCTTCCGCTACCTGCGCCCCCTGAGCGACGAAGTGCGCGAGCGCCTGGTCGCCGTGCGCCGCTACGCCGAACAGACCCTGCAACCGCTGCCAAGCGACCAGGTGCAGCAGATCGCCGAGGACAGCGAACAGCGTCTGGTCGAGGGGCCGGACGGGCGCCGCCTGTATCTGTGGCAACGCCTGTCGCTGCCCGAAGAGGACTGGACGCTGCACCTGTTGCAGGAGCCGCAGCAGATCGCCGCCAGCGTACGCAGCTACCGCCTGGCCGCCGCCGGGGTCTGGATGACGCTGGCGTTCCTGCTGCTGTTTCTCGCGCAACGCCGCAAGACACGGCGCATCGAGCAGCGCAACCGCAGCGAGCTCGAACGGCTGGTCGAAGAGCGCACCCGTGAGCTGCACACCGCCCAGGACGAACTGGTGCATGCCGCGCGCATGGCGGCCCTGGGGCAGATGTCCGCCGCTCTCGCCCACGAAATCAACCAGCCACTGACGGCCCTGCGCATGCAGCTGGCCAGCCAGCGTCTGCTGCTCGACAGCGGCCGCACCGACGCCGTGCGCGAAGGCATCGGGCAGGTCGAGGGCCTGCTCGAGCGCATGGCCGCGCTGACCAGCCACCTGAAGACCTTCGCCCGCAAGAGCCCCGCGGGGCTGCGTCAGCGCCTGAGCCTGGCCGAGGTGCTGGACCAGGCCCTGCACCTGCTGGCGCCGCGCATCCGCAGCGAAGGCGTCGAGGTTCAGGCCCGCGTACCGGGAGATGCCTGGGTCAGCGGCGATGCGATCCGCCTGGAACAGGTCCTGATCAATCTGCTGACCAACGCCCTCGACGCGATGCTCGGCGGCCAGGTGCGCCAGTTGCACATCGACTGCGTGCCCGAGCGGGACGGCTGGACCCTGCGCGTCGCCGACAGCGGCGGGGGCATCGCGGCCGAACATCTGGAGCAGGTCTTCGAGCCGTTCTTCACCACCAAACCGGTGGGCCATGGCCTCGGCCTGGGACTGGCCGTGTCCTATGGCATCGTGCGGGACCTCGGTGGCACGCTCGAGGCGAGCAACGAGGGCGCGGGCGCCGTGTTCAAGCTGCATCTGCCAGCGGCCGAGCCGGGCCACAGCGAGTAGACTGGCGATCAGCAGGAGGACATGACATGACCGGCCAGGTGATCTTCATCGATGACGAGGCGGCGATCCGCCAGGCAGTGCAGCAATGGCTGGAGCTGTCCGGCTATCGCGTGCGCACCTGCGCCAGTGCGCAGGAAGCGCTGGGCATCGTTGACCGCGGTTTTCCCGGCGTGCTGATCAGCGACGTGCGCATGCCGGACCTGGACGGCCTCGGCCTGCTGGAGCGGTTGGTCGCGCTGGACCCGGAGCTGCCGGTGATCATGGTCACCGGCCATGGCGACGTGCCCATGGCCGTGCAGGCGCTGCGCCAGGGTGCCTACGACTTCATCGAAAAGCCTTTCACCCCCGAACGCCTGCTCGACAGCGTTCGACGTGCCCAGGACAAGCGTCGGCTGGTCTGCGAGAACCGCCAGTTGCGCGAGCAATTCACCCGCAAGGGGCGCATCGAGTCGATGCTGCTGGGCGTTTCGCGCGCCATGGAAAACCTGCGCCGCCAAGTGCTGGAGCTGGCCGGCACCAATGTCAACGTGCTGATCCGCGGGGATACCGGCAGCGGCAAGGAGCAGGTGGCGCGCTGCCTGCACGACTTCAGCCCGCGCGCGCGCAATCCGTTCGTCGCGCTCAACTGCGCGGCCATCCCGGAAACCATCTTCGAGAGCGAACTCTTCGGCCATGAGAGCGGCGCCTTCACCGGCGCCCAGGCCAAGCGCATCGGCCGCATCGAGCACGCCCACGGCGGCACCCTGTTTCTCGACGAGATCGAAAGCATGCCGCTCGCCCAACAGGTCAAGCTGTTGCGCGTGCTGCAGGAGAGAACACTCGAGCGGCTGGGGTCGAACCGCAGCATCGAGGTCGACCTGCGGGTGATCAGTGCCGCCAAGCCGGATTTGCTGGAAGAGGTGCGCGGCGGGCGCTTCCGCGAGGACCTGCTGTACCGCCTGAATGTCGCCGAGCTGCACATCCCGCCCCTGCGCGAACGGCGCGAGGACATTCCGCTGCTGTTCGAACACTTCGCCAGCCAGGCCGCCCAGCGCCACGGTCGGGACCCCGTCCCCGCCAGCCCGGCGGAGCTGGCGCAGCTGCTCGGCCACGACTGGCCGGGCAATGTCCGTGAATTGATCAACGCCGCCGAACGTCACGCCCTGGGCCTGACCCCGCCGCCAACGGCACAGGCCCCCACCACCAGCACCGGAACCTCCCTCGCCGAACAGATGGAAGCCTTCGAAGCGCAATGCCTGCACAATGCGCTGCAACAACACAAGGGCAACATCAGCGAGGTCATGGCGCAGCTGCAGCTCCCGCGCCGTACCCTCAACGAGAAGATGCAGCGCCACGGCCTCAGCCGCAGCGACTACCTGCCAGCGGGCAGCAATGACGGCTGAGTGGTGGGTAGGGATTTACCTGAAGGCGCGAGCGACCGCACTGCACTCTGCTTGACCACGACGCCGCTGAAATCCTCGCTTTTGGCAGCCTCTGCGCCACCGCAGGCGAGCGTGATCGCCGGCGGTGTTGCCAGTAGGCGAACAAGGGCGCCCCTACCGGGCCAGCCACCCCGACAACTTTGTAGGGGCGAATCTATTCGCCCAACGGCCCCCGGCTCAACCCATACCGCCAACAAACGCCCTGTAGCTGTCGTGGAGCGTTATTGCTCTTCGCTAGCGCTCGAGCTCGCTCAGCTGCCGCTGCAGGAAGCGCTTCTCCGGCTCCAGCTGCGCCAGGGCCAAGGCCGTCCGGTAGGCTTCGCGCGCCTCGTCCACCCGTCCGAGACGGCGACAGAAATCGGCGCGGGCGGCATGCAGCAGGTGATATTCAGGCAGCTCGCCGCGCGCCAGCAGCTCGTCCGTGACCGCCAATCCGGCGGCAGGCCCATCGCGCATGGCCAAGGCCACGGCGCGGTTGAGCTCGACCACCGGCGACGGGGTGGCATGCAGCAGCAGGTCATAGAGGCGCACGATCTGCGCCCAGTCGGTTCGTTCGGCACTGGGGGCTTCCGCGTGCACGGCCACGATGGCGGCCTGCAACGTGTAGGCGCCGAATCGTCTCGATCCGAGCGCGCGCTGCACCAGGGCGATACCTTCGGCGATTTCAGCCCTGTCCCAGCGGCTGCGATCCTGCTCGTCCAGCCGCACCAGGTCGCCGGCGGCATCAAGGCGCGCAGCCCGCCGGCTGTCGTGCAGCAGCATCAGTGCAAGCAGTCCCGCCACCTCCGGGTCCGGCAGCAATTCGAGCAGCAGCCTGCCCAGGCGAATCGCTTCGGCGCTGAGGTCCGCGCGGGTCAGTTCGGGGCCGCTCGAGGCCGAATAGCCTTCATTGAAGACCAGGTAGATCACCCGCAGGACGCTGTCCAGCCGCGCCGGCAGCTCGTCGCGTGACGGTACGTGGTAGGGCAACTTCGCCTCGCGAATCTTCGCCTTGGCGCGGACGATGCGCTGCGCCACGGTCGCCGGCGCGGCCAGGAAGGCCCGTGCGATCTGCTCGGTGGTCAGGTCGCAGACTTCGCGCAAGGTCAGTGCCACGCGGGCGTCCGGCTGCAGCGCCGGATGGCAGCAGGTGAAGATCAGCCGCAGACGGTCGTCTTCCATCTCGTCCACCTCCGCGGCGTCCGGCGAGCCTTCCAGTTGCTCGGCCAGCAACCGCAGCGAGGCATCGAAACGTGCACGACGGCGCAGCGCATCGATGGCCTTGAAGCGCCCGGCGGACACCAGCCAGGCGCGCGGATTGTCGGGCACGCCCTCCCGCGGCCACTGCTGCACAGCCGCGGCGAAGGCGTCGTGCAGCGCCTCTTCGGCCCGATCGAAATCGCCGAGCAGGCGAATCAGCGTCGCCAGGACACGACGCGACTCCTGTCGATAGATGGCCTCGATCCGCCCGGCCAGCGGGCTGGCGTAACCGGGCATGCTAACGCTGTGGCAGCTGCCGCAACGGCCGCACTTCGATGCTGCCGAGGCTGGCCGGCGGAATCGTCGCGGCGATGGCCTCGGCTTCCGCCTGATCAGCCGCTTCGATCAGGTAAAAGCCGGCCAGTTGCTCGCGCGTTTCGGCGAAGGGCCCATCGACGACCGATGCGGTGCCCTCGCGCACCCTGACCGTGCGGGCGGTTCGCACCGATTGCAGCGGCTCGCCGGCGAGCATATGCCCACTGGCACGCAGGCGCTCGCCGCAGGCCAGGCAGCGCGCGACCAGTGCCTGCCACTGCTCGTCGGTCATCGCGTCCACAAGCTGCTCGTCGTAATAGATCAGGCACAGGTATTTCATGGCGGGGCTCCGTCTGCCGGTAACCCAGCAACGCTAGCAGCGACCGGCGCTCCCTGCCCCACCAAGCGACGAACGCTCAGCGCCCTACCCGGCCTGCTCCTGCAACGGCGGTGTCGAGTCGGACATGCAAACCTGTCCGGTCTCCATGTCGAAGGGCATGGAGAAATGTTCATGCACGACCCGCCATTGATCGCCTTGCCGGCGCCAGACCCGGCTGCCACGCATCCAGGCGGTCTGCATCTCGCCCTTTTCGTTGGGGCCGCCGCAATGCGAGAGCATGCGGCTGTACGCCAGGTCGCCGCCTACCTCGACATGCAACTCGTGGGTTTCGAAGAAGCCCTCGCCCTGGCAGAACTCGAAACAGCGCTTCCAGTGCGCGTGGTAGTCCGGTACGCCGGCGAATTGCAGCGCACCGACGGCGTCGAAGGCGACAACGTCCGGCGCGTACTGGGTCATGATCCGGTCCAGATCCCTGGCCTTGAGGGCAACTTCGAATTCGTCGTGCAGCTGACGGATGCGGGCTTCGTCCGGGTGGATGGCGTTTGGCATGGTGGTTTCTCCTGTCATGTGGGTTTCGCATGAACTGGTCGTCCGGCAGCACGCCAGATCGACAACCACCCTCATGTGTTTCCGAATATGACGACCAACGGCATAGTCGCGACCATTCGGCGCAGGATGATGCAACTTAGGTTGCGAATTGTTCGCATTGAAATATGATAGTGGCCCTCAGATAGCATGCCGTTTCGTCGGCCTCTGCTCCGTGATCCACCCATTGCCTCCATGCCGGTCAGGTCTCCCATGCCCACTCTTCGCTTCGCACGCAAAACCGCCCTGCTGCCCGTTTGCCTTGCGGCCAGCTTCACTGGCACGCCGTTGATGGCGCAGGAACAAACCGAGCGCCAGCCCCAGGCGGCGACCACCGAGCCGGTGGAACTGCAATCGGTCGAGATCACCGCCAGCGCCGACGCCTCCGCCGAGGGCCTGACCGAACCCTACGCGGGTGAACAGGTGGCCCGAGGCGGCCGGGTAGGCATCCTGGGTAATCAGGACTATATGGAGACGCCGTTTACCTCGACGTCCTATACCTCCAAGCTGATCCAGGATCAGCAGGCGCGTAGCGTCTCCGATGTGCTGCAGAACGACCCATCGGTACGCGTCGCCCGCGGCTTTGGCAATTTCCAGGAGCTGTACGTGGTACGCGGGTTCCCAGTGTTCTCCGACGACATCGCCTACAACGGTCTCTATGGCCTGCTGCCGCGCCAGTACGTGGCTGCCGAATTCATCGAGCGCGTGGAAGTGTTCCGCGGCGCCAACACCTTCCTCAACGGTGCGGCACCGGGTGGCAGCGGCATCGGCGGCGCGATCAACATCCTGCCCAAGCGCGCACCGAACGAGCCGTTGACACGCTTGACCGTAGGTGCCGAGAACGGCGGCCAGTTCACCAGCTCGGCGGATATTGCCCGTCGCTTCGGCGAGGACGACCGCTTCGGCGTGCGCCTGAACGCGGCCAAGCGCGCCGGCGAAACCACGGTCGAGGACGAGGATCGCACCCTCGACATGTTTGCCCTTGGCCTCGACTACCAGGGTGACAACTTCCGCCTGTCCGGCGACATCGGCCACCAGTACCACTTCATCGACAGCCCGCGCCCGAACGTAACTCCTGCCGGTGGCATCCCCAGCGCGCCGGACGCCGAGGACAACTTCGCCCAGCCGTGGACCTACTCGAAGGAAAAGCAGACCTTCGGCACCTTCCGCGCCGAATATGACTTTTCCGATGCAGTGACAGGCTGGCTCGCTGCTGGCGTGCGTGAGGGCGAGGAGAAGAATCGCCTGGCCAACCCGACGTCCGATGCCAATGGCAACCTCACCGCGTACCGTTTCGACAACGTGCGCGAGGAGGAGGTATTCACCAGCGAAGTCGGCCTGCGTGGGCTCGCGCAGACCGGCGCGGTATCGCACCAATGGGTCGTCTCGGCGGCGATGTTCGATGTGGAGGCCCGTAACGCCTACGCCTTCTCGAACTTCGCCGGCTTTGCCAATGACCTCTATGACCCCTACGCCAGCCCCATGCCATCGGCAGACTTCTTCATAGGCGGCGCGATGTCCAACCCCCATGTGACCGAGCGCACCCATACCCAAAGCTTGGCCATCGCTGACACCCTCGGGTTTCTGGACGACCGCCTGCTGATTACCCTTGGTGCCCGCCGCCAAGGCATCGAAGCCAAGACCTACGATTACAACTCCGGCCTGCGTGCGTCGTCCTATAACCGCTACGAGACCACTCCGTCGGCTGCCGTGGTCTACAAGCTGACCGATGAACTTTCGGTATACGCAAACTACATCGAGGCGCTGGTCAAAGGTGATATTGCCCCGGCGAACAGTGGCGGCAGTCCCGTCACCAACGCGGGCGACGCGTTGGCGCCCTATGTCTCGGAGCAGACCGAGGTGGGTATCAAATATGACGGTAGCTACCTTGGCGGCAGCCTGGCCTTGTTCACGACCGATCGGCCTTTCAGCACCATCGATAACGGTGTATTCACGGACGGAGGCGAGCAGCGCAACCGCGGCATCGAGCTGTCCGTATTCGGTGAACCTGTCTATGGCGTACGCTTGCTGGGTGGCGTGACATTGCTCGACGCCGAGCTGACTCGCACCGAGAACGGACTCAACGAAGGCAACCGCGCCATCGGCGTGCCCCGCACCCAGGCCAATATTGGCGGTGAATGGGACCTGCCGGGTGTAAACGGTCTGACCCTGACCAGCCAGGTCGTCTATACCAGCAGCCAGTACGCCGATGCGGCGAACGACCTGAAGGTGCCGTCCTGGACACGCCTGGACCTCGGTGCCCGCTACCGGATGGTGCTCGACGAGCGTGACGTGACCCTGCGCGCCAACCTGGACAACGTGACCGGGCGCGACTACTGGGCCTCGGCTGGCGGCTACCCCGACCAGAGCTACCTCGTCCTCGGCGCCCCGCGCACCCTCACGGTCAGCGCCACGGTCGACTTCTGATGCAGGCAGTCACGCTCCGCCGTTGGGGCTGGATCCACAAGTGGTCCAGCCTCGTTTGCACACTGTTCATCCTGATGCTGTGCCTGACCGGCCTGCCGCTGGTCTTCTCGCATGAGATCGATCACCTCACCGGCAACGAGATCGAGGCGCCGGCGATGCCCGAGGGCGCGCCACGCGCTCCGGTCGATCAGGTGGCTGCCAAGGCGGTCGAGGCCTATCCGGGGCTGGTCCCGCTGTATTTCTTCGCCGAGGAAGACGAGCCGGACGTCTGGTACGTCAAGCTCGACACCCGCGTCGACACCGACGAGAGCGAGTCGACCCTGATCCTGTCCGACGCCCGCACGGCCGAGGTGCTGGGCGCGCCGAACTTCGACGAAGGCTTCATGAGCGTCATGTACCGCCTGCACGTGGACCTCTACGCGGGGCTGGCGGGCAAGCTGTTTCTCGGTCTTATGGGCCTGCTGCTGATGGTGGCGATCGTCTCCGGCGTGGTGCTCTACGCCCCCTTCATGCGCAAGCTGCGCTTCGGCGAGGTACGCCAGGAGCGCACGGCCCGTACCCGCTGGCTGGACCTGCACAACCTGCTCGGTATCGTCACCCTGGTCTGGGCGCTGGCGGTGGGCTTCACCGGCGTGATCAACACCTGGGCGGACCTGATATTCCAGGCCTGGCAGGCCGAACAGGTCGCCGCGCTGCAGGCCGGCAAGACTCGTGTGCTGCTCGCGGACGATGCCAGTGATGCCCCGGCCGCGGACGGCTCGCTGCAAACTGCCGTCGACCGGGTGCTGGCCGCGGCACCCGACATGGCCGTTTCGATGATTGCCTACCCCGGCACCCTGCGCGCCACGCCGGAGCATGTCGCGGTGATCCTGCGCGGCGACACGCCGCTGACGTCGCGCCTGACCCAGGCGCTGCTGGTCGATCCGGCCAACGGCGAGGTCCTGGAAGCCGGCGCCCGGCCCTGGTACGTCACCGCGCTGCAACTGTCCGAACCGCTGCACTTCGGCGATTACGGCGGCCTGCCGCTGAAAATCCTCTGGGGGCTGTTGGACATTCTCACCATCGTGGTGCTCGGCAGCGGCCTGTACCTGTGGCTCAAGCGCGGCGCGACGGAGGGTCGGGCATGATGCGCATCTGGTTGTGGCCGGTGGTGATCGCCGTGGTATCGGCGATCGGACTGATCGCCGGCCTGGTCTCCGAAGGTGCCGGCGACTGGCTGAGCTGGCTGGCGCTCGCCGTACCCGTGGTGATCTCGCTGCATGGCCTGCGCCGCTGCAAGCCGCAGGGGCCGCGTGGCCTGAGCGTGCGCGCCCAGGGCTGAGGGGCGGCGCAGCGTTCTTCGACCGGAGCATTGCCGCCTGACTGCGGTCACATGCTCACGTCTGTCTGGAGATGCGCCATGCGCCACCTCATCAACGCCCTGCGCCAGTGCGCCCTGATCGGGTCCCTGGCCTTCAGCACCTCGGGAGCCGCCGCACCCATGTACCAGGTCCTCATTGGCAGTTACACCAGCGAAGGCAACAGCGAAGGCATCTACCGGATGCAGTTCGACGCCGAACGCGGCCACCTCGACCCGCAACCCCTGCAGGTCATCCGCAGCCACAATCCGTCCTGGCTGACCCTGGATCTGAATCGCAACCGCCTGTACGCCGCCAACGAAAATGGCCCCGGGCATCCCGACCCGGTGGGCCGGGTCAGCGCCTTCATGATCGCCGCAAGCAGCGGCAGACTCTCCCCGCTGGCGCAGCAGATCACCCTCGGCGACGAGCCCACCCACCTGGCACTGAGTCGCGACGGGCGATTCCTCTTCGTCTCCAACTATGGGTCACGGGCCAACCCTGGCGGCAGCCTGGCCGTGGTGCCAACGGCGAAGGACGGCACCCTGATGCCGGTGACCCAGATCGCCACGCACAAGGCCAGCGAACAGCACCCCGAGCGCCAGCAATCGGCGCACGTGCATTCCGCCGTGATATCGCCGGACGGCAAGACATTGTTCGTCAGCGATCTCGGCGCGGACCGGATCTTCGTCTACCGCTACGACCCGAGCAACGCCGAGCGCCCCCTGACGCCAGCCGACCCGGCGGTCATCACGCTACCGGATGGCAGCGGGCCCCGGCACCTGGCGTTCAGCCCTGACGGCCTGCAGGCCTATGCAACGCTGGAGCTGAGCGCCCAGGTGGTGCGTTTCGATCATGTCGACGGCAGCCTGGTCCAGCGCCAGCTGGTGAACCTGGCGGAGGACGGCGACGCTTCCCGGCATTCCCCCGGGGCGATCCATCCCTCGCCGGACGGCCGCTTCCTGTACGTCAGCGATCGTGCCGAGACGAATCGGATCCTGGTCTACGCCGTCGACGACAACGGCATGCTGCGCGAGATCCAGCAGCGCGACAGCGAAGGCCGCGAGCCGCGAGAGTTCGCCATCGATCCAAGCGGCCGGTTCATGCTGATCGCCAATCAGAAGAGCGATGCCCTGGTGGTGCTCGAGCGCGACCCGGACACCGGGTTGCTGGGCGACACCCTTCAGAGCCTGCCGATGGGGCGGCCGTCGGATGTGAAGTTCATCGACCGCACCCAGAGCGGGGGCTGAGATCAGGACAGCAGGCTGACCACCGCGAAGCGGCTGATGATGGCCTGCGCCACGACCGTCTGGGTGACGGCCGCGTAGCTGGAGGGGCTGCGCTGCATCAGGTTGAACACCGAGCGGGAGAAGTCCAGCGCCCACTGCTTCTCGTCCGCATGGGCCTGGCGGGCGAGAAACTCGCGGATTTCCTTCTGGCGGTTGCTCAGTTGCTCGCGCAGCGCGGTGACCTTGTCGAGCCCGGTGACCACCGAATCGAGCAAGCGGCGCAGTTCGCGAAAGGAGTCCAGCTGCAGCTCCTCGGGCAGCGCGAGCAGCTGGTCTTCCTGGCTCTGCAGACGAACGTACCGACCCTTCTCGAACAGCTTGCCCTCGCCCTGCACCGCCAACTGGCCCTTGAGCTTCTGCCAATCGGCTTCACGCGCGGAGAATTTCAACTCGCCGTTCTGATCCAGCTCGGCGCGAATACCGGCCTGCCCGAGGCTGCCGTTGAAGCGGCGCAGGATCTGCTCGTCGGTCATCTCGTCGTCGAGCACCACCGCGACGGGCTCGGCCAACTGGCGGCCGCCACTGAACAGCAGGGTTTCGCGGCCGGACTGGCGAATCTGCTCCAGCGACTCGAGCCCCTGCAGGCTGAAACGGCTGCGGACGGGTTCGGTCAGGCGCAGCTTGAGCGTCGCATCGAGGGATTCGCCGGAGCGCTGGCGGCGCGCCTTCAGCAGCTCGTCGAGTTGCTGGGCCGAGCGACGGATATTTTCTTCACCGCTTGGCTGCGGCGCGCTGATCTGGCGGCTGAGGTCCAGCTTGAGCTGGGACAGGCGGCTCTGCAGATCACCCAGGTAGCTGTCGGCCGACTGCATCGACGACAGCTGCTGGTTGAGCTGCAGGCTGAAGCTGGTGCTCTTGCTGGGAGCCGTCTCGGCGTGCGGCGTTTCCGACGGCAGGCCGCCACGCAACGGCGCAGGCGTATCGCGCAGCAGGGCTTCGCGCCGCTCCTGCGGATTGATTGCGGAAACAGCGGGTAGCTGCTTGCCAATCTTCATTCACGCTACCTCGGTCAGAGCATGCCGAACAGCGACAGCCCGTTGATCTTCAAATAGGTCTTCTGCGTCGCCTGCAGCGACAGCTGATAGTTGTTCAGGTCGATGCTGGCGGTGGCGTAGTCGAGCTGCGAGAGCTCGCCTTCAATCTTCTGGTTCACCAGCGAGACGTCTTCGTTGCTGCTCGACAGCAGCGTCAGGGTGTTCTGCCGCCCGCCGAGATCGGTGACCGCGCCGAGCAGCCTGCCGTGGGTGGCGTCGAGGCTGTCCATGCTCGCGGCGATCTGCGCGCGGACGGCCGGGTCGCTCGAATCCAGCGCCGGGTCCTTGAGCGTCTGCACCAGGCTGCGCAGCTCGTTGAGCATGCCCACGCCGGCACCGAAGACCTGCGCCGCGGTGACGTTCTCTTCCACCAGCACGCCGTTGGCCACCGCGGCCTGGCGATGCTGGTCGTTACCCTGCATGACGTAGACACCGCCAACCAGGGCGATCGCCGGCTGGTTGGAGCGGGTGCCGGAGAACAGGTAGCGGCCCTCCTCGTCGCGCACGTTGGCGAAGCTGAGCACGGTGCCTTCGAGGGTTTCCAGCTCGTTGGCGATGGCCGACAGGTCCTCGTCGGTGTTGCTGCCGTTGGCCGCCCACAGCAGCAGGTCACGGATGCTCAGCATGCTGTCGGAAGCCGCCTTGAGATTGGCTTCCTGCTTGGACAGGTTGCCGGCGACGTTGGCGATGTTGGTGCGGTACTGCGTCAGGCTGGCTTCCTCGCGCTGGATGCGCAGCACGCGGACCGCCGAGATCGGGTCGTCGGATGGCACCAGCATGCGCTCGCCACTGGCCATCTGTTGCATCAGATTGCCCAGTTTCTCGGAGCTGTTGTTCAGCGAACCGTGCATAGTGGCGGTGATCTGGGCGTTGGAAATGCGCATGGTGTCTTCTCGTCAGTCGGCTCAGAACATTGCCAGTACGGCGTTGAACAGGTCGTTGGAGGTACTGATGACCTTCATGTTGGCCTGATAGGCCTGCTCGTAGGCCATCAGGTTGACCGCTTCTTCGTCCAGGTTCACCGCGCTGACGCTGTCGCGCTGGGCCTGGGCCTGCTCGGCGACGACGGTGGCAGCGGCGAGGTCGGCCTGGTTCTGCCGGCTGGCACTGCCGACCCGGCCGACCAGGCCGGCATAGGCATCGTTGAGGGGGACATCGCTGCCGGCCACGTTGACCTTGGCCGACTTGAGCTCCAGCAGCGCCAGCAGGTTCTCGTTGTTGCCAACCTCGCCCGTGCCGCTCTGCCCGGCGGAGGAGAAGGCCAGCTGTTCCGGAGCCAGCGCCGTCACAGCAAGCATGCCGCTGGTGCTGCCGGGGGTGTAGACGAACAGCGGCTGGCCGGGATCGCCATTCAGGTCGAAGCCGCCGGCCAGGGTGTCGTTGACGCTCTGCGCCAGGGCCGCAGCCATGTCGTGCAGGTCGTCCTGGGCCGGCCGCAGCGCGCCGTACTCCATGTCGTAGAGCGCGCCGAGCGAGCCGCCGAGGCCATCCTGCACCAGTGGGAAGGTGGTCTTGGCGAACACCAGGGCCAGCTCCTGTTCGCCGGCCAGGTTCTGCTCGACCGTCAGTTGCCCCGCGCTGCCACCGGCGACCAGCGGCTGGCCGTTGGCCAGGGACACGGTCAGCGTGCCGTCGGCGACCTCCTGCACACGAATGCCGGCGTACTGGCTGAGGTCTTTGATCAGGTTCTCGCGGTAGTCGCGCAGCGTGGCGGTATCGCGCCCGGCCGACTCCATCTTGAGGATTTCCACGTTCAGCTCGGCGATGTTGTCGGACAGCCCGTTGATCTCCGCGACCATTGCCACGCGCTGACCCTGCAGGGCGTTGAGCTGGGTGCCGATGTTGCTGTTCAGGCCGTTGAAGCGCTGCGCCAGCTGTTTGGCCTCGCCGATGATCTGCTGACGCAGGGGAATGGATTCCGGCGTGGAGCTGGCCTCGCTGAGCGCGGCGAAGAAATTGTCCAAGCCGACGCTGACGCTGGAGCCTTCGCTGTGGATCAGGCCTTCCAGCGCCGAAAGGTACTGCTGGCTGGTGCCGTAGTAGTTCTTGTCGGTGCTGGCGCGCCAGAGCTGCTGGTTCTGGAAATCGTTGGACAGCCGGCGAATGCTGCTGACCTGCACGCCACCGCCGATGCTGGTGGCGGTCTGCCCGCCGACCGAATGCAGTTCCGGGCCGAGGCGGCTGAAGCCGGGCGTGTTGACGTTGGCGATATTCTGCCCGGTCGCGGTTAGGGCGATCTGCGAGGCGCGGACGCCGCTGTAGCCAATCTGACTCAAGACACTCACGACAGCACTTCCTTCGAATCGATGCGGATCGGTTGGGCGAACGCCACGGAGAGATGGCGCGCGACGACCGGTGGTTGTCTATCCAAGGCGACTGTCGCGGGCGGCTCATTAAGCGCAACGGGTGCCGGCTGTTGCGTGCCGATGCGCTCGCCCTCCAGCGTGGCCAGCATTTGCCCGCGGGACAGTCGCTCGGCGGTGCCCAGGCTGGCCTGTGCCGCCGGCGACCGGCCGGCCGGCTGTAGCGCGGCCTGCGGCTCGCGCGGCTGGCTGTTGGCGGCCTGCAGGTCCTTGAGGATGTTGCGCGTGTAGTCGCGGGTTTCCTGGTAGGGAATCTTCTGGATCCAGTTCGCCGCATCGATCTCGCCGCGGCGCGGATCACCATGCTGCTTCAACCACTCGTCGACCTTGCCGGGGCCGGCGTTGTAGGCGGCCAGCGCCAGCGCCTCATGGCCGTCGTAGCGCTCGAGCATCTTGTTCAGGTAGGCGCTGCCGAGGCGCTTGTTGTACTCGGCATCGCGGGTCAGGCGCGCCTCGTCGAATGGCAGGCCGAGTTCGGCGGCCATGTCGCGGGCGGTGCCGGGCATCAGCTGCATCAGCCCGCGGGCGCCCTTGGGCGAGACGGCGGCGACGTTGCCGCTGGACTCGTGCTTGATGACGCTGTCGACCAGCGCACGAAAGCCGGCCTTGCCCGCCGACCAGGCGCTGTCCAGCGCTTCGACGCCGCGCTGCCAGGTGCCCCGCAGGGCATGCTGGCCGCCCTGCCCGACACTGGCCAGGCCGAGTGCCGCCGGTGCCGGCGCGGTGCCGTCGCGGCCGCCGGAGAGCTGCTGCACCAGCATGTCGGCGATTCCGGTCTGGCGCTTGCCGGCCAGGGTTTCGGCCAGCACTTCGTCGTAGAAGTCGCGCATGGTATCCAGCTCGCGGCTGCGCATCGGGTTGCCGGCCGACAGCACGTCGCCGGCCTTGCGCATCTGCTTGAGGATCTGCTGCAGGAACATGGCCTCGAACTGCTCGGAAACCATTTCCAGCTGCTGGCGGCGCGCGGCGCTGGGGCCGTCGCTGCGCGCACGCATGGCATTGAGGTGGTGCGGTAGGGAAACGATGCTCATGGCCAGCCTTACATCACGATCAATTCGGCGTTCAGTGCGCCGGCGCGTTCCAGCGACTGGAGGATGCTCATCACGTCATCCGGGGTCGCGCCCAGGCTGTTGATGGTGCTGATGATGCTCTCCAGGCTGGCGCCTTCCGGCCACTTGAACATGGCCTTGCGGTCCTGCTCGACGGCCACGTCGGACTGCGGTGTAACCACGGTGTCGCCACCGGCAAACGCGTTCGGCTGGCTGACTTGCGGCCGCTCGCTGATGGTCACCGTGAGCGAGCCATGGGCCACCGCCGCGGCCTTCACCCGCACGCCTTCGCCGACCACCACGGTGCCGGTGCGGCTGTTGAACACCACCTTCGGTCGCACACGACCTTCTTCGACGTCCAGGCGTTCGAGCATGGCCATGAAGCTCATGCGCTGGGTGCTGGTGACCGGCGCACGAATCGAAATCTTGGTGGCATTGAGCGCGGTGGCGGTGCCCTTGCCGAAGTAGGCATCGACCGCATCGACCACCCGAGTGACGGTCTGGAAGCTCGGCTGGCGCACGTTGAGCATCACGTCCGGGCGCTCGGTGAAGTCGGTGGGAATCATCCGTTCCACCGTCGCGCCGTTGGGGATCAGGCCGCTGTTGGAGGTGTTGATCGCCACCTTGGAGCCGCTGGCACCCTCGGCATTCACCCCGCCGACCACCAGCGCGCCCTGCGCCACGGCGTAGATTTCACCGTCGACGCCCTGCAGCGGGGTCATCAGTAGCTGGCCGCCGCGCAGGCTCTTGGCATCACCCAGCGAGGACACGGTGACATCGATGCTCTGCCCCGGGCTGTAGGACGGCGGCAGCGTGGCGGTAACGGTCACCGCAGCGACGTTCTTCAGCTTCGGGTCGACGTTCGGCGGCAGGTTCACGCCGAACTGCTTGATCATGTTGGCCACCGACTGGCTGGTGAACTTCACCTGGTTCTTGTCACCGGTGCCATCCAGGCCGACCACCAGACCGTAGCCGATCAGCTGGTTGCCACGGATGCCTTCGATATCCACCAGATCCATCAGCGGCACGGCCTGCACCGGCAACTGCCAGCACAGTGCGACGGCGGCGAGAAACAGCTTCACACGCATCGGGAAAACTTCCACTTAGAGGGGGAACAGCGGGTGGGCGAAGAAGCGCGTCAGCCATCCGGCGGAGTTGCTGTCGTTGAGCACGCCACGGCCGGCGTAGGAGATGCGCGCGTTGGCGACGTTCTGCGAGGACACCTGGTTGAAGCGGTTGATGTCGTCCATGCGCACCAGGCCGGCGAGACGGATGTACTCGTCGCCCTGGTTCAGCCGCAGCGCCTTCTCGCCCTTGACCAGCAGCGTGCCGTTGGGCAGCACGCGATGCACGGTGACGGCGATCGAGCCACGCAGGGTGTTCTGCTGCGAACTCTTGGCCGAGCCACTGAAGTCGCGCTCGGCCGAGGCCGAGGTCTCGACATCCGGGTAGGTCTTGCCGAGTACGGTGGGCACGCCGACGCCGACGCTGGACTGCTTGCCGAAGCTGGTGCCGGCGCTCTTGCTCGACTGGGTCGATTCGTCCAGCACGATGGTGAGGATGTCGCCGATCCGCACCGCGCGCTTGTCGCTCACCAGCGAGCCACCGTAGCCGGAGCGGAACAGACCGCCGCCAGTGGTCGGTGGCAGGCTGTAGTCGAGTTCCAGCGGCTCGTACTCGCTGGAATCCTCGTCCGGCAGCATCTCGTCGAAACTGGCGCAGCCGCCGAGCAGCAGAAAGGCGAACAGGAGGGCGATCGGCTTCATCGGCATCACACGGTCTGGTTGAGGAACTGCTGCATGCCGCTGGCGGCATCGAGAACCTTGGCGTTGGCCTCGTAGGCGCGCTGGATGGCGATCATCGCCACCATGGCCTCTACGACCTGCACGTTGGAGCCTTCCAGCACGCCCTGCTTGAGCTGGCCGAGGCCTTCCTCGCCCGGCACGCCTTCCACCGGCTCGCCGCTGGCGACGGTTTCGCGATAGAGGTTGCCGCCCAGCGCTTCCAGCCCGCCGGGGTTGGTGAAGTTGACCAGGGTGATCTGCCCGAGCTCCGACGGCAGGGTGTCGCCGGCCAGCACCGCAGTGACGATGCCGTCGCTGCCGACGGTGAAGCCGGTGCTGCCTTCGGGCACTTCGATCGCCGGGTTCAGCGGCAGGCCCTGGGCGTTGACCATCATGCCTTCGGCATTCAGCTGAAACTGGCCGTTCTCGGTGTAGAAGATATCGCCGTTGGGCGCCTCGACCTGGAAGAAGCCGCGGCCGACGATGGCCAGGTCCATCGGCTGGCCGGTGGTCTGGATGCTGCCCTCGGTGAACACCTTCTGCGTGCCGGCGACGCGCACGCCGCTGCCCAGCTGGATGCCGGACGGCACGGTGTTGATCTCGTCGGCCTGCGCGCCCGGCTGTTTCTCGATGACGTAGAACAGGTCTTCGAAGACCGCGCGGTCGCTCTTGAAGCCATTGGTGTTGACGTTGGCCAGGTTGTTGGCAACGGTGGACATGGCCTTGTCCTGGGCGGCCAGGCCGGTCTTGCTGACCCAAAGTGCGGAATTCATGCGTTATCTCCCGATCAGCTGCCGCGGATCATTCGGTTGCCGGCGTCGGAAAGGTCCTCGGCGGCTTTCATCATCTTCACCTGGGTTTCGAACAGGCGGTTCAGGCTCATGGTCGAGGCCAGCTCGTCGATCGCCGAGACGTTGCTCGACTCGAGAAAGCCGCTGGCCAGCCGCACGTCCTCGCTGGGCTGCGCCGGCTCGCCGTCGCGGGTCACCAGCAGGCCGGCCTGGTTCTTCATCAGGTTGGCCGCCGGCACGTCGACCAGGCGGATGCGGTCGACCTCGGCCATCAGGTAATCGCCCGGCGCCATGATCGAGACGGTGCCGTCGTTGCCGATTTCCACGCGGTCATGCTCGGGCAGCTCGATCGGCCCGCCCTCGCCCATGACGGCGCGACCGTTGAGGGTCAAGCGGCCTTCGGCATCGATCTGCATGCTGCCCTGGCGGGTATAGGCCTCGCCTTCGCCATCCTGCAGGACGATCAGGCCGGTGCCCTTGACCGCAAAATCCAGCTCGCGGCCGGTGGCGACCATCGGGCCGGCGGCCAGGCTGACGCCGTTGTTCTCGACCACCGCCATGTGCCGGCTGTCATAGCCGTAACCCTCGACCGCCACGGCCTGGGCGCGCTCGAGGTCGGCGCGAAAGCCGGGCGTGTTGACGTTGGCCAGGTTGTTGGAGCGCACCTGCAGCGACATCATCGTGCGGCTGGCGGCGGTCATCGCCGTGTATCCCAAACGGTCCATGGATCAGCCTCAGAGTGCGCTAAACAGAACCTGGGTCAGTTCCTTGTTGGTGGAAATGACCTGGGTGTTGGCCTGGTAGTTACGCTGGCCTTCCATCAGGCCTACCAGCTGCTGGGTGAGGTCGACGTTGGAGCTTTCCAGCGCGCCGCTGGCCAGGGTGCCGTACTGGCCGACGCCCGGCGCACCGAGCATGGCCGCACCGGAGGCGGCGGTTTCGGTCCAGGCCGTGCCGCTGATGTTCTTCAGGCCCTCGGCGTTGATGAAGTTCGCCAGTACCACCTGGCCCTGCAGCAGGCGCTCGCCGTTGGAGTAGCTGGCGTAGACCTTGCCGTCCTTCTCGACGCTCATGCCGGTCTGCTCGCCGGCCGAATAGCCGGTGGCGCGGTTGCTGGTGACGCTGAATTCGGAGCCGTACTGGCTGGTGCCGCTGTAATCGAGCTGGATCGCCAGGGGATCGACGCCGCCCGCGAGGGCGGCATTGATCGCGACCTTGCCGATCGGGGCCGACAGTGTGCCCGCGCCATCGAAGGTCAGCGCCTGAGGCCCGGCAACCGCAGCGCCGTCGACGTAGTAGTGAGCGTTCCAGCTGTTGTCGGCCGTCTTGACGAAGTACTGGGTCAGGGTGTGTTCCTTGCCCTGCGAGTCGTACAGCTTGGTCGTGTAGGTGGAGTTGTAGCTGTCGGCGGCGAGCGGGTCGAAGGCCACCGCCGGGACTTCCTGATTGGCATCGAGGTTGGCGACGAAGCTCAGTGCATCGGTGGCCTTGGCGGGCAGACCGCCGGCCTTCATCTGCAGATCGCTTACCACACCGGTCTGCAAGTTGCCGGTGGCATCCGCCGGGTAGCCCTGCAGACGCTGGCCGAGGCTGTTGGTCAGGTAGCTGTCCTTGTCCGTGCCAAAGACGCCGGCGCGCGTGTAGGCCACATCACCATTGCTGGCGCGGGTGACGAAAAAGCCGCCGCCGGAAATCGCCAGGTCAAGGTTACGGTTGGTGGTGGTCAGCGCACCGCCCTGGCTGATGCTCTGGCTGGTACCGGTCACTTCGACGCCCATGGCCTGAGTCTCGGCGTAGAGGCTACCGAAGTTGGTCCGCGACGACTTGAAGCCGACAGTGCCGGAGTTGGCGATGTTGTTGCCGATGGTGTTGAGTTGTTCGTTCACGGCGGACAGGCCGGTCAGGGCGATGTTGAAGCTCATGGCTGATCTCGATACTTAAAGGGAAAAGAAGACTGGCGAGCCTTGGGCTCAGCCGCCGAGCAGCCCGGCATCGGCCTGGGCGAATTCGAGGATGTTGTAGAACGGCACCGAACCGACGCCCTTGACCTGCAGCACTGGGCCCTCGGCGCTGACGCGCACGTTGGCGACCTGGCCGGCCACTTCCACCTGCGGGAACTCGCCGTTCTCCGATTCGATGCTCACGCTGTAGGTGCCGTCGGGCAGGCCGTGTTTGGCCGGGTCGATGACGAAGGGCACCCGGCCGGCGGACTGCGCGCCCAGCTCGATGCGCGTCTGGGTGCCGTTGGAGTCGGTCAGCAGGACGGCGGTGCGCGTGGACGCGTGGCTCAACTCGAACCCGCCGCTGACGGCCTCGCCGGTCAGGTCCAGCGATTCCACAGCCACGCTCACCTGCTGGCCGACCAGCCCGGCGGCGGTCAGGGTTTGCAGGTTGTCGGTCAGTACCAGGTTGTTCTGCGCCAGGGTCGCCAGGTTTCCCATGCTCTTGACCTGCGACATGGCCGAGAACTGGTTGAGAAACTCGGTGCTGTCGACCGGCTTGGTCGGGTCCTGGTACTTGATCTGCGCGACCATCAGGCTGATGAAGTTGTTCTCCATCTGGGTGGCGTCGCTGACATTCACCGCCTGCTTGGGGAGATCGCCAGCCGCCGTGCCGGACAGGCCATTGCCCAGCAGATTATTGGTCACGGCCATCAGGCTTCTCCCAGCCGCAGCAGGCTCTGCTGCATGCTCTTGACGCGGTTGAGCACCTCGACGCCGGTTTCGAAGCTGCGCGTGGCCGACATCATGTCGGTCATCTCTTCGATCTCGTTGATGTCGGGGTAGTAGACGTAGCCGTCACCATCGGCCAAGGGATTGCCCGGCTCGTAGCGGCGCTTGGGGTCGGCGCCGGAGGTGACCACGTCGAGCACCTGGACATGGGCGCCGCCTAGGCCCACGCCGCGGGTCAGCGAGTCGTTCTCGTAGACGGCGGCGAACATCGGCTTGCGCGCCTGGTAGACGTCGGCCGGGTTGTTGGCGGCCGAGTCGGTGTTGGCCAGGTTGCTCGCCACGGTGTTCAGACGCACGGTCTGGGCATTCATCGCCGAGCCGGCGATGCGGTAGATGGAATCGAATGACATGCTCAACGGCCCTCGATGGCCTGCTTCAGGCCACGGAATTTCATCGTGACGAAGGTCAGGCTGGTCTGGAAATCCATGGAGTTGCGCGAGAACTGCGCCTGTTCGGTCGACAGCTCGACGGTATTGCCGTCCTGCGAGGCCTGGCTCGGCACGCGGAACAGCAAGCGCGGATCGGTGCCGGCAATGCTGGCGCGTGGCGACTGACTGCTTTCCAGCCGCTGCATTTCCTGACGGAAGTCGATATCCCGTGCCTGGAAGCCCGGGGTGTCTTCGTTGGCCAGGTTCGCCGCGAGAATTTCGCTGCGCTGCATGCGCAGCCCGAGGGCGCGTTCGTGAACGCCCAGCGCGTCATCAATCCGTATACTCATGTCCTACCCTTCAGCCTGAGGGGCCGAATCCAGCCCACCGCTTTGCGGCTGACTTTGCAGAATGCGTGCCGAACCGATAACCCGAGCTAACTCATTGTTCTATAAAGACAAAATTCCTACGCATGACGGGCTGACAGACCCCTTCCTTCCGCTGCGCAGCCGCAAGGGACGCGGAAGCGGAAAAGCGGCTTCCGCCCTGGCGTTCGCGGCCATGACCATGCTGACGGCCGCCCACTCGCTGGCCGACACCCGCCTCGAGATCCAGGAGGCGGTCGAGCATCACCTCGGCGCGATGCTCGAGGCACAGGCCGCGCGCCAGGGCTGGCAAGGCATGCAGTTGCGCTATGAGGTCAACGTCCCGGCCGCTGCCACTGACCTGCCGACCTGCTCCACCGGCATTCAGGTCCAGGCCACCGGCGAGGCGCCCTCGGCCATGGAGCGGCAGACGCTGCAGGTTCGCTGCGCCGACACGCCGGGCTGGACCCTCAACGCGACCGGCCTGGCGCATGTCTTTCTGCCGAGCGTCCATGCCGCTGGCGTCATCGACCGCGGGCAGACCTTCACCGCCCAGGACCTCAAGCTGCAACGCATCAACATCGCCAAGGCCCGACGCGGCTACTACAACCGCCTCGAGGAGGTGGTCGGCCTGGCCGCCAAGCGCCGCATCCGTGCCGGCCAGCTGATCACCCCGGCGCTTCTGGAGCAGGCCATGGCCGTCCGCCGCGGGCAACCGGTCAGGATCGTCGCCAACCACGACGGCATCGAAGCCTCGACGTCCGGCGAAGCCCTGGCCGATGGCCAGCCCGGCGATGTCATCCGCGTGCGCAACATAGGCAGCGGCAAGGTAATCGACGCAAAGGTGCTGGACGCAGGAGTGGTGACCAGTACGTTCTAAAAAGGCCAAGCGCGGCCCTGCCCAAGCGCGCCTGGGCGAATGAATTCGCCTCTACAAAAAGCGCGGCNAGGTAATCGACGCAAAGGTGCTGGACGCAGGAGTGGTGACCAGTACGTTCTAAAAAGGCCAAGCGCGGCCCTGCCCAAGCGCGCCTGGGCGAATGAATTCGCCTCTACAAAAAGCGCGGCCCTGTAGGGGCGAACTTGTTCGCCCAAAGGGTTCTCGCCCAGGGAATTACCCCCGCCTCAGGCAGCCGCGCTCGACCTCCGGCACGCCCTGGCGGATGGCCGGCCCGGCGTGCACACCACAGGCAGCGGCAAGGTGATCGACGCCAAGGTGCTGGACGTAGGCGTAGCGACCAGTACGTTCTAGAAATGGCCAAGCGCGGCCTGCCCAAGCGCGCCTGGGCGAATAAATTCGCCCCTACAAAAAGCGCTGCCCGGTAGGGGCGAACTTGTTCGCCCAAAGGGATCGTCTCCTCAAAGAGACCGGCCAGGCTTCAGGCAGCGGCAGCCTCGACTAGGCCAGACGCCAGATTGAGCCGGGTCCCCTTGGACCGACCGCGGCAGCGTTTTAAACAGGATCGAACCCCGCTCGCAACCTGAAGGCAAAAAAAATTTGACGTCAGGATTTAATCCCTCGCCAAGGGCTGTCGCCTTACCTTTTCAGCAGGCAGTCAAGCCAGCTCCTAACAGCCCAACGCACGAAGGATGATCATCATGGCTCTGTCCATTCACACCAACTACTCCGCTCTGACTACTAACACCGCCCTGAACAAGTCGAACAATGCTCTGACCACCAACCAGCAGCGTCTGGGTACTGGCCTGCGCATCAACTCCGCTGCCGACGACGCCGCCGGCCTGCAGATCGCCACCCGCCTGAACGCCCAGAGCCGCGGCATGGGCGTTGCCATGCGCAACACCGGCGACGCCATCTCCATGCTGCAGACCGCCGAAGGCGCGTTCAGCGAAACCACCGACATCCTGCAGCGCATGAAGGACCTGTCGACCCAGGCCGCGAACGATACCAACACGGCCGATGACCGCACCTCGCTGCAGGCTGAGTTCGACGAGCTGGGCAAGGAACTGACCAATATCTTCAACAACACCAAGTACGCTGGCGAAGAGTTGTTCACCACCAAACTGGCCGCACCCGTCAATTTTCAAATCGGTGCTAGCGCTGCTGAAACAATGGCATTTGACGTCAGTGCTGATATCGGCACGCTTACCACTACCCTGACCACCACAGTCCAAGCCCTGACGCTGGACTCAGCCGCGAACGCCGGTGCCGCCATCACGGGTCTGGAAACAGCTCTGGACGAAGTCGGTTCGATGCGCGCCCAGTTCGGTGCCACCATCAACCGCCTGAACCACGTCAACAACAACCTGGCGAACATGAAGGACAACACCGAGATGGCCAAAGGCCGGATCATGGACGCCGACTTCGCCGTGGAAAGCGCCAACATGAGCAAGAACTCCATGCTCATGCAGTCGGGCATCTCCATGCTCAAGCAAGCCGGCCAGATGCCGGGCATGGTCATGGGCCTGCTGGGCTAAAACCCCCGCGATCCATGCACCCAAAGGAAACCCCGGCTTGCCGGGGTTTCTTCGTTTCCGATCAGCGGCAGCCCGCCACGCCCCGCCTGCACCTAGAATGCCGCGCGCCTGATCGCGCCCGTTTCCCGCCGTTCGCCTCCGTTTCCGCATTCCGCGCCGTACCACCGCCTCAGCGCCGCTCAGGCCGTTCAGCAGATTCTTCGATCGAAGCGCTTGCCAGTTCAAATAACTGGCGCCAAGATGCCGCCACTTTGTTTTGCCAAGGTTTTCACAGCGGCGGAACCTTTTCAGCGAAAACCACGAACTCAGGCGCTCATGACCTCATCTCTGACCCCTTCGGCCACCGATGCCTTCGTCTGCCCTCTGTTGAAAACCGGTCGCGACGGCTGCTCGGCCCGTTTCGACCGCGCGCTCTACCAGCTGGTGCTCCAGCACGACGACCAAGAGCAAGTCCTCGATCTCGGCTTCGCCGGCAGTCGCGTCCTGGAGCGCCTGTTGCAGGTGCCCGGAGAAGTCGTGTCTCGCGACGAACTGCTCGGCTTCGCCTGGGAAGGCCGCGTCGTCGGTCAGGGCAGCCTGAATCAGCAGATCTACACGCTGCGCCAGGCGCTCTTCGACGGGCGCAGCCAGATCATCCAGACGTTGCCGCGACGCGGTTACCTGTTCAACCCGAACTATCTGCTCATCGACACCCCGTCCGCAGTGGACACCCCGCTGCTGGTCGACGCGCCTGTTGCGCCCGTCGAAGCGGCGATCATCGACCTGCCACTACCGGCACCGGCGCCGGCCCCTGTCGAGCCGCGCCGGACCCGACGCGCCTGGCAGCCGGCCCTGCTCGCCGGCAGCGCGATGATGGTGCTGCTGGGGCTGGCCATGCTGGGGTTCCGGCTGGCCAGCAGTGCCGCACCGTCGTTCACGCATCGGGTCGAAGCCGGCGCGCTGGAAGTGCTCTATGTGGAGAAAAACCAGCGCCTGCTCGATTCGCTGGTCAAGGAAACCGCTTCGCTGGTCGATACGTTGGGTGGCCTGAGCGCCGAGCCGGGCCGGCTGATCGTCAACGTGTCTCCCGGCTTCTATGAAATTCGCTGTCTGCAAGACGACGGTCGAGTCAACTGGCTAAAGGTTCACAAATCGCGCATAGCATCGATACCCAACGAACATCTGCAAGGTTGCCTGCAATGACACAGCACAACGAGACCGGCGCCGCAGCCAAGCGCATGCTGCAAGTGATGGTGCCATCGGCCTTGTTGCTATGGGCCTTCGTGGCGATGGGAACAAGCGGCAAGATGGCTTCGAGCCTTGACGGTCGCTACAGCTCCAGCGGGCATGTCGTGCTCAAGGACGGTACCTCGGTTCGGATCAGCCAGAGCCTGGTGTTCAACAAGGGCCGCTTCTATTCCATGACGCGCAACGCACCGGCGATCGTCGAGGCGTCGGGGCGGCTGGAAACGGATCTGCTGGGGCGCACCTCGCTGGTCATCGAGCAAGGCGAAGTCCATGGGCTGGACGCCGAGGCTCAGCTGGACGAAGAACTGGTCTTCAACCTCTTCTACGGCTCGCACACCGGCACCCGCATCACGCTGGAGCAGATCGGCAGCTGCCTGTACGGTGTCGAGACCCGGCAGGTCTATTGCGCCGACGATCATCCACATCGCGGCTGACCCTGCGGCCAACGTCCGGTCAGCCTTCCTTCCTGTTGTAGCTCGCGCCGCGTTCCGAGAAGCGCACCTGCCCGTAGCTGTCCCCGAACAGCTCCTTGTACAGCGCCTCGGCCGAGGCGGTCAGCAGGAGGATTTCGACACGACGGTTGGCGCCGTTCTGCGGATCCTCGGGACGTAGCGGCATGACATCGGCCTGAGCGGTCACCTGCAGCACCGACTGCTCAGCCAGCCCCGCCTCGACCAGCGCATGGCGGGCGCGCAAGGCGCGGTCACCGGAAAGATTCCAGTTGTTGTAACCGTTCGCCTGTCGGTAGGGCGTGGCGTCCGTGTGGCCACTGATGATCAGCTTGTTGTCGACCTTCGCCAGGACACCGGCGAGCACGCCGAGCAGCGTCTGGAAATGCGGGTTCAGGGTCGCGCTGCCGCGCTGGAACATGAAGCGTTGCTGGTCGTCCTTGATCAGGATGCGCAGGCCCTGAGGCACCACATCCACCTCCAGATTCGCCAGTGCGTCGACCTCGCTGGCCACTTCGCGCATCAGCTCGGCGAGCTTTTTCAGCTCCTCGGTGGAGCCGTACGTCTGGCTGCCGTCGGCATTGGCCGTCGACTCGCGGCGTTCCGACGGCTCGACTTGCGGCGGGCGGACCGGCACACCGTCGAGCTCCAGCGGTGAGGTGCTGGTGCCGTCGAAGATGCCGGCGCCGCCATCCACCAGCGGATTGCTCTCCATCTCGCCATAGGACGGGTTGGTCAACTCCATCTGCGGCTGGATGATCCAGAGCACCATGAACAGCGCCATCATCGCCAGCGTGAAGTCGGCAAAGGCCACCTTCCAGGCACCACCGTGCTCATCACCGTGGCCCTTCTTGCTGCGGCGCTTGATGATGATCTCGTGGTCGCCGCCCTTGCTCTTGTCCCGGCTTCTCATGCGGCGTCCCTTTGCTCCTCGTACTGGTTGACCCAGTTCTCGAGCTGCTTGAAGGCGGGTTTGACGTCCTGCTCGATCAGCTTGCGCCCGGCGTCGACCGCCAGCAGCGTGGGCTTGCCTGCGACGTGGGCGACCAGCGTGGTGCGCACGCATTCGAGCGCGGAGAGTTCGGTCTTGATGCGCTGGCTCATGGCGTTGGAGAGCGGGTCCATCAGGCAGTAGCAGAAGAAAATGCCGAGGAAGGTGCCGACCAGCGCCGCCGCCACGTGCGCGCCGATCTCGGCCACGCTGCCACCGATGCTGCCCATGGTGATGATGATGCCCATGATCGCCGCCAGGATGCCGAAGCCGGGCATCGCCTCGCCGATCTTGTGCAGCGAGCGCGCCGGCTGCAACAGCGCGTGTTCCATGGCTTCGAGTTCCTGTTCGAGGAAGCCTTCGAGCTCGTGCGCGCTGATCTTGCCCATGGCCATCAGGCGGAAGTTGTCGGCGATGAAGGCCATCAGGTTCTTCTCCGCCAGGATCAGCGGATAGCGGACGAACAGCTCGCTCTGGTCCGGCTCCTCGATGTGCGAATCGAGCACCTTGAGGCCACCGACGTCGACCATTTCCAGCAGCTCGTACAGGAGCATCAGCAACTGGCGCTGGAATTCCTCGCCGCGCCGCTTGTAGGCAAAGACGTCCTTGATCTGGTGCAGCATCTCGATGAGCACTTCCTTCGGATTACCCACCACCAGACTGCCCAGCGCTGCGCCCAGGATGATGACCACCTCGGCCGGCTGCCAGAGCACGCGCATGTCGCCGTTGGCCATGGCGTAGCCGCCAAGCACGCAACCGATGATGATCAAGGCACCTAATACTTTCTGCATGACTACTGACTTCTCTCTGATAGGTAACGACTGGCCTTGCCGATCGCCTGTTTGCTCAGCTGACAGACCCGCGCATCGCTGACGTCCAGCACCAGCGCGATCTCTTTCAGGCTCAGTTCGTGCTGGTAATAAAGCGTCAGCACCAGCCGCTCGCGCTCGTCCAGCCGCGCCAGCGCCTGGGCCAGCACGCGCTCCTTGATCAGGCGTTCCTCGAACAGCTCGGTGGCGTCGGGGAAATGCTCGTGGCCGCTCTGCAGCAGTTCGTCGAGGCTTTCGATGGCCTCGGACGAGTCGGCCCAGAGAAAGCCCTGGTAATCCTTCTCGCTCAGGCCGGTATGGGCCTTGATCTCCTCGTCGCTGGGCTCGTGGCCGAGCTGCCGGTTGAGCTCGCGGATGGCGTCGCGGACCTTGTGCGTCTGTTGGCGAACCTGGCGGGGCCGCCAGTCCTGACGGCGCAGCTCATCGAGAATCGCACCGCGGATGCGCAACGCGGCGAACTTGCCGAAGCCCTCGTCCGGCTCGCCGTAGCGTCGCAGCCCCTCGAGTAGGCCCATCATGCCGATCTGCTCCATGTCCTCTCGATCGAGCACCTGATTGGCCTGCAGCGACAGCTGCCGGACGATGCGCTTGACCAGCGGCAGGTACTGCATCAGCCAACGCTGCTCGACAGCCGGGGCGAAGACCGAGTGACTGGCCGGCGTGGCGCCGTAGTAGTCGACGGGGCAAGTGGCGCTCATGGCGGGGCCTTTATTGCACGATCAGCTTGTTGACCAGCACGTGCTTGAACGGCACGGCTGCGTTCTTGCTGGCAAAGTCAGCGAACAGGATGGTTTCGAGGCGTTCCTGCAGCTCGCTGATCTTCAATCCGCGAAGCTCGTCGAAGGGCAGCGAGGACAGGTAGCCGACCACGGAGTTGCGCACCAGCGGCTCGGCCTGTTCGAACTTCTTCGGCTCGTCAGAGAGATCGGCCTGCAGCGCCAGGTCGAGCACGAAGTAGTGCTCGCGACCGTCACCGCGGACACTGACGATGACCTTCGGAATCGCGTAGAACTCGTACTCCGAGGGCTCGACCGGCTCGGCGGCGGCCACCTCGGACGAGGCGGCGCCTTCCAGACCCGGCTTCAGCAACCAGTAGCTGACGCCGACGCCACCGGCCACGGTGACCACGTTGAGAAGCAGCATCAGCAGAACGAGACGGGGCGTCGTCATAACACACTCACAAATTGGCTAAGGGTTGGAACGGTCAAACAGTGATCAATACATCGCGGGCACGCTGTTCGCCGCCCGGGTTATCCGCCTGCGCCTCGGCACGGGCCGCCAGGGGCGCCTCGTCCGCCGGCAGGGCCGCTCGCTGGCGCTGCTGGCCCTGCTGCCCCCCGCTCTCGGCACCGACCTGCACGTTGACCTGCACGAAATGCTGGCCCACCAGTTCCTGGCGCAGCCGGTCACTGGTCTGTTGCAGCAGGCGGGCGACATCGGCGTTGGCGGCAGAGAGCTGAACGTTGAGCCGGCCGGATTCATGGCTGAGCAGAATTTCCAGGCTGCCCAACTCCGGCGGATCCAAACGGATGGTGGCGCTCTGGATCTTCTGCTGGATCTGCAGCTCCACGTTCTCGCGCAGGGCCATGAGCATCTGCTCGCCCCACTTGGCCTCGGGGCCCTGCAGCTTCAGGCCACGGTCCGTGGCCAGCGCTTGCGGTGCCTGTCCACGCTCGGCGCCGGCCTGCGGCTCGACCGCCTCGATCGACTCCGCAACGGCACGCATCTGCTCCAGCGCCGGCTCCAGCAAGGCTTGCGTAGCCTCGTCGCCGGACAGGCTCGCGACGCCGACCAGCACCGGCTCGATCACGCGGCCGGCGACCGGGCCGGGCCATCCGGACGGGCTGACCGGCACGCGATCGGCCGTTGCGGCACCTGGCAACGCCTCGTCAGGGGTCACGCCCCATTGCGATGCTACGAGTGCCTGCTCCGGCGCCGGCAGACCGGCGAACAGGGGCTCGAGCGGCGCCTGCGCGGTCGTGTCGACGGCCTCCGGCGACGCACCTTCGAGGCGAACGCCATCGCGCGCCTCGACCGCCGCCGATTGCTGATCGATCATCGCGAGCAACCACTGCTCGGGCGTCAAGCCCTGGCGCGTCTCGTCGACCTGACGGCTATCCTCGCGCGACGCCTGCTGTGGCTGCTGCGCGACGGCGGCGGCAGCAGCGGACGGCGGTACGTCCGGCAGCGCCTCGCCGGCTGCCGCCGCCTGCGCCATGCCGGCCTCGAAGTGACGCCGGGCCAGGTCAAGGGACGATGCGCGGGCAAAGCCCTTCACATCGCCGCCCGACGTCACGGCCGGTTGTGCGCCGGGCTCCGTCGCAGAGGCGCGCGCCATTGAAATCGAGGGGATCATCGCCTGTCTCCGGCCTGGAACATGTCGATCCGCTGATAGGCCGCACGGCCCTCGGCGTACTCCAGATGGTTGAGCAGCAGCAGGCGCAGCCGCTCGCATTCATCGGCGCAGGCTTGCAAGCCTTCGCCATGCAGTTGCTTGAGGCGGTGTTTGGCGGCGAGCGCCGGCTCGTCGAGCTGCAAGCGCTCGGCGAGGGCCTCCAGGCACTGGCGAATCGCGCCGTCGACGCTCGCGACCGCGGCCCAGTCGTTGGCCTGCAACGCCTGCTGCAGCTGCCCGTGCAGCGCCATCAGGCGTTCGCTGTCACTTACGCGCGGCACTGACGCCCTCCCAGCCTTCACGCAGGATGCCGAGCAGGTTGACCACTTCATCCAGGCCTTCGAGCGACAGCGTCACGCTGACGTCGGACAGCCGATAGATGCAGTACTCGTACAGGCGCGACAGGCCCTGAACCACCTCGCCACCGCCCTCTTCGTCCAGCGCGCCGTTCAGGCCGTTGAGGATGTTCATGCACTTTTCCAGCGAAGCGCCCTTCTGCTGGTAGCGCTTGTGCTCGATGTGCCCACGGGCGCGGGCCAGCTCGTCGAGCAGACCGTCCATGAGCACCAGCACCAGCTCGTAAGGCGAAGCCGATGCCGCACGGGCCTCGAGGTCTACCGAGCGGTAGCTGTCGTAACTGTCGTTGGGGAGATAAGTGTTCATCCGAACAATCCGTAGGTCTGCTCCATGGTCTGCATCGTCTGCATCATGGTGGTGTACTGCCTGAGGTAGCGGTTGTAGTGGGTGTCGTATTGCTGCTGGAGGTTCTCGAACTGCTCGTCGATGCGCCGCAGGCTCATGTCCAGCGTGTCCATGCGGTTCTTCAGCATGCCGTTGACGCTGCTGGTGTAGGCGGCAACGGTCTTGTCCATGCTGTCGAGCAGCTTGTCCTTGCCGCTGAAGAGCGCTTCGAAGCCCTCCGGATCGGCGGTGACGGCGGCCTCGAAACGGGTGCTGTCGAGGGTCAGCTTGCCGCTGCGATCGGCGCTGATACCGAAGTCGATCAGGCTCTTGCCGCCGAAGTCGGTGCGCAGCAGGTTGTTCAGGCGGCCCTCGATGGAGCGCACGCTGGAGTCGCCAGCCAGGGCGCCGCGAGCCGCACTGTCGCTGCCACTGCCGGTCAGCGTGTCGAAACTGGTCATCAGCGCGTTGAAGGCGTCGATG
Source organism: Stutzerimonas marianensis (assembly GCF_022810315.1). Classification (NCBI taxonomy): domain Bacteria; kingdom Pseudomonadati; phylum Pseudomonadota; class Gammaproteobacteria; order Pseudomonadales; family Pseudomonadaceae; genus Stutzerimonas; species Stutzerimonas marianensis. The sequence continues at coordinate 103,494 of NZ_JALGRD010000010.1, read as the reverse complement.
AAGCTCTGCACATTCGCCTTGGTGCCGGCCTTGTCCTGGCCGACGGTGACGGTCAGGGGCGTGTCAGTGGCGGTGTGCACCTTGCTGACGGTCATGCTCACGCCGTCGATGACGTTGTCGAAGGTGTTGCTGGCGCTGGTCAGCTCGATACCGCCGGCGCCGTAACTGCCGCCCAGGCGGATCAGCGCATCCTGCGCGGTGGATAGCGTCGTGGTGGTGGCCGCGGCGTTGCCTGCCAGGTCCAGCGTGAAGCCGTTGGCCGCGCCGCTCTCGTCACTGGTGATCACCAGGCTGACGGCACCGTTGCTGCGAACCAGCGTCGCCTGCGCCCCGAGGGCGGCGTCGTTGATGGCCTTAGCGGCTTCATCCAGGGTCGCGTAGCTGCTCAGGTCGAAGGCCTGGGCATTGAGCGTGAGCGTGCCGTTCAGGCTGCCATCGACCAACCCCTGCACCGCCACCTGCTGCTTGCCCGCCAGGCGCTCGACGAAGAAGTCGTAGGTACCCGGCTTGGCGGTCGCGCCCACGGTCGCGGTCGCATACCCCTCCTGGCTGAAGGTCGCGCTGTTGGTCAGCATGTTCGACGTGCTGCTGTTGAGCTTGGTCATTGCCGACTTGAAGGTCGTCAACGAGGTACGCAGCGTACTCAGTGCGTCGCGCTGGGCCTTGTAGCGCGCTTCGTTGCGGTTGAGCCGATCCAGCGAAGATTGCACTTCGTAGGTCGCCAACTGCGTCGACATCTGCTGTACGTAATCGGAATCTATAGCCATCACCATCCCCTCTTGAAGCAGGTAGAGCAAGTTGAATGCCAGTTCCTGAAAGCCCGAATTAAGGGGCTTTCAGAGCCAGTCATGCAGAAAGAAGCCTTCCGCTACAGCACGCGACGAGGAAACGGGGAAACGCCGTTTCCGCTTGAGCGAAGCGCGGAACATCTCCCTGTAAAGGCGACAGGATGGAAGGCTCGGTTAAGGGTGCGCGGCCCGGATTAATTCCAGCGAGCCGGCCCCTGGCGGAGGCGATGGGATTGATGCAATGTGCGGGATGCGTGATGTTCCATTCGGCTGGCGGGGCCGGGCGAATGAATTCGCCCCTACGGTTCGCGGCGGCGGGGTCGCAGCACGGCGTGCTTGGGCGTGGCTTTGGTGGAGCGGGATTTATCCTGCCGGCGGTGGCGGGCGAACGAATTCGCCCCCACGGCGTGGGTGCCGAGTGGCTCGCGCCTCAGTAGGCCTGGGGGGCGTAAAGGCGGGCGTCCTGACCACCGGCGAGCAGCTGCTGCAGGATGTCGTGGTGCATGGCCAGCAGCTTGCCGTTGTGCTCGTTGAATTGCTGGCACTGCACGGCCAGATCGCCGACCCGTTGCCAGTGCCGTTGGAGCGATTCACCCAGCGGGCCGGAGCAGCTGGCGAGCAAGCGCCGCATGCCGACGCCCGACGGCTCCAGGCGGAAGGCCGTGAGCACCTTGCTACGCCGTTGCGCGCGCGCCGCGATGGCTTCGACGCGCACAATGATCTGCAGGTTGATCCGATCGATCTCCGGCACGTCGCGCTCCAGCAGACGTCCGTAGAGCTCCTGCATCAGCTCGCGCAGCGCCAGGTAATCGCCGCAGTCCTGCTGCAGGTCTTCATCGACGACCGTTAGCAGCTTGTCGCGCTGATTCACGCATCGCTCCCGCGGTGATAGCTGAGCATGCTGCTCGCCAGCTCAGCCACATCGGTGGAAATTTCGCCGCGCTGCAGCGCCTGCTTGATCGCGGCGACGCGATCCAGGTCGACGTCCGGCATGGCACGCAGGGCGTCGTGCATCTGCTCCAGCGGCAGGCTTTCGGCCGGGCGCGGGGCGGATTGGGCGGCAGGGCGAGCGGTGGTCGGGCGAACCGTCTCGCTGGAGGCCGTGATGGCGGGCTTGAAGTGCCGACTGATTTCCATGATCTCGTTCCAACTCGGTGGTTACTGCCAAAGAAGCGACCGCACGGGCGAAAACCTTAAATCTTTTTTACGAGCGGGCTGCGCCCACCCATGTGGTGAGCCTGATCAAAGCCGCCCCTCACCCCAGCCCTCTCCCCGCAAGCAGGGAGAGGGAGCCGGTCGTGTCGCGCCTGCCAGTGCTGTGCGCGCCTTCGCCCACCAGGCCGTCAGGGCGCCGATCAGCACCCCTCACCCCAGCCGTCTCCCCGCAAGCAGGGAAAGGAAGCCGGTCGTGCGGGCCTGCCAGTGCTATGCGCGCCTTCGTCCATCAGACCGTCAGGGCCCATCACGTCGACCAGCCCCTTCACCCAGCTCTCTCCCTGCAAACCAGGAGAGGGAGCCGGCCGTGCGGGACCAGGCCGCGTGCTTTGCGCGACGAAGCAACCATGCGATGGATCAGGCGCCCCAGCGGCAAAGCGCGTACATCGGAGCGGCGGCTTGCACCTGCTCCCTCGCCCCTCCGGGGAGAGGGCCGGGGTGAGGGGCGCGGAGCCAAGCCAACGCCGAGCCCCATCACACCTCAAGCAATCTGGTTGCGCCACCAAGTCTGCGCCGCCAGCCCGTCCTGGATCTTCTGCTCCTGCGCCAGCAACGTCTGCTGCCATTGCTGCATCTTGGCGTCGATGACGTACTCGATCACCTTTTCGCTGCGCATGGCCTGCAGCAATTCCTGTTGAATCCGCGCCAGCGCCTGTTCGGCCACCGCCAGTTCGCGGCGTTGCAGCTCGACCATCTTGTACAGCGTGGCCTTGTAGCGTTGTTGGTTGTCGCGCTGCAGGGGTGTGTTCATCGGCACGGAGAACCCACAGAGCCGGCTGAGGCCCGTGATGTTGTTGCGATAGCGCTGGCAGAGGTTCTGCTGGTACTGAACCTGCCCGAGCATCTGCTTGACCCGGTTGCCGCGCAGGCTCGCCAGGCGCGTGAGCGTTTCGATCTGCTGTTTCATGGCTGTTTAATGAGGCTCTGCAAGATGGCCAGACTGGTTTCCAGCTCCGCGGGCTCACCGACGTCCTGGCGCAGGAAGCGCTCGATGCCGGGTGCCAGCTTCACCGCCCGATCGGTCTTGGGATCGGCGCCGGGGCTGTAGCCGCCCAGGGGAATCAGCTCCCTGATCTTCTCGTAGGTGCTGTAAAGCTCCTTGAGCTGGCGCGCCGCACCCAGGTGCGGCGGCTGGCCGACCTGGCTCATGCAGCGGCTGACCGAGGCGCAGACGTCGATCGCCGGGTAGTGGCCGGCATCGGCCAGGCGCCGCGAGAGCACGATGTGCCCGTCGAGAATCGCCCGCGCGCAATCGACGATGGGGTCCTGCTGGTCGTCGCCCTCGGCCAGCACCGTGTAGAGCGCGCTCAGGCTGCCCCGGTCGTTGGCGCCGTTGCCCGCGCTTTCCACCAGCTCCGGCAGCATGCCGAACACCGACGGTGGATAGCCCTTGGTGGCGGGCGGTTCGCCGAGCGCCAGGGCAATCTCGCGCTGGGCCATGGCGTAGCGGGTCAGCGAATCGACCAGCAATAACACATCGTTGCCCTGGTCGCGGAAATAGGCGGCGATGCTGTGGCACAGCTCGGTGGCCTTGAGGCGCATCAGCGGTGATTCGTTGGCGGGCGCCACCACCACCACGGCCTTCTTCAGGCCCTCTTCGCCCAGCGAATGCAGCAGGAACTCCTGCACCTCGCGCCCACGCTCGCCGATCAGGCCGACCACCACCACGTCGGCCTTGGTCTGGCGGGTGATCATCCCCAGCAGCACGCTCTTGCCCACACCGGAGCCGGCGAACAGCCCGACGCGCTGGCCCTTGCCCAGGGTCAGGGTGGCGTTGATCGCGCGTACGCCGACGTCCAGCGCTTCGCTGACCGGCTTGCGCTTGAGCGGGTTGACCGAGGGCAGTTCGGCCGGCAGCGGGTCGCGCCCGCTGAGCTTGCCCAGCTCGTCCAGCGGCTCGCCGAGCCCATTGACCACTCGCCCCAGCCAGGATTCATCGATATGCAGCTTGGCGTCGTCCGGCGCCGGAAAGACCCGCGAACCGGCGGTCAGCCCCACCGGCTTCTTGAACGGCATCAGATAGGTGATATCGCGGTTGAAGCCCACCACCTGCGCTTCGAGCATGCTGCCATCGCCCTGTTCGACATAGCAGCGCTGGCCGGTCATGCGCTGGCAGCCGAGGCTTTCCAGCAGCATGCCGGAGACGCGCACCAGCCGGCCGCTGACCTTGGCCAGCTGCACGGTATCCAGCGAACGCAGCGCCTCGTCGAGCCGGAAGCTCTCGCGCAGCGACATCTCAGGCTTCCGCCCGGATGTGGTCGGCCAGGGTGTCCATGCACGAATCCAGGCGCTGCTGGCAGCCGATGTCGGCCTCGGCCTGGGCGGTCACCACGCGGCATTCGCCCAGGGCCAGCTTTTCGTCCGGGATCAGACGCCAGGCCGCGGCGCGCTCGGGCGCCAGCTCCTTGATGCGGGTGCACTCCTCGGGGTTGAGCAGGATGCGCACGTCCTCCTGGTCGCCCGGCATGGCCGCCAGGGCCTCCTCCGCCAGGGTCAGCAGTTGCGTCGGATGCAGCGTCAGTTCGCAGCGGATCACCTGCTTGGAGACCTTCTGCACCAGCTCGAGCAACTGCTCACGACGGGCCTGTTCGAAATCCCGACGGAAACGCTCGACCTGCTCGACCAGTTGATCCAGCGGGCGCGCCGCCTGATCGAAGGCCTGGCGCCCCAGGGCGCGACCTTCTTCCCGGCCAATCGCCTTGCCATCTTCCAGCCCGCGCTCGAAGCCTTCCCGGTGCCCGGCCTCGCGGCCCTGCTCCAGGCCCTGCTCGTAGCCCTTGTCAATGCCTTCCTGAAAGCCATCGGCCACGGCGCGCTGCAGCGCCGCCGGGTCGCCGGCCATGCTGTCGGCCATCTCGGCGGCGCTGCGCACCCGCGGCGGGAAGCGGAATGGGCGCCAGGCGCGGCCTTCGCCCTTGATGATCTTGATGCTCATCGGCGCTTACTCGACCGTCTGCTCGCGGAACAGCTGGATCTGCAGCTCGCCATCGGCGGACATCTCGCGGACCACCGCCATGATGTCCTTGCGCACCTGCTCCACGCGGCTCAGCGGCACCGGGCCCTGGCGGCGGTTGATCGACTCCATCTGCTGCGCCTGGCGCTTGGGCAGTGCCGCCTGGATCGCCTTGACCAACGCCGGTTCGGCGCCCTTCAGCGCGACTACCCATTCGTCCAGCGGGATCACTTCCAGCAGGGTCTGCAGCACATCCGGGTTCTGCCGCGAAAGGATGAAGAAGTCATACATTTCATCCTCGATCTTCTCGACCAGCTCCTCGTTGTGCGCGCGCAGCAGCTCGAACATCTGGTCACGGTTGCCCTTGAAGCGGTTCATGATGTCGGCCGCCTGCTTCACACCACGGACCTGCGAGCCCTGCGTGCTGAGCACCTGCAGGCTGCGATCGATCAATTGCTCCAGCTCGGCGATGACATCGCTGTTGACCTCACTGAGATTGGCGATGCGATAGAGCAGCTCATCCTGGCGCTCGGCCGGCATGCATTCGAGCACGTCGGTGGCCATGCCTGGCGGCAGGAAGGCGAGGAACACCGCCTGCATCTGCGCGTGTTCTTTCGCGATCAACGCGGCGAACTGCTTCGGATCGAGCCATTCCATCTTCGCCATCTTGGCGCGGATCTCCTCGCCATAGATGGAATCGAGCAGCGAACGGGTGATGTCGCCGCCCAGCGCCTTGCCGAGCATGCCGGCGAGGTAGCTGCGCGAGGCGCCCTTGATGCTGCTCTGCTCCTTGTAGTCGTCGAAAAAGCGGCTGATCACATCGGAAACCATCGGCTGCTTGACGTTGGACAGCCGCGCCATGGCCTGGCTGATGCTGATGATTTCTTCACGGGTGAAGTTACGCAGGATGCCGGCGGAAATGTCGTCACCCATGCTCAGCATGAGAATCGCCGCCTGGTCCAGCGAACTCACCGAGCGCAGGTGTACCGGGCGCGGCTTGATTTCCCTGCTCGAGCCGGCTTCCGACTCAGCTGGCTGGGTTGAGGTCTCTTTCATTGCGGCCTATCCAATGCTTGATGACTTCCGAAACGCGTTCCGGGTCGTTCTTGGCGAGCATCTGCAGGTGCTCGATCTGCAATTCGAGGCCCGAGCCCGGCGCCGGCAGGCGGATCTCCGAGAGCGGGTTGAGTTCGCCGAAAATGTGCGCGCCATCCGGCGCTGGTGCGCGCGGGCTGGCCAGCGCCGCACGGGTCTCGGCCTCGATGGCGCTAGGCACTGGCGCAGCGGTCAGGGTGCCTTCCAGCGCATCGGTTTCAGTCACCGTGCTGCGCTGGGTCAGGCTGCGCACGGCCGGGCGAACCACGATCAGCAACAGCAGCAGGGCGATGAGTCCGGCGACGCCAAGCTTGGCCAGCGCGTGGACCTGGTTGTTCTCCCACCAGGGCACCTCTTCGGCGACGGTTTCCACCGCGGCGAAGGGCAGCACGCTGAGGGTCAGCAGATCGCCGCGATCCTGCTTGAAGCCCACGGCGCTGCGCACCATGGCCTCGAGCTCGGCACGGGCTTCGTCGCTCCAGCCGCCTTCCGGCGCGGCGGCAGCGTTCAGCACCACTGCGATGCTCTGCTGACGCAAGGCAAAGCCGGCGTGTTTCACATGGATGACGCTCTGGTCGTAGTCCAGCTGGCGGGTCGATTCCTCTCGCAGGGAAGTCGCGCCCTTGGTCTCGTTCTGAGCCGGCGCCGGCTCTTCGCCCTCTTTCGGCGGTGCCACTGGGCGGTTGGCCAGCGAGCCCGGAATCCCCAGCGCCAGTTGGTCCAGCGCGCTTTCGTTGCTCAGCACTTCGCGGCGCAGGCGCGGCGTCTCGCCGTAGGCCTGGAAGGTTTCTTCCTTCTGGCTGAAGTCGATGTCCGCGGCGACGCTGATGCGGTAGTTGCCGTTGCCCAGCACCGGCGCCAGGACCTGCTCGATATTGGCGACCGCCTTCTGCTGGTAATCCTCCACCGCACCCCAGTTCTGCGCCGGGCCCCCGCCGACGTTCAGCCCGCGTGACAGCAGCGCGCCGTACTGGTCGACCACGCCGACATCCTCGGGCTTGAGGTTGGGCACGCTGCCGGCCACCAGGTTGATGATGGCGCCCACCTGGTCGGCGCCCAGCTTGTAACCGGGCTCGAGCTGCAGCATTACCGACGCCTTGGTCGGCGCGCGCTTGCTGACCACGAAGGAACTGGTTTCCTCCTGAGCCAGGTGCACGCGGGCGTGCTGCACCCCCTTGAGCGACATCACGGTGCGCGCCAGCTCGCCCTCCAGGCTGCGTTTCAAGCGCACGTCCTGGACGAACTGGCTGGTGCCCAACGGCTCTTCCTTGTCGAACAGCTCGTAGCCGGCCGGCAATGCGACCTTGACGCCCTTGGCCGCCAGCAGCAGGCGCGCGCGGGACAGCTGGTCCTCACGCACCAGGATCTGTCCGCTCTGCGGATGGATGCGGTACTGCACCGCCTCGCTGTCCAGCACCTGCATGACTTCGGCGACCGGGAAGGCTTCGCCGGCACCGTGCAGCGGGCGGAACGAGCCATTGTCGCGCCACATGTAGAAGGCTACGGCGACCGCCAACGCGGCGGCGATCACCGCCATGCCGGCGAGGGTCACCCGGGGGTCGAGTTGAAGGCCACCGGGCGGCAGTTTGCTTTTCAGTTTATCCAGCACGTTTCAGCTCTCACGCCCGGTCACAGCGGCATTCTCATGACGTCATCGAACGCCGTGGTCAGTTTGTTGCGCACCTGCAGCAACGCGGAAAACGACACGCTGGCCTTCTGGCTGTCGATCATGGCGCCGACCAGGTCATCGCTCTTGCCGCTGTCGACCGCCGCCATTGCGGCGCCGGCCTGATGCTGCTGGGCATCCACCGAGCGCATCGCGGCCATGAACAGGCCGCCGGCATCATCGGTCGCCTGGCTCGCCGGCTTGATCGCCGGGCCCGTGGCGGACTCCGCGAGCTGCTGCATGCGGCCCAGCAGTTCCTGCTGGACCTGCGTGATTGAACTCATCGCTGGTGCTTCCTCGTGTCAGAAATTCAGCTCGATGCCCTGCTCGCGCATGGCATTGAGGCGGTAGCGCAGGGCGCGCGAGGTCATGCCGAGGCTGGCGGCAGCCTTGGTCTTGTGTCCGTCGAACCTGCGAATGGTGTCGATCACGTGCTGGTACTCGGCCCACTTGCCGCTGGCGCGCAGCGCCGCCTTGCCACTTTCGGCGAACAGCGCCTGGGGCTTGTCGACCCGCGTTTCGCTCTGCGGCGACACGGCAAGGCCAAGATCCTGCGGCTGAATGAACAGCCCATTGCGCAGCACCAGGGCGCGCTGCACGGTGTTTTCCAGCTCACGGGCGTTGCCCGGCCAATCGTGCTGCAGCAGGGCGCGGCAGGCATCGCTGGTGAACAGCTCCTCGCCGGCTTCCTGCGGCGCGTACTTGGCGACGAAGCGACGAGCCAGCGGCAGGACATCTTCCTTGCGCTCGCGTAGCGGGCTGATGTGCAGCGGCAGCACGTCGAGGCGGAACATCAGGTCGGCGCGGAAACGCCCTTCGGCGACTTCCACCTGCAGGTCACGGTTGGTCGCGGCGATGATGCGCACGTTGAGTTCGATTTCCTTGCGACCGCCGAGGCGCTCGACGCGCTGCTCCTGCAGCACGCGCAGCAGCTTGGCCTGCAGCCCCAGCGGCAGTTCGCCGATCTCGTCGAGCAGCAGCGTGCCGCCGTTGGCGAGTTCGAACTTGCCCGGCTGGGCGGCCACCGCGCCGGTGAAGGCGCCCTTCTCATGGCCGAAGAGAATGGATTCGAGCATCTGCTCGGGAATCGCGGCGCAGTTGACCGCGATAAAGGGCGCATCGGCGCTGGCCGAGAAACGATGAATGTAGCGCGCCATCAGCTCCTTGCCGGTGCCGGTCTCGCCAGTGATGAGGATGGGCGCACGGGTCAACGAAACACGCTGCGCCATGGCCAGCAACCGACGGCCAGCCTGCGAACAGGAGACGAAACTTTCCTGCGCGGCATTGGCATATTCCTGGCGGCGCAAAAGGGCTTCGAGCTGGCTTTCACTGAAGGGTGAGAGCAAGTAATCGACACAACCCAGTTCAAGTAACGTGGCGGCCTTTTCCTGGTCGGCATATTCGACGACGGGAATAACACTGATATTACGAACCCGACGGACCAGGGCATCGACATCGGCATACAGTGTTTTGCCGGCCACGCCGCTGATCAAGACGAAGACCAGTGCGCCTTCCTTGAGTTTCGCATTATTCAGTTCGGCAAACGCCCGCTGCACCGATACATCGCAACCCTGTCTGCGCAATCCGTCGCGCAGAAAGTTATCGCCTTCGGCGGCCTCGCCAAGTATCAGAACTTGCTTGCGCACCGGCATGTGGGCGACGGACGCCTCGCACGAGTAGTTCATTGCATGACTGAAACTGTTCAATGTGACCACCTTGCCGTGGGCGCACTTCGCTGTTCTGGCGAAGTGCAACGCCGGGCGTCGCTGACAAAAAATTTATTTAAGCGATTCGGAACTTCGGTCGCCTTGCCTGTTCAACTGGGCAACCAACCTGAAACTTCAACGACCGGCCATTCCGAAACATCTGCGCGCACGGTATCCCGTGCCGAACGAACAGCCCAATCAGTTCCGCTAAAATTAAATCAATACCAAACAAGCGATCTCAAAAGAGATCATTTGATATCTATTGATTTAATCCTTCCTCGCGCCCATGCCTAGACTGGCGGCACGCTAGAGCCGTGCCTGCTGGATCAGGTGCCGCATGCACGGCCTGGCCACACCCTCTTCTGCTTATAGGCGCCGCACCGACCCACCGGAACGCGCACGACTTCAGGACATACAGTTCACAACATGTCTGGCAATTCAAAAGTCCATCATGGCGTGCCCGCCCAAAGCCTGACTGTATTGAAACCGCAGAAGCTGGGCCGGCATCACCACAAGATCCCGCAGTTCATCAAGGAAAGTACCAACAAGAATCCACGCTTGATGGGCGATTACTTCCTGCGCAACTACCGGATCAGCCTCGAACTCTGCAGAGTGGACGTACAAGAAGCCGGCGAACAGACGCCCGACTGCATCTATCGGTCGCCCATGGGCAAAGTGGGGTTTTCGATTGATCGCGCCCTGTTGACCGAAGCGCTGGAGTGTTATTACGGCGGCACCGTCGTGCCCAACCAGGACACGCCGCCACTTAGCACGTCGGAACATCGAATGCGCCATCGGCTGGGCCTGGACCTGAGTTATATCTTTGCGCGCTCGATATTGTCCGGCGAAACCTTCGGCCCACTCGAACACTATGAAAACGACTATGAAGAAATCACCTGGGAATATGTCGCCCAGTTCGAATACATCAGTCACCTGACCCAGAGCCGCTCGTCGATCTTCATTTATCTCGACGCCGAACTGGTCGATGAACTAACCCTGCGTCTGGCCGGCCCGTTGCCGGCCCGGCTGCCCGGCAACCCGCTCGATCACATCCAGCATCTGCCGGTACGCCTCGATTGCGTCGTTGCCTCGGTACAGATGCCGCTGTCGCAAGTCCTCGCGCTGCAGCTCAACGACATCCTCATGGTGCGCCCGCTGGACCGCTACGAGGTGCGCATCAACCAGCAGAAGCTTTTCCGGGGGACCGTCTTCGAGGAAGACGGCGCCCTGTTCCTTACTTCTCTTGAAAGCGTGAAAGCCCAATGACCGGTCAACTCTCCGACAACGAATTCGAGAACCTCATCAGCGAGGGCGACCTGAGCCTCGACGGCGCCGATGAGCCCGCCGCCGCCCCGGCTCCGCAGCCCCAGGCCCAGCGCCCGGATCTGAGCTTCTTCGGCAAGATTCCGGTCAACGTCACCCTGGAAGTGGCCTCAGCCGAGATCTCGCTGAAAGAACTGATGGAGTGCGACACCAGCAGCGTCATCGTCCTCGACAAGGTCGCCGGCGAGCCGCTGGACGTGAAGGTCAACGGCACCCTGTTCGCTAAGGCCGAAGTGGTGGTGATGAATGGCAGCTATGGCCTGCGCATCGTCGAACTGTCCGGCGCCGGCCTGGATGCGCTGACGCCATGAAACTGCGCCGCGGCCTGTCGCTGCTGTGCCTGGTGCTGATCAGCCTGTTTCCGCTGATGGCCCAGGCCGCTAACGGCGAAATCACGCTGTTCAACCTGAACGATACGGAGAACGGCCAGGAATTCAGCATCAAGCTGCAGATCCTGATCATCATGACGCTGCTGGGCTTCCTGCCGGCGATGCTGATGATGATGACCTGCTTCACCCGCTTCATCATCGTGCTGGCCATCCTCCGTCAGGCCATCGGCCTGCAGCAGAGCCCGCCGAACCAGGTGCTGATCGGCATCGCGCTGATCGTCACCCTGCTGGTGATGCGCCCGGTCTGGCAGGACATCCACAGCGCGGCCTTCGAGCCCTTCCAGAACGACGAAATCAGCCTGGAGCAGGCGCTGGACGTTTCGAAGACCAGCCTGTCGGCTTTCATGCTGGCGCAGACCAACAAGACCTCGTTGGAAACCATGGTTGCGCTGGCGGGTGAGGAAGTCCCGGAGAACCTGGAAGACCTGGACTTCTCCCTGTTGCTGCCGGCATTCGTGCTGAGTGAGTTGAAGACGGCGTTTCAGCTGGGCTTCATGATTTTCGTGCCCTTCCTGGTGATCGATCTGGTGGTGGCCAGCGTGCTGATGGCGATGGGCATGATGATGCTGTCGCCGATGATGATCTCGCTGCCGTTCAAGTTGATGATTTTTGTGTTGGTGGATGGGTGGGCGTTGTTGATGGGGACGCTGACCACCAGTGTTCAGCCGTTTTAGGGGGCGCTGTGATGAGTCATCGCTCCTCCTATGCCTCAGCGGCCGAACGATCTATCGCTTCTCGTAACAGCGTGATGGTGCGCCCAGTCTTTTCTTGCGATCAGGCGCTGGCGCAGACCTTCATGCACGACGCCGCGCTTTCCTCGGCTGGGACTACAGGTTGCGCCTTGCACGGCGCGTCACTTTTTCTTGTGTGGCCAAGAAAAAGTAACCAAAAAGAAGGCCACCCCTGCATGCGGGTTTTGCTGCGCAAAACTTCCCTCGCTCCGGCGCTGCTTCGGGGGTCGTCGCGAAGGGACATCCAGGTCCCATCGCTCCTCGCTCGGCATCCATGCCTCGCGCCCCCCTACGCACCGCCTACGCTCGGCCTCCTGAAGGGGACTCGGGACCGAGTCGTCTGGGAGTTTTTGAACAGCGAAAGCAACAAAGCGCTTCAACCTTTGGCAGGTTTCGCCGGGTGGAAAACTGCGAAGCATTTTCCACCGCAATCGACGCCGCGATCGGTATCGAACCTAGCCTTCGAAAACCGGTGGGTAAGCTTCGCGTTACCCACCCTACGATCCGTTGAACCCCGCACGACCAATTCGTTGTACGGCCTCTCAGACGCCACAGAACCGCCCCTTTCAGGAGGCCGAATGGAATCGCTGCGCAGAGGGGCGAGCGGCATGGATGCCGCGAGAGCCGTGAAGGGCCATGGATGGCCCTTGCGCGGCGACCCTCGAAGCAGCGATGGAATGAGGGAAGTCGAGCGCAGCGAGACCCGGATGCAGGGGCAAGACCTTTTGGTTCCTTTGGGCGGGGCCGGCCATCCGGCGACTGCCAAAAGGGACTCGCCCAGCAGGGCGAAACCACTGCCTCAGCCAACCCGGCCAATAGGGGTCGCCCAACGAACCCAAAGCCAAAAAGCTTCACTAGGGAAGACTCGGTGCCGCTTCCCGCTCCTACAAAAAGCGTCGGAACCACTGCAGACGGCGCACCCCGTAGCACCGGCCAGGGAAAGCGCGGCGCGATCTAGCAGCATACGGGCTGCCAACACCGGATCGCGAGCAAGCTCGCTCCTACACGGACTCGCTGCTGCTCTGAACTGCAAAACCGCCTTCACCTCGCAGGTGCCTAAATGCTGACCCCCGACACCGCCGTCAACATCATCTCCAACGCCATCCACGTCATCGTCCTGGTCGTCTGCGTGCTGGTGGTGCCGAGCCTGCTCGGCGGCCTGCTGGTGAGCATTTTCCAGGCGGCCACTCAGATCAACGAACAGATGCTCAGCTTCCTGCCGCGCCTGCTGATCACCCTGGGCATGCTGGTATTCGCCGGGCACTGGATCCTGCGCACCTTCAGCGACCTGTTCATCGAAACCTTCACCCAAGCCGGACGGCTGGTCGGTTAGCCGTGGGCAACGAACCCATCATGCAGGTCGGTCAGTACCTGCAGTCGCTGCTCGGTTACTGGTGGCCGTTCTGCCGCATCATGGCCGTGTTCAGCCTGGCGCCGATGTTCAGCCACAAGTCGCTCAGCGTGCGCGTGCGGGTGCTGCTGGCGATTGCCCTGACCGTGGTGCTCACCGCCGCACTGCCGGCAACGGCGCCCATCGACCCGCTGTCCCTGAAGGGCCTTCTCACGGCGCTGGAACAGATCGCCATGGGCCTGCTGCTGGGCGTGGCGCTGATGCTGGTGTTCACGGTGTTCACGCTGATCGGCGATATCGTCTCGACCCAGCTGGGCCTGTCCATGGCGGTGTTCAACGACCCCATGAACGGCGTGTCCTCGGCCTCGATCATCTACCAGCTGTATTTCATCCTGCTGGCGCTGCTGTTCTTCGCCACCGATGGACACCTGGTGATCGTCACCATCATCTACCAGAGCTTCGTGCTCTGGCCGGTCGGCAGCGGCATTCACTTCGATGGCCTGCAGACCATCGCCATGTCGCTGAGCTGGGTGATTTCCGCCGCGCTGCTGATCGCCCTGCCGATCGTGTTCTGCATGACGCTGGTGCAGTTCTGTTTTGGCCTGCTCAACCGTATTTCGCCGGCGATGAACCTGTTTTCCCTGGGTTTTCCCATGGCGATCATCGCCGGGCTGGTGCTGATCTACCTGACCCTGCCGAACCTCTCGGAAGCCTACCTGCACCTGACCCGGGAGCTGCTGGGCAACATCGGCGAGATCCTGCGGAGCGGTCGCGATGGCTGAGCAGAACAGCACCCAGGACAAGACCGAAGAGGCCTCCGAGCAAAAACTCAAGAAGAGTCGCGACGAAGGCCAAGTCACCCGCTCCAAGGATGTCGCCACCACGGTCTCGCTGCTGGTGACCCTGCTGGTGCTGAAGTTCAGCATCGGCTTTTTCTTCGATGGCATGCAGCAGGCGTTCAGCTACTCGTACATCGACTTCTACAAGAGCGAAATGACAGTCGACGACCTGCAGCTGATCCTCACCCACAACCTGCTGGTGTTCATCAGCGTGCTGCTGCCGTTGCTAATCACGCCGATCCTGGTCATTGCCTTCGCCCTGGTGCCGGGTGGCTGGGTCTTCGCCTCGAAGAACTTCACGCCGACCTTCAGCAAGCTCAACCCCATCACCGGCCTCGGGCGGATGGTGGGCGCGCAGAACTGGACCGAGCTCCTCAAATCGCTGCTGAAGATCGCCACGCTGCTCGCCGTGGCCGTCGGCCAGCTCTATTACGCCGCGCCCCAGCTCATCGCCCTGCAGCGCAGCGACATCAGCAACGCAATCGGCAGCGCCTTCTCGCTGACGTTCGACCTGGCGATCACGTTGCTGCTGGTGTTCGTGCTGTTCTCCTTTATCGACATCCCGCTGCAGCGCTTCTTCTTCCTGAAAAAAATGCGCATGACCAAGCAGGAGCGCAAGGAAGAACACAAGAACCAGGAAGGCCGGCCCGAGGTGAAGGCGCGGATCAAGCAGCTGCAGCGCCAACTGGCCCAGCGCCAGATCAGCCGGGTGATCAAGGATGCAGACGTGGTGATCGTCAACCCGACCCACTACGCCGTGGCGCTCAAGTACGACCCGAAGAAGGCCGAAACACCCTTCGTCATCGCGCGCGGTGTCGATGAAACCGCGCTGTACATCCGCAAGCTGGCGCAGGCCAACGGGCTGGAAGTGGTCGAGCTGCCGCCGCTGGCGCGGGCGATCTACTTCAGTACCCAGGTCAACCAACAGATTCCGGCGCCGCTCTACACCGCGGTGGCCCATGTGCTGACCTACATCCTCCAGCTCAAGGCCTGGAAGCAAGGCCGGCGCGCGAAGCCCAGGCTGGCCAGCGACATCCATATTCCCGAAGAACTGTTCAACCGAGCCCGATCATGAGCCTGATTCAGAAACTGACGCCGACCTTCAGCAGCGGACGGATTGGGATTCCGCTGATCATCCTGTCGATCCTCGCGATGATCATCCTGCCGCTGCCGCCGCAGCTGCTGGACGTGCTGTTCACCTTCAACATCGCTATGTCGATTCTGGTGTTGCTGGTCAGCGTGTCGTCGAAAAGTCCGCTGGATTTCTCGCTGTTCCCGACGGTGATCCTGATCACCACGCTGATGCGCCTGACCCTCAACGTCGCCTCGACGCGCGTGGTGCTGCTCGAAGGTCATACCGGTACTGGCGCGGCGGGCAAGGTGATCGAGGCCTTCGGCGAAGTGGTCATCGGCGGCAACTTCATCGTCGGCTTGGTGGTGTTCGTGATCCTGATGATCATCAACTTCATCGTCATCACCAAGGGCGGTGAGCGGATTTCGGAAGTGACCGCGCGCTTCACCCTGGACGCCCTGCCGGGCAAGCAGATGGCCATCGATGCCGACCTCAACGCCGGCCTCGTCACGCAGGAAGAGGCCAAGGCGCGGCGCCAGGAAGTGGCCAAGGAAGCCGACTTCTACGGGGCCATGGACGGTGCCTCGAAGTTCGTCCGCGGCGACGCCATCGCCGGCATCCTGATCCTCCTGATCAACCTGTTCGGCGGTTTCGCCATCGGCGTGTTCGCCCACGACCTGGCGGCTGGCGAAGCCTTCAAGCAGTACGCCCTGCTGACCATCGGCGACGGCCTCGTCGCGCAGATTCCGGCGCTACTCTTGTCCACCGCGGCGGCGATCATCGTCACGCGGATCAACGAATCCAGCGACATCACCAGCCAGGTGCAGCGCCAGCTGCTGGCCAACCCGGCCTCGCTGTACACCGTGGCCGGTATCCTCTTCGTGCTCGGCCTGGTGCCGGGCATGCCGCACCTGGCCTTTATCGGCTTTGCCGCGCTGATCGGTTTCATCGGCTGGCGGGTGTCGCTGCACGAGCCGCCGGCTGCCGGAGCGGATCTCAAGGAGATCCAGCAGCTCGGCCAGGCGATGGACAAGGAAAAGGCCCAGACGCTGGCCTGGGAAGACATCCCGCTGGTCGAGCGACTGTCGATTTCGCTGGGCTACAAGCTGGTCGGGCTGGTCAACGAAGCCTCGGGCGCGCCGCTGCCGGCACGGGTGCGCGGCGTGCGCCAGACGCTCTCCGAGCACCTGGGCTTCCTGTTGCCGGAAGTGCAGATTCGCGACAGCTTGCGGCTCAAGGCTTCGCAATATGACATCTACATCAATGGCGAGAAGATCGACGGCGCCGAGCTGCATGCCGACCGCCTGATGGCGATCCCCTCGCCGGAGCTGTACGGCGAGATCGATGGCATCCTCGGCACCGATCCGGCGTACCGCATGCAGGTGGTGTGGATTCAGCCGACGGACAAGTCGCGGGCGCTGAACCTCGGCTATCAGGTGATCGACTGCGCCAGCGTGGTCGCCACCCACCTGAACAAAGTGGTGCGCGAGCACCTGCCGGACCTGTTCAAGCACGATGACGTCGAGCACCTGATGCAACGCCTGACCCTGCAGGCGCCAAAGCTGGCCGAAAGCCTGAAGGGCGCGCTGAGCTACACCCAGCAGATGCGCGTGTACCGTCAGCTGCTGCAGGAGGAGGTGCCGCTGCGCGACATCGAAACCATCGCCAGCACCCTGCTCGAATGCAGCGAAACCACCAAGGACCCGGTGCTGCTGGCGGCCGATGTGCGCTATGCGCTGCGTCGCAGCATCGTTTCGATGATCGCGGGAGATCGCCGCGAGCTGGCGGTGTTCGTGTTGGAAAACGCGCTGGAAAACACCCTGCTGAACGCCTTGGCGATCGCTCAGCAGGCCGGCCAGGTGAGTCTGGACAACATTCCGGTGGAACCGAGCCTGCTCAACCAGCTCCAGAACAGCATGCCGGTGGTGAAGGAAAAGCTGCGCAAGGACGGCCACCCGCCAATCCTCACCGTGATGCCGCAACTGCGTCCGCTGCTGGCGCGCTATGCGCGGGTATTCAGCCCGGGCCTGCATGTGCTGTCGCAGAACGAGATACCGGATCGGGTGGGGGTGAACATCCTTGGGACGCTGGGTTAACTCCAGGGCCGCGGGCCATTAACTCCAATGCCGCGGGCGAATGAAATTCGCCCCTACATACCGGCCCACACCGCGTTCGGAAACCCCACCGCGCCCGTAGGGGCGAATTTATTCGCCCTTGGAAGCCCCGCCCGATCCACCGCGGGCGAATGAAAGTCGCCCCTACATACCGGCCCACACCGCGTTCGGAACCCCCACCGCGCCCGTAGGGGCGAATTTATTCGCCCTTGGAAGCCCCGCCCGATCCACCGCGGGCGAATGAAATTCGCCCCTACAACCGCCCCACACCGCATTCGGAAACCCACCACGCCCGTAGGGGCGAATTTATTCGCCCGGTGAAGCCTCGCCGCCCCTCCGCGGGCGACTGGAATTCGCCCCTACAACTGCCCCACCCCACGTTCGGGAACCCACCGCGCCCGGAGGGGCGAATTTATTCGCCCTGTGAAGCCGCGCCGCCCCTCCGCGGGCGAATGGACTTCGCCCCTACAACTGCCCCACACCACGTGCGGGAACCCCCCGCGCCCGTAGGGGCGAATTTATTCGCCCTGTGAAGCCTCGCCGCCCCTCCGCGGGCGAATGGAATTCGCCCCTACAACTGCCCCACACCACGTTCGGGAACCCACCGCGCCCGTAGGGGCGACTTTATTCGCCCGTGTGAAGCCAGACCCGACCCTCCGCGGGCACACGAAATTCGCCCCTACATACCGGCCCACCCCGCGTTCGGAAACCCCACCGCGCCCGTAGGGGCGACTTTATTCGCCCGTGTGAAGCCCCGCCCGATCCACCGCGGGCGAATGGAATTCGCCCTACATAACGCCCCACACCACGCCCGGAAACCCACCGCGACCCGTAGGGGCGAATTTATTCGCCCGTGTGAAGCCACGCCCGATCCACCGCGGGCGACTGGAATTCGCCCTACATAACGCCCCACCCCACGCCCGGAAACCCACCGCGACCCGGAGGGGCGAATTTATTCGCCCTTGTGAAGCCAGACCCGACCCTCCGCGGGCAAACGAAATTCGCCCCTACATACCGGCCTACACCACGCTCGGAAACCCACCGCGCCCCGTAGGGGCGAATTTATTCGCCCTTGTGACGCCAGACCCGACCCTCCGCGGGCAAACGACATTCGCCCCTACATACCGGCCTACACCCCGCTCGGAAACCCACCGCGCCCCGTAGGGGCGAATTTATTCGCCCTTGTGAGCCACGCCGAGCCACCGCGGGCGAATGAAATTCGCCCCTACATACCGGCCACACCACGCTCGGGAACCCACCGCGCCCGTAGGGGCGAATTTATTCGCCCTCGTGAGCCACGCCGATCCACCGCGGGCGAATGGAATTCGCCCCTACATAACGCCCCACACCACGCTCGAAAACCCCGCCGCGCCCGTAGGGGCGAATTTATTCGCCCATGCCACCGCACCGGGCTAAGCGCGAGCGATTCGTTCGCCCTGTGAAGCCACGACGAACTACAGGTTGTTCGCCAGGAACACCAGGGTCCGCCCATGGGCGAGCGCCGCGGCGTTCTGGTTGTAAGCCGGCCGCGCCCAGCAGTTGAAGCCGTGGTCGACGCCGGGATAGGTCTCGATCTGCGCCCCGCCGACCTGCGCCATCTTTTCCTGTACCGCCGCGACCGCATCGCTGTCGATGTGGTCGTCTTCCTCGGCGAAGTGGTACAGCGTCGGGCACTTGATGTTCCCGGCCTGATCCAGACGCTTCTCGATGCTGCCGGGGTAGTAGCAGACGGCCGCATCGACGCCCGAGTTGGCGGCCAGGAGGTAGGACAGCACACCGCCCATGCAGTAGCCCACCGAGGCCACGCGCCCATTGCAGTCGTCACGTCCGCGCAGCAGCTCCGCGCTACGGCGCAGGTCATCGATGGCGAGGTCGAAGTCCAGCGCCTTCATCAGAGCGAATGCCCGTTCCCAGTCGTCGCCGCCATAACCGAGCTGGACGCCGGGTTCGCTGCGCCAGAACAGGTCGGGCGCGAGGACCACGTAGCCGTCGGACGCGTACTGGTCGGCGACCGACTGGATGTGCTCGTTCACGCCGAAGATCTCCTGAATCAGTACGATGCCCGGGCCGTGGCCGGCCGGAGGGAGTGCCAGGTAGCCCTTGAAGGTCTTGCCGTCTTTCGCGGGGATGTCGATCCACTGTGAAGTCATGCCTGTCTCCGATGGGTTGCGGGATATGCCGATCGCGGCGCGGCGCGCTGCGAGCACGGCTGGAACAGGTGCGACAGGCCAGCGCCGTCGCAGTTCGGGCGAAAAGTTAAGCACAGACGAGGCAGGTGATCCGCAGCGGCAAGGTCATTGAGCCGGCGGCGGTCGGCTGGGCGAATGAATTCGAGCAACCAGGGCACGCATCGGGACCGGGACTTGTCCGCTACCATGTCCGCCCCGAACACCATCGCCCATTGAACGCCCCGGAGATGACGATGCCCCAGGCGCCCGACGCCCTGACCCCGAGCAGCGAAGCAGACAGCCAGCGCCTGTACCGCAAGATCGCCTGGCGACTGATTCCCTTCCTCTGTTTCTGCTACCTGGCCGCGTATCTCGACCGCATCAACGTCGGCTTCGCCAAGTTGCAGATGGCTGATCAGCTGGCACTGGGCGAGGCGGCGTTCGGCCTTGGCGCGGGGCTGTTCTTCGTCGGCTACATCCTCTTCGAGGTGCCGAGCAACCTGATCCTCAAGCGCGTCGGGGCGCGGGTCTGGATCGCGCGGATCATGATCACCTGGGGCGTACTCTCGGCCTGCACCATGCTGGTGACCACGCCTGGGCAGTTCTATCTGGTGCGCTTTCTGCTGGGGGTCGCCGAAGCGGGCTTCCTGCCGGGCGTGCTCTATTACCTGACGCTCTGGTTCCCGACCTACCGGCGCGGCCGGATGATCGCGCTGTTCATGATCGGCCTGCCGCTGTCGAGCGTGGTCGGCGCGCCGCTATCGGGCTGGATCCTCGATTACTTCGACCAGGTCCAGGGCCTGCGCGGCTGGCAGTGGCTGTTCCTGCTCGAAGGCATCCCCAGCGTGTTGCTTGGGCTGCTGGCGCTGCGCATGCTGCCCGAGGGGCCCAAGCAGGCCGATTGGCTGGACATCACCGAACAGGGCCAGGTGCTGCGAGACCTGACGCTCGACGAGGCGCAAAGCCCGGCCAGCGGCGAAAGCTTTCGCCAGGGCTTCTTCAATCTCAAAGTGTGGATGCTCGGCGGAATCGATTTCGCGATCCTGCTCAGCGCCTACGCGATGGGCTTCTGGATGCCGACCTTCATCCGCAACGCGGGCGTCACCGATGCCTCGCAGATCGGTCTGCTGACGGCCCTGCCGAGCCTCGCCGCGGTGTTTGGCATGCTAGGTCTCGGCGCCAGTTCCGACCGCTTCCGCGAGCGCCGCTGGCACATCATCCTGCCGTTCTGGATCGGCGCCGCAGCCATGGCCGCCAGCACCGGTTTCACCGACAACCTGATCGCCACGGTGCTGCTGTTTTCCATCGCCCAGGCCGCGATCATCGGTGCGGTGCCGGTGTTCTTCAGCCTGCCGGCGACCTTTCTCACCGGCACCGCGGCGGCGACCGGCTTCGCCCTGGCCTGTTCGCTCGCCAACATCGCCGGGCTGGTCAGCAACACGCTAATCGGGGTGACACTGCAGCTGACCGGCAAGAGCGGCGGCGCGCTCTGGTTCTTTGCCGCCTGCCTGGTCCTGGGGTCGCTGCTGGTGATCGCGCTGCCGGCCAGGGTGGTCAATCGCTGATCAGCGGCGCTTGGGCAGCAGACGCCCGACCAGGTCGATGAACGCGGCGCTGGGCCGATCCAGCGAGAAGCCCATCTCGAAGGCGTCGCGCCGTGTGTCCTTGCGCACCCACTGACAGATCACCACCACCTCGACCTCGCGCAGCCGCTCGCCCTGATCGGGCACGTGCAGCACCATCTCGTAGCAGCCGCTCATCCCCAGCGGCTGCTTGGCCACCAGCCGCAGCCCGCCCATCGACAGATCGGCCACGTAGCCCATGGGCTCGCCGCTGAGGCGGTTGGTCACCAGGATTCGGCTGATGTGTCGGAAACTGAGGCGGGTGTGTTGGCGCATGGGAGGCTCGGTTGCTCGGTCGACCGATCACCGGGCAGCGAAACGCACCGGCGACACTGTGCTTACAGGCAGCAGGCGACCCTGAACGCCCCGAACTTAAGCGTCGCGATAAAAAATGTCTCGAAACGAAGCCCGCGGCGAGGTGGTCGGGCCACGCGAGGCCGACCACCAAGCGGGCCTGATCAGCGCTCGGGCTTGCGTGCCGGCTCGTCGCTGACGTCTTCGGCGACGTCCGGTGGCACGTTGTAGGCACCGCCCGGCACATCGCGGCGATCGCCGCCGGCAGCCTCGCCATTGCTGGTGCGCCCTTCGCCGGTGCCGCGCGCCTGGTCGCCCTGACGGTCTTCGATATTTTCAAGATTTTCCCGGCCGCGTTCGGATGGGTTCATGAGAGTCCTCCTGGTCTGGATGCGGGTTGGGCTAGGCTCGCCCCTTCAGTTTAGGAAGACCGCCAGCGGTAGAAGTTGCATCGCGATCAGGCGACGTGATGGCTGGCCATTCGGCG
Organism: Stutzerimonas marianensis; assembly: GCF_022810315.1. Lineage (NCBI taxonomy): Bacteria > Pseudomonadati > Pseudomonadota > Gammaproteobacteria > Pseudomonadales > Pseudomonadaceae > Stutzerimonas > Stutzerimonas marianensis. The sequence goes on along the minus strand of NZ_JALGRD010000010.1, from coordinate 81,681 downwards.
GATGTGCTGAACTAAACCAGCGCGGCCAGGGCCCAAAAATGTATCTGGGGCCTTCCCCACTGCCGCCATGTGAACTTATGCAATTGACTCGAAGCCTGCCCGTCGACACGCTGCTCGTTGCACCCGAAACGACGGCTCCGTCCAGGGCTCTCTATTTCGAACTGCTCGACACACCTGCCAGTGAAAAGACACGGGCCAGCGCTGCCGAGTACCTCGAACGACAGCTGCAAGAAGCCGCCGAGCTGCCTTGCGACCTGCCCGAGGACCCTGCCGGCCTGGGCGCCTGGATCGAGCAGCACACCGCGAAGGTCGGCGCCGAGTATCAGGCCTACCTCGACCAGCGCCGCGCCGGCGGCCCGCGCCGTTACTTTTCCAGCAAGGCCCACGCGCTGCATTTCCTGCGCGGGGTGGCACCTACCAAGCTGGTCGACGGGGCCTGGCTGTACGGTCTATTGCAACGCTGGGACGATGCGCGCTTCACCTCGCTGATCCAGACCTACCTGGAAGAACTCGGTGAAGGCCAGCCGGACAAGAACCACGTGGTGCTCTATCGCAAGCTGCTCGCCAGCCAGGGTTGCGACGACTGGCAGAGCCTCGATGACGAGCATTTCGTCCAGGGTGCGATACAGCTGGCCCTCGCCGAGCATGCCGAGCGCTTTCTGCCGGAAGTGATCGGCTTCAATCTGGGCTACGAGCAGCTGCCGCTGCACCTGCTGATCAGCGCCTACGAACTCACCGAACTGGGCATCGATCCCTACTACTTCACGCTGCACGTCACCGTCGACAACGCTGACAACGGCCATGCGAAAAAGGCCGTGCAAGGGTTGCTGGCCGCCTGGCCGCAGGTGGGCGACAGCGAAGATTTCTATCGCCGGGTGATCAACGGCTACCGCCTCAACGACCTCGGCGCCAGCACCCTGTCGGTGATCGGCGGCTTCGACCCCGAGCAGGAAGTGCTGCGCGTTCTGGAAAAGAAAGCGGGCGTCGGTCAGTTCGTGCACTCGGACTACTGCCGATTCGACGGCCGCACCGTCAACCAATGGCTGGCCGAGCCGCAGCGCATACCGGCCTTCATCGACACCCTGCAGGGTCGGGGCTGGATCAAACGACATGAGGATCCGCAGCACAGCCGTTTCTGGCAGCTGATCACCGGCGAACAGGCGCCCATGTTCGGCGTTTTCAGCGCCCACGAGCAGCAGCTGATCCACGACTGGATCGCCGGCGACTGGCTGGCTGAACAGGCGCCAACGCGAGGCAAACCACACCCGGCCCTGGCGCAGCGTCAGGCACAGTTCAACAGCCGTCGACGCCCGGCCGAGCGCCCCGCCAAGCCCGCGCTGGTCGCGGCCGAGGGCCAGCCGAGCAGTGATTTCGATGCCGAGGCGCAACTGCTCGAGCGACAACTGGCGCAGCTGCCGAGCCGCGAAGCGCGCATGCACCACCTCGTGCCGCTGCTTGCGCCCACTCGCCACCACAGCGCGGCCGGGCTGCTGGCCACCCGCATCTTCACCGGACTGTTCAACTGACAGGCGAAAGCCAGGGAACCACCATGACCACGGAAACCACCCAGGACCGCGCGCTGCTGCAGCTGGTCAATGCGCTGCGCGAGCGCGGCTATCATTTCGTCACGCCGACGCCGCTGACCCACGAGCGGGTCAACCAGCGCCCCGAGAATCAGCTCGCCAAGGACCTGCAAGGCGTCTTCGGCTGGAGCCGGCCGTTTCAGCAGGACCTTTTGCCACCCGGCATCTTCAGCCTCATGGATCAGGCCGGTGTGCTCGCGCCTCGCGAGTCGCGCTGGTGCAGCCGGGTGCGCCTGTCGAGCCTCGACGGCCAGCTGTTCGTGCATTCGGCCTACCCGACCGACGCCCCCGACTCGGTGTTCTTCGGCCCCGACACCTACCGCTTCGCCAACGCCATCCAGGCCCACCTGAACCATCACCCCGGCAACATCCGCCGCGCGGTGGACATCGGCTGCGGCTCCGGTGCCGGGGCGATCCTCACCGCCTTGGCGCGCCCTCACGCCGAGGTGCTGGCCGTGGACATCAACCCGCTGGCGCTGCGCCTCACCCGCCTCAACGCCGCCCTGGCCGGCGCGGACAACCTGAGCACGCGCCACAGCGACCTGCTCAACGATGTCGACGGCGACTTCGACCTGATCCTGGCCAATCCGCCCTATCTGGTGGACCCGGGCGAGCGTGCCTATCGCCACGGCGGCGGCGCCCTCGGGGCGGACCTGTCACTGGCGATCGTCGACAGCGCGCTGCAACGCCTCGCGCCCTGCGGCACCCTGCTGCTGTACACGGGTGTGGCAATGAAAGGCAGCCAGGACCCCTTCCGCCGCGAGGTCGAACAGCGTCTCGAAGGGCGCGGCTTCGACTGGCGCTACCGCGAGGTGGACCCGGACGTGTTCGGCGAGGAGCTGCTCGACGGCGTCTACACCGAGTGCGACCGCATCGCCGCGGTGGTGCTGGAAGTGACGCGGCCGGCGGGCTGAACGTTAACGCGTGGAAAACGCTTCGCGGTTTTCCGCCCTACGACCGGCCCAGGCGGTTGGATAACGCCGCAGGCGCGCGTGCCAGAGCTTTATAGGGGCGACATATCCGTAAGGCCGCCTCTACACCGGCAACAGCACCAGACAGATCGACAGGGTGACCAGCGAGCCGAGCGTCGAATACAGCACGACACGCGACACCCGCGAGCCCTCCCGGCCGTAGAACTCGGCAAGCATGTAGGGGCCTGTCCCGGTGGGGAGCGCACTCAGCAACAGCGCCGAATAGGCCCAGAGCGGCGGCAACTCGAATACCTGGAACGCCAGGTAGCCGGTGATCAGCGGCTGGGCGATCAGCTTCAGCCCCACCAGCGGCCAGACGCCGGTAACCCGCCCACCCGGCTGCGGTTGCGCCAGGAACAAGCCCAGCGAGACCAGCGCACAGGGCGCCGCTGCGGCGCCGAGCAGCTTGAGCAAGGTCGCCAGGGGCACCGGCAAGGTGGCGCCACTCGCCGCCCAGAGCCCACCGAGCAAGGGTGCCACCACCAGCGGATTGCGCAGCAGCGCCGCCGCCACCTTGGCCAGCGTGCGGCCGAACCCCTGCCCGGCGTGCAGCCCCGTCTCGACGCAGGCCAGCGCAATCGCGAAGAGCACGCAGACCACCACGATCGAAGCCACCATGGCTGGCTGCAGCGCCTCATCGCCGAGCACCAGCATGCACAGCGGGATGCCGATGTACCCGGTATTGGCGTAGGACGCGCCCAGCGCATCGAGGCTGGCATCGACCAACGGCTGCTTCTGCAGCAGGCGATAACCCAGGGTAAAGGCGAACACCCCCAGGCAGCCGACAGCGAATGCGGTGATGAAGCCTGGCTGCCAGAGTTCGCTCCAGGTCGAGCGGGCCACGACGCTGAATAGCAGCGCCGGCAGTCCCAGCCAGACGACGAATCGGTTGAGCTCGGACGCGCCCGTCGGCCCCATGCGGCCGGTGCGGCGACAGACGAAACCCAGCAGGATCAGGGCGAAAACGGGAAGAACGACGTTGACGACGGCGGACATGGATTCTCATCAGGTGGTGGCCGCCAGGGGTGGCGGTGCGGGGGCGGGCTGCAGACCTTAGCAAATTTTGGGCTTCGGCTTCCGAGCCTAGGGCCCGATGGCGGAGCTGGTTGGAGCATTGGTTTCGCCCTGCTGGGCGACTTACTTTTTTCAGTTGCCCGGATGGCCGGCCCCAAAAAAAGTAAGCAAAAACGCTAGCCCCGGCATCCGGCCCCGGCTTCGCCGGGGTTCGTTCGCTCCCTCGCCGCTCCAGGGGCCGGCTTACAAGGGCCATCCCTGGCCCTTTAAGCCTCTCGCCGCATCCATGCGGCTTGCTCCCTTACGCAACGATACCGCTCACCCTCCTGATGGGGCGTTCTGCGTCGTCTGAAGGGCACGCGCACAAACGCCAACAGCAAAAGAGCGAAAGAGCGAAAGAGCGAAAGAGCGAAAGAGCCTTTCAGGATGGGGCGACCGCGTAGTGCAGCTGAACAATCGGAACGATGAGCTTCGCCCATCCGACTGACTGGCAACTCAACTGTCAGCGCCACCGGCCGCCCCTTCAGAAGGCCGAATGGAATCGCTGCGTAGAGGGGCGAGCGGCATGGATGCCGCGAGAGCCGTGAAGGGCCATGGATGGCCCTTGCGCGGCGACCCTCGGAGTAGCGATGGAATGAGGGAAGTCGAGCGAAGCGAGACCCGGATGTCGGGGCAAGCGTTTTTGGTTACTTTTTTCCCGGCCGGGTAGGCGCGTCTGGAAAAAGTGACTCGCCCAGCAGGGCGAAACCAAGCTATCAAACAGCTCGGTAATCACCTAGGCCTCAAAAACCAACCAACGCCGCCCCTTCCGCCTCGGTGATCACCGAGTTGCTTTTCTAATGCAACAACATCGAAACCGAATACCCATTCGGCTCCGCCCGCCCCGCAGCGAACTCCGCCTCGACCTTCCCACGCATCGCCTGCGGCTCCTCCGGAAATCCGCTGCGGTCGCTGTAGTCCCACTCGGTGACGTAATGACTTTCAGCCGCCAGGCCCTTCGCACAGCTGACGTCCAGCGCCGTGATGCCAGCCACGGCGCCGGCGGCGATCGCCGCGTTGACCTGCTCGGTGCCCCGCTCGATGCTCAGCCCCAGACCAACCAGGTCCAGTGCATCGCCACCGATGCGGCCATAAATCCAGGGCTTGGGATCATCCGTGAGCAGCAGCCCGACGCCAGTGGCGATTTCGCGGGCGCCGCAGGCGCGGATGAGGCCCTCTTGGCCAGGCACGCCGAGAAAGCGCGCCAGCTTGCCGGGCATCAGCACCTCGGCCAGGCCCAGGCCGATGCTGAACCAGCCGAGCCCGCGGGCCAGCGTGCGAGCGGAATGATTGGGGCGGGTGACGCGGTGTGGAACGCTCATGAAATGTCTCCTCCGTCGGGCGTGGGGTGCATGAACGAGTCCCTGCTGGAGGGACCGCTCGGGGCCTGTTAGGGCTTGAGAACCACCTTGATGCAACCGTCATGCTTGTCGCGGAACGTCTTGTACATCTCCGGGCCCTGTTCGAGGCTGACGCTGTGGGTGATGACGAAGCTGGGGTCGATCTGCCCCTCCTGGATGCGCTTGAGCAGGTCATCGGTCCAGCGGTTGACGTGCGTCTGACCCATGCGGAAGGTCAGCCCCTTGTTCATCGCCGCGCCGAAGGGGATCTTGTCGATCAGCCCGCCGTAGACACCGGGAATCGAGATGATGCCGGCCGGGCGGCAGACGTAGATCATCTCGCGCAGCACGTGCGGGCGGTCGGTTTCCATCATCAGGGCCTGCTTGGCGCGGTCGTACATGGAATCGATCGAGCGCGCCGCGTGTGCCTCCATGCCGACCGAGTCGATGCACTTCTCCGGGCCCTTGCCGCGGGTCAGCTCCTTGAGCCGTTCGAGCACGCTTTCCTCATCGAAATTGATGGTGATGGCACCGCCGGCGCGGGCCATCGACAGCCGCTCGGGCACGTTGTCGATGCAGATGACCTGCTCGGCGCCCATCATCACCGCGCTGCGGATGGCGAACTGGCCGACCGGGCCGGCGCCCCACACCGCCACCGTGTCGGTGGGCTGGATGTCGCACTGCGCCGCGGCCTGCCAGCCGGTGGGCAGGATGTCGCCGAGAAACAGCACCTGTTCGTCAGTCATCCCGTCGGGAATCACCACCGGGCCGACATCGGCATAGGGCACGCGCACGAATTCGGCCTGACCACCGGCATAACCGCCGGTGAGGTGGGTGTAGCCGTAGAGCCCGGCAGTGGTGTGGCCGAAGACCTTGTCGGCGACGTCCTTGTTGCGGTTGGTGCGCTCGCACACCGAGAAATTGCCGCGCCGGCACTGGTCGCATTCGCCGCAGACGATGGTGAACGGCACTACCACGCGGTCGCCGACCTTGAGCTTCTTGTTCGCCGAACCGACCTCCATCACCTCGCCCATGAACTCGTGGCCCATGATGTCGCCATGCTGCATGCCGGGCATGAAGCCGTCGTACAGGTGCAGGTCGGAGCCGCAGATGGCGCAGGAGGACACCTTGATGATGGCGTCGCGCGGGTCTTCTATCGACGGGTCGGGAACGTGATTGTCGCAGCGGATATCGTGCTTGCCATGCCAGCGAAGGGCTCTCATGAAAAATCTCCTGGTTCGGTGTTCGAAAACGCCGCCGTGGTGGTTCTTCCCGATGTCTTCGCCGCGTTGCGGCAGCTGCTCCTGACCCGACTGCTGCCCTGCGGCAGGGTGTACGGCGTGCGTGCTATCAGATTTTTAGTAACCGGGGTGCCGGCAGAGTTGCCTGAAAACACGCCTATCCGGCGAGATCAGCGGCAAATTGCGATAAATGGTGCAATCTGGATGAGGAATCGGGCTTGTCCGATTCATGCGAAGGTCGAGCGATGCGGGCCCCGTCAGGCAACAGGCCCGCTTGGCCGTCAGCCTTTGGCGTTCGGCCTGACGCCCGCGTAGCCGTTGCGGTAGCTCGGATACTGCGGCACCCAGCCCAGCGCGCGGGCGCGGGCATTGCTGCAGCGCTTGCTGCCGGCGCGGCGCGTCATGGTCTGCTCGGCCCAATGGGTGACGCCGAGCCGTTCGCGCAGAAAATCGACCACTTCATGCAGCGGCGCCGGGTCGTCGTCGACGCCGAGGTAACAGTCGTCCAGCGGCGCGCCGGCCAGGTCCTTCTCCAGCAGACAGGCCAGCAGCCCGGCGGCATCGTCACGGTGGATGCGGTTGCTGTACTGCGGCGGCTCGCGATCGACGCGCAGGCCGGCGCGCACCTGGTTCTGCATCCAGGGCCGCGCGGGGTCGTACAGACCGGCCATGCGCACCCGCGTCGTCGGCAGGCCGCTGGCCAGCGCCAGCGCCTCGGCTTCGAGCATCACGCTGCCGGTGTAACCCGTTGGCTCGGTGGCCGACGTTTCGTCGATCCATTCACCGGCATGCTGCCCGTACACGCCGGTGCTGGACAGAAAGAACAGCCGCCGCGGCTGCTGGTCCCGCTGTTGCAGCCAGCCGAGCGCGTTGCGCAGTCCCTCGACGTAGGCCTGTCGATAGCCCGCCTCGTCATGTTGGCTCGCCGAGGCGGCGTAGACGAGGTAGTCCAGACGACCATTCGGCCAGCCGCGAGGCACCGCCGGGGAAGCAAGGTCACCACGAACCGGAAGAATCGGCACCGGAAGCGATGCCGCCTGACGACGCAGGCCGAACACGGTCCAGCCTGCACGGCTCATCCGCAAGCCCAGACGACTACCCACGTCGCCGCAGCCGGCGATCATTACCGAAGGACGAATTGCCATGGCGGTTGCTCCATAACCGGTGCGGGCCGACGATCTGGCCCGCCTGCATCGAGTGTAATGCCGGCAGGACCGTTTTCGCTCGCTGCATTGCAACGGAACAGCGGCCTGCCAGTTGGTTCGAACACCTGCAAAGGCTATGCTAGCCGGCACTCTGATGGAATGACGCTATGACACTGACCGAACTGCGCTACATCGTCACGCTCGCCCAGGAGCAACATTTCGGCCGCGCCGCCGAGCGCTGCCATGTCAGCCAACCGACCCTCTCGGTGGGGGTGAAAAAACTCGAGGACGAACTCGGGGTGCTGATCTTCGAGCGGACCAAGAGCGCGGTGCGCCTGACGCCCGTCGGTGAGGGCATCGTCACGCAGGCGCAGAAGGTCCTCGAACAGGCCCAGAGCATTCGCGAACTGGCCCAGGCGGGCAAGAACCAGCTGGCCACCCCGCTGAAGGTAGGCGCCATCTATACCGTCGGGCCCTACATGTTCCCGCACCTGATCCCGCAGCTGCACCGCGTGGCGCCGGACATGCCGCTGTACATCGAGGAAAACTTCACCCACATCCTGCGCGACAAGCTGCGCACCGGCGAGCTGGACGCGATCATCATCGCGCTGCCCTTCCAGGAAGCCGATGTCCTGACCCTGCCGCTGTATGACGAGCCCTTCTACGTGCTGATGCCCGCAGGCCATCCCTGGGCGAAGCGCGAGACCATCGACAGCGAGATGCTCAACGACAAGAGCCTGCTGCTGCTCGGCGAAGGCCACTGCTTCCGCGACCAGGTCCTCGAAGCCTGCCCCACCACCCGCAAGGGCGAGGCACCGAGCCACACCACGGTCGAATCCTCCTCGCTGGAAACCATCCGCCACATGGTCGCCTCGGGCCTGGGCGTATCGATCCTGCCGCTCTCGGCGGTCGACAGTCATCACTATTCGGCCGGTGTTCTGGACATCCGTCCGCTGACCCCGCCGGTGCCGTTCCGTACCGTGGCCATCGCCTGGCGCGCCAGCTTCCCGCGGCCGAAAGCCATCGAAGTGCTGGCCGACTCCATCCGTCTGTGTTCGGTCGCCAAGCCACCGGCCGCGAACGCCTGACGCCATGAGCGAGCTGGCGGCGGTCCCGGTGACCGCGCTCAAGGGCGTCGGCGCGGCGCTGGCCGAAAAGCTCGCCCGGGTCGGCCTGGAAACCCTGCAGGACCTGCTGTTCCACCTGCCGCTGCGCTACCAGGACCGCACCCGGATCGTGCCCATCGGCGCGTTGCGCCCCGGGCAGGACGCGGTCGTCGAAGGCACCGTGACCGGCGCCGACATCGTCATGGGCCGACGCCGCAGCCTGCTGGTACGCCTGCATGACGGCAGCGGCAGCCTCAGCCTGCGGTTCTACCATTTCAGCCAGGCCCAGAAGGAAGCGCTCAAGCGCGGCACCCAGGTGCGTTGCTACGGCGAGGTCCGCCCCGGTGCCTCGGGGCTGGAGATCTACCATCCCGAATACCGCGCCCTGAGCGAGAGCACGACGGTGGCGGTCGAGCAGACCCTGACGCCCATCTACCCGACCACCGAAGGCCTGACCCAACAACGCCTGCGCCAGCTCACCGAGCAGGCGCTGGCGCGACTCGGCCCACACAGCCTGCCGGACTGGCTGCCCGATGAGCTGACCCGCGACTACCGCCTGGCCAAGCTGGACGCGGCGATCCGCTACCTGCATCGACCACCGCCGGACGCCGATCTCGACGAACTTGCCGAAGGCCGTCACTGGGCTCAGCACCGCCTGGCCTTCGAAGAACTCCTGACCCATCAGCTGTCGTTGCAGCGCCTGCGCGAGAGCGTACGCGCACAGCATGCGCCGCCGCTGCCGGTGGCCCGTGACCTGCCGCAACGCTACCTGACAAACCTAGGCTTCCAGCCCACCGGCGCCCAGCAACGGGTCGGTGCGGAGATCGCCTACGACCTGGCCCAGGACGAGCCCATGCTGCGCCTGGTGCAGGGCGACGTCGGTGCCGGCAAGACGGTGGTTGCCGCCCTCGCCGCCTTGCAGGCGCTGGAAGCGGGCTATCAGGTGGCCCTGATGGCACCCACCGAAATCCTCGCCGAACAGCACTACCTGACCTTCTGCAAATGGCTGGAGCCGCTCGGCATCGAGGTCGCCTGGCTGGCAGGCAAGCTCAAGGGCAAGGCGCGCGCCGCGGCGCTCGAGCGCATCGCGGCCGGCTGCCCCATGGTGGTCGGCACCCATGCGCTGTTCCAGGACGAAGTGCAGTTCCGCCGCCTGGCCCTGGTGATCATCGACGAACAGCATCGCTTCGGCGTGCAGCAACGGCTGGCGCTGCGCCGCAAGGGCGTCGAGGGCCGCCTCTGCCCGCACCAGCTGATCATGACCGCCACGCCGATTCCCCGCACCCTGGCCATGAGCGCCTATGCCGATCTGGATACCTCGATCCTCGACGAGCTGCCACCGGGCCGTACGCCGGTGAACACCGTACTGGTGGCCGACAGCCGCCGCCTGGAAGTCATCGAACGGGTGCGCTCGGCCTGTAACGAAGGACGCCAGGCCTACTGGGTCTGCACCCTGATCGAAGAATCCGAAGAGTTGACCTGCCAGGCGGCGGAAACCACGTTCGAAGACCTCAGCGCGGCGCTCGGCGGGTTGAGGGTCGGACTGATCCATGGGCGCATGAAACCGGCGGAAAAGGCCGAGGTGATGGCCGAGTTCAAGGCTGGCAAGCTGCAGCTGCTGGTTGCGACCACGGTGATCGAGGTCGGCGTGGACGTGCCCAACGCCAGCCTGATGATCATCGAAAACCCCGAGCGGCTGGGCCTGGCGCAGCTGCACCAGCTACGTGGGCGGGTCGGTCGCGGCAGCGCGGCCAGCCACTGCGTGCTGCTCTATCACCCGCCACTGTCGCAGATCGGTCGCGAACGCCTGGCGATCATGCGGGAAACCTGCGACGGTTTTGTCATCGCCGAGAAGGACCTGGAACTGCGTGGCCCGGGCGAGATGCTCGGCACCCGCCAGACCGGCCTGCTGCAGTTCAAGGTTGCCGACCTGATGCGCGACGCCGACCTTCTGCCCGGCGTTCGTGACGCCGCGCAAGCACTTCTGGCACATTGGCCCCAGCATGTCAGCCCGCTTCTGGAGCGCTGGCTGCGCCATGGGCAGCAATACGGGCAGGTCTGACGCTCGTCGGCAAACACAAACCGCATTAAAGCTGTGGCTATACTGCGCCGCACGGGAATAAGACGGAACCTCGCATATGAATTCGGCTGTCGACCAAACCAAAGAAGTCTCGCTACCGCCGCTGATCGTCCAGCTCCTGGACAAGCTGGGGCTGCCCTATCGCACCTGTGAAGACCGTACCGACCTGGATCCGGCCCGCCGCGTACAGGCCGTCTTGCTGGACGACGCCATCGGCGCACTGCTGGTCCTGTATCCCCGCGATCACCTGCTCGACCTGCCACGCCTGGTCGAGCTGACCGGGCGGCAACTGGCCGCCGTCACGCCCGAACGGCTGATGCGCATGCTCGCCAAGCAGGACCTCAAGGTCCTGCCCGGCCTGCCGCCACTGACCAGTTCACCGTGCCTGTACGAAGAGCGGCTGCTGCAACAGCCGGAACTGCTGATCGACAGCGGCCACCCCGGCCTGCTGGTGGCCATGGCCAGCCAGGACTTCAAGCAGCTGCTGAGCAAGGCCAGCGCCGGGCACTTCGCCGTGCCGCTGAGCGGCATCCGCCCCAATCTCGACCGTCCCGACGACGATAGCGCGGAGATCACCCAGGCGGTGCAGAGCTTCACCGCTCGGCGCATCCAGAAGCGCCTCGAGGAAACCCTGGAAATCCCGCCGTTGCCGCACACCGCGCAGAAGATCATCAAGCTGCGGGTGAGCCCCGAAGCCAGTGTCGACGACATCACCGGCGTGGTCGAAACCGACCCCGCGCTGGCGGCGCAGGTGGTCAGCTGGGCCGCATCGCCCTACTACCGCGCACCGGGCAAGATCCGCTCGGTGGAAGACGCCATCGTGCGGGTGCTGGGCTTCGATCTGGTGATCAACCTGGCGCTTGGCCTGGCACTCGGCAAGACCCTCAGCCTGCCGAAGGACCACCCGCAGCAGGCTACGCCCTACTGGCAACAGGCGATCTACACCGCGGCGGTGATCGAAGGGCTGAACCGTGCCATCCCGCGCACCCAACGCCCTGAAGCGGGCATCAGTTACCTGGCCGGGCTGCTGCACAATTTCGGCTATCTGGTGCTGGCGCATGTCTTCCCGCCGCATTTCTCGCTGATCTGCCGGCACCTCGAAGTGAACCCGCATCTGGATCACAGCCTGATCGAACAGCACTTGCTGGGCATCACGCGCGAGCAGATCGGTGCCTGGCTGATGCGCTACTGGGACATGCCGGACGAGCTCTCGGTGGCCCTGCGCTTCCAGCACGATCCGGACTACGCTGGCGAGCACGCCGGCCACGCCAATCTGGTGTGCCTCGCGTCGCACCTGCTGCGCAACCGCGGCATCGGCTCCGGCCCCTATGCCGAGATCCCGCAAGGTCTGTTCGACCGCCTGGGCATCAGCCGGGAAAAAGCCGACGAGGTGCTCAACAAGGTACTCGACGCCGAAGCGGCGCTGCGTGCGCTCGCCACGCAGTTCCAGGCGCAGCCCTGACCCCGCGCGCTGCGCGGCGCCGGGCGCGCTGGCCGGTCAGCCGCCGGCCAGGAAGCTCACGCGAGCATCCACCAAACCGTCACCGACCTGGCTGATGCTGACCTCGGCCAGGCTCGCGCCATTGCCCTGCATCTCGTCGAACCAGCGCAGCAGCGTCGGATAAGAGGCGCCCGGCAGGCTCACCTGCAGGCTACCGTCGCTGCCGTTATCGAAGCTCTCGATGGTCAGCCCGTTGGCTTGGGCACTCTGGGTGACCAGCCCCTGCAACGCTTCCGGTGCCAGCACGACGGGATTGCTGCGTGACATCTGTCGCGCCAGCTCGGTGTTCTGCTGCAGATACGCGTAGAGGTCCCGCTCACGCTCGAACGCCTCGCGCGCATCGCGCACCCGCTGTTGCGCCGGTTGCCAGAGCAGCAGATAGAACAATACGACCAGCAGGAAGGCCCCGAGCAGACTCAACGACAGCCGTTCGCGCGGCTGCAGGCGTTGCCAGCGCAACCACAGGGGAGACTCGGCCAGGCGGACGCGCAATTGCTGTTTCAGGTCCATCTTCATCCTCCTATCACGACGCGCGCGCTGACCGAGTCGCCGTCGCGGCTGGCCGAGCCCAGCTGCACGCTTCGCCCGGTCTGCCCCAGGCGCTGACGCAACTGCTCCAGCGCGGCGAAGTCGCTGGCACGCACCTGCAGGGCCATGTCGCCACGTCCCTGGTTGTAATCCAACTGGCTGATCGACACCGGCATTCCCTCGGCGATGGCCAGCGCCACTTCATCGAGCACGCGCATGAACTGCCCGCCCGTGGCGTCGCTCTGGCCGATGTGTTCGGCGAACTGCGCGCGCAGGTTGACGATCCGGGTGTCCTCGGGGAATAGCTCGGTGTAGAGGTCGCGGCTGGCCGCAGCGAAATCCTCGGCCTGACGCTGCAGGGACCAGGCCTGGATCAGGTTGAAGATCAGCTGCGCCGCCAGCACCAACGCCAGGACCAGCGCCAGCGGCTTCCACTGGCCGAACCCGCTGCCAGCCGCACGCACGGCGAAATCGCCCTGTGCCAGGTTGAGCGCGGCGGCGCGGCCGTTGGCGAGAAAGCGATAGGGGTCGTTCAGCGGCTGGTACTCGGGCAGCGGCGCTGGCGGCTCGGCCAGCGTGCCATGCGCATGAACGGGTGGTGGGCATTGTGCTGCCAGGTGCGCCCATTGCTCGCTGGCGAAAGCCAGGCGGGCCTCCGGCGCGCCGCCGAGCAGCGCGCGACCGTCGAGGAACAGCACCTGCGTGCCGTCACGCGGCAGCAGGTCCGCGTCAACGTGGATCGCGACGATGGTCAGCCCCAGCGTCTGCAGATCCGCCAGCCAGTCGGCCAGCTGCTGACGCCGGATGGCGATGACCCGGCGGCGGCCGTCCTCCAGCGCATCGCCATGCGTCAGGTGCAGGTCATCGACATTCTCGGCCAGCAGTTCCTCGACGGCGTAGGCCAGCGCCTGGTTGACCCAGCGCGCCTTGCGCGTCGGCAGGTTGACGGCGAAGTAGCTGCACACCTCGGCGGGCAGCACCAGGGTCAGGCCTGCGGTGGCCTGCTCGGCGCAGCGCGCCAGTGGCAGCCAGGCTCCGGCCCCTTCGCCGGGCAACCAGTAGACCTGAGTGTCGCCGTCGAGGCGGGGGCCGCAATCGGCGGGCAGAAACAGGCAGTCCATCGGCTATCGATCTCCGTCATCGGATGGGGTGGGCAGTCGCGGGGGCTGCCCGAGGTTACGCTGAAGCACGCGTACGTCACCCTCGTCTTCACGGTGCAGCTGGCTGACCAGCGCCAGGCGACGGTCGCCCAGGCGCACCTCGCTGACCGCCTGGAAATACTGGCTGGTCACCGCCAGGGTGATGCCTTGCAGTTGGACACCGCTGAGCGCCGGTTGCGCCATGAAGGTCGCCGTGTCGCGATACGGCGCGGCCTGCCGGGCCTCGACCAACGATTGCGCCACGCTCGGGGTAAGGCTGTCAGCCAGACTGGAGAGCACCATGGCGCTGGCGGTATTGACGTTCAACGGGGTGTCGGCCGGCAGCACGCTGACGTAGGGCGCCAGGCGCTGGAAATCCTCGTCGCGCATGTCCAGCAGCAGGCGCAGCTCGGACAGGTCCTCGAGCCGGCGCCCGGCGGTGCGATAGGACGGCTCCAGCAGCAGGTAGGCGTTGTCTTCGGCACCGAGTTCGCCGCTGGGTTGCTGGTCGCTGTCCAGCCAGTCGAGCAGGCGCTCGGCATAGGGGGCGCTGATCTGCAGGCGCAGCAGCAGTCGACGGAACTGCGCGAGGGCGGCGGCATTGGGTTGCTGTTCGCGCACCAGGCTGTTCAGGTTGAAGCGCCCGGCCAGGTCTTCGATGCGCACCTGCACCTGGCCCTGCCCCTCGTCCAGGTCGTAGGCCGGCTGCGGCAGGGCCCAGGGTTCGAGCAGGTGGTCGACCGCCGGCACGCCCTCGGCCGTAGCCTGCCGGTCCTGACGCAGGATCGATTGCGCCAGCGCCTCGCCGCCCAGCGCGTAGTGCCAGGCCTGACGTGCTTGCAGCTGGTTGCCGGTGCCGCGAATCGACAGCTGCTGGCGCGCGATCATGCCGGCGCAGACCACGGTGACGATCGCCACGACGAGCAGCACGGTGATCAGCGCGACGCCGCGCTCGGCCTTCATTGCATCTCTCCCACACCGCCCGGCTCGGGCACGCCTTGGGAGTCAGGCTGGACGAATTGCTGGGCTGGCGTCGGGCCGTCCGGCAGGCGCAGCAGCCGGGTGATGGTGCCGTAGCGGCGGTGATCGAAGGACACCTCGACCGCGACCGGCATGCGCCGCGCCTGCTCGGCCGGGTCACCCCGGCCGAATTCGAAGGGTGGCCACTCCTCGTGCCAACTGTTCTCAGCATCGAGGTAGCGCAGGCGCAGCGCCAGCACGTCATCCAGCACCCGCTGCACGCGCGGTTCGCTGTCGACATCGCGATCGAGCACCACCCAGTAGAGCCGCTCCAGGGCGTCGCCGGCCAGACGCCAGCGTACGCGCTGCAGGTTCGAGCGCAGCAGGCCGGTGGGGTTGCGCCAACCGCTGCGGGTCAGCTCCAGCGAGACGCCATCCTCGCCGGACAGCTGACCCATGAAGGCATTCTGCTCGTCGCCGAAGCCATCGCGCACCGGGCGCGGCGCCGCCTGGACCAGATCGTGCTCGAGCGTCCAGACGGCCCGCCCGAGCTCGCGCAGCTGGCCTTCCTGGGCGCGGATCACCTCGTCGCTGCGCAGCACCGTCTCGAGCATGCGGTAGGTCGCCAGCCCGAGCAGGGCGAACAGGGCGATGGCGATCAGCAGTTCGAGCAGGGTGAAACCCGCCTCGCTGCGGCGGCGGGGGATGGTCATGGTTCGACGCCAACGAAGCCGGTAAGGCTGGTGACGGCGCGCTCGTCGATCGAGCCGGGCGAAGCGCCGCGCCTGGCCTCGGCCGCCGCGACCCAGACGCGAATCCTGAGCAACCCCGGCGTACCGCTGGTTTCCACCTCGCTGAGGGTCTGCCATTGCCGCCCGCCGAATTCCAGCTCGGTATCCTCGCGGCCGATGCTCGGTGCCGGCTGCTGCAGTTGCAGTTCGGTCATTCGGTTGTCGGCGATCCAGCCGGCCAGGGTCAGGGTTTCCAGACGCGCCGCGTTGTTCACGCTGCGCCCGGCGGCGGTCAGCACCACGGCGGCGACGATGGCGAAGATCGCCAGCGCCACCAGCACTTCGAGCAGCGTGAACCCCTTCGCCAGACGACGACTCATCGGCGGCTGTCCAGGGGCGTAGCCTGGGGCATGCGGAAGCCATCGCTGGCAACCACCCACTGACTGCCGCCGGGGCGCTGGTCGGACAGGGTCAGGGTGAACGGCGACATCTCGCCGCTGGAGAGGATCAACAACTGCGGCTCCAGGCGGGGTGCTCGGCGGCGCTCGCGGTCACCCTCCTGTGACAGCCCGGCCCTGTCGTCCTCGCGCTGGGTCGGCGCGACCAGCTCCAGCGGCGTGCCGTCGAGTTCGAGCTGCATGCGAATGAACTCCGGCGGCTGGTGCGCCTGGGTGTCGCCGGCATCCAGCCAGCGCTGCCTGGCCTCGTCGTAGCGCAGCACGCGGTAGCTTTCGCGGTTGACCAGCAGGCCGTATTCGCGGCTGTCGAGCACGGCCTCGTCGGCCAGCAGGCCAATCAGGTTCGCCAGGCGCTGCGCCTCGTCGCGGATATCGCGCGACGAACTGCTGCTGCCGGTGGAGAGCACGGCCAGCCCGACCAGGCTGCCGAGGATGACGATCACCACCAGCAGTTCGATCAGCGTGAAGCCGCCGTCCCGGCGCGCCTGGGGCATGGAATCAGAGGTCCCAGTTGCCGATGTCCGCGTTCAGGTCGGAGCCGCCCTGCTTGCCGTCGGCGCCGTAGGAGTACAGGTCATACTGGCCCTGGGTGCCTGGCGAGAGGTACTGGTAGTCGTTGCCCCATGGGTCCTTGGGCACGCGCTTGAGGTAACCGTCGCGGTTCCAGTTCTTGGGCTGCGGGTTGCCGGACGGCTTCTCCACCAGCGCATCCAGGCCCTGCTGGGTGCTGGGATAGGCGTAGTTGTCCAGCTTGTACATGTCCAGCGCGGCGCCGATGGCCTTGATGTCGCCCTTGGCGAC
Source organism: Stutzerimonas marianensis (assembly GCF_022810315.1). Lineage (NCBI taxonomy): Bacteria > Pseudomonadati > Pseudomonadota > Gammaproteobacteria > Pseudomonadales > Pseudomonadaceae > Stutzerimonas > Stutzerimonas marianensis. The sequence goes on along the minus strand of NZ_JALGRD010000010.1, from coordinate 65,044 downwards.
GGTGACCTTGGCCTGGTCCGGGCGGTTCATGACCTGGGGCACCACCAGCGCGGCGAGGATCCCGAGGATCACCACCACGACCATGATTTCGATGAGGGTGAAGCCCCTCTGTTTACGTGCGTTCAACGTCATAGTCACTAGCCCACCAGTTGATTGAGAGAAAGGATCGGCAGCAGGATCGCCAGCACGATCACCAATACCACAGCCCCCATGAACACCAGCATGAAGGGTTCGAACAGTCCCACCATCAGCGAGATCTGCGCGGCCAGGTCGTTTTCCTGGTTGCGCGCGGTGCGGGCAAGCATCTGGTCCAGCTCGCCGGATTTCTCGCCGCTGGCGATCATGTGCAGCATCATCGGCGGGAACTCGCCCGTCGCGTCCAGCGCGCGAGTGAGGCTGCCACCCTCGCGCACCCGCTGCGCCGCCTCGATGACCTTGTCGCGGATGCGCAGGTTGGCGATCACCGCGGCCGCAATACCGAGCGCATCCACCAGCGGCACGCCGCTGCGCGTGAGGATCGCCAAGGTCGAGGCGAAGCGTGCCGTGTTGGTCGCCCGTGACAGCCGTCCCACCAGCGGAATGCGCAGGATCATCGCGTGCCAGCGCCGCCGCAGGTTCTGATCGCGCAGCGCCTGGCGCAGCCCCAGGCCGGTCACCACGATCACCACCAACATCAGCCAGCCCCAGCGCTGCACCGCCTCGCTCACGGCGATCAGCCCGGTGGTCAGCGCCGGCAGTTGCTGGCCGGTGTTGACGAACACCTTCACCACGTCCGGCACCACGTAGCCGAGCAACAGGATGACGATCGCCAGCGAGGCCACCAGCAGGATCACCGGGTAGAGCAGCGCCAGCTGGATCTTCTGCCGCGATTGCTGGCGCTGGTCGGTGTAGTCGGCCAGTTGGTCGAGCACCAGCCCCAGGTGCCCGGCGTGTTCGCCCGCCGCGACGGTCGCGCGATACAGCTCGGGAAACGCGGACGGGTATTCACGCAGCGAGCCGGCCAGGCTGTGACCCTCCATGACCCGCGCACGCACCGCCAGCAGCATCGACTTGATCTTCTGCGACGTCGATTGCGCCGCCGCGGCGCGCAGCGCCTCCTCGATCGGCAGCGCCGCCTGCACCAGCGTCGCCAGCTGACGCGTGACCAGCGCCAGGTCCCGCGCCGAGAGTCCGCGGCCGAAGGCAAAGCCTCCACCGCCGGTGTCTTCCTTGGCCTTGGCCTGCTTGACCTCCAGGGGCGACCATTGCTTTTCGCGCAGCAGCTGCCGCGCCTGGCGCGCGCTGTCCGCCTCGATCAGCCCCTTCTGCTCGCGACCGCGCGGGTCCAGCGCGATGTATTCGAAGGCCGCCATCAGCTTCGAGCCTCGCCCGATTGCGGACAGCAGCCGACCGCCCATGCATCCCCGCGGCGTTGCACCTCGACCGCCCTGTCCGAGCGCCAATCAATGGCCTTCATCTCACTCCTCACGCGTGACGCGCAACACTTCCTCGATCGTGGTCACCCCTTCGCGCACCTTGCGCAGACCATCCTCGCGGATGCTCGGTCCCAACCGGCGCGCATGGCGAACCATCTCCTGCTCGGGCGCGCGGGTATGGATCATGCTGCGCAGGGCATCGTCGAACATCACCAGCTCATAGATGCCGGTCCGGCCACGGTAGCCGAGCTGGCGGCAGACGTCGCACCCCTCGGCGTGGTACAGCGTCGGTGCCTCGCTCGGGTCGAGCCCGAACAGGGCGCACTCGGCTTCGTCGGCCACGTAGGCGCGCTTGCAGTCATTACACAGGACACGCACAAGGCGCTGGGCCAGTACGGCCAGCAGCGACGAGGAGATCAGGAAGGGCTCGACGCCCATGTCCACCAGGCGGGTGACGGCGCCGATCGCACTGTTGGTGTGCAGCGTCGAGAGCACCAGGTGGCCGGTGAGCGAGGCCTGTACCGCCATGTCAGCGGTTTCCTGGTCGCGAATCTCACCGACCATCACCACGTCCGGGTCCTGGCGCAGAATGGCGCGCAGGCCGCGCGCGAAGGTCATGTCGACCTTGGTGTTGACCTGCGTCTGGCCGATGCCCTCGAGGTTGTATTCGATCGGATCCTCGACGGTGAGGATATTGCGTGTACGGTCGTTGAGCGTCACCAGACTGGCGTACAGGGTGGTGGTCTTGCCCGAGCCGGTCGGGCCGGTGACGAGGATGATGCCGTGCGGTTTCTGCACCGCCTGTTCCATCACCTTGCGGTCGCGGTCGCTCATGCCCAGGTGGCGCAGCGTCAGGCGTCCGGCCTGCTTGTCGAGCAGGCGCAGCACCACGCGCTCGCCGTTGGCCGAAGGCAGCGTCGAGACGCGGATGTCCACCTCGCGCCCGCCGACCCGCAGGGAGATGCGGCCGTCTTGCGGGATGCGCTTCTCGGCGATGTCCAATCGCGCCATGACCTTGATCCGCGAGACCAGCAGCGCCGCCAGCTCGCGCTTGGGCTGCACCACCTCGCGCAGGATGCCGTCGATACGAAAGCGGATCACCAGTCGTTTCTCAAAGGTCTCGACGTGGATGTCCGAGGCGTTTTCCTTGATCGCCTCGCCGAGGATCGCGTTGATCAGCCGGATGATCGGCGCGTCGTCCTCCTGCTCGAGCAGATCCTCGGTTTCCTGGATCTGGTCGGCCAGGCTGTGCAGGTCCATCTCGTTGCCCAGGCCCTCGACCATCTGCATCGCCGCGGACGAATCGTGCTGATAGGCCGAGCTCAGGGCCTGCTCGAACTCGTCCTGCGCCAGCCACTGCATCGCCAGCGGCCCGCCGGCGACGCGCTGCGCCTCCTGCAGTGCGGTCAGCGGCGCACCTTCACGTGCACACAGGCGCAAGCCCTCGGGGCGCTCCAGCAGCAGCACGCCGTGGCGGCGGGCGAAGGCGAAAGGCAACCGCCGTGGCAGCGGCTCCTCGAGCAAGGTCATCTCGTTCACGTTCAATTCGGTCATGCCGGCTATTTTCTCGCAGAGCGTGCGCATGGGGATGGCCGGCGGTCCGATCCTGGCGCGGCCAACAGCTATGGACTACAGGGAATGCATGACATTGCAAACCGTGCGCGGAATTTAACGTGCGGCTGGCCGCGGTCAATCGCGTAACCGGCACCAAGGTCGAATATAGACAAGGCCGCAGGCGAATACCGCGTCTATGGGCCGTCATTCATGATTGCGCCGCGCACAACCCGACATGGAACCTTAGACGAAGGTCGAATCCAATACCGACGCGGCCTGCAGCGATGCGAAGCAACCTAACGGTCACATTGTGAACGAACCGCCACACTTGCGTTCACGTTAAAACAGTTGTTTGATTTTTTCAGTCCTTGCAGAATGCCGCGCCGCACCGGGCTTTGCCTGGATGCGAGGGCCGTAGCCGATCCACGCTCGACCGCCATCCGCAGTGGTCGGGCGAAACGTAACGCCAGCGATTCATGGCCGGTCGACCGGCAGGACCGCAGGCGACGATCCAGCAGGAGAACAAGAACAATGCACATTGGTGTTCCTCTCGAAACCAGGCCCGGTGAAACGCGCGTCGCCGCGACACCGGAAACCATCAAGAAGCTGATCGGGCAAGGGCATCGGGTGACGGTGCAGAGCGGAGCTGGCGTACAGGCCAGTATTCCGGACAGTGCCTTCGAGGCGGCAGGCGCCACCATCGCCGATGCCGCTGCGGCGTTCGCAGCAGAGATCCTGCTGAAGGTGAACGCACCGAGCGAGACCGAACTGGCGCAGATCGCGCCCGGTACGGTTCTGATCGGCATGCTCAATCCCTTCGACAATGACAACATCGCACGCATGGCCGAACGCGGCGTCACCGCCTTCGCCCTGGAGGCCGCGCCGCGTACGTCCCGCGCGCAGAGCCTCGACGTGCTCTCCTCCCAGGCCAACATCGCCGGCTACAAGGCGGTGATGGTCGCGGCCAACCAATATCCGCGCTTCATGCCGATGCTGATGACCGCCGCCGGGACGGTGAAGGCCGCGCGCGTGCTGATCCTTGGCGCCGGTGTCGCCGGGCTGCAGGCCATTGCCACGGCCAAGCGCCTGGGTGCGGTGATCGAAGCCTCCGACGTGCGTCCGGCGGTGAAGGAACAGATCGAGTCCCTTGGCGCCAAGTTCGTCGACGTGCCGTTCGAGACCGACGAAGAGCGCGAATGCGCCGAAGGCGTCGGTGGATATGCCCGTCCGATGCCGGCGTCCTGGATGACACGTCAGGCCCAGGCCGTGCACGAACGTGCCAAGCAGGCCGACATCATCATCACAACCGCGCTGATTCCGGGCCGCAAGGCGCCGACGCTGCTGCAGGAAGAAACCGTGCAGCAGATGAAGCCCGGTTCGGTGGTGATCGACCTCGCCGCCTCTCAGGGCGGTAACTGTCCATTGACCGAAGCCGATCAGGTGGTGGTCAAGCACGGCGTGACCCTGGTTGGCTACACCAACCTGGCGACCCTCGTGCCGGCGGATGCTTCGGCGCTATACGCCCGCAACCTGCTGGACTTCCTCAAGCTGGTGATCGATGGCGAAGCCAAGTTCCAGCTCAATCTTGAAGACGACATCGTCGCCGCGTGCCTGATGTGCCGCGATGGCCAGGTCGTGCGCACCAACGCTTAAGGGAGCCCGAACGATGGACCTGATATCCGATGGCATCTACAACCTGATCATCTTCGTGCTGGCGATCTACGTCGGCTACCACGTGGTCTGGAACGTCACCCCGGCGCTGCATACACCGCTGATGGCGGTCACCAACGCCATCTCCGCGATCGTCATCGTCGGCGCCATGCTGGCCGCCGCGCTGACCGTCACGCCGATGGGCAAGCTGATGGGCACCCTGGCCGTGACCCTGGCCGCGGTCAACGTCTTCGGTGGCTTCCTCGTCACCCGGCGCATGCTGGAAATGTTCAAGAAGAAGGAGCGTGCCGTTGCTGGCGCCAAGGCGGAGGCCAAGCCATGAGCATGAACCTGATCACCCTGCTCTACCTCGTCGCTTCGGTGAGCTTCATCCAGGCCCTCAAAGGCCTGTCGCACCCCACTACTTCGCGCCGCGGCAACCTGTTCGGCATGGTCGGCATGGGCATCGCCGTGGTCACCACGTTATTCCTGGTGTTCAAGCTCGGCTCACAGCTGGCTGAGAGCGCCAGCCCCTGGAGCGGCCTGGGCTTCATCGTCCTCGGCCTGCTGATCGGCGGCAGCATCGGCACGCTGATGGCCAAGCGCGTCGAGATGACCAAGATGCCCGAGCTGGTCGCCTTCATGCACAGCATGATCGGCCTGGCGGCGGTGTTCATTGCCATCGCCGCCGTGCTCGAGCCGCAATCGCTGGGCATCGTCCAGGCGATCGGCTATCCGATTCCGGCCGGTAACCGTCTGGAGCTCTTCCTCGGCGCGGCCATCGGTGCCATCACCTTCTCCGGTTCGGTGATCGCCTTCGGCAAGCTGTCGGGCAAATACAAGTTCCGCCTGTTCCAGGGCGCGCCGGTGGTGTTCGCCAACCAGCACAAGGTCAACCTCGCCGTCGGCGTGGCGATTCTGGTGCTGGGCCTGATCTACACCTTCAGCGGCAATTTCACCGCGTTCATGATCCTCGTGGCGCTGGCCTTCGTCATCGGCGTGCTGATCATCATCCCCATCGGCGGCGCGGACATGCCGGTGGTGGTGTCGATGCTCAACAGCTACTCGGGCTGGGCGGCGGCCGGAATCGGTTTCTCGCTGAACAATTCGATGCTGATCATCGCCGGTTCCCTGGTCGGTTCGAGCGGCGCGATCCTCTCGTACATCATGTGCAAGGCGATGAATCGTTCGTTCTTCAACGTGATCCTCGGCGGCTTCGGTGCCGACGCCGATGCCGGACCAGCGGCCGGCAGCAAGGAGCAGCGTCCGGTGAAATCGGGCTCCAGCGACGACGCCGCCTTCCTGCTGTCGAACGCCGACACCGTGATCATCGTCCCCGGCTACGGCCTGGCGGTGGCCCGCGCGCAGCACGCGCTGATGGAGCTCGCCGAGAAGCTGACGCACATGGGCGTGACCGTGAAATACGCGATCCACCCGGTCGCTGGCCGCATGCCGGGGCACATGAACGTGCTGCTGGCCGAGGCGGAAGTGCCGTACGAACAGGTCTTCGAGATGGAGGACATCAACTCCGAGTTCGGCCAGGCCGACGTGGTGCTGGTGCTCGGCGCCAACGACGTGGTCAACCCGGCGGCGAAGAACGATCCCAAGTCGCCCATCGCCGGGATGCCGATCCTCGAGGCCTACAAAGCCAAGACGGTCATCGTCAACAAGCGCTCCATGGCCAGCGGCTATGCCGGCCTGGATAACGAACTGTTCTACATGGACAAGACCATGATGGTCTTCGGCGACGCCAAGAAGGTCGTCGAGGACATGGTCAAGGCTGTGGAATAACCGCCCCGCCAAACGAACCCCTCCCGGCCCGGCCGCGAGGGGTTTTTTATCGGCTGGCGTATGTGCCGACTGCAACCGGATGGCTTTGCCGGGATACGGAACGTTTATTGCCTTGGCGTTAGCAACCTGAAATGAGATCGCTAGCAATCAAGGAGTCACCAGAGATGTTGGCCGAATCCCGTCGTGGCGTCATCTGCACCCCTCACCCCGCCGCTACCGCCGCCGGCATGCGCATGCTCGAAGCCGGCGGCAGCGCCATCGACGCGATGCTCGCGGCCAGCGCCATGCTTGCGGCCGTCTACCCGCACATGACCGGCCTTGGCGGCGATGCACTCTGGATGATCCACGACCACCGGGTGCGCACCATTGTGGGGATCGGGCAAGCGGGGCAACGTCTTCCCGCGGGCGGCAGGATCGGCCTGCGCGGCCCGAGCGCGGTGGCCACCACCGCTGGCGCACTTGCCAGCTGGCAGATCGCGCAGACCATCAGCCGTAACGAGTGGGGCTCCCGCCTGGGCTGGGCCGACCTGCTTGGCGATGCCGCCGAGACGGCGCAACAGGGCGTGGAAATCTCCGCCTCCCAGCTCTTCTGGCAGGGGCAGCGGCGGGAGCTGATCGAGGGCCTGCCGGACCTCCACCGGTTGTGCAAGCTCGATGGCAACTGGCTGCAACAGGGCGACCGGCTGCGCCAACCACAACTGGCCGATACGCTGCGACAGTTGGCGCGCCATGGCGTGGATGACTTCTACCAAGGCGAACTGGCCCAGGCGTTCGCCGAGGCCTTCGCAAGGCTGGATTGCGGGCTGACACGGGACGATCTGGCCGCGACCCGTGCCGCAGAGGTCGACCCCATTTCCGTGCGCTATCGCCAGGGGCGGCTGTTCAACGTCGCCCCGCCCTGCCAGGGTCTCTATACGCTGCAGGCCATGGCGGCACTGCAACACAAAGCGATGGGCGAACTCGGCAACGGCAGCGCGCGCTACTACCACGTGCTGGTCGAGGCCATCAAACAGGCCTTGATGCGCCGCAACCACGAATTGCATGACCCGATCACCAGCGGCTGGGACTACGCCGCCAGCCTGAGCGATGCCAGCACCGCCGATTACGCGGAACGCATCGACGAGGGGCGCGCCGCAGCCTGGGCGGAGCCGGGACGACCGGCCGACACCGTATGGATGGCCGCCACCGACGCCGAAGGCCGCACGGCTTGCCTGATTCAGAGCCTGTTCCACGACTTCGGCTCGGGCTGCATCCTCGGCGATACGGGTGTGCTCTGGCAGAATCGCGCGGCCGGTTTCAACGCCGATCCGGCGCATCCGAACGCCTGGGCGCCGGGCAAGCGCCCGGCCCATACCCTCAACCCTTCGTGCTACCTCGCGGATGACGGCCGACGCCTGTTCTTCGGCACCCAGGGCGGCGACGGTCAGCCGCAGACCCAGATGGTCCTGGCCAGTCAGTTGGTCGATTTCCAACGGCCCATCGACGAGGCCCTGCGCATGCCGCGCTTCCTGCTGGGGCGGAGCTTTTTCGACAGCACGGACAACCTCAAGCTGGAGGCCGACATCGAGCCGTCCGTGATCCAGACGCTCCAGGCCATGGGGCACGACGTCGAAACCATTCCCGCGCTCAGTCCCTATACCGGCCAGGCGGGCGCGATTGCCATCGAGACAGACGGGCGCCGCTTCGCGATGCACGACCCACGCGGACAAGGCAACAGCCTGGGGCAGCCCGAACGTACCGGTACGCCCGATTGACGGCTTGCTCGCGCGCGGCCAGTGCAGATAATGCGGCATTGCTAGCGCGTTCGCGTTCGCGGAGCGCCATCTTGGAGTCGGCAGGAACTATGGGGTCGAGCACCGTTACCCGTAAACAGATCGAAGTGCAGCGCATCGTCGATGCGTTGTCCAAAGCCATTGCCCAGCACCGCCTGCGCCCGGGGACCCGGCTGATCGAGGCGCAGATCGTCGAGGCACTCAACGCCAATCGCAACCACGTGCAAAGCGCCCTGCAACGCCTGGCAATGCAACGCATCGTGACCATCGAGCCCAACCGCGGCGCCCTGGTGTCGCAACCCACCGCCAAGGAGGCGCGCGACGTGTTCGCGGCCCGCCGCGCCATCGAAGCGGCCGTGGTCGAAAGCATCACGCCCGAAGCCATGCACCAGAACCGCCAACGCATCGCCGCCCACATGCGCAGCGAACGCAAGGCGACCAGCGCCAGCGACCGCCGCGACATCGTGCGTGAGCTCAGCGAATTTCACCTGTTGCTAGGCGCGATCAGCGGCAACGCCGTGTTGGCGGAGATTCTCGGCAACCTGATGGTGCGCAGCTCGTTGATCGTCGCGCTCTACCAGCGTAACGACCACCCGGCCTGCGCCTCGGACGAACACGAGGCGATCATCGCCGCCCTGGAACGCGGCGACCGGGCAACGGCCGTGCAGGTCATGCTCGAGCATCTGGACGAACTCGAAGGCCAGCTTGCCCTGGAGGAGCTGGCCGAGCCCGAGGTCGACCTCAGGCAGATTCTCAGCGATCCGTGACGAGACCGAATACCTCGGCCAGGTGCCGCTCGTAACGCGCCACGTCAGCCTCGATCGCCGGGCGTTTCATCACGTCCACGCAGAGAAAGGTCGGCAGCCCGGTCAGGCCGAGGAATTCGTTGGCCTTATGGAACGGGAAGTAGACTGCGTCCACACCCTTGCCCTCGAAGAAATCCGTGGGGTCATCGAAGGCCTGCTGCGGGGCGTTCCAGGTCGCCGAGATCATGTAGCGCTTGCCTTGCAGCAGGCCGCCACTGCCGTATTTCTGCGACGCATCGGAGCGGGTACGTCCATCATTGGCATAGAGGCTGCCATGACCTTCGGTAAAGACCTCGTCCAGGTAGCGCTTGACGATCCAGGGCGCGCCCATCCACCAACCGGGCATCTGGTAGATGATCACGTCGGCCCAGAGGAACTTGGCCACTTCCTCGCTCAGGACATAGCCCTGATCGATTTCGGTGGTCTTCACATCCAGCCCGGCACGATCGAGAAACGCGACGGCAGTCTGGTGCAGGGTCGCGTTGTAGCGGCCTTCGGAGTGGGCGAAATGCTTGCCACCGTTGAGCAGTAAAACGTTTTTCATTGCAGCTCCCGAGTCGTTCGAGGGCGGCAGCTTAGACAGATCCCGCAAGGCCCGACAGCCGACATCAAGCAAATGAGTTTTGCTGAAAAGTCAGTAATGGACGCCAGGATGTTGCGTTAGCGTGCCCCCCAACCCATACGGAAACTCTTATGTCAGCGCCCTGCGGATTCATCCTCCACGCCCACGTCAAACCCGAGAAAGCCGAGGCTTTCGAGACGCTGTTCCGCGCCTATGTCGAGCCCAGCCGTGCCGAGCCTGGCTGCGTCGAATACCACATGCTACGTGACGCGCAGGACCCTAACCTGTTCATCTTCTTCGAGGTCTGGGCCTCGCCCGAGGCCTTCGCCGCGCACACTGCACTGCCGCACATGCAGCGTTTTCACGAACAGCGAATGGACTACCTGAGCCAGGATTTCGTGATACGTCCGATCGAGATGCTCAGCCAGGCATCAGCAGCCGCGGCGGCACCCGCTCGAACGTCTGTCGGCCAGCCTTGAAACCCATCAAGGGCGGACGGATCTCGGCGATGATCGCCGCTGGCGAGGGCGCGTCGAACACCACGAAATCGGCACGGCATCCCGGCGACAGTCCATAGTCCGGCAGACGCAGCAGGCGGGCGGATTCACTGGAGATCCAGCCGAGGCAGTCGAGCAGCTCCGCCTCGGTCGACAGCTGCGCAACATTGGCGAACAGGTTGGCCTGGCGCACCAGCGACGCATCGCCATAGGGCGTGAATGGATTGCCGATATTGTTGGTCGACACCGAGCAGGTCACGCCACACCGATGCAGATGGGCCAGCGGGGCGACACCCCTGGGTTTGTCATGGAAACGCTCCCGCGCACCCAGAAAGAGATCGGTCGAGGGCAGCGCGGTCACGCTCACGCCCGCCTGCGCCAGGGCCAGCGCAACGCCTTGCAAGTCTGCCAGGGGCAACGCGGAAAGCTTGGTCGCATGCCCGACCGCAACGCGGCCACCCCAGCCGTACCGCTCGGTACAGCGAATCACCTCGCTGATGGTCATGCCATTGGGGTTCAGGTCGAAGTCCAAGTGGAAGTCCAGGTCGCGCTCATAGCGAACCGCCAGTTCGAACAGTCGGCGGATCTGCGCCACCGGGTCAGCGTCCGTGTAGGGGCAACCCCCAAGCACCTCGGCGCCTTCCTCCAGGGCCTGGCACAACAGCGACTCGGTGCCGGGGTTGTTCAGCAACCCCTCCTGCGGGAACACGCAGATCTCGAGGGTGACAGCCCAGGCATAGTCCGCCTTGAGTCGACGGACCGCACGAAAGCCCGTCAAACCGATGCCCGGATCGATCTCCACATGGGTGCGCATGTGCGTGGTGCCCTGCACGATCGCCTGGTTCAGCACCTGCGCGCCACGGGCGTAGACATCCTCCTCGGTAAAGGACGCCTTGGCGTTGCGCGTCTGCGCGATGGCCTCGCCGAGCGTGCCTTCGGCCAAGCGGCAACGCTCCAGGATGCAGGCCTTGTCCAGGTGGATGTGGGTCTCGACCAGGCCGGGTACCACCAGCCGCCCTGCCAGATCGAGCCGTGCGGGCGAGCTCGCGGCGTCGAAGCGGCTGACGAAGCGCCCGTTTTCGACTCGCAGCTCAACCAGCGGAGCCTCGCTCCCCAGGCGCACGTTGAGCAGGCGCAAGGCGCTCATGCCGCGGCCCCCTGGCCCAGGTAGGCGGCTTCCAGCTCGCGATCGCCACGCAGCGCCTCGGCGGCACCGGATTTGACGATTCGGCCGGTCTCCAGCACGTAGGCACGATCGGCGATCTGCAGGGCCAGGTTGGCCATCTGATCGACCAGCAACAAGGTGACGCCTTCGTCCCGCAATGCCGCGAGCGCGTCGTAGAGTTCGCCGATCATTGCCGGCGAGAGGCCGAGGGACGGCTCGTCGAGCAAAAGGATCTTTGGCTTGGCCATCAGACCTCGGCCTACCGCGACCATCTGCTGTTCGCCTCCGGAGAGCAGGCCGGCAGGGCTGTCGATACGATCGCGCAAGCGAGGAAAGCGCCTGAGGATGGCTTCTATTTCAGCCTCGGCATCGAATGCCTCGGTACGCGAATAGCCGCCCAGTAACAGGTTGTCGCGCACGCTGAGTTGTGCGAACACCTGTCGCCCTTCCGGCACCAGCGCCAGGCCCCGCGAAGCGATGGCACTGGCGTCCAGGTGGTCGATGCTCTCGTTATCCAGCAGGATGCTGCCGGCGGTAGGGCGATGCAGCCCGGCCAGGCACTTCAAGATGCTCGACTTGCCGGCGCCGTTGGCGCCCAGTATCGCGATCAGCTCGCCGGGATTGACGACCAGGTCGACGCCCTCGACCACCGGGGCCGCGCCGTAATCCACCACCAGGTCCTTGATATACAGACGCGCGTCGCGCGAGCCGGACCAAGGTGCCTGCCGGGGGCTGGCCTGGTAGCTCGTGCCGCCCAGATAGGCGGCGACCACCCTGGGGTTGCCGCGGACCTCTTCGGGCGTGCCCGACGCGATCGGCTTGCCGGCATCCAGCACCAGGATGTGCTCGGAAACGGCCATGACCAGCGCCATGTCGTGCTCGACGAGAATCACTGCGATATTGAAGCGGGCCAGCGTCTTGAACAGCTCGGCAAGGCGGTCGGTATCGCCTCGGCCAAGGCCGGCTGCGGGCTCGTCCAGCAGCAGCACGGCCGGGCGCAAGGCCAGCGCGCGGGCAATTTCCACCAGGCGCCGGTCCACGTGCGGCAGGTCGTCAGCCGGGGTATTCAGCGAACCGCGATAGCCAACCAGTGCCAGCAGGTGCATCGCCAGCTCTCGCTCCTCTGCGCCCGGCCGCCGGAAGATACTGCCGAGACGGCCCTGCTGCAGCCCGGCGAGCACGTTCTCCAGCACCGTCAGCTCACCGAACAGCTGAGTCGTCTGATAGGTACGCGAGATACCGGCGCGCGCGATCTGCCAGGCGGACCGCCCGGAAACCACCTCCCCGAGCCGGATCTGGCCACTGTCCGGACAGTAGTAGCCGCTGATCATGTTGAGCACCGTGGTCTTGCCAGCGCCATTGGGGCCGATGATGCTGGTGATACTGCCTGGCCGCGCCTTGAGGCTGACCTTGTCGGCCGCTTGCACGCCGCCGAAACCGATGCTGATGCTATCGACCTCCAGCCCGGCACCTGACCGGCCCTCGCCGAAGAACGCCGCGAGCCGTGCCTGATCGGCGACCGCCGGTGGCAGCACGTTCACCGGACGCAACCACAGCCGAGCAAGGCTACCGAGCACGCCGCGCGGCGCCACCCAGAGCACCGCCAGCAGCAGCGCTGAAAACATCAGCAGGCGGTACTCGGCGAAGTCCGCCAGCATCTCGGGCAGCAGCACGATCAGCAGGGCCCCGAGCAGCGGGCCGAACAACGTGCCTGCCCCGCCGACGATTACCGCGAGCACGAACAGGATCGACTGGGAAAAGGGGAAGGACGCCGGGTTGATGAACATCATCAGCGGCGCCACCAAGGCCCCGGCGAAACCCGTCAGCGCCGCCGACAAGGCGAACGCCAGCGTCTTGGTCTGCACCGGATTGAAGCCCAGCGAACGTGCGGCGATTTCCGACGCCTTGACCGCGCGCATCGCCATTCCCCAACCGCTTTGGCGCAAACGCAGGTAGAACGCCAGGGCACCGACCATCATGGCCGAGGCCATCATCGCCATCACCACCGCCGGGTCCAGCGCGCCGGTATCGGGCATGGGGATGCCCATCAGCCCGTTCGCGCCGCCGGTGAGCCCGCGCCATTCGATCAGCCCGTGGTGAACGACCAGGGCGAAGGCGATGGTGATCATGGCCAGGTATGGCCCGCTGACACGCAACGCCGGAATCGCCAGCAGCGCCCCGACCAGGCCGCAGACCATGGCGGCCAGGATCATCGCCGGCCCGAGAGGGAAACCGGCCATGGTCAGCAGCGCCGTGGTGTAGGCGCCTATGGCGTAGAAGGCGATATGACCAAAGGAAATCTGCCCGCTGAGGCCGATCAGGATATTCAGCCCGACGCCCACGACCACGGTCAGTGCAAAGAAGCTGAAGACCAGCAGCGAATAGCTGTCGAGCGTCAGCGACAGCACGAGGCCGGCAACAGCCAGCAGGCCAATGCCTGCCGGCGCGAGAATCGTTGTCTTCATACTTTCACCAGTGTCTTGCTGCCGAACAGCCCGTTGGGCCTGACCGCCAGGGCCAGGATGACCAGCGCGAAGGTGAACAGCTGGGTAAAGGCCGATCCGAAGTAGAGGGTCACCACCGCCTCCACCAGGCCGAACAGCAAACCGGCGGCGAACACCCCACTGGCGCTGGCAATGCCGCCCAGGATGGCGACGGCGAACGCCTTGAGCCCGAACAGCGTGCCCATTTCGGCACTGACGTTGAAAAGCGGAGCGATCAGCAGGCCGGCCACGGCGGCGAACACGGCCGAAACGGCGAACGAGATCCCCACCACACGATTGACCCTGATGCCCATCAGCCGAGCGGCTGCGGCGTTCTGCACGCACGCTTCGAGCACCTTGCCCAGGCGCGTGTAGCGCCGCACCAGCAGCAGCGCGAGGGCGATGCCGGCGCCAACCAGAGGGATCAGCACCTGCAGCCAGGAGACATTCGCACCGAGCAGCGCGACCTGACTGTTGGCCAGTTCGGAAGTGAACTGCCTCGGCTCCTTGCCGAACGTGAACAGCGCCAGGTTGTCGACGAAGATCCCCGCCGCCACCGTCGCCATCAGCCAGGCTTCCGAGCCGCGCGAATGGAAGGGGCGAACGAGAAAGCGCTCGACCGCCAGCCCATAGAGCGCGCAGAGCGCCAGCGTCACCGGAATGGCCAACCACACGGGCCAGCCCCAGGTGATGGAGAAGCTGTACCCCAGCACCGCGCCGACCATCATGGCGCTGCCCTGGGCAAAATTGACGGTTCGCGAGACCACATAGGTCATGTGGAAACCCAACGCGAGCAGGGCATACATGCTGCCCAGCCCGAGTCCGGTGACGATGGCGGCGGTAATCATGAAACACACTCCTCGCAGGCGCCCCGGTCGATCGGAGCGCGCCGATCAGTTCAGGGCTGCAGCGGTACGATCTGCCCGTCGACGAACTGAGTGAACAGGTAGTCATCCGGGCCCAGCGCGTCATGCTGACCCGGCGAGAACGGCTTGCGGTACGGCTTGATCAGGCCGTCGTACTGCTCGATGGCGTAAAAGCCGTCGCGCACCTCACTGCCTTTCACCGACCCGGCCTTCTCGATCGCCAGCGCTGCCAGGTGCATGCCGTCATAGGCATTGGCGATGCCCACGGCCGGCGTGACATCGGCAAGCGACTTGATCTCCGGATAACGTTGCTTCAGCGCCGCCATGACCGCGTCGCCCTTCGCGCTGTTCTGCTCGCCGAATACGTAGGTCTGGATGAAGTGCACCCGACTGGCGTTGGGGCCCGCCAGCTCACTGAAACGCCCGCCTGCCGGGCCCCAATGCGAAATGACCGGCACATCCCAGCCCATGCGATCGAGGGATTTCACCACCTGCGCCGATGGGCCGACGTTCCCCACCATCAACAGCGCATCGGCACCGGCGCGCTTGAGTCGAGTCAGTTGAGGCACGACGTCCAGATCGCTGTCCTCGATCCGCTCGATGCCGGCGTACGGCATGCCGCGCTTCTCCAGGGCAGCCCTGAAACCGGCCTCGTTCGACTCGCCCCAGGGGTTGTTGACCAGGATCATGCCCGGCTTCTGCATGCCCTGCTGCTTGACGCCATAGTCCACCAGCGCCTCGTCAACCAGTTCGTCCACCGCCGAGACCCGGAAGACGTAATTGTCTTTCGCGCCATTGCGAGTGATGCCCGTGCCTGCGGCCCAGACGCCCATGAAGGGGACCTTGAGCTGGTTCGCCAGGGGCACGATGGCCAGGGATACGGGGGTATCCAGACCGCCGAACAAGACGGTGACCTTCTCCCGCTGAATGAGCTCGCGCGCGGCGAGCATGCCTTTGGCCGGGTTACTTTCATCGTCTCGGCGAATCAGCTCCACCGGCCGGCCGAGAATGCCGCCCGCCGCGTTGAGTTCGTCGATGGCAACGCTCAGTCCGCGGGTCAGCGCTTCCCCGGACTTGGCCGACTGACCGGACAGCGCCGCGACCAGGCCGATCTTGATGGGCTCCTCGGCATGAGCCGGCGTCTGCAACAACAGGCCAAGGGTGCCGATGGCTGCCGCTTTGGGCCACTGGCGGAGAAATCTGGACAGCTTGAACATGAGGCGACACTCCTGATAGCTAGCATTTGTACGAACTTTGCTAGCAAAGTAGGTGCCATCAGTCTCGAGCGATGCAAATCAACGACTTAGTCGACCCGAGGCGCGCTGGGCGCACCCTATTCGTGCGCCGCGCACTGATTGCAGGCAATCCCAATACTCAAGAGAGCCCCCATGAAATTCGAAAACGAAGCCGTTCAGATTGTTAGCGATTTCCTCGAAGCGTCGATGGCGCCGGACCCGATTCGGGCCGCGACCTACATGTCGGCGGACGTGCGCATCACGTTCACTGGCGGCAGAGTCATGCCCAGCACCACGGAGATCACCGCGTTCAATGCAGGTCGCTATCGCTGGGTAAAAAAGCAGCTGGGCGCATTCGACTGGGCCGAACACGAGGACCACACGGTGGTGTATTCCAACGGCACGCTGTATGGCGAGTGGCCCGATGGGAGCAGCTTTTCGGGCAACCGATACCTCGACCGTTTCGAGGTCCGCGACGGCAAGATCACCCGCATGGACGTCTGGAACGACAGCGCCGAGTGGATCCTGGCACCCGAGATCGCCAGGCCTTGAAGTGCACGTAGGCGCCATTGCAACAGTTGCAGCCAGACCGACCGGCACAGTTCATACGCTGCAGGAACTGCACCAGCACAATTCCCACTCCCTGTGACTGTTGCGCCACCGCCCCTCGCGCGACGCTATGAGCCCATCACCCATCCCCGTTTGACGCGGGAAGGAGCGGCTCATGGAGCGCGTACTGGTCCACAAGGCATCGACGGCAATCGGCCTGCCGTCCTTTGCCCACCTAGCACGGTTGTTCCACCTCTGGCGGTATCGCGCTCGCTCGCGGCGGCAGCTGGCGGCGCTCGATGAGCGCCTGCTAGCCGACGTGGGCATCAGCCATAGCGAGCGGCAGGAAGAGCTGAGCAAGCCCTTCTGGCGCTGAGGCAGCGCTTTACCGGCCATGACTTCGGGTGCCAAGCTGAACGGCACCCTCGCCCGACGGTCGAAGCGGCTATCGGCGGGGTGCCGTATCAAGCCTGGAGAACGCTATGAACAAATACCTGTTGTCACTCGCCACTGCTGCTTGCCTGGTGGCGGGCACCGCTTCGGCCGGAAGCGTCACCGGCACCCTCGATGCGATCGGCGGCTCGCTGGTCAACACCATCGAAGGCACCTCGGACATCACCTCCAACGTCGGCGACGACAAGCTGGTGCGTGACGCCCGCGACGATGCGGCGCGCTTCGTCGCCAGCGAAGGCCAGGCTCGCGGCGCTCAGCTGGAAGCCGCGCTGCAGCATATCCGCCGCCAGGCGCCCAGCCTGCAGGCGAGCGACCTGCAACTGGCCGAAGCCATCCTCGCGCTCTGAGGGCACCTGCGGGCGGGGCGAGCGATTGCCGCTGGCCCTGCCGCGGACGTTTCGCTAGCCTTGGCGGCTGTTTTTTGCCCGCACCAGGTTTCACATGCGTTCGCTCCTCCTTGCGCTCATCGGCTGCTGCCTCGGCGGCCACGCTCAGGCCTTCGATAGCCTCACGGCCGGCACGGTGGCCTCCAGTTATGTGGCCAGCCAATTGACCAGCGCCCCGTTCGACAACAAGCTGAACCTCGACGCTTACGATGACGCGGCCCGCTTCGTCGCCAGCCACGGCCAATGGCGTGGCGCGCGCCTGGAGGCGGCACTGCACCGACTGCGCGCGCAGTATCCCGAGCTGGCCGCGAGCGACCTTGAACTGGCCGAGGCCCTCCTCGTCCAATGACCCACCCGTTGTCTCGAGCAGGTTTCATGAATCTCAAACTGATCGTCCTTCCAATCGCCCTTGCCCTCGCCAGCGGCGCCCAGGCCCAGACACTCGTCGCCACCAGCAACATCGTGGTCAATGCGCTGGATCGCAGCATCAATTTCACCTCCGACGTCACCAGTCGCATCAGCGACATGAAGGTGGTCAGCGAAGCCCGCGACGAGGCCGCCGGCTTCGTCGCCAGCGGTGGCGAGATCCGTGGTGCACGGCTGGAAGCCGCCCTCGGCCGCTTGCGCGACCGCTTCCCCGAAGCGCAGCACGCCAGCGACCTGGCGTTGGCCGAAGTCATCCTCGCCCAGTGACAACCTTGCGTGCCTGGTGCGCGGCCGCGGCGCTGTCGCTGGTCGCCAGCCTGTGCCAGGCCGATCTGCGCCTGAGCCTGGACGACCGCGACCTGGCGCCCGCCGAGCGTGCCGCCAGCCAGGCGCTGATCGACCAGGCCATGGCCGTGCTGCCGCCAAGGATGGTCGAACGGCTCGACCGGAACGTACGGGTGCGCTGGCACCAGGGGTTGGTGCATGACGTCTATGGCAGCGCCGGCGGCAACCTCATCCTGCTCAACCGGCGCCTGCTGGACTCGCTGACCGATGGCAGCGCCGCCAGCGAACGCACCGAACGCCCCCACGGCACGGTGCGCCAGGAACTGCTGGCGACGCTGATCCACGAACTGGCGCACCTGTATGACCGCGCCCGCCTCTGGGCGCCGGAGGATCACCGGCAACTGGGCGTCTGTCGCCAGCGCGCTCGCAGCCTCGGCCCGGTCGGGCTGCCGGACGACTGCCGCGGCCAGACCGAGCGCCGCTTCACCCTGAGCGACGATCCTCGCCTGCTCGATCTCGCCGGCTGGCCCCAGCGGGTCGGGCAACGCGGCGAACGGGAGCATGACAACGCGCAGGATGCACGGAGTCCGGATCGTTACGAGCTGACCAGCCCGCTGGAATTCGTCGCGGTCAACCTGGAGTATTTCCTCCTCGACCCCTCCTACGCGTGCCGTCGGCCCTCGTTGCACCGATATTTCAGCGAGCATTTCGGCTGGCAGCCTAGCGGCGCCCAACCCTGCGCCGAGGGGCTGCCGATCCTCAACGCGGGCCACGATTTCGCGCGGACGCCGCTGGTCAAGCTCGACCCCGAGCGGGTCTACGAAGTCGATTACCTGTTCGCCGAAGCCAATGACGCCTGGGTCAGCCGCTGGGGCCACAGCATGCTGCGCCTGGTCATTTGCGCCCCTGGCCGGCCACGCGGACCGGATTGCCGCCTGGACCTGGACCATCACCTGGTGCTGTCTTTCCGTGCCTTCGTTGGCGACCTGCAGTTGTCCAGCTGGGACGGCCTGACAGGGGTGTATCCGTCGCGCCTGTTCGTGCTGCCCCTGGGGCAGGTCATCGATGAATACACCAAGGTCGAGCTGCGCAGCCTGGCCTCGGTCCCGTTGAAGCTCAGGCGCGAAGAGATCGAGCAGCTGGTTACGCGCAGCGCCGAGCTGCACTGGAGCTATGACGGGGACTACTACTTCCTCTCCAATAACTGCGCGGTGGAAACCCTCAAGCTGCTCCGCAGCGGGACGGCACGACCGGAGCTGACCGCGCTGGACAGCATCCTGCCCAGCGGCCTGCTGGAAATCCTGATCAACCGCGGCCTGGCCGACGCCCGCGTACTCGACGATCCGCGCGAGGCGCTGCGCCTGGGCTACCGCTTCGACTCCTACCGCGACCGCTACCAGGCGATGTTCGCGGTGCTGCGCCAACGCCTGGGACTGCCGCAGACCGATGTCGAACAGTGGCTGGCGTTGCCAGCGACACAACGCCAGCCCTGGATCGAAAAAGCCGACCTGCGCGCCAGTGCCGCCTTGCTGCTGGTGGAGCAGGCTGCCTTGCGCCGGCATCTGCTGCTCGCACAGGAAGAGCTGAAGAACCGTTATCTCGGCGCGCGCGGAGACGCCAGCCTGGCGCGGGCCGACGAGACCCTGCAGGGTATTCTCGCCAACAGCGGTTTTTTGAGTCAGCCGGCGCAACTGCTCGATGACGACGGCTATGGGCTGCCGCTGGCCAGTGAATGGCAGCGCCTGGAGCAGGAAAGCAGTCAGCGCCAGGCCATGCTGAACCAGCTCACCGAAACCTTGAATGAGGAAGTCCGCCGTCTGCTGGGCGAGGAGCGGCAACGGGAACTGGATGCCGTCGAGGCCAATCTCGCGCAGATCGGCACCCACCTGCGTGCGCTGCACAAGGCCGGAGGCGGGCTTCAGCTGCCCTGACGCGCGCATTACGCCACAGGCTTCGATGCCTGTTTCGTAGGCGCCAGCGCTGGCGATCCATATCCGCGCATCGCATTGAGCGTTGGGCAGCGCCGAGCATCGCGAGCAAGTACTGCCGTCCCTCGCCCCTACAAAGAGCGAAGCGGGGCGACATCCCATGGCAGGTAAGGAAATGCGCGATTTTGCGAGAGCCCGTTGCAGCCTTCCGCCACTTTTCCCGGGGCGAAAAAAAACCTCGAACTTCGTTGGGGGAGGGGGAAGTTCGAGGTCCAAGTCCGGAACGCCATGGGCGTTTCCAGAGATCTGCCAACACTTAACACAACAAGGAGCATCGAAGAGCTTTTACACCCTTCGTAGCCTAGGACCGGGCGATTGCTCCAACAGTTCAACCCGAGATGAAAAATATTTTCACTCGCTAGAAACCGCGGTCTCGGGCTTCAGTGCGCCTCGTCCCAGTTGTTGCCCACGCCGGCCTCGACCAGCAACGGCACGTCCAGCTGGGCCGCTTCACTCATCAACGGACAGATCCGCTCGCGCACCTGCTCGATCAGGTCCTCGCGCACTTCCAGCACCAATTCATCGTGGACCTGCAGGATCACCCGCGCATCCAGCCCGCTGTCCTGCAGCCAGCCGTCCACGGCGATCATGGCGCGCTTGATGATGTCCGCCGCGGTGCCCTGCATCGGCGCGTTGATCGCGGTGCGCTCGGCGCCCTTGCGCATGGCGCCGTTCTTCGAATTGATCTCCGGCAGGTACAGCCGCCGACCGAACAGCGTCTCGACATAGCCCTGCTCGGCGGCCTGGGTGCGGGTGCGCTCCATGTAGGCGAGCACGCCGGGGTAGCGGGCGAAATAGCGGTCGATGTACTCCTGCGCTTCCTTGCGGCCGACGTCGATCTGCTTGGCCAGGCCGAAGGCGCTCATGCCGTAGATCAGGCCGAAGTTGATGGCCTTGGCGCTGCGGCGCTGGTCGTTGCTGACCTGCTCCAGCGGTACGCCGAACACCTCGGCGGCCGTGGCGCGGTGCACGTCCAGGTCGTTCTGGAACGCGTGCAAGAGGCCGGCATCCTGCGCCAGGTGGGCCATGATGCGCAGCTCGATCTGCGAGTAGTCCGCCGCCAGCAGCTTGTAGCCCGGCGCCGCGACGAAGGCCTGGCGAATGCGCCGCCCCTCAGCGGTGCGGATCGGGATGTTCTGCAGGTTCGGGTCGCTGGAGGACAACCGGCCGGTGGCGGTCACCGCCTGGTGGTAACTGGTATGGATGCGCCCGGTGCGCGGGTTGATCTGCTGCGGCAGCTTGTCGGTGTAGGTGCCCTTGAGCTTGCTCAGGCTGCGGTGCTGCATGATCACCTTGGGCAGCGGGTAATCCTGCTCGGCCAGTTCGGCCAGCACGCTCTCGGCGGTGGACGGCTGGCCGCCGGCGGTCTTGGAGATCACCGGGCAGCCGAGCTTGTCGTAGAGGATCGCGCAGAGCTGCTTGGGCGAGCCGAGGTTGAATTCCTCGCCAGCGATGTCGAAGGCTTCGCGTTCCAGCTGCACCAGCTTGTCGCCCAGCTCGACGCTCTGCTGGCCGAGCAGCTGTGCATCGACCAGCGCGCCGTTGCGCTCGATGCGCGCCAGCACCGGCACCAGCGGCATCTCGATCTCGGTCAGCACCTTGAGCAGCGATGGCGTCTGCTCCAGCTTGCCGAGCAGGGTCTGGTGCAGGCGCAGGGTGACGTCGGCGTCCTCGGCGGCATACGGGCCGGCCTGTTCGATGGCGATCTGGTCGAAGGTCAGCTGCTTGGCGCCCTTGCCGGCAATGTCCTCGAAGCGGATGGTGCCGCGGCCGAGGTACTTGAGGGCCAGGCTGTCCATGTCGTGGCGGGTGGCGGTGGCGTCCAGCACGTAGGATTCGAGCATGGTGTCGAACGTCATGCCGCGCATCTCGATGCCGTAGTGCATCAGCACGTTCATGTCGTATTTGCCGTGTTGGCAGATCTTGGTCTTGGCTGGATCTTCCAGCAGCGGCTTGAGCGCGCCGAGCACGGCATCCAGCTCGAGCTGCTGCGGCACGCCCATGTAGGAATGGCGCAGCGGCACGTAAGCCGCCTGGCCCGGCTCGACGGCGAAGGACACGCCGACCAGCTCGGCGCGCTGCGCATCGAGGCTGGTTGTTTCGGTATCGAAGGCAAAGCATTCGGCCGCGTTCAGACGCGCCAGCCAGCGCTCGAAATCGGCCTGCTCCAGCAGCGTCTCGTACTGCGCCTCGGCCTGGATCGAACAGCCTTCGGGCTGCACCTCGCAGTTCTCGCCCGCCGCCTTGGCCTCGCGCAGCAGCTCGTCCAGCCATTGCTTGAATTCCAGCTCGCGATACAGCGCGATCAGCGCCTCGCGGTGCGGCTCACCGGGCATCAGGTCCGCCACCTCGACATCCAGCGGCACGTCGATCTTGATGGTCGCCAGTTCGTAGGACATGAACGCCGCCTCGCGGTGTTCCTCCAGCTTGGCAGCCAGCGACTTGGCGCCGCGAATCGGCAGCCCGGCAACCTGATCGAGGTTCTCGTACAGGCCCTTGAGCCCGCCCGGGATGCCGTTGAGCAGCCCGCACGCCGTCTTCTCGCCTACGCCCGGCACGCCGGGGATGTTGTCGACCTTGTCGCCCATCAGCGCGAGGAAGTCGATGATCAGCTCGGGCCCGACACCGAACTTGGTTTTCACACCCTCGATGTCATAGACGCTGCCGGTCATGGTGTTGACCAGCGTGACGTGCGGGCAGACCAGCTGGGCCATGTCCTTGTCACCGGTGGAGATGATCACGTCGCGGCCGAGCGCCGCGCACTGGCGCGCCAGGGTGCCGATGACGTCGTCCGCCTCCACGCCATCGACGCACAGCAGCGGCATGCCGAGCGCCCGGACGCTGGCGTGCAGCGGCTCGACCTGCGAGCGCAGGTCATCGGGCATGGGCGGGCGGTGGGACTTGTAGTCAGCGAACAGCGTGTCGCGGAAGGTCGGGCCCTTGGCATCGAAGACCACCGCGAAGGGGCTGTCCGGGTACTGTCGGCGCAGCGACAGCAGCATGTTCAGCACGCCCTTGACGGCGCCGGTCGGCTTGCCGGTGGACGTGGTCAGCGGCGGCAGGGCGTGAAAGGCGCGGTAGAGGTACGAGGAACCGTCCACCAGAACGAGGGGCGCTTGGCTCATGAGCGGGATCAACCTTTTCGGCGGGTCCGGGGCTAGAATGCACCGGACAACGTGTCGACAAAGGGGCAAGGTTATCATGCGTTCGATCAAAGCTTGGCTGCTGGCCAGCCTGCTGGTTGTGGTCCCGCTGAGCGGCTTCGCTCAGGAGTCGGTCGAGGGCGAGCCGGACGTCACCATCCGCCAGGAAGGCGAACGTACCGTCGAGGAATACCGCGTCAACGGCTTCCTCTACGCCGTGAAAGTCACGCCCAAGCACGGCAAGCCCTATTTCCTGGTGCGCGCCGACGGCGACAGCAACTTCATCCGCAGCGATCGCCCGGACATGCTGATCCCCGCCTGGGAAATCTTCAGCTGGTAAGCCACGCATAACGGAACGCTCCCCATGTCGGTTTTCACGCCCCTGCAACGCGACGAACTTGACGCCTTTCTGGCGCCCTACCGGCTCGGCCGGCTGCGCGACTTCGAGGGCATCGCCGCGGGTAGCGAGAACAGCAACTTCTTCGTCAGCCTCGAGCGCGGCGAATACGTGCTGACCCTCGTCGAGCGGGGGCCGGTCGCGGATCTGCCGTTTTTCATCGAGTTGCTCGACGTGCTGCACCAGGCCCGGCTGCCGGTGCCCTTTGCCATCCGCACCGAGGCCGGCGAGGCGCTCCGCAGCCTGGCCGAAAAGCCCGCGCTGCTGCAGCCGCGCCTGGCCGGCAAGCATGTGGCCTCGCCGAATGCGCACCATTGCGCCGAAGTGGGCCGGTGGCTGGCACGGCTGCACCTGGCAACGCGCGATCGGATCATCGAACGGCGGAGCGACCGTGGCCTGGACTGGATGCAGCAGGAAGGCCCGAGCCTGGCCATGAGCCTGCCGCCGGAGCCACTGGAACTGCTGCGCGACGGCCTGGCCGAGATTGCCGAACTCAAGCCGAAGATCCTCGCGCTACCACGCGCCAACCTGCATGCCGACCTGTTCCGCGACAACGTGCTGTTCGAAGGCAGCCACCTGACCGGGGTGATCGACTTCTACAACGCCTGCTCGGGACCGATGCTCTACGACCTTGCCATCGCGGTGAACGACTGGTGCTCGCACCCCAACGGCGAGCTCGACGAAGAGCGCAGCCAGGCGCTATTGGCTGCGTACTCCGCCCTGCGGCGCTTCAGCCCAGCCGAGGCCGAGCTGTGGCGGCCCATGCTGCGGGTGGCCTGCGTGCGCTTCTGGCTGTCGCGCCTGATCGCCAAACAGAACTTCGCCGGCCAATCGGTGCTGATCAAGGACCCGGATGAATTCTGCCGCCTGCTCGCCGCTCGCCAACGCTGCCATAGCGCCCTGCCGTTTGCCTTCTGAAGCGCGCCCGCCGCGGCAGGCTCAACGCCAAAGCCGTGCAATCAAACGGCCACACCCGTTGTCGAAGCCTCTGACACGGATCGCCAGACCGGAGGCTCGCATGCCCCAACCAGCGCCTGCCCAGCAGGCACTTCGAGGAACGTTTGTCCCGGTTCGGCGTCAAGTGAATCCTGCCCGCACGCGCCACCGCGAGCGGGAAACGACAACCGGGTCGATCACCGCGACGGTCGTCGACCTTGCCCGCCGGCCAGAGCGCCGTGCCGGCCCCCACGACCCGATTCACGCATCGCCGCCAACGGCGTCGATGCCTACCATCCCGATGCAGCGGCCCTTGCGGTGTGCGCTGCGTTGTTTCAAGGGAACAGAACAATGACCCAACGCTATGTGATCAACGCCTCGGTGAGCCCCAAGGGCAGCCTGGAGACCCTTTCCCAGCGCGAAGTGCAGCAACTGAGCGAAGCCGGTAACGGCAGCACCTATACGCTGTTCCGCCAATGCGCGCTGGCGATCCTCAACACCGGCGCTCGCATCGACAACGCCAAGACCATCCTCGAGGCCTACGACGACTTCGAGGTGCGGATCCATCAGCAAGACCGCGGCGTGCGACTGGAATTGCTCAACGCGCCGGCCGATGCCTTCGTCGATGGCGAGATGATCGCCAGCACGCGCGAAATGCTGTTCAGCGCCCTGCGCGACATCGTCTACACCGAGAGCGAGCTGGACAGCCCGCGCATCGACCTCGGCAGCTCACAGGGCATCACCGACTACGTCTTCCACCTGCTGCGCAACGCCCGCACGCTGCGCCCCGGTGTCGAGCCGAACATGGTGGTGTGCTGGGGCGGGCACTCGATCAGCAGTGAGGAATACAAGTACAGCAAGCGCGTCGGCCACGAGCTGGGGCTGCGCAACCTGAACATCTGTACCGGCTGCGGACCGGGCGTGATGAAGGGCCCGATGAAGGGCGCGACCATCGCGCACGCCAAGCAGCGCATCGTCGGCGGCCGCTACCTGGGCCTGACCGAGCCGGGCATCATCGCCGCCGAGGCACCGAACCCCATCGTCAACGAGCTGGTGATCCTGCCGGACATCGAGAAGCGCCTGGAGGCCTTCGTACGTGTCGGCCACGGCATCATCATCTTCCCCGGCGGCGTCGGCACGGCAGAGGAATTCCTCTATCTGCTCGGCATCCTGCTGCACCCGGACAACCGTGACCTGCCCTTCCCGGTCATCCTCACCGGGCCGGAAAGCGCCGCGCCCTACCTGCGCCAGCTGCGTGAGTTCGTCGGTGCCACGCTCGGCGAAGAGGCACAGGAACTCTACCAGGTCATCATCGACGACCCGGCCGAGGTGGCCCGGCAGATGGCCGAGGGACTCAAGGCGGTCAAGCAATTCCGCCGCGAGCGCAACGACGCCTTCCACTTCAATTGGCTGTTGAAGATCGAGGAAGGCTTCCAGCACCCCTTCGACCCGACCCACGAGAACATGGCCAGCCTGCAACTGACCCGCGATGTGCCGCCGCACATCCTGGCGGCCAATCTGCGGCGCGCGTTTTCCGGCATCGTCGCCGGCAACGTCAAGGACAAGGGCATCCGCCGTATCGAGCAGTACGGCCGCTACGAAATCCATGGCGCCCCCGCGATCATGAAACCGCTCGACCAGTTGCTGCAGGCGTTCGTCGAACAGCACCGCATGAAACTCCCCGGCGGCCGCCCGTACGAGCCGTGCTATCGCGTGGTGACCTGACGGCCAGCTGGTGGCCGGGCAGCCGATCGGCTGCCCGGCTCACACTTCAGGAGCGCTGCTGCGGCGCGGCCCTGAACACCAGCGCCAGCCCCACGAGGATCGCGCCCATGCCCAGCAGGCCAAGGCGCGACAAGGCATTGCCGAGAAACAGGTAATCCATCCCAACAGTCACGACCGGCACCAGGTAGAACAGGCTGGTGACGTTGACCAGATTGCCGGTCTGGATCATCCGATACAGCAACAGCTGCGCCGCGACCGAGATGACCAGGCCCAGCCAGAGAACCGGCACGATGAAGCCGGCGACCGCTTCGAATCGCACTGGTTGAAAGGGCACGAAGAGCAGGCACAGCGACAAGGTCACTGCGTACTGCAGGGGCAGCACCTCGACCGGGCTCTGGCGTATCTGTCGCTGGAGAATCGCACCGAGTGTCATGCAGAGCAGCGCGCCAAAGGCGAACAGCATCCCGTTCAGTGAGAAGCACGCCAGCACCAGGCTCTGAAAGACGACTGCCGCCAACCCGAGCAGCGCCAGTAGCAAGCCCGCGAGACGTAGCAGCGAGAAGCGGCGTTCCAGCAACACCAGCGTAAGGATCGGCTGGACGCCAAGCAGCGTCGCGATCACTCCGGGCGTGATGCCGAATGCCATGGCCTGGAAGTAGCAGATCGAATAACAGCCAATCATCAGCAGCCCCGTGGCCGTCACGTGCAGCCCGGAGCCCGGGGCAGGTTTCAAGCGGCGCCGATACAGCCCGATGCTGACGACCGCTGCCAGTGCCAAAGCGAACCGTACGATCAGCAGCGCAAACGGGGTGCCGTGATCCAGCCCCCAGCGGGTAAAGATGGCCGCGCTGCCCCAAAGCAGCACGAACAGCGTCATGACGCCGTAGGACGTCCAAAGCGATTTGTCGAAATTCATGAATCATCACCTGTCGAATCGAAACAGGCCTCAGCCGAGGGCAAGCAAGCACGCGCATCGGCTCGCAAGGGCCGAATTGCCGAGGCTGAAGCTGTGAAGTGGGCGAATCAGCCCAGCGCTACCGCCTGTGGAGGTGGCGGCGCGATTGCCAGAACGGCAACGACAGATGAAGGGGGTGCGATCGCGCACAGCCGCGCCATGCCGAGACCGGCTGGCTTCGATGAAACAGGGCTGTGGGCAATGGAAGGCATCAAACGGGAACCAGGGAAGGTGGTCGTGGAGCAAAATTAGCAGAGCCGGGCCCGCCGGGTAAAGGGGCCTGGCGGCGTAGCTGGTCAGGCTACAAGGCGCACCGGCTCAGCCGCACTTTGAATTGCCACAATTCAGGCAGGTTGCGCAGCCGTCCATCTGCACGACCGCCTGCGTGCTGCACTTGCTGCACAGCTGAGCGCCCGGCGGAAAGCCCTCGCCCGGCTCCACAGTCGCACCGCCCTGGCTGGCCTCATAGGCGGCGCGCTTCTCGGCCAGGTACTGGCGCTGGGTTTCGTCGAGCGCCTGCCCTTCGAGCAGGCCGATGGCGATCAGATGACGTTCCAGCACCGCGCCAATCTCGGCAACGATCGACGGCATGTAGACGCCGCCCTTCTTGAGGTAGCCGCCGCGGGGATCGAATACCGCTTTCAGCTCTTCGACGAGGAAGGTGCAATCACCACCCTTGCGGAACACCGCGGACATGATCCGCGTGAGCGCTACGATCCACTGAAAGTGATCCATGTTCTTCGAGTTGATAAAGATCTCGAACGGCCGGCGCTGCTCATGAGGCGTGCCGGCGTTGAGCACCACGTCGTTGACGGTGACATAGAGCGCGTGCTCGAACAGCGGCGACTTGATCTTGTAAGTCATGCCGACCAGCGTTTCGGGGCGCTGCAGGCTTTCGTCCATCTCCACCACGGTGACCTTGCCGCTGGCGTTGTCCGGCGTGACGGCCGGGCGTTCCAGGGTTTCGTCGACAACCTTGAAACCCTTGATGCGCTGGGTGATCTTGACGGTCATTGCACTTCTCCATCCGCACGGCGCGCCGCGCGGTTATCAGACGGGGCTCAATATTTGCCGTAGTAGCCTTCTTTCAAGGCATCGAACAGGTTCGCGGCGGTGTTCACTTCGCCGTCGTATTCCACTTCCTCGTTGCCCTTGAGTTCGACCACGCTGCCGTCCTCGAGGATGAAGCGATAGAGCGTCTTCTCCAGATCGGCCTCCTTGACCAGCACGCCCTGGAAGGCCGCCGGGTTGAAGCGGAAGGTGGTGCAGCCCTTGAGGCCCTGGTGCCAGGCGTAGCGGTAGATATCCTTGAACGCTTCGAAGGGGTAATCGGTCGGCACGTTGGCGGTCTTGGAGATCGACGAGTCGACCCACTTCTGCGCCGCGGCCTGGATGTCCACATGCTGGGTCGGGCTGACGTCATCGGCGGTGATGAAGTAGTCCGGCAGCTTCTCGCCCGGCTCGTCGGACCCGGGTCTGGCGCGCGCGTTGATCAGGGTGCGGTACGCCAGCAGCTCGTAGCTGAACACCTCGATCTTCTCCTTGGCCTTGCGCCCCGGGCGGATCAGATTGCGCGAGTACTGATGGGCGAAGCTCGGCTCGATGCCGTTGGAGGCGTTGTTGGCCAGGCTCAGGCTGATGGTGCCGGTCGGCGCGATGGAACTGTGGTGGGTGAAACGCGCGCCCTGCTCGGCCAGGGCGTCGACCAGATCCGGGGCGAATTCGGCGACCTTCTGCATATAACGCGAATAGCGGGCATGCAGGACACGGCCGAGGGCCCTGTCGCCGACCTTGTAGCCGTCCTTCTTCATCTCGGGACGCTTGCGCAGCATCTCGGCAGTGACCTCGAAGGTCTCGGCCAGTAGCGGTGCAGGGCCCTTCTCCTTCGACAACGCCAGCGCCTCTTCCCAGCCGACCAGCGCCATCTCGCGGGCCACCTCTTCAGTGAACACGCAGGCTTCCGGGCTGCCATAACGCAGCTTGAGCAGGGTCAGGGCCGAGCCGAGGCCGAGGAAGCCCATGCCGTGACGGCGCTTGCTCTCGATCTCGTGGCGCTGCTGCTCCAGCGGCAGGCCGTTGATCTCGACGACGTTGTCCAGCATGCGGGTGAAGACGCGCACCACCTCGCGGTACCTGTCCCAGTCGAAGCGCGCCTCGGCGCCGAACGGGTCGATGACGAAACGGGTCAGGTTGATCGAACCGAGCAGGCAGGAGCCGTACGGCGGCAACGGCTGCTCACCGCAGGGGTTGGTGGCGCGGATCGCTTCGCACCACCAGTTGTTGTTCAGCTGGTTGACCCGGTCGATGAGGATGAAGCCCGGCTCGGCGTAGTCGTAGGTGGAGACCATGATCATGTCCCACAGATGCCGCGCCTTGACCCGCCCGTAGGTCTTGCAGGCGACCAGACCGTCCTCGCGGACGACGTAGCCGTCGTGGCTCGGCCATTCGCGCCAGAGCACCTGCTCCGGGTCGCCGAGGTCGTGGTCGGCCTTTTCCTTGAGGTGCAGCGGAAAGATCAGCGGCCATTCGGCGTCGCTTTCCACCGCTTGCATGAATTCGTCGGTGATCAGCAGGCTCAGGTTGAACTGACGCAGACGGCCGTCCTCGCGCTTGGCGCGGATGAACTCGCGCACGTCCGGGTGGCCGACGTCGAAGGTGCCCATCTGCGCACCGCGGCGGCCGCCGGCCGAACTCACGGTGAAGCACATCTTGTCGAAGATATCCATGAACGACAGCGGGCCGCTGGTGTGTGCACCGGCGCCGGAAACGAACGAGCCGCGCGGGCGCAGGGTGCTGAACTCGTAGCCGATGCCGCAGCCGGCCTTGAGCGTCAGCCCGGCTTCATGGACCTTGCCGAGGATGTCGTCCATCGAGTCGGCGATGGTGCCGGACACGGTGCAGTTGATGGTTGAGGTGGCGGGTTTGTAGTCCTGCGCGCCGGCGTTGGAGATGATCCGCCCGGCCGGGATGGCGCCGTTGCGCAGCGCCCAGAGGAAGCGCTCGTACCAGTGCTCGCGTCGCTCGGCCGGCTCGACATCGGCCAACGCGCGGGCGACCCGCTGCCAGGTGGCGTCTACGCTGTCATCGACGGCGCTGCCATCCTTGCGGGCCAGGCGATACTTTTGCGACCAGATGTCCTCGGAGGCCGCCTGTAGGGGGATGTCGGGAGTGGTCTTCGTCTCTGCCGCGATGGGCCCGTCCGTCTTCGCCATGCGCTGCGCATCCTCGTGTCGATGAAATCCAGATCACGAAGGATAGTCAGCAGCGCCAGCGGCACTATGACGTGCATCAAGTTGACCGACGGATGACCCCTGCTCCGCCCGACGGCAGCGGCCGGGTTGCGCTCAAAGCGACTCCAGGCACCCGGCCAGCGAGCTTCCGAGGGTGTCGATCAGGAGCTCATAGCCCTGCGCGGTCGGCGCGATCTCATAGCCCAGTGCGTCCAGCTCCGCGACCTTGGCCGGCAGGCCGCGGACTAGGCTGTCGGCCAGACGCGGGCGCACCGGCGGTTCATAGAACACGCAGCTGGGGCCGGCCTGCTCCAGACGCTCGCGCATGGCAGCGACGTGGCGCGCGCCGGGCTGCGCTTCGCCACCGGCACTGAACACGCCGGCATGGCCGAGGCCATAAGCCGCCTCGAAATAGTCGTAGGCTTCGTGGAAGACGAAGTAAGGTTTGGCGCGCACCTTGCCCAGGCGTGCCTGCAGCCGCTCATCGAGCGCGTCCAGGCGCTGGCGGAAGGTGGCCAGGTTGGTGGCGTAGCGCTCGGCGTTGGCCGGATCGATTTCGGCAAGCTGATGAGCCATGTCTTCGGCGATCACCCGTGCGTTGGCCGGCAGCAGCCAGAGGTGAGCATCCAGACTGCCGGGGCGGTGGTCATGGTCATGCTCGTGGGTATCGGCGGCTGGCGCATCGTGATCGTGATCGTGATCGTGATCGTCATGCTCGTGGTTATCGTGGGCGGCATGGGCTGCGTCGCCATGCGCATTGTGCGCATGCGCGTCGCCGAAATGGCGCAAGGTCATGCCGGGCAGCGCCTGGACCGCGATGCTGGGTTTCTCGCGCCCCCTGAGTACCGGTGACAGGAAGCTCTCCATGTCCGGGCCGATCCAGTAGAACAGATCGGCACTGCGGATCTGCCGTACGTCGGATGGCCGCATCGCGTAATGGTGCGGCGAAGCGCCGGGCGGAAGCAGAACGGCGGGTTGGCCGACACCGTCCTGAACGGCCGCGGCAATCAGCTGCAGCGGCTTGATGCTAGTCAGCACCTCGACCTCGGCATGGGCCTGGACGCTGCCGAACAGCAGGGCGGAAACGAACACGGGGAGCGAAAAAAGACGGAACACGGGCAACACTCGATTGAACTGAATGGGTAACATAATAACGTCTCCCAGCTACAGCGTCTCCGCCCATGCCCAAGTCCCCGCTGGCCTGCACGCCTCATGACCACGAGCACTGCGTCAGCAGTGCACTGGCCGAAGCCGACCAACTTTGCGAGCGCTCCGGTGTTCGCCTGACCGCCCTGCGCAAACGCGTGCTGGAACTGGTCTGGCAGAGCCACAAGCCGCTCGGCGCCTATGACATCCTGGCCGAGCTGAGCGCCCAGGACGGTCGCCGCGCCGCCCCGCCTACCGTCTACCGAGCACTCGACTTCCTGCTCGAGAACGGCCTGGTGCACCGCATCGCCTCGCTCAACGCCTTCATCGGTTGCAACCATCCGGAGCACCCGCATCAGGGTCAGTTCCTGATCTGCCGTAACTGCCACACCGCCATCGAGCTCGAGCAGCCAGCGATCAGCGAGGCCATCGACGAAGCGGCGCGCGGCGTCGCTTTCCAGGTCGAGGGCCAGACGGTGGAAGTGGTCGGTCTTTGCGGTCAGTGCCGGAAAGCGGCATGAGCGACG
Organism: Stutzerimonas marianensis; assembly: GCF_022810315.1. Taxonomy (NCBI): domain Bacteria; kingdom Pseudomonadati; phylum Pseudomonadota; class Gammaproteobacteria; order Pseudomonadales; family Pseudomonadaceae; genus Stutzerimonas; species Stutzerimonas marianensis. The sequence continues at coordinate 33,102 of NZ_JALGRD010000010.1, read as the reverse complement.
CGCTGATCCGCCTGGATGACATCCATGTGCGCTTTGCCAATCAGGCCGTGCTGGAGGGGGCTCAACTGCAGGTGCACCAGGGCGAGATCGTCACCCTGATCGGCCCCAACGGCGCGGGCAAGACGACGCTCGTACGGGCAGTGCTCGGCCTGCTGAAGGCCGACAGCGGCACGGTCTGGCGCAAGCCACGGCTGCGCGTCGGCTACATGCCGCAGAAGCTGCACGTCGACGCCACCCTGCCCTTGTCGGTGCTGCGCTTCCTGCGGCTGGTGCCCGGCGTGGACCGTGCCGGTGCCCTGGCCGCGCTGAGCGAGGTCGGCGCCGAACATGTAGTCGATAGTCCGCTGCAATCCGTTTCGGGGGGCGAGATGCAACGGGTGCTGCTGGCCCGCGCCCTGCTGCGCCAACCGGAACTGCTGGTACTGGACGAACCCGTACAGGGCGTGGACGTTTCCGGGCAGGCCGAGCTCTACCGGCTGATCGGTCGATTGCGCGACCGCTACGGTTGCGGCGTGCTGATGGTGTCGCACGACCTGCACCTGGTGATGAGCGCCACCGACCAGGTGGTCTGCCTGAACCGCCACGTCTGCTGCTCGGGCCATCCGGAACAGGTCAGCACCGACCCGGCCTTCGTCGAACTCTTCGGCCAGGACGCGCGCAGCCTGGCGGTCTATCACCACCAGCACGACCACAGCCATGACCTGCACGGCAGTGTCGTCACCGGCACCCCTCACGTCCACGGCCCGAACTGCAAACACTAGTAGGGCCTATTGATGCTTTGTCACGGCCGCGCCGGATCCAGTTTTAGCGCGGGGCAAGGCATGAGGAGAGAAGTTTGGTTATGCCAAATAAACGACGAACAACGCAGCCCCGCGCTAAAACTGGCCCGGCCCTTCGGGTTGCGCGTCAAAGCATCAATAGGCCCTAGCATGCCCGACTTTCTTCTCAACGCCCTGCTCGCCGGCCTTGCCCTGGCGCTGGTGGCCGGCCCGCTCGGCTCCTTCGTGGTCTGGCGGCGGATGGCCTACTTTGGCGATACCCTCTCCCACTCAGCCCTGCTTGGCGTGGCCCTCGGGTTGATGCTCGACGTCAACCTGACCCTGGCCGTGACCTTCTGCTGCGTGCTGCTCGCGGTCCTGCTGGTCACGCTGCAACAGCGCCAGCCACTGGCCTCCGATACCCTGCTCGGCATCCTCGCCCATAGCAGCCTGTCGCTCGGGCTGGTGTCGCTGAGTTTCATGCAGAACGTGCGCATCGACCTGATGGGCTATCTGTTCGGCGATCTGCTGGCGGTGAGCCTCACCGATCTGGCGTGGATCGTCGCCGGCTGCGCCCTGGTTCTGCTCGCCCTGATCCCGCTGTGGCGCTCGCTGCTGGCGGTCACGGTGCACGAGGAGCTCGCCCGCGTCGAAGGGTTGCCGGTGACCGCGATCCGACTCGCGCTGATGCTGTTGATCGCCATGGTGATCGCCGTGGCGATGAAGATCGTCGGCGTGCTGCTGATCACCTCGCTGCTGATCATTCCCGCGGCCGCCGCGCAGCGCCACGCCCGCACGCCGGAACAGATGGCGCTGGGCGCGAGCATCCTGGGCATCGTCGCGGTGTGCCTGGGGCTGACGCTGTCCTGGTACGAGGACACACCGGCCGGCCCGTCCATCGTGGTCAGCGCCGCCGCGCTGTTCCTGCTCAGCTTCGCCTGGCCGAAGCGTTAGTGGCCGACTGTTCAGCGGGTCAATTTCCGCGAAATTGCCCTCAACCAACTCACCGCGTAGGCCACAGAGCATGACCGATCTCAAGTACCTGCGCGGCTACCCCGAGCCGCTGTTGGCTCAGGTGCGCCAGCTGATCGCCGAGGATCGCCTGGGCGACTACCTGTCACGACGCTATCCGGGGCGCCATCAGGTGCAGAGCGACAAGGCGCTGTACGGCTACGTGCAGCAGCTCAAGCAGGACCATCTGAAAAGCGCGCCGCCGATCGATAAGGTGCTCTACGACAATCGGCTGGACCTGACCCATCGCGCGCTGGGCCTGCATACCGCGGTGTCGCGGGTGCAGGGCGGCAAGCTCAAGGCGAAGAAGGAAATCCGTGTCGCCGCGCTGTTTCGCGAGGCGGCACCGGAGTTTCTCAAGATGATCGTGGTGCACGAGCTCGCCCACCTGCGTGAAAGCGAGCACAACCGCGCCTTCTACAAACTCTGTGAATACATGCTGCCGGACTACGGGCAGATCGAGTTCGACCTGCGCTGCTATCTGCATTTCCGGGAGCTGGCGACGCTCTGAGACCCCAGGTGTTGAGGGCAGCGCTTCGCCAGCAAGCAGGCTCGTGCGCAAAGCGGGCCGGGACAGCTGGTAGCCGGCCCAACCGCCGCATCGTGTAGAGGGCTACGGCCAACCACCTACGGCCGCGGAGCCGCCACGCCACACGAATCGCCCCGCCGGAGCGCCTGTCGTGAATCGACCGACGCCCCGAGCCAAGGTGCAGGCCGCTCGCCCAGCACGCTGGCGTCTACGTAGAGCGCTACGCCGGCACTTGCGCTGCCACTGCCTCGCGCGCCCAGATGCGGTGCTGCGCCAGCGCCTTGGCGAAGGCGCTGAACACATTACCCAGATCGCCCGCATCGCCCGCCACCAGGCCGGTGTCCTCCGGCAGGTTGAGCGCCGTGAGCAATTGCCGGGCATCACCCAGCACGGCGATCGGCTTGAGGTGCTTGTAGGCCTCGAGCAGGTAGTGCTTGGCCACGCCGGAGCCGAGCATTGCCTGCACGCTTTGCGCACCGCCGGGTACGAACACCGCATCGAAGGCGATCGACGGCATGCCATCCATCGCTGCGTCGGGGGTGAGCGTCTGCCCATCGGCGGTCTTCACCGGAGCCGGTGACGGCCCGATCAGCTTGGCCAGCGCACCTTCGTCGGCGAGCTTCTGCTTGAAGGCATCGATGGCCGCGCCATCCACGCCGTTGCCAATGAGGATCGCCACCTTGCGCGACTTGATGTTGCCGGACAGGTGATTGAGCAGGCTCAGCGCGGGCGAGCTGGCCGGTGTCGGCTGACGGGTCTGGACGGTCGGTGCCGTCGGCGGCGTGACGCCGATGTTTTCGGCCACCCGGCGCGCCAGTTCCAGGTCGATGTTGGCGAGGATTTCGTTGACCTGACGCTCGCGGATGAACACCCGCTCGACCTTGCCCAGTTCGAAGCTGTAGGCGCCGATGATGTGCTCCTTCTCCGCCGTACTCATGCTGTTCCAGAACAGCGTGGCCTGGGAGAAGTGATCGCCGAAGGATTCGCTGCGGTTGCGGATCTTGTGCCCCTCGACGCGTTCCGGGTAGCTCTCGAAACCGCCGCCCTGGGCTGCCGGCGGGGTTTCCTTGGGCCAGCCGCTATCGATGGAGTTGGGCTCGTAGTTGGCGCGCCCCTTGTTGATGGTCTGCCGGTGGAAGGCGTCGCGCTGGTTGTTATGCACTGGTGCAACGGGGCGGTTGATCGGGATTTCGTGGAAGTTCGGCCCGCCGAGACGCAGCAGCTGGGTATCGGTGTAGGAGAACAGCCGGCCCTGCAGCAGTGGGTCGTTGGTGAAATCGATGCCCGGCACGATGTGGCCGATGTGGAAGGCGGCCTGTTCGGTTTCGGCGAAATAGTTGTCCGGGTTGCGGTTCAAAGTCATCTTGCCGAGCTTCTGCACCGGCACCAGTTCCTCGGGGATGATCTTGGTCGGGTCGAGCAGGTCGAAGTCGAACTTATGTTCGTCGGCTTCCTCGACCACCTGCACGCCCAGCTCCCATTCGAAGTAGTCGCCCATCTCGATGGACTCCCACATGTCGCGGCGGTTGAAGTCCGGGTCCTTGCCGGCCAGCTTCAGGGTTTCGTCCCAGACCAGCGAGAAGGCGCCGGCGACCGGCTTCCAGTGGAATTTGACGAAGCGGCTGACGCCTTCGGCATTGATCAGGCGGAAGGTGTGCACGCCGAAGCCTTCCATCGCCCGGTAGCTGCGTGGCAGCGCGCGGTCGGACATGGTCCAGAGCACCATGTGCGCCGATTCGGGCGTCAGCGAGACGAAGTCCCAGAAATTGTCGTGGGCCGACTGGCCCTGGGGAATCTCGTTGTGCGGCTCGGGTTTGACCGCATGAACGAAGTCCGGAAATTTGATGGCGTCCTGGATGAAGAACACCGGCATGTTGTTGCCGACCAGGTCGAAATTGCCTTCGTCGGTGTAAAACTTGGTGGCGAAGCCGCGCACATCACGCACGGTATCGGCCGAGCCGCGCGAGCCCTGCACCGTGGAGAAACGCACGAACACCGGCGTCTCCTTGCCCTTCGCCGAGAGAAATGACGCCTTGGTCAGCGCGCTGTGGTCGTCGTAGCTGACGAACACGCCATGCGCCGCCGCGCCGCGGGCATGGACGATACGCTCGGGGATGCGCTCGTGGTCGAAGTGGGTGAGCTTCTCGCGCATGATGAAGTCTTCGAGCAGCGACGGCCCCCGGTCGCCGGCCTTCAGGGTGTTCTGGTTATCGGCGATCTTCACGCCCTGGTTGGTGGTCAGCGCTTCGCCAGTGGCATCGCTGCGGGTGACATCGAGGGCATCGAGCTTGGCATTGTGATTCTTGCGGTCGACGGTATCGGTACCGGCGAGCTCGCTGTGCTTGGGATCTTTGGACTGGGTCATCATCGGCCTCGGTTGAGCGTTCTGAGCTGAACCGCGAACGAACCTGGCCGCGACACGGGGCGGCCGATTGTGCGATCAATTCACGGCGTACCGGTTAGTGACCTGCGGCAAGGCTGCAAGGTTGCGCTGCGCGACGATTTACTCCATCTATCGAACCGATGGCTTGTCTCAATCAATGCCCGGCGTGCTACGCCGATGCGCTGCAAACGCGTAGAATGCTCGCCTTTCGCCGAGCATCCAGGCACTTACGACCGCACCCACAAGGTTCGCCCGTGATCGAATTCCAGCAAGTCCACAAAACCTATCGGACCGCCGGCCGCGATATTCCCGCGCTGCAACCGACGCAGCTGGAAATCGCCTCCGGTGAAGTGTTCGGTCTGATCGGCCATTCCGGCGCGGGCAAGAGCACCTTGCTGCGCCTGATCAACCGGCTCGAGGAACCGTCCGGCGGGCGCATTCTGGTCAACGGCGAGGACGTCACCGCGCTGGATGCCGATGGCCTGCGGCGCTTCCGCCAGCGCGTCGGAATGATCTTCCAGCACTTCAATCTGCTGATGTCCAAGACCGTGGCCGACAATGTCGCCATGCCGCTGCGCCTGGCCGGCATCCGCTCGCGCAGCGAGATCGACGCCCGCGTCGCCAGTCTGCTCGAACGCGTCGGACTCAAGGACCATGCCCGCAAGTACCCGGCGCAGCTTTCCGGCGGGCAGAAACAACGGGTCGGCATTGCCCGCGCGCTCGCCACCGAGCCGGACATCCTGCTCTGCGACGAGGCCACCAGCGCGCTGGACCCGCAGACCACCGCCTCGGTACTGCAACTGTTGGCGGAGATCAACGCCGAACTGAAGCTGACCATCGTGCTGATCACCCACGAGATGGACGTGATTCGCCGCGTCTGCGACCGCGTGGCGGTGATGGACGGCGGCGCGATCGTCGAGCAAGGCCCGGTCACCGAGGTCTTCCTGCACCCGAAACATCCCACCACCCAGCGATTCGTGCTCGAAGACGAGGCGGTCGACGAAGGCGAGCAGCGTGACGACTTCGCCCACGTGCCGGGCCGCATCCTGCGCCTGACCTTCCAGGGCGACGCCACCTACAAGCCGCTGCTGGGCACCGTGGCACGGGAGACAGGCGTGGATTTCAGCATCCTCTCGGGGCGCATCGATCGCATCAAGGAAACGCCCTACGGCCAGTTGACCCTCGCCCTGGTGGGTGGCGACATGACCGCCGCCCTGGCGCACCTGGACGCCGCTGACGTGCACGTGGAGGTACTGCGCTGATGGAAGCCCTCTTGGCAAACGTCGACTGGTACGAGATCTGGCTGGCCACGCTGGATACCCTGCTGATGCTCGGCGGCTCGCTGCTGTTCACCATTCTCCTCGGCCTGCCGCTGGGCGTGCTGCTGTTTCTCAGCGCCCCGCGCCAGCTGTTCGAGAACGGCCCGCTGTATGCCTTCCTCTCCTTCGTGGTCAACGTGCTGCGCTCGCTGCCGTTCATCATCCTCTTGATCGTGATGATTCCCTTCACCGTGCTGATCACCGGGACCTCGCTGGGCGTGGCCGGTGCCATCCCGCCGCTGGTGGTGGGCGCTGCACCCTTCTTCGCGCGACTGGTGGAAACCGCCCTACGCGAGGTGGACCGCGGCATCATCGAGGCGACCCAGGCGATGGGTGCCACCACCCGGCAGATCATCTTCAATGCCCTGCTGCCTGAGGCGCGTCCGGGCATCATCGCCGCCGTGACGGTCACTGCCATCACCCTCGTCTCCTATACCGCCATGGCGGGCGTGGTGGGCGCGGGCGGGCTGGGCGACCTGGCCATCCGCTTCGGCTACCAGCGCTTCCAGACCGACGTCATGGTGGTCACCGTGGTGTTGCTTCTGGTGCTGGTGCAGGTGCTGCAGAGCGTCGGCGACAGGCTGGTCACGTATTTCTCAAGAAAATAACTGCCTAACCGGCATCGCTACAGGAACCCACAAGGAGCCCTTCATGAAAAAACTGCTTGCCGCCCTGACCGCTGTCGCGGCCTTCTCCGCCCAGGCTGCCGACGAACTGAACGTCGCCGCCACTGCCGTTCCGCACGCGGAAATCCTCGAATTCGTCAAACCCCAGCTGGCCGAACAAGGCGTCGATCTGAAGGTCAAGGTCTTCACCGATTACGTCCAGCCGAACATCCAGGTCGCCGAAAAGCGCCTGGACGCCAACTTCTTCCAGCACCAGCCGTACCTGGATGAATTCAACAAGGGCAAGGGCACCGAGCTGGTCAGCGTGGCGGGCGTGCACATCGAGCCCTTCGGCGCCTACTCGAGCAAGCTGAAGTCGCTCGACGAGCTGCCCAAGGGCGCCACCGTGGTCATCCCCAACGACGCCACCAACGGCGGCCGCGCCCTGCTGCTGCTGGCCAAGGCCGGCGTGATCACGCTGAAGGACGGCGCTGGCATCACCGCCACGCCGAAGGACATCGCCGAGAACCCGAAGAACATCAAGATTCGCGAGCTGGAAGCCGCGACTCTGCCGCGCGTGCTGACCCAGGTCGACCTGGCGCTGATCAATACCAACTACGCGCTTGAAGCCAAGCTCAACCCCACCGAAGACGCCCTGTACATCGAAGGCAGCGACTCGCCCTACGTGAACATCCTGGTTGCCCGCCCGGACAACAAGGACAGCGCCGCCATGCAGAAGCTGACCGAGGCGCTGCACAGCGAAGCGGTCAAGCAGTTCATCGGCGAGAAATACAAGGGCGCCGTGGTTCCGGCGTTCTGACGCCTAAGAGCTGGCCCAACGAACCCCGCCCTGTGCGGGGTTTTTCGTGAGCGTAGATGCCCCGTGTAGATAAATTGGCCAGCTGCGCAGCTGAGCGCTTCGCGGCCAGGCTCACGCCTGCAAACCCGGTTTGGGTTTGAGCGCCTGTAAGGTTCTAGCGCACCACCACCAGCGGATGCCCCCGCTCGGGATGGCGCTGTACCAGTACATCCAGGCCGAACACCTCGCGCAGGGGCTCGGCCCGCAGCACGGCGTCGACCGAGCCCTGCAGGTGCGCACGCCCTTCGTGCAGCAGCAGCAGCCGATCGCAATAGCGCGCCGCCAGGTTGAGATCATGAAGGATCACCAGCACCGCCGCGCCGCGCTCGGCAAAGCCACGTACGGCCTGCAAGGTGCTGTGCTGATGCAAGGGATCGAGGGCAGAGGTCGGCTCGTCGAGCAGCAGCACCCGGCCTTCAGCGCCGGGCCAGAGCTGCGCCAGCACCCGCGCCAGGTGTACCCGCTGGCGTTCGCCCCCGGACAGCGACAGGTAACTGCGACCCTCGAGGTGGCTGGCATCAGCCGCCGCCAACGCCTGCTCGACGATCAGCCGATCCGCCGAACGCCCTTCTGAGTGGGGCAGGCGGCCCATGGCGACGACCTCCTCCACGCGAAAGCCAAAGCTCAGGCCGGACTGCTGCGGCAACACCGCCAGACGCTGGGCACGTTCGCGCGAAGGCCACTCATGCAGCGGGCGATCCGCCACCAGGACGCGCCCGGAGCTGGCCGTCAGTTCTCCGCTGAGCGCGCCGAGCAGGCTGCTCTTGCCGGCACCGTTCGGGCCCAGGACACCAAAGACCTCACCGGCTCGCAAGTGCAGATCGATGCCCTGCAGGACGCAACGGGCTCCGCGGCGCACCTCTAAGCTTTCCGCGCGGAGCATCAGTTGCGCCCCCGAACCAGCAGGAAGAGAAAGAAAGGCGCGCCGAGCAATGCGGTGACGATACCGATCGGCAGCTCGGCTGGTGCCAGCAGCAGCCGTGCCAGCAGGTCGGCGAACAGCAGCAGGCTGGCACCCGCCAAGGCCGACGCGGGCAGCAGCACGCGATGATCCGGCCCGCTGAGCAGACGGATCAGATGCGGCACCACCAGGCCGATGAAGCCGATCAACCCCGCCGCCGCTACCGCCGCACCGACGCCAAGGGCGGTGAGAAACACCAGTTCACGCTTGAGCGCTTCGACCGAATAGCCCAGATGACCGGCTTCGGATTCACCCAGCAGCAAGGCATTCAGCGCTGCCGCACGACGCGGCAACCAGAGCGCCACGCCCATGACGATGACCAGCAGCGGCCAGAGCCGGGCGTAGCTCGCACCGTTGAGGCTGCCCAGGTTCCAGAAGGTCAGGGTCCGCAGGGTGGCGTCATCGGCGAGGTAGGTGAACAGGCCAATGGCCGCCCCCGCCAACGCCGTCAGGGCGATACCGGCTAGCAGCATGGTGGCGACGCTGGTCTGCCCATCGCGCCGACCCAGGCGGTAGACCGTGGCGGTCACCACCAGCCCGCCCGCAAAGGCGCTCGCCGACAGCACGTAGGGTTCGAACGCGGAGGGCAGCCCGCCGAGCGCCGCGCCGAAGACGATGGCCACCGCGGCCCCCAGCGCCGCGCCGCTGGAGACGCCGATCAGCCCCGGATCGGCCAGCGGATTGCGAAACAGCCCTTGCATCGCCACCCCTGTCAGCGCCAGCACCGCACCGACCGCGAGCCCCAGCAGCGTGCGGGGCAAACGGATCTGGCCGAGGATGAGTTCGGCCTGGGCCAGCCCGGGGTCGGTCCCACCAAGCCCGAACAGGCTGAGCGCGGCGCGCCAGGTGTCACCCGGAGCAAGGCTCACCGGCCCGAGCGCGAGTGACAGCCAGATCGAGAGCAACAGGAGGACCGCCAGCAGCACGAACAGCAGGCGCGGAGGCAAGACGCGGGTCATCGGGACATGTCGGTAAGGGCCTGGGCGTGAGGATAAAAGGCTGCGGACAGCACCGCCAGCTCCAAGGGAAAGGGCGGCCCGAGCCGCCGACCAGCAAGGCCGGGTCGAGACTGTCGAGCCGTGGCGCGCGTGGCCACAACGAAGCCGGTGCCAAATGCCGCGCCGACGAGGCATCACGCTCAAGCCCCGTGTCGACCTACAACGCTGCCAAGCTGGCACAGACCTGCACGACCATGAGCGAACGGGCTGACTCAGTGCCACCAAGCTCGACCGCTGACGCGCCGGTTACTCTGGTCTGACTCCACTGGCACAGGCGGGTATTCAGCCGTCCTGGCCGATCACCGCCGGGAGCTGCTCAGCGAGCTTTTCGGTGCGCAACGGCGCGCGGATGAAGCCGCGCAGGCGGCCGTCGGGGCCGATGAGGGCGAGGTTGCCGCCGTGGTCGACGGTGTAGTTGTCCTTCGAGGTATCGGCGGGGATGAAGGGCACGCCCACGGCGTTGGCCAGGGTCTGGATGTCGTCCAGTGGGCCGGTGAGGCCGATGAAACCGGCCTTGAAATAGTCCAGATACATCTTGAGCTGCTCGGGCGTGTCCCGGTCAGGGTCGACACTGACCAGAATCGCCTGCATCCGCTGGCGCGTCTCGTCGGGCAGCATGCCCTGGAGCTGGCGCAGCTCGGCGAGGGTCGCCGGGCAGATGTCGGGACAGAAGGTGTAGCCGAAGAACAGCAGGTGCCAGCGGCCTTGCAGCTGCGCCGTGGTCATCGGCTCGCCGTCCTGGTTGGTCAGGGTCAGGTCCGGCACGTCGCGGCCCTGGGGCAGCATGACGATGCCGGCATCGAGCAGCGCGGCGGTATCGACCTGCTGGCCGGTATTGAGGACACGGTAGGCCGTCAGGCCAATGACCAGCGCAACCAGCGCCACGAGGATGAGTACGGTTTTCTGGATGCGGGTCATGAGATCCTGGGCCGAGCTAGAAGGTCAGCGGTAGATAATGATCAACGAGCAGGGCAATGAACAGGGCGAACAGGTACCAGATGCTGAACTTGAACGTCTTGATCGCCGCATGGGGCCGGCTGTCGCGGTAGAGCACGACCGCCCAGAACAGGAAGCGCGCGCCCAGGAGCACCGCGGCCGCCAGGTACAGCACGCCACTCATGTGAATGGCGAAGGGCATGACGCTTACGGCGAGCAACATCACGGTATAGAGCAGGATGTGCACCTTGGTGTAATGCTCGCCATGGGTCACCGGCAGCATCGGTACATTGACCTTGGCGTATTCGTCCTTGCGATGAATCGCCAGCGCCCAGAAGTGCGGTGGCGTCCAGGCGAAGATGATCAGCACCAGCAGCAAGGGTTCGGCGGTGATCTGCCCGGTCACGGCGACCCAGCCAAGCAACGGCGGCGCGGCGCCGGCCAGACCGCCGATCACGATGTTCTGCGGCGTGGCGCGCTTGAGAAAGCCGGTGTAGACGACGGCGTAGCCGACCAGCGAAGCCAGCGTCAGCCAGGCAGCCAGCGCGTTGGTGAAGGTCAGCAGCAGGCTCATCCCGGCCACGGCGAGCAGCAGCGCGAACAGCAGTGCCGCGCCCGGGGCTACCCGCCCCTCGGCCAGCGGCCGCTTGTGGGTGCGCGCCATCACCGAATCGATGCGACGGTCCACGACATGGTTGATTGCCGCCGCGCCGCCGGCACACAGGGCGATCCCCAGGTTGCCGAACAGCAGCACCGTCCAGGGCACCCCGGCACGGGTCGCGAGAAACATGCCCACCAGCGAGGTGATGAGCATCAGCAGCACCACCTTGGGCTTGGTCAGCTCGAGATAGTCGCGCCAGCTGGCCTGGGCGCCGCGTTCGCTGAGTAGAGTCGCCATGGAGGTTCTCCTTGTGGTCAAGCGCGGGGCAGGTCGAGCCCGCCCGTCGAGTTCGAATTCAGGGGTGACCGGCGCGTGGCGGCAACGGTCGCCGGGGCGCTCAAGTGCAGGCGGTGATTGATCAGCACGGTGACCAGCAGCAGCAGCGCGCCGCCGCCGTTGTGCGCAACGGCCACGGCAAGCGGCAGGTTGAGCAATACGTTGCTGATGCCCAGGCCGATCTGCAACGCCAGCGCTGCCAGCAGCAACGCGGCCAGGCGAGCGAGACCATGCCGCCAGAGCCGCCAGGCGAGCGTCAGCAGCACGAGGGTCACGACCAGCGCGCCAAGCCGATGCGTGAGGTGGATGGCCGTGCGTGCCTCGCCGTAGAGCAGGCCGCCGAGGTAGTTGGGGCCGATGTCATGGTGCGCGAGGTTGAAGGCGTTGGCGAAATCCATCGCCGGCCACCACTCGCCGTGGCAGGTCGGAAAGTCTGTGCAGGCGACCGCCGCGTAGTTGCTGCTGACCCAACCACCCAGCGTGACCTGAGCGACCACCACGGCCATGCCGATCGCCGCCAGCACCCTCAAACGGCTCGGCACGGGCGGGATCGCCGGTCGTCGTCCGGACAGCCGCAGGCTCAGCAGAAACAGCAGGCTCAGGGTCGCGAAGCCGCCCAACAGGTGCGCAGTGACCACCTGCGGCCACAGTTGCAGGGTGACCGTCCACATGCCGAAAGCGGCTTGTGCGATGACCACGGCAAGCAGCAGCAACGGCAGTTTCAACGGCTGGCCCGGCTGCGCCCGCTGCCGCACGGCCTGCACCGCAAGCCCGAGGATCACCAGCCCCAAGGCGCCGGCGAAGTAGCGATGGACCATCTCGTTCCAGCCTTTGTGCACCTCCAGCGGCGCCTCGGGAAAGCGCTGCGCCGCCAGGCTCTGGGCCTGTTCGCTCATCGGCACCGCGAGAAAGCCGTAGCACCCGGGCCAGTCCGGGCAGCCCAGACCGGCGTGGGTCAGCCGCGTGTAGGCGCCCAGCAACACCACGACCACGGCCAGTAGCGTGGCGATCACGGCGAGGCGGTATCCGGGTTTTGCCATGGTGTTCTCCTTGGGCGACCTCATTGGGACTTCAGCGAGGCGGGCGAGTGCCTTGATCAGCCGATCTGCGAGATCTTCAACAGGTGTTTGAGATCGTCCAGGATCGCCTTGCCCTTGGCATGCTCGTCGTAGCGCAGCACCAGATTGCCGAGCGGGTCGACGATCCACAGCTGCGCGCCTCTGGGCAGCGCGGCGTTCGCGTCATAGACGGCAGGGTCCAGCGTGTAGCGCTTGAGCTGCGGATACTCGCGCGTCAGGCGCTGTTCGTAGGCGTCTTCCAGCGCGGCCCCGACGGCCAGCGCATGGCCGGCACGCCCCGCCTCTCGCGCCAGGCCGATGTTGATCTGCCGCGCCAGGTACACCAGGTCCTGGCAGGCCTCGGCGCAGCCGTGCGGGGCCGTCACCAGCAGCTCCCAACGCGGTTCACTGGTCACCGGCGCGGTAATGCCGAGCGCGTCGCGCCCCTCCCCCGTGGCGATCAGTACACCGTCGTAACTGCGCGACTCGGGCACCCAGAAGCCAAAGCGATACATGGCCGAAGCCAGCAGCATCGGGCCAAGCACCACGGCGACGATGAGCAGCAATTGCAACCGACCACGGCGGCGCTGCGAGTGAGAGGGGTGAATGCCTGAGCTCATCGTGTTCATGGTCGGGTCCCCCGTGCCTGGTGCACGCCGAAATAGATGAACAGCGCCAGCAAGGCCACCGCCAGCGCGAACCACTGCACGGCGTAGCCAAGATGTTGCTGGGGTTGCATGGTGGTCACTGGCCAGTCGGCCCGGTACGCGGCCGGCCCCGGCTCGAGGCGCAATTCGTAGCCGATGCCATCGCGGTCGAGGGTCTGCCAGAGCGCCTCGATGTCGACGTGGTTGATCAGCCGCGGCCAGCCCTCGGCTTGCCGCCGGTTCAGTACGAACGGCTGGCCAGAGGGCGCATAGACCCAGGCGGCCAGTTTCAGAGGGCGATCGGGCGTGTCGAATTCGGGTGGGACGCGACGATCCGGCCAGGGAATCCAGCCGCGGTTGACCAACACCCAGCGCCCGCTCGGCTGGTCCTGGAACGGCTGGATCAACTCGACGCCGACCCGGCCGTCACGGGTCCGGCTGTCGAGCAGAAAGCTGTGCTCGGCATCGAAGCGGCCCTGCAGGTGGATGCGACTGTAGGCCGGCTCGGGCAAATGCTCGATCTGCTCGGGGCCGACCGGAGCGGCCTGCTGTTGCGCGTCCTGCCGGGCCAACATTTCGCGCTTCTGCTCGCCGCGCTCCAGTTGCCAGAACCCCAGCCAGACCAGCAGCGGCAACAGGATCAGGACCACCAGGGTCGGTACGAGGCCCGGTCGGAACCCGCTCATGCCCCGCCCCGCAGCACGTTGATAAGGCTGGCTATACTGCACCCCCACTTCCCCCAGTTCCCCTGTCACGGCGGACCCGCTCATGCTCAAGGCGGCGATTGTTCTGTTATTAGTGGCCACGCTGGTCAGTCTGTTCAGTGGTCTGTTCTTCCTGGTCAAGGACGAAAGCCGCAGCGCACGCCTGATCACGGCCCTCTTCGTGCGTGTTTCCCTCACCGCCCTGACCGTTGCGCTGATCGCCTGGGGCTTCTGGTCCGGCCAGCTGCAGCCCGGTTTCGGCCCCTAGCGCGGCCCGCTACAGCACGTAGACGAAGATGAACAGGCCAATCCACACCACGTCCACGAAGTGCCAATACCAGGCCGCTGCCTCGAACCCGAAGTGCTGCTCGGGCGTGAAGTGGCCGCGAAAGCTGCGCACCAGCATGACCGTCAGGATGATTGCGCCCATGGTCACGTGCGCACCGTGAAAGCCCGTGAGCATGAAGAAGGTCGCCCCGTAGATGCCCGACCCCAACGTCAGCCCGAGCTCGGTGTAGGCGTGCACGTATTCCTCGGCTTGCAGCGCCAGGAAGATCGCGCCCAGCAATATGGTGATGCCCAGCCCGAGCTTGAGCTGCTGGCGGTTGCCCTTGCGCAGCGCGTGGTGCGCCCAGGTCAGGGTGAAGCTGGAGCTGACCAGCAGAATGGTGTTGATCAGCGGTAGACCCCAGGGGCTGATCGTCCCCTCCGGCGCGGGATAGACCTTGGGGTCGGGATTGTTCAGCAGCGGCCAGCTGTATTCGAAATTGGGCCAGAGCATCGCACTGACGCCCTTGTCGCCGTCGCCGTCGAGCCAGGGCCCGACCCAGTAACGGATGTAGAACAGGGTGCCGAAAAAGGCCAGGAAGAACATGACCTCGGAGAAAATGAACCAGCTCATGCCCCAACGGAAGGAGCGGTCCATCTGCGCGCTGTAGAGCCCCGCTCGCCCTTCTCGTACCACGGCGCCGAACCAGCCGAACATCATGTAGGCGATCAGCAGGCCACCGACGAAGAAGATCACCGGGCCGGTTATCTCGTCGCGATCGGCCTTGAGGTCGTTGAACCAGGTACCCAGCCCGTAGACGGTGGTCAGCAGGGCGATGGTCCCGACGATGGGCCATTTGCTCTGGGCGGGAACGTAGTAGGGCTCGTGCGTGCTGGTCTGTTGGCTCATTGCAGACTCTCCTTGGCCGGCCGCGAGGCTGCCGGATCGAGCGCGGCGACAGGCGGCTGGCGGGACGTGATGTCGAACAGGGTGTAGGCGAGCGTCAGGTGACGCACATCCGCAGGCAGGTCACGGTCGACGATGAAACGCACGGGCATTTCGATGCGCTCACCGGGTTGCAGCACTTGCTGGGTGAAGCAGAAGCATTCGGTCTTGTGGAAGTAGGCGGCCGCCTTGGCCGGCGACACGCTGGGCACCGCCTGGGCGGTCATCGGCTTGTCGGTCGGGTTGTAGGCGACGAAGCGCATTTCCTGGCTGGATCCCGGGTTGACGTTGAGTTGGTCGGCCATCGGCTTGAATTCCCAGACCATCCCCGACGCGTTGGTGGCGAGAAACTGCACGCGAACCTCACGCGCTTCGTCGGCGGTCTGCGAGCCCTCATAGGCCCCGGCCGTCTTGCCGTTGATGCCGAAGGCCTGGCACATGACGTCATAGATCGGCACCAGTGCGAAGCCGAAGGCGAACATTGCCACCACGACGAACAGCAGGCGGCGGACCAGTTGCGCAAGGCTGAGATCGGTTTTCATGGGCGTTCTCTCGACAAGGCGGCAGGTTCCAGCCTCCAGCCTTCAATGGCCTCAGTCATCATGCTTGGGCCCCGTGCGATGCTCATGCAGGGTGTGCATGTCCGGCGGCACGCTGAAGGTGTGATAGGGCGCTGGCGACGGCACGCTCCACTCCAGCCCCTCGGCACCGTCCCAGGGCTTGGCCGGTGCCGCCGGGCCACCGCGGATGCACTTGATGACGATGAACAGGAACAGCAGCTGGGTCGCGCCGAACATGAAAGCGCCGATGCTGGAGACCATGTTGAAGTTGGCGAACATCATGTTGTAGTCCGGGATGCGCCGCGGCATGCCCGCCAGACCGACGAAGTGCATCGGGAAGAACGCCAGGTTCATGCCGACGAAGCTCATCCAGAAATGCAGCTTCGCCAGCGTTTCGTCATACATGTGTCCGGTCCACTTCGGCAGCCAGTAGTACGCCGAGGCGAAGATGCCGAAGATCGCCCCCGGCACCAGCACATAGTGGAAGTGCGCGACCACGAAGTAGGTGTCGTGGTACTGGAAGTCCGCCGGGGCGATGGCCAGCATCAACCCGGAGAAGCCGCCGATGGTGAAGAGGATCACGAAGGCCACGGCGAACAGCATGGGCGCCTCGAAGGTCAGCGAGCCGCGCCACATGGTCGACACCCAGTTGAACACCTTCACCCCGGTGGGCACGGCGATCAGCATGGTCGCGTACATGAAGAACAGCTCGCCCACCAGCGGAATGCCCACGGTGAACATGTGGTGCGACCAGACGATGAAGGACAGGAAGGCAATGGCCCCGGTGGCGTAGACCATCGAGGTGTAGCCGAACAGCGGCTTGCGCGAGAACGCCGGGATGATCGAGCTGACCGCGCCGAACGCCGGCAGGATCATGATGTACACCTCGGGATGGCCAAAGAACCAGAAGACGTGCTGGAACAGCACCGGATCGCCCCCACCGGCTGCGCTGAAGAAGCTGGTGCCGAAGTGGATGTCCATCAGCATCATGGTCACCACGCCGGCCAGCACCGGCATCACCGCGATGAGCAGGAAGGCGGTGATCAGCCAGGTCCAGACGAACAGCGGCATCTTCATCAGCGTCATGCCGGGCGCGCGCAGGTTGAGCACGGTGGCGATCACATTGATCGCGCCCATGATCGAGCTGATGCCCATGAGGTGGATGGCGAAGATGAAGAAGGTCACCGATTCGGGCGCGTAGGTCGTCGACAGCGGCGCGTAGAAGGTCCAGCCGAAGTTGGGCCCGCCCCCCTCCATGAACAGCGTGCTCACCAGCAGCCCGAACGCCGCCGGGAGCAGCCAGAAGCTGAAATTGTTCATCCGCGGCAGTGCCATGTCCGGCGCGCCGATCATCAGCGGGATCATCCAGTTGGCCAGGCCGACGAAGGCCGGCATCACCGCGCCGAACACCATGATCAGGCCGTGCATGGTGGTCATCTGGTTGAAGAACTCGGGCTGCACGATCTGCAGACCCGGCTGGAACAGCTCGGCGCGGATCACCATGGCCATCGAACCGCCGAGCAGAAAGGCGCAGAAGCTGAACCACAGGTACATCGAGCCGATGTCCTTGTGGTTGGTGGTCAGCAGCCAGCGGGAGATTCCCTTGGCCGGGCCATGGTGGTGGTCATGCTCGGCATGACCATGATCGTCGATCACTGCACTCATCGCCGCCACTCCTCTTATTGACTGGCTTCTTCGGCCTGTTTGAAGTCGAGCACGTCTTTCGGCGTGACCATGTCGCCCTTGTCGTTGCCCCAGGCGTTGCGCTCGTAGGTGATGACCGCGGCGATATCGACCTCCGAGAGCTGCTCACCGAAGGCCGGCATGCTGGTGCCGCGCTTGCCATGCACGACGATGTCCAGATGCCCCTCGGCCTCACCCGTAGCGATGGGTGATCCCTTGAGTGCGGGGAACATCGGTGGCAGGCCCTCGCCGGTGGGCTGGTGGCAGCTGGCGCAATTGGACAAGTAGACCTTCTCGCCGCGCTCGACCAGCTCTTCCAGCGTCCATTCCTTGCTGGTCAGTTCGGCGAGCTTGGCCGCCTCGGCCTTCTTCTCGCCGAGCCAGGCGGCGTAATCGTCTTGCGACTTGACCTCCACCACCACGGGCATGAAACCGTGGTCCTTGCCGCAGAGCTCGGTGCACTGGCCACGGTAGATGCCGGGCTCATCGATGCGCGTCCAGGATTCGTTGATGAAGCCGGGTATGGCGTCCTTCTTCACCGCCAGGTCCGGCACCCACCAGGAATGAATCACATCCGCCGCGGTGATCAGAAAGCGCACCTTGGCGCCGGACGGGATCACCAGCGGTTCGTCGACTTCCAGCAGGTAATGCTCGCCCTTGGGCTCGAGGTTATTGATCTGATCGCGCGGCGTGGTGAGGTTGCTGAAGAACTCGACGTCCTCACCCAGGTACTTGTAGTGCCACTTCCACTGGTAGCCGGTGATCTGGATGTCGACATCCGACTCGGAGGCGTCGTAAATGTGAATCAGCGTGCGGGTCGCCGGCACCGCCATGCCGATCAGGATCAGCAAGGGGATGATGGTCCAGAGCACCTCGACCTTGGTGTTCTCGTGGAAATTCGACGACTCCTGCCGCTTGGCGCGGCGGTGGGCGATCATCGACCAGAACATCGCCGCGAACACCAGCACGCCGATGACCACGCAGATCCAGAAGATGGTCATGTGCAGGTCGAAAACGGAGCGACTGACGTCGGTGGCGCCGGAGCGCATGTTCACGTCCCAGGCCGCCTCGGCCTGACCGAACAGCGAACACAATCCGATCCCCATCCAGGCTCGTGGATGTCGCGACATTGCGGGTTCCCCTTATGGTTCTTGTTATCCCGCCGACTGCCCTATCAGCCCGTGGAAACTGCCTGCGTCGGCAACTCCTCGTTGAAAAGCGCCTCGGTTGCGAGTCCGGTCAGACTGCTCATGTGCAGCCGCGAACTCCGCTTCTCTGGCTCTTCTCGCCTCGTATTGCCTGCCTCGCCTACATTTTCAGCGGCCTGCTTGGCTCCGATCTGGCTCCCCCCAATTCCTGGTTGCCAGGCTTCGCTTTGCACGCACAGTCGGATTCGATCAATACGCCTACGATCGGAGTATAGACAGGGTTCGATACCTGGCAATTTGGTGGTTCAAACGCTGGCTTCGGCCTCTGCCGGATGGTCATTCTTCTTCACGCCGCGGATGTTCATCAGCGCCAGGCATACCTGTAGCGTGATCAGCGCCCAGGCTTCGGCGTGCCATCCCCAGATGACCCAGAGCAGATTGCTCAGCAGAAAACACCAGAATCCCACCGTGCGGCGCCGCGGCTTCAACGAGCCGATCAGCCAGGCCGCCAGGACCGTGACCAGCATGGCGGGCCACTGCAGCAGGTCGATGAAAGGGTCCAAATCAATCCTCCAGAACGAACGACAGCGCATCGGCTCGCCGATGCGCTGCATCTGGCCACACGACGGCGTGGCCTACCGGAAATGGAAGGCTCGCCGCTGTGATTAGTTCCCCTCGGCCAACCCCGCCAGATGGGCCGCCTGTCGCCGTCGGCCCTCGACGCGCCGGGTCAGCGCACGCGGCTCGATGATCAATCGGGCACCCTGTGGCGCGTTGGAGCGCTGCCACTCCTCGAGCAGTTCCATGCAGGCGTGGTCGATGTAGCGCAGGTGCTCCATCGGCACCTGCAGCCAGGCATCCGGCGGTACCGATTCGAGCGCTCGCGACAGTTGCGGCACCTTGAGGAAGGTCGCTGCCCCCTGCATGCGCAACTCGATCCGGCGACCCTCGTGGATCAGGTTGATCTTCAAACGCGACGCCTGCCAGGCCAGTTGCGCCAGGGTCAGCGCGAAGCCCACCAACACGCCAGTCAGCAGATCGGTCGCGACGATGGTCAGCGCCGTGACGACATGGATCAGCATCGCCATACGGCCGTAGCGACCGAGCTGGCGCAGCGCGCGCAGGTCGATCAGCTTGAAGCCGGTATAGATCAGCACGCCGGCCAGGCTCGCGACCGGGATGCGCTCGAGCAATGCCGCCAACAGGACCACCGCCGCCAGCAGCCAGAGCGCGTGCAGCATGGCGGAGAGCCGTGTCCGCGCACCGGCCTGCACGTTAGCCGAGCTGCGCACGATCACGCCGGTCATCGGCAAGGCACCGAGCATCCCGCAGAGCATGTTGCCGACGCCCTGCGCCGCCAGCTCACGGTCGAAATCGGCCCGCGGCCCCTGATGCATACGGTCCACCGCGGCGGCTGACAGCAATGTCTCGGCGCTGGCGATGAAGGCAAGCGCCAGCGCCGCGACCAGCAACGTTGGATCGGCCAGCGCCAGCAGGTCAGTCGGGCGCAGCCAGGTGATCGCATCGGCGAGGTTGTCGGGCACCTCGACGCGGCGCACATCCAGCTCCAGCCACAGGCCAACCAGCGTCGCTGCCGCAACCCCCAGCAGTGCACCGGGCAACAGGCGCAGACGCTGCGGTTTGAGCCGATCCCAGGCAGCCATGCAGACGATTGTCAGCAGCCCCAGCGAAGCGGCGATCATGCCGTCGCCGCCGCCGGAAAAGGGCAACGCCGCCCAGAGTGCGGCGGGAAATGCGCTGAGGTTGCCCAGCCCCGAGGCCTCGGGCTTCGCGTCCATCATCACGTGCAATTGCGAGAGCACGATCAGAATGCCGATCCCCGCCAGCATGCCGTAGACCACCGCCGGCGCGGTGACCCTGAACCAGCAACCCCATTTCAGGCGCCCGGCCACCCATTGCAAGGCGCCAGCCAGCAGCAGAATCGGCCCGAGCATGGCGGCACCATGCTGCTGCACCAGCTCGAACACCAGCACCGTAAGCCCGGCCGCCGGGCCGCTGACCTGCAGCGGTGCACCGGCCAACCAGCCCACCACCAGCCCGCCGATGATCCCAGTCACCACGCCCTTGGCTGGCGGCATGCCCGAGGCGATGGCAATGCCCATGCACAGAGGCAGCGCCACCAGGAACACCACCACGGACGCCATCAGGTCGCGTGGCAGGGTCGATTTGATCGTTTCCTGATTCATGGCCGTCTCCTCAAGCCGACGCGTAGCGCGGTGCGGGCGTCGCGACCGGTAGCTGCCCCTCGCCGTCGAGCGGCGCGAAGCGGCCCGATCGAGCGTCATAAGCGAGGATCTCGCTCGTCTCGATGCAATACACCCAACCGTGGATAGCGAGCTGCCCACCCGCCAGCCGCGCGGCCACCGAAGGGTGCGTGCGCAGGTGGTCAAGCTGGGCCACGACGTTTTCCTCGGTAAGCACCCCGAGGTGCTCGCCCCCGCAGCCGCAGTTCTGCTCGACCAGGCTGCGCGCCACCTCACAGTGCCTGAGCCAGGCGCGGACCGTGGGCATACGCTGCAGCCCGTCCGGGTTGAGCACCGCCTTCATCGCACCGCAAT
The DNA here is from genome assembly GCF_022810315.1 of Stutzerimonas marianensis. NCBI lineage: Bacteria > Pseudomonadati > Pseudomonadota > Gammaproteobacteria > Pseudomonadales > Pseudomonadaceae > Stutzerimonas > Stutzerimonas marianensis. Next base: position 12,214 of record NZ_JALGRD010000010.1, on the reverse strand, counting down.
CGGAGTGGCCACAGATGATGATGTGCTGGACGTTGAGCACCATCACCGCGTATTCGATGGCCGTCGACACGCCGCCATTCATCTGGCCGTACGGCGGCACCACATTCCCGACGTTGCGGGTGACGAACAGGTCGCCGGGCGAACTTTGGGTAATCAGCTCCGGCACGATGCGCGAGTCGGCGCAGGTGATGAACATGGCGCGTGGGTGCTGCGCCTTGGCCAGGCGGGCGAACAGCGTCTGCTGTTCGGGATACACCTCGGTACGGAAGCGGCGAAAGCCGTCAACGAGACGGGCGAAGGACTCGTCGGCGCTTTCGCCGCGTGCAGGCAAGTCGAGGGGCTCGGGACGGGTACGGATGGGTTCACGCATGGCGGGTCTCCTGTTTGGCGAGGGCGCGTGCCAGCGGTCAGGGGCCGAAAGCGCCCCGTGACTGACTGGTCACGACTGCCCGAAGGCTAGCCAGCGAGACTTAACCGAAACTGAACGAGCCGCTCTATCTCAAGCCTTTGCGATGAAATACAGCTTCACCGCGACGGCAATGCCTTACGCCAACAGGCTCAGATCAGCGACAGCTGCGCGCCCGGCGGAGCAAAACGGGTGCAATCCAGCCCGAAGTTCTGGTCCCGACGGTTGAAGCCCAGACGTTTGCAGGCCAGCTGAAAACGCTGGGCCAGCAGCTGGGCGAACTGACCCTCGCCGCGCATGCGGCTACCGAAGCGGCTGTCGTAGTCCTTGCCGCCGCGCGACTGGCGCACCAGGCTCATCACGTGAGCGGCTCGCTGTGGGAAGTGCTCCTGCAGCCATTCATCGAACAGCCCGGCCACCTCATGCGGCAGGCGCAGCAACACGTAGCCCGCCGAGCGCGCCCCGGCCTCCCGCGCGGCTTCGAGCAGGCGCTCCAGTTCCATGTCGTTGATCATCGGAATCATCGGCGCGCACATCACGCTGACCGGCACGCCCGCCTCGTTCAGCGAGCGCAGAACGCGAAGTCGCGCCGAGGGCGAGGCCGCACGGGGTTCCATGATGCGCTTGAGCTCGTCGTCCAGCGTGGTCAGGCTGACCGACACACTGACCAGCCGCTGCTCGGCCAGCGGCACCAGCAGATCCAGGTCGCGCAACACCAGTGAACCCTTGGTGATGATGTGCACCGGATGCTTGAACCGCAGCAGGATCTCGAGCGCCTGCCGCGTCAGCCGCTGCTCGCGCTCGAGTGGCTGATAGGCATCCGTGTTCACGCCCAGCGCAATGGGCTGCGGCACGTAGCCGGGTTTGCTCAACTCGGCTTCCAGCCGCTCGGCGAGGTTGGTCTTGGCAATCAGCCGCGTCTCGAAATCGATGCCGGGCGAAAGGTCCCAATAGGCATGCGTGGGCCGCGCGAAACAGTAGATGCAGCCGTGCTCGCAACCGCGATAAGGGTTCACGGACCGATCGAAGCCGACGTCCGGCGACTGGTTGCGGGTGAGCACCGTCTTGGCCGTCTCATGCCGGACCTCGGTGGCGCGGGTGGGCGGCACGTCCTGTTCCCAACCATCGTCATAGGCCTCGCTGCGCGTCGGAGCGAACCGGTTGTCCGGGTTGATGGCCGTGCCGCGCCCGCGGGGTGTGCTGTTTGGCGGGAGCATGAGTGATCTCCAATACTGTATATCGATACAGTATCAGCTTGGGTCCTCCTGTCGCCAACCCGTCTGTCGCCTTGCCGCCGAGTTGGGCGGCGCTCAGCCGGATCGTCGGCGTACTTGCACCAGGCGGTAATCCGTCTGTCAACTGTCGTCCAGCTGGATCACGCCTCTTCGCGCTAATGCCCGGGCGCGCCAGTAGAGGAACAGGTCGGTCGGAAAAAAGCCGTCGCAACGCCCCATGACTTCGGCCATGGCGCGGGCAAGCGGCATCCAGTCGTCGCGGCAGGCAGCGAACAGCTCGCCGTCGATCCGCGCATTTTCTTCACCGAGAAAACGATCATCGATCCAGCGACGTACCGCAGCGTTCTCCCCAACGGCTGCGCGCCATTGGCAGGCAAGGTCGGCGAGGCGAGCGTCTTCAACGAGGCGCGGTCGATATCGCCTCGCCAAGGCCTCCGGGGCGTGCATGGACACCGCCATCCGCGTGCCGACACGGCTGTCGCCCGTGCCACAGGCGACTTCATGCAGCGCTGTCGGCGAGCCTTCCAGTGCCGCGGCCACCCGTGCCAGCATCAGCTGCTCGGACGCGCTGTCGCCATGCCAGACGGTAATCGGCCGCGGCTGGTCGTGCAGCCGGGCCAGCCACTCGGCGTCACTGGCAATGCCTGAGAAATCCGGACGAGGTTTCAGACCGACAGGCCAGACCTCTTCCCAGAAGGCGATCCGCTTCCTGCAGGGCGGGGATTCGATATCTGCAAGCGGACCGACAGCCAGGTCATCACGCAGCACGCGAATCTCATCGCCTGCGACCAGCAGCGGCCGGACGCTGTCGGCAGCCAGGTCGCCGCAGGTGAGATGCCACATGGTAGCGTTCGCTCAGTCGGACTTTTTCTTCAGCTTCGGGTTGGGGAAAAACTGTACCGCCTGCACCTGCGGGTCGGCCGGCTTCGGCTTGGCCTTGTTGACTCGCGTGCTCAGTTCCGAGGGCACCGACTGGCCCTGTGCATTGAGCGTATCGGCGTAGCCGCATTCGACGCACTCGCGGTGCGGCACACCCTCGACGTCCCACATCTTGATGCTGTCGGTGGCGCTACACGCCGGGCACACGGCACCGGCGATGAAGCGCTTGGGGGTCACTTTCGGCTCGTCGCTCATGCCGCGTCCTCGCTCAGACCCAGGTGCCGCAGGAGCGCGTCGGTCGAGGGTTCGCGCCCACGAAAGTCGACGAACAACACCATCGGTTCCTGCGAACCGCCGCGTGCCAGTATCGCCTCGCGGAAAGCGCGGCCGGTGTCGGGGTTGAACACGCCCTCTTCCTCGAAGCGCGAGAAGGCGTCGGAAGACAGCACCTCGGCCCATTTGTAGCTGTAGTAGCCCGCCGCATAGCCACCCGAAAAGATGTGCGCGAAGCTGTTGGGGAAACGATTGCTGGCCGGCGGACGCATCACCGAGACTTCGGCGCGGACGCTTTCCAGCACCTCGAGCACGCTGCGCCCATCGCCATGGGTGGCATGCAGCTCGAAGTCGAACAGCGAGAACTCCAGCTGGCGAACCATCATCAGGCCGGACTGGAAATTCTTCGCCGCCAGCATCTGGTCCAGCTTGTCCTGCGGCAGGCGTTCCCCCGTCTGGTAGTGACCGGAGATCAGCGCTAGCCCCTCCGGCTCCCAGCACCAGTTCTCCATGAACTGGCTGGGCAGCTCGACCGCATCCCAGGCGACGCCATTGATGCCCGACGCCCCGGCATGCTCGACCTTGGTCAGCAAGTGGTGCAGGCCATGGCCGAACTCGTGGAACAGGGTGGTGACCTCGTCATGAGTGAGCAGCGCCGGGCGCTCGCCTACGGGCGGGGTGAAGTTGCAGACGAGGTTGGCCACCGGCGTCTGCAGCGTGCCCAGGCAGGTGCGGCGCTTGTCGCGCGCGCCATCCATCCAGGCACCGCCACGCTTGTTCGGCCGCGCGTACAGGTCGAAGAAGAAGCGCCCGACGTGCTCGCCGTTTTCACGGATCTCGAACAGGCGGACGTCCGGGTGCCAGCTGTCGAAGTCTTCCAGCTCATGGATCTCGATGCCGTACAGACGCTTGACGATGGCAAACAGGCCGGACAGCACCTTGTCCACCGGGAAGTAGGCACGCAGCTCTTCCTGGCTCAGGCTGTAGCGTGCCTGGCGCAGCTTCTCGCCGAAGTAGTTGACGTCCCAGCTCTGCAGATCGGTAACGCCGTGCTCGGCGGCGAAGGCGCGCAACTCTTTCAGGTCGCGCTCGGCGAAGGGCTTGCTGCGCTGCGCCAGGTCACGCAGGAAACCCAGCACCTGGTCGGTACTTTCGGCCATCTTGGTCGCCAGAGAGAGCTCGGCGTAATTGCCGAAGCCCAGCAGCTGCGCCAGCTCCTGACGCAGGTCGAGAATCTGCTCCATCACCGGGCCGTTATCGAACTGTCCAGCGTTCGGCCCCTGGTCGGAAGCGCGCGTGGAATAGGCAACATAGACCTCTTCACGCAGTGCGCGGTTATCGGCGTAGGTCATCACCGCGTAGTAGCTGGGGAATTCCAGGCTGATCAACCAGCCCTGCAGATCCTTGGCCTTGGCGGCTTCGGCCATCTGCGCGCAGGACGACTCGGGAATGCCGGACAACAGGCTGGCGTCGGTGACGTGCTTGGTCCAGGCCTGGGTGGCATCGAGCAACTGGTTGGAAAACGTACTGCCCAGCTCGGCGAGCTTCATGCGGATCGCGCCGAAGCGCTGCTGCTCGGCCGGTGGCAGATCGATGCCGGACAAGCGGAAATCGCGCAACGCGTGCTCGATGATGGTTTTCTGCGCGACGTCGAAACCGTCGGCCTCGGGGCTGACGGACAACGCCTGGTAGGCGGCGAACAGGTCGGCGTTCTGGCCAAGCTCGGTGGCATAGGCCGACAACTTCGGCAGGCAGGCCTCATAGGCGCTGCGCAGTTCCGGGTTGTTGCGCACGGCATTGAGATGGCTGACCGGGCCCCAGGCGCGACTGAGGCGCTCATTCATCTCGTCCAGACCGACCACCAGGGTGCTCCAGTCCAGGCTTTCGGCCGGACGGCTGAGCAGCTCCTGCAAGGCGACGCGGTTGTCACCCAGGATGGTGTCCACGGCCGGCTCGACGTGCTCGGGGCGAATCTCGGAATAAGGCGGCAGGTCGAAATCCCGAAGCAGCGGATTGGTATCGGTCACGGCAGTTGCCCCTTCTGAAGAATGATCACGCGGGCATGTTAAAGACAAATGCCCGACCGCGCAGCTGGGAAACGCCTCGATAGAGCGGCTCTATCCCGCGCAGGCGGCGGCCGCAGGTGCCCCCGCGTCTCGCTATTGGACAGCCGCCTGCGCGGGCAATTCGGGCCGGCGCGCATAACGCTGGGCCAGCACGGTGCAGACCATCAGCTGGATCTGATGAAAGAGCATCAACGGCAGGATGATCATGCCGACCGCGCTCGTGGCGAACAGCACCTGCGCCATGGGGACGCCGGTCGCCAGGCTCTTCTTCGAGCCGGCGAAGAGGATGGTGATGCGGTCTTCCAGATTGAAGCCGAACACCTTGGCCAGCACGCTGGTCAGCCAGAGGACGATGGCCAGCAGCAGGCAGCAGGCAACGACCAACCCCAGCAGGTGGCCGAGGGGCACGATGCGCCACAGCCCATCGACGACCGCGCCACTGAAGGCGGTGTAGACCACCAGAAGAATCGAGCTCTGGTCGACGGTCTTCAGCCAGCTCTTGTTGCGCGTCACCCAGGCGCCGATCCAGCGCCGCGCGATCTGACCAGCGATGAAGGGCACCAGCAGCTGAAGCACGATCTTGCCGATCGAGTCGAGTGTCGAGCCGCTGTCACCTTCGACGTCCATCAGCAAGAGCACCAGCAGCGGCGTGAGGAAAATACCGATCAGGCTGGACGCGGCAGCGCTGCAAATCGCGGCCGGCACGTTGCCTCGCGCCAGGGAGGTAAAGGCGATGGCCGATTGCACCGTGGCCGGTAATGCGCAGAGATAGAGCATTCCCAGATAGAGTTCCGTGCCGACCAGGGGCGTCAGTACCGGCTTGAGGGCCAGCCCCAGCAACGGAAACATGACGAAGGTGCAGGCAAATACCAGAAGGTGCAGCCGCCAGTGGCCCGCCCCGGCGAGAATCGCCTCGCGCGAGAGCTTGGCACCGTGCATGAAGAACAGCAGCGCAATGGCCGCCGCCGTCAGCCACTCGAAAAACACCGCACCGCGGCCCTCGCAAGGGAAGACGGTCGCGACGGCGACCACGGCCAGCAGGGCAAGGGTGAAGTTGTCGAAGAGTAGGCGAAGCTTGGCCATGGCTGTTCCTCAGGGCTTGCGGGCAACGGGGAACGACCTTAACGTGGACGCCACCTTCCGACTAACGCCAGGCAGGCATGAAATGTCGTCAATCGGACAACAAGCCGCCGTGATCACGCGCCTCGAGGCGCTCAAGTCCCTGCCGCGTCCCGTCTATGGCCAGCTCGACTCGCCGCCCAATCTCAAGCTTGGCTATCGTCACAGCCATCCTTGGGTGCAACTGTCCCACGCAGTGGAGGGCGTGCTCGAAGTGCGCACCGACAGCGGTCGTTTTATCGCCCCGCCACTGCGCGCGGTCTGGATCCCGGCGGGCGTCACGCATCAGGTGTTCTGCGCGCCGGATACCTGTATCCGCAGCCTCTATATCGATCAGGGCGTGGCGGGGGACGCGCCCGACCATTGCCGCGTCCTGCAGGTCAGCCCATTGCTGCGCGAGCTGATCCGGCATTTCAGCACGCTGCCCGAAACGTACGCCGAGGAGGGTCCTGAGGGGCGGCTCGTACAGGTATTGCTCGATCAGTTGAGCTGTGCGCCGGAGGTCGAGCTGGTCTTGCCACTCCCGGCGGAGCCGCGTTTGCAGCAGCTCTGCAGAGGTTTGCAGGCGCAACCGGAATCTCAGGAAAGCCTGGCGGACTGGAGCCATGTGTTGGGTGTGTCGGAACGCACCCTGAGCCGGTTGTTCCTGCGCGAAACCGGCCTGACCTTTCGTGCCTGGCGCCAGCGCCTGCGGCTGCTCAGTGCGCTACCGCCACTCGAGCGCGGCGAGCGCGTCACCGATGTCGCACTGGGCTGCGGCTACGAGTCTCTGTCGGCTTTCATTGCCGCCTTTCGTGAACAATTCGGTTCCACGCCGGGCGAGTTCTTTCGCGCCGACAATGGCGTTTCCCGGCACCCTTACTAGCCACGCCCTTTCTCAGCCTACAGGAGCGCAAACATGAGCATCCGGACCTACCAGGGTCAAACCCCCATCCTGGGCGAACGCGTCTTCGTCGACCCCAGCGCCGTACTCATCGGCGACATCGAGATTGGCGAGGACAGCTCCGTCTGGCCGCTCACGGTGATCCGCGGCGACATGCACCGCATCCGCATCGGCAAACGCAGCAGCATCCAGGATGGCAGCGTGCTGCATATCACCCATGCCGGCCCGTTCAACCCTGACGGCTTCCCGCTGACCATCGGTGACGAGGTGACGGTCGGCCACAAGGTCACCCTGCACGGCTGCACGCTGGGCAGCCGAATTCTGGTGGGTATGGGGTCGATCGTGATGGACGGCGCGGTGGTCGAGGATGAGGTGATCATCGGCGCTGGCAGCCTGGTGCCGCCGGGCAAGACGTTGGAGAGCGGCTTCCTGTACGTCGGCAGCCCGGTCAAGCAGGCGCGCCCACTGACCGAGAAGGAGCGGAGCTTCTTCAGCTACACGGCCGGAAACTACGTGAAGCTGAAAGCCCACCATCTCGAACAGCATTACGCAGACTGAGCGACCGGCAGCCCGTTGGGCCGGACGCCATACACCGCGCCCGGCCCACACGGCCATCAGAGGAACATACCGCCCGACGCTTCGATGCGCTGGCCAGTGATCCAGCGGCCACCCTCGCCAAGCAAGGCTGCAATGGCGAGACCGATATCGTCCGCCTGGCCAACGCGACCAAGTGCGGTATTGCCCGCGACAAAAGCGTTGAGGTCTGCATTGTCGCGCACCGCGCCGCCGCCGAAGTCGGTTTCGATGGCACCAGGGGCGAGCACATTGACAGCGATACCCCGCTCACCCAGTTCACGCGCCTGATAGCGCGTCAGCACCTCGATGCCACCTTTCATGGCCGCATACGCGGCATAGCCTGGCAGCGAGAAGCGCGCCAGGCCGCTCGATACGTTCAGGATACGTCCGCCGTCGCTGATCAAGGGCAGCAGCGTCTGGGTCAGGAAGAACGGACCCTTCAGATGAATCTTCATCATCAGGTCGAACTGCGCTTCGCTGGTTTCGGCGAAGCTGGCGTGCTGCCCGATGCCCGCATTGTTGACCAGAAAATCGAACTGCTGACGACCGAAGCGCTCAGACAATGCCGCGCGCACCTGATCAGCGAAGGCAGCGAAGCTCGCGCTGTCGCTGACATCGAGGTGCAGCATCAGCGCGCGCGAGCCAAGACGCTCGATTTCATCGGCCACTGCCTGCGCTTCGTCGACCTTGCTGTGGTACGTGCCGATGATGTCCGCACCCTGCTTTGCCAGGTGCAAGGCCGCACTGCGGCCGAGACCGCGGCTGGCTCCGGTAATCAATGCAAGTTTGCCGTTCATGGTGTGCCTCCGTCTTGTGGATGATGGAGACCACTTTATTGTTCGTTACATGGCGGATAAATCAGCAAACAGCGAATAGACTATTCGGCATTTCCGACGAAATGGACGGGCCAAACATGCTGGAATCCCTGCGCACCTTTGTCCGCGTCTATGAACTGGCCAGTTTTACGGCTGCGGCCGATAGCCTAGGGCTGCCCCGCTCGACGGTCTCCGAACAGATTCGCGCACTCGAGCAACGACTCGGTGCGCGGCTGCTGCAGCGCACGACGCGCAAAGTCCAGCCGACGCAGGACGGCACGCTGCTCTATGAGCGCTGCCGCGACATGCTCGATCAGATCGAGGAACTCGAAGGGCTGTTTCGCGAGGGCAAGGCGTTGAAGGGCCGCCTGCGCATTGATCTTCCGGTCGCGCTCGCGCGCAACCTGGTGGTGCCAAGACTGGGTGAATTTCTGAATCAGCATCCCGATCTGGAGATCGAGGTCAGCGCCACCGACAGGCGCGTGGACCTGGTGCGAGAGGGTTTCGATTGCGTGCTGCGCATCGGCGAGGTGATGGATGCCGGACTGGTCGCCCGCCGAATCGGCCGTTATCCACTGGTCAACTGCGCCAGCCCCGCCTACCTGAGTCAGTACGGCACGCCACGGACGCTAGACGATCTTGCCCACCACTACCTGGTGCACTACGTGCCGGTGCTCGGTGCTCGCTCGACCGGTTTCGAGTACGAGCAAAACGGCAAGACGATTTGCCTGCCCATGCGCGGCCGTGTCACGGTCAACAACAGTGATAGCTACAAGGAAGCCTGTATAGGCGGCTTCGGTCTAATCCAGGTACCGCTGGCAGGTGTCTGTGAGTCGCTCGACCGGGGTGAGTTGCAACTCGTCCTTCCGGAGCATGTGCCGGCCCCGATGAGCGCTTCGCTGCTTTACGCCCACCGTCGTCACTTGCCGCGTCGTGTACGGCTGTTCATGGACTGGCTGGCCGCCGTCATTGGCCAGGACATCACTACAGCGACAGCGCTCGCACAACGCCTGCAGATCCAGGCCAGCTGAGGCGCAGCGTTACCCGCCTGGTTTGCCGCCGAACGGGGAGTTACGGGACAATCGACCCCATCCTCCAGCTGCCGGCCCTGCCTTCATGCATCACGCCACGATTCTGTTCGACCTAGACGGGACCCTAACCGACCCGCGAGAAGGCATCACCCGCTCCATCCAGCATGCCTTGGCCCAACTCGGCATTGACGAGCCGGACCTGGCCAGGCTCGAGCCCTTCATCGGCCCGCCCCTTTTGCAGGCATTCATGGAGTTCTACGGCTTCGATGAAGCACGGGCCTGGGAAGCCGTGACCCATTACCGCGAGCGATTCAAGACGGTCGGGTTGTACGAAAACCTGCTATTCGACGGCGTACTCGAGATGCTCGAGCACCTGCGCGGCCAGGGCCGTACGCTCTACGTGGCAACCTCCAAGCCTTCGGTGTTCGCCCGCGAGATCGCCCGCCATTTCGCCTTCGACCATCACTTCAGGATGATCTATGGCAGCGAGCTGGATGGCACACGAACCAACAAAGTCGAACTGATCGCTCACCTAGTCGCCGAAGAGCGCCTGGAGCCGGCGCAGACACTGATGATTGGCGACCGCAAGCACGACCTTATCGGGGCCCACCGCAACGGCTTGCAGGCCGTTGCGGTAGGTTATGGGTTCGGTAGTCACGACGAGCTGATGGCTGAATCGCCGGCGTACTACTACGCAACGCTTCCCGCGTTGCGCGCGGCATTCGGCTGATCATTCGCGAACGGGATCGAAGGTCACCGGGGCTGACCCATCGGCGTTGATCTGCTCGATCCGGACCGGACGCCCGGCGGCATCAAGCCGGACCCGCCCGATGCCCGAGCCGTTCCACAAACGCTCACCGGATTGGCTGCGGCTGGGCAGCCACGGCTGAACCCGTACCCGGCGGCGCTTGGTAAACCAGTTCAACGGCGAGCGCGGCGAGTAAAGCCAGCGGTTGAGCCGATCGAACAGGTCCAGAAGCCGCCGGGGGAATTCGTTCTTGATGCCGCTGCTGGTGATCTGCCACAACCGTGGACCTTCCACACGGCCTCGGATACGCACCTCATAGGCGAACGAATAATGCACGTCGCCGGAAAGGATGACGTAATTGCCGGGGGTACGAGTATGCCGAAAGATATTGAGCATCACCTGCGCGGCGCCACGATGGGCCATCCAGTTTTCCGCATCCACCAGCAGTGACTGACCTAACCAGCTGAACACGCGCTGCACGGTCTCGATCAACTTGACGCCAAACATCGGTGCTGGCGAAACGATGATTACCGAGGGCTGATCGAGTAGGTGCTGCTGAAAATCGGTTAGCGCCTCCCAATCCATCAGGCCCGAGGGGCGGCTCAGGTTGCTCTCGCTCCGCCAGCGCCGCGTGCGGGTGTCCAGCACCAACAAGGTCGGCTCGGTAGGCAATACATACCCCCAATCGCCCCACCGCAACAGGTCATCCACCACTCGGTCGTGCAACGGGCAAGCAAGCTGACCTTGCTCTGCGCTGGCCATTAGCGCCTGAATCGCGGGCAGGAGGGACGCGTAATCTTCAGGCGCGTTGCCCCATGCCTGGCAGAGAAGATAACCGAGCAAGGCGTTACCGATGATGCGCCTCGAAAACGGGTGACCATAGGCCGTGTGCTCCCAGCGGGCGCTCAGATTCCAGTCATCGGTGATGTCATGATCGTCGAAAATCATCAGTGCGGGCAGATGCGCCAGCGCCCGCGCGGCGGCCGGCAGGCCATGCCGAAATGCGTCCATGCACTGCGCCTCGTGCGCATACCGCTGCGCCATCTTGGCATCCAGCTGGGGCATCTCCGGCTCGATGAGCCTCCATGGCACGGGGGACCACACCAGCAGGTACATGGCGATCACTTCGGCGAAAGACACCAGGTGGTTATGCGCGTTGGCCGTGGTGAAGACAGGCTTCTCGGCACCGCCGAAAAATCGCTCGCGAAGCGCTTCGTTGGACTTGAATGCTGGCAGCAACGCTTCACGCCGATAATAAGTCGCAGGATGAGCCATCAGCTCGTCGCTGTTGGCAACCACCGCGCCCTCAAGGCATTCGCCATACAGTCCGAGCAGGCGAATCAATGCGTGTATGGCTACCAACGTTGGGCCGGCCACATCGTCGGCGTAAACCTGGTCTCCGGACATGATCAACGCCGCTGGCCATTGCGCTGGCGTTGCGCGGGCCCGTTTTATTAGCGCATCAACGACGACTAATCCATCGGCAGACGCATGATGCGGTTTACGGCAAGATCCATGGAGCAGATCGTCGTACCGTGACCGAACCACGAAAGCCGGACGGTTGAAACCTTCATGAATCAGATGCGGCGCCCAATCGCTGATCCCAAACGCTTTGCCCTCGAGCAAAATCGAAAGGTCGTATTCGATCAAGGTATCTGTGGGTAGTGGCGCGTCCAGCCTGATGTCAATCAGTTGCAACCAGGCCGAGCTGCCGATCCTCAGCGGGGTACACCTGCCGCCGTCGAGCGCAAACAGCCGCGGCGATTCACCCTCGGGATAGAGCGACATGTGCAGAGACAGCGACTCACGGGTCACCATCCACATTACCAACCGATCCGGTTCTAGACGTCGCAAGAGCGGGCCAGCCAGTACGAGCGGCATATCGGCCTGAAGGGAGGGAGGGGCGGGCGTGACAGAATTCTGCATGCATCGCTCAAGCGGATGGGCAAGCATGGAGTGTAACGATAGTCAGGGCAGAGACTGAAGCTGCTGTTCCATGAGAAATCATCAATCATGCATCAGGTGCCACCGTGGCGACGCTGGGAAACCGAAGCCATGGGCGTCTTCGTATGCCTCTTCTACACGTGCTTGGCCAACAGCCAGCCGCAAAAGCCGGTCGATTAGTGGAGAAGGCTCAGCTCCTTGTCCCAGCGATAGCGTCTCTCGCCCTCCGTCATACCAGA